>DUDB01000048.1 GCA_012959525.1 Planctomycetota bacterium
GGCGTGGGGGTTGATGAAGCCGCAGCGTTCGCCGAAATGGGTGCAGAGATGTTCATCTTCGGAGCAACAGGTGGGACATCGATCACTTTCCCGGACACCTCGGTCATCCAGTAGCCCCGTTCTCCGCCTCTATCCAGTTCTTTCCCTCTCACTGCCCCCCTCCTGACTCCCTCATTCATGTTCCCCCCCCTCCGCACAGCATCCATCCTTGGTCTGCTCCTGGCCGCTTCTTGCGCGTCTCCCCTTCAGCACTTCTCCGAGCCACTCACCGCCCCCGCTTGGTCGGACAAGGGCGAGGGCACCCGAAGCTTGGGGACCTCCTCGGGCTGGGCCTTCTACGGCGCCGAGATCGAAGCTGAGGGCGTCAGTGGCGCACTTGTGGACGAAGGTGTCCCGGACACGGGGACCGACAACACAGACCTCGCGCCCCGCTACGGTGGAGCCATCAAGTACGGCTACTCGGTTACCGATTCCCTCTCATTGGGTTTCATGGCTGAGGTGCGCAATTTCGAAGCGGATCCCATCGCTCCCCTGACCGCGACCCTGACCGCAAAGCCCTTCAGCACCTACCACCTGCTTCTTACGTCGCGCTATCACCTTGCGCCGTTCGGTCATGAGGACCGGTGGAGGCCGTTCTTCGGTGTGGACCTGGGCTACATCCCCGGAGTGGATTTTGGTTCCGTTGACGTGGCCTATCCCGCAGAGACGGGAATTCCCTCTGAGGTGGTGGATATCAAGGCCAGTTCTTACTGGTCCATGGGGGCCGTGGGTGGAGCGAGCTACCTGTTGCGGGACAACCTCTCCTTCGACATGGGTGCTTTCTACGAGTGGGCCCTCACGCCCGGTGAGAAACGCCTGAAGTTGGAAAACCTCGGAGGCGCGGAAGCCGACATTGAAGTCTGGCCTGGAGGCCTCTTGGTCTTCTTTGGCCTGACTTGGTTCTTCTAAGTCGACTGAGGTGCACTTCGGTGCACTTCGGTGCACCCGTTGACTCCGACTCATGACATCGATCCTGCTGACCGGCTTCGGTGCCTTTGAGGGGGTCGACGAGAACCCGAGCGGTGCGTTGGCGATGCGTTTCGACGGCCAGGGGCCGGTGCGTGGCGCGGTCTTGCCCGTGGAGTTCCGCGCATCCGCGGAGACCTTGGACGAGGCATTGACCTCTGGTCCCGAGCCGTCCCTGATTCTCTGCTTGGGCGTTCACCCCGGACCGGGGTATCGCTTGGAGAGACGTGCTGGCTCGACCCTGGGTCTCGACCGGCCGGACAATGCAGGCGAGTGCGGGGACGCCGTGTCGGGACAGATGGGAGGCCCTGAGGGGGATCTGGTCACGGGACTCGATCTGGAGAGCCTGCTCGGGACTCTGAGCCGCGAGGGGCAAGAAGCCGTGTGCATATCCGATGACGCCGGAGGCTACGTCTGCGAGCGCATCTACCGCCATGCCCTGGTGCGTGCGGGTGAACGAGGGGCCGAAGCCCTCTTCTTTCACGTACCGCCGTTGGCCGACGTATCCATCGATGCCCAAGCCGAAGTGCTGCACTCACTCCTGGGCGCCTTGGGCGCGTGAGAGGCTCGGCGCGCGAGGCCTACTGGAACGTGACGCTGTAGGCGTCGGTGAAGTTCGAAGTGGCAGTAGGGTTCTTGTCCCGGAACCAAGCGGAGAAGTTCCAGGTCTCACCCGGCTGGATGCTCACGGGTGGAGACATGGGCATGTTTGTCAGATCTACCGTGATTCCAAAGGTCCCAAAGATGCCCGAGTTCTGGACCTGCTTTGAGAACCGGCCAATGCTGCCACCCAAGCAGAGGTTCCCCTGGGCTCCGCCCGGGTTGGGTATGAAGCCCTGGGTTTGGCTTGTGAGGAAATACCCGAACTGGTTTGGAGGAAGTTGATACCCGACCAGTCGAAAATCGTTGTCACTGGTCACTGGCGAACCATCCGCAAAGATGACCGCGGGTAGACCGGATGAGTTGTTCACCGCAGGGTCGCAGTAGGTCGTGCCTAGGGAGCAGTTGCCGTTGTAGAGACAATCGACCCACCCAGGGTTGTCCGCAAAGGGATTCCGGTTGCCTTGGAACAGGAAAATGATGTCGTTGTTCCATTGCTCGAAGGCGTCCACCGGATCCTCAAGGTGCCACTGCAAGAGGTCGCTCAAGATCCCCATGTAGGCGAGGGATTCATTGCTGCCTGTGTTGGAGCCGCTGATCAGGCTGGTGTTGTCAGTCAATTGCAGGTCGGGCTCGGCGTATCCGGTGGTTCCATGGTTGCCACCCTCATAGCGAATGTCTGCGTAGAACATGGCCCGCGCAATATCTCCTCGGCGCCCATACCAGACCTCCCAGCGGCCCGAAGTGAAAGCGCCCGATGTCCAGTTGGAGTCCCCGGGATAAGCGCCTCCCTGTCCTCCCTGACCATTGTTGGCCAGCGTCTTGTACTCGGTGCAGGCCGAGTTGCAGGAGCGGAAGGGTTTGTTGCTCCGGGCTTGGTTGTAGGTTGACTGGCAGAGGAACAGCAGATGACAATCGCTGTAGGGGTAGTTGTCTGGCCCGTCATCTGGAAATCCATAGGACTTGGGCCAAGAGTGCTCACGCTGGTAGAAGTTGTTGCCACCCCCGACTCCTGCAAAACTCTCGTTACGGTAGATGTCGAGGATGCGTGAGGTGTCTGCCGGGTCGCGCTGGGCGAGTTCCAAAACGGTCCAGGCGTCGGGCGGGGAGCCCGAGTATTTCACCCGCGTATGATCGTCGATTACGTCATGCAACGTCGCGCGCAGGGCCGCGGGACTGGAGGTGTCCACCGAGTCGTAGTAGCCATCCGGCGGTCCCTGGCCAGTCGCGCTGACACATAGGCCTAGAACAGCTAGGCTGAAATAGAATGAGTGGTGCAGCACGGTGGAGGGTCGCTTGCGATCAGGGGAGGGTGCCGGATCGACACGGAGGCCAATATGGCCCCCGTGTGCAGGCGTTGCAACAACGAGGCTGCAGCACCTGAATTGACACCGCTCTAGGGAGGATTCGGAACTTACTGGAACGTGATCTGGATCCCGTCCGTGAAGTTCGAGTTGCCGCCCTTGTCGCGGTGCCAGAGTTGCCAGTTCCAACTCTCACCCGCGATGATGGTGACGGGACCCGCAGGCTGAGGCGTTTGGGACAGATCCAGAGCCAGGGTGATCGCGCCGGTTGTGCCGGAGTTTCCAATCGACGTTGAGTAGCGCCCGACGGATCCGCTGATGCACAGGTTGCCCTGACTTCCCCCTGGGAAGGGAATGAACCCCTGGGTCTGGCTGGTGATGTAATAACCGAATTGGTTCAGGGGCAACTGCGAAGACGTGAGGGTCACGAAGTTATCGACAACGAAGGTACTGCCGAAGGCCGAGAGGACAGCGGGGGAGCCCGTGGAGTTCACGTTGCCTGGACCGCAGTAGTTGGTTCCGATCGGTCCACCGTTGCCGCCCCCGGATTGGGTGCAGGAGCTCGAGGGGTTCATGGAGCCTGGCGTCAAGCCGCCCAGGAAGAAGTCCAGCCAGTCGTCCGTGCACCAGCCGTTGGGGTTGTCGTCCGGCTTGAAAATGCCCGCGGGGAGATAGGGGCCTCCCAAGTCCGGGCCCAAGCCAAGGGCGCCGTCGAAGATCTCATCCGCCGTGAAATCCGGGTCGTACACGGCTATCAGTTCGATGAAGTTCACCGTGGCCGGCAGCGTGGTCAAATCCGTGATGAGGTCCCCGTCCACGTCGAGGTCGGCCCCGAGGAGGCTCTGGATCAACGCCGTGTCGTCGGTCCAAATCAGGTAGTAGGTCTGGGTGCCGTTCTCGATGTTGTTGTCTGGCCCGGTGACTGAAATGTCATAGTCCAAACCGGTGACGAGCGGGTCGGCCATCAGGAAGTACCCGTCGGTGGGTACGCTGAATCCAGTGAGATCCCAGGCGCGATCCAGAGATCCTCCCAAGGGGTTGTCGCCCTCGATGATCAGCACCATGTATCCACTGAGGGACATACCGGGCGTGCCGATAAGCTCGATGTACTCCTGATCATCAACACCTGTGTGGGAGGCGAAGATCTCATTGAAGTTGACTTGTTGTGCGTTCGCTACTGAACCGAGTAGTGCACAGCCGATGAATCCGGATAGCTTTCTGAGGGAGGTATGCATGGAACCAGAGGGTTGGATAGGTGAGCAGGTATGAGGGGAAGCGGAAACCTAGATGCCCCACTAGCGTAGCACTTTTGAGCGATAATGAAGGCCGTTCTAGAGGCTCGTAGGGCGCCTCAAGGGGTCGGGAGCCGCTTTCCGCACGTGGGCTGCCATGGGCTCCGGATCGCAGGGTATGACCTAGTTAGCGATGGCCTACGATCCCCTGCCCCATGTCCTTGCTCCTTTTCTTCAGTCTCTCCATGCCGGTCATCGCGCCCACTGGGAGAGAGGCCCCTCCCAAGTGCGTAGGATCGACGATGCGTGTGGCGGTTCGGCGGGAATCGGATGCAGGCTCCGCGCTTCGAGCCTGGCTGGACGCCCGCAAGGACGAGCGGATATTAAATGCCCACGAGGCGGCTCGCTTGGGCCAGCTCTTGAGTGTCTTGAGTGAGGAAATCCAAGCTGCAGGTGACTGGGCTGACGCTGCGGCAGCCATGCTGGAGGCGACCCACTGGCGTACTCAATCGGAGACCTCCTTGGGCGAAGAACCGCTCCCGAGCAATGGGATGGGCGTGGGACCACGGGTTCGCCGTGCGAGCCGTGCAGCCTTTGCCCTCTTACTTGAGGGGGAGAGTGCAGCGGACGTTGTCTCTTGGCTCGAACGCGAGATCATTTTCCGTCGAGCTGCGGGTCTGGCATCGCGCCGAGCGGCAATCGGCTGGATCCGGGACGAGCGTCCGCCCACGCTGGTGCCCGCTCTGCTGACGGTCGCGCGCGACTTTGACGACCCTTTGCGGCCCGACGTGTTGGACCTTCTTGTGCGTTGGGAGGATGAGGCGGTGGACCTGTTCCTCGTTCGCCTCGTGGGGCGCCCATTTAATCGGCGTGACGCGCGCCACCCCTACACTTTGCTCTTGAGTCGGGTTCGGAATGGGGGCACCCCCCTCGGTGAGCGGGCTACTGAGCAACTTGCTGGGAGGCTGCGCGTCATGCTCCTCTCCCAGGACTGGCGAAGCGCTGCACGCGCCGTGGCTCTTGCGGGTCGCCTGAAATCGGGCGTTGGTGTGCCCTTGCTTCTGGATGCCCTTCACGTGTGGGATCGCCGCAAGGCCGAGGGCCGCGGCTCGCGCCGCATCCTCTACGAGTTGTCCGATGAGTTGGGCCGGATCTCGGGGCGGACCGGAATGGGGCGTGATCCTCGCGCCTGGAGCACCTGGTGGGTGGCCGTCCAGCAGGGTCGCACGGAGCTCCATGCCAGCGGCGAGTCCAGGGGAGAGCCGCGAAGCAGTGCCGCGTTCTTCGGCCTGCACCCCCGATCGGATCAGGTGACCTTCATCATTGATCGGTCGGGGTCCATGAGTACGGAGTGGGGAACTACGGGGCATGACCGCTATACCGAGGCGGTGGAGCAGATGACCCGCTTCCTCCAGGCCTCTGGGCCCGCTACCCGCTTCAACGTGATCCTGTTCAGCGACTCCGTCGAACGATCAAGCGTCGAGCTGGTTCCTGCCACGGCCAAGAACCTGAGTCGGGCGCGTCATTCGCTACTGGCCCGTGGACCCAACGGCGGAACTTCCTTGCGTCCGGCAGTGAACATGGCCTTGGGCTTGGGTTCCGGCAACGAACTCGATTTCGATCAGGTGATGGCAGACACCGTGGTTGTTCTCTGTGACGGGCAAACCGGTAGTGGCCCGGGCTGGGTGGCACCGCTGATCGAGGAAGTTGGGGAGGCCACCCAGGTCGTGTTTGAGTGCGTGCTGATCGGGAGCAACGGTGACGGAACCCTGAAAGCTCTGGCGCAACAGACCGGAGGCGAGTACCTGCGCGTGGACGGCTGAGATCCTCAACGGTTGGTCAGGGCCAGGACCCAGGTCAGGACGATCCAGCAGGGGACGAGAAAGGTGAGGGCTTGCTGTCCTTTCGGACTGACACGATCGGGAAGTCTAGTGAGCCCAATGATTGCGCCCAGGACAATGCCCATTCCCATTCCCGTCACGTGTGCCATGACGTCCGTGGGAGGGGCACCCGGTTGGTTCGAGCCCATACCCAAGTAGCCCAGCAAGGTGGCCGCCGCGAGGAGGGGCGCCAGGCGGCGCATGGACCCCAACCGCAAACGCTCGCGCCCCATCCACTCGTAGCTCGCCATGAGCCCGAGGCACCCGAACACGGCGGTTGAGGCTCCGATGGAGGTATGGCTCGGATCCTGAATGGCTGCGTTGATGAGGTTGCCCAGGGTGCCGGCCACGAGGATGCTCATCCACGTGATACCCGTGCCCATGGTGTGCACGGCCAAGAGGGCGAAGCCCCACCCAAAGGCGAGGTTGCCGATCAGGTGGCCGGCTCCGCCGTGCAGTGTCAGAGCCGTTGTGGCGCGCCACCACTCCCCCTGCAGTGTTTCGCCTGCGACGAGCTTGCCCCTGTCCCACCAGTCGAGGTGGGCCAGATTGAAGCGTCCCACGGGATAGAAGAGCCCGAGCCCCAAGGCGTAGACCCAGGAAGCTCGCAGGCCGTGCTCCAAGAATGGGGGGGGCATGTGCGTGGGAGGCCAATTCTCGTTCTCGACGCCGTAGTCGTTCACCTCCTCGAGTGCACGTTGCGCAAGGGCTGTCGGAACCAGGAGGAGATGGCTCGGTCCCTCGCGCACCACCCGGTGAGGTATGCCGCACGCCTGCAAGACCAGCGCCCTCTCCCAACAGGGCTTCCGGGTAAGGGAGCGGAAGATGGCCGCTTCTGGTTTGATTGGGGCGTCCACGATATTGAAGGTGTCGGACTATCCCACGCGCAGGCCGCATTCGGGGCAGCGGGCTACGCCTTGTTGGATGGTGCCGAAGCAACCGGGGCAGGTGTTCTCCTCCGCTTCGAGGTCGATCACCGTGGAGGAGGAACGGCGGCCCGCCTCGTCTAGCTCGGAATCGGCTTGGGCGCGCAGGGCGCTGATGGCTGCGGGGACGTCGTCGCTCGCGACCGCGAGCATGAGAACTGTGTGTCAGCCTCCTCCATCCTCTTCGTCGGGTCGCAGCAGGGTTGACGCGATCTTCTGGCCTTGCAGCACCCGCTGCAGGCTGCGCAGGTCGTCAATGGGAGCGCGGGCGATCACCGTGGTGGGGGAATCGGTCATGACTCCGGACGGGTGTAGCGTTCCACAAGACGGCGTTGCAGATACATGAAGGCGATCGTGAGGGGCAGGATGCCGAGGACCTTGAAGTTGGTCCAGACGTCTTCAGACTGGGTGCGCCAGACGATCTCATTCAGGCCTGCGAGAAAGACGAAGAACAGGCCGAAGCGTAGAGTTAGCTTGCTCCAGCCCTCATCCTCCAGATCGAAGGCCTCGGCGAAGACCGTCTTCAGGAACAGCCGATTCTTGGCCAGGCCCACGAGCAGGATCGCGGCGAAGAGCAGGTTCACGATGGTGGGCTTCATCATGATGAACGTCGCGTCCTGCAGCCAGAGGGTCAGGCCGCCCATGACCAGGACGAATATCGCCGTGACCAGGGGCACCACGGGCCACTTGCGTTCGATGCGGCGGGAGACGAGCACGGAGATCGAGATCGCCACCATGAACACCCCCGTTGCCCAATAGATGTCCTTGGAGCGCTGGGCCAGAAAGAAGGCCACGAGGGGGCCAAACTCAATCAGCAGCTTGCGCAGGGGCTTTTGGGTGGCGGGATCGGCTTGACTCATGGCGTGGACGGTGATCTGTGGCCCTTCAAAGGCGCTGGGCGTCCCCTACAATACCGTTCGCGTGACCCCTCGCCCCACACATCTGACGGAATCAGGCCCACGGCAACGGACTCTCCTCCGAGCCGGGCTGCTGGTCTGCCTCACCGGCTGGGCGAGCGGGCAAGCCGTTCCCCAGGTCGCGGTCAACAAGGCCGTGGACCGCGGCGTGGAGTATCTGATCTCGAAGCAACAGCTGGACGGCACGTGGAACCATGGGAGGAAGCCGCGGGTCGGGTGTACGGCGCTGGTCTTGTACACGCTGCTCTCTTCGGGTGTGGCCCCCCTCAGCCCCGCGGTCGAGTTGGCAGCCACGCACCTGGAGTGCGAGCCGCTGCCGGACCAGACCTATGACTGTGCCCTGATGATCATGGCGCTCAGTGCGCACGATCCGGAGCGCCATCATGAGCGGCTCGAGGACCTCGTCCAGCGCTTGGTCGGATGGGAGGCGCAGGGAGGCTGGAGTTACGGAAGCCGAATTCCTGGCCGGCAGGATCTCTCCAACACTCAATACGCGGTCATGGGTCTTTGGGCTGCGGCTCGAGCCGGCATTCGTGTGCCGAAGGGAATCTGGGGGCCTGTGGCCTACGGGCTTGAGCGCTACAGCGGATCCGATGGTGGCTTCGGCTATCTGCAGGATGGTCGAGGGTCCACGGGTTCCATGACGGCTGCTGGTGTGGCGGCCCTCGCGATCTCCCGTGATCATTTGGGCCTCGACCCCGAGCAGCGGCGAAAGGACAAGTACGGGGCGCTCGATGCCATCGATGAAGGCTCCAGGTGGCTTGGCTCCCATTTCTCTGTGACCCGCAATCCCCAGCATGGAGGGGGGCACCTGGGCTACTACCTCTATGGGCTGGAGAGGGCTGGGGCGCTCGTTCCCACCACCCAGTTTGGTGATCACCTCTGGTACGAAGAGGGCGCTCGCCAGCTTGTGACGGATCAGCACCCCAGGGGGAACTGGCGCTCAACCCTGGGGGGAGGGCTGCCCGAGACCTGCTTTGGGCTGCTGTTCCTGCGCAGGGCCACTGCCCCCAAGACCGGATTGGCTTCCAAAGGAGGGGCTGGCGGAAAGGAGGTGTCCCATGTTCGAGGCACCTCCCCGGTACACCTCACGGTGAGCGGGCTCAAGCCAGCCTCCATGTGGATCACGGGCTATGCGCAGGACGTCTTGAGCTCCTGTGAATGGCCCGGAGAGGAAGGGCGGGGCATGCGCGTGGAGCGCGTCATCTGGTCGATTGATGGAATCGAGCACGAGCGAGTGAAAGGAGATGTGGGCCAGCCGTCCGGCCACGAACGTTTTGCGTGTCAGTATGAGTTCGATCAGCCAGGTGTTCACAAGGTCGAAGCCGAGGTGCATCTGCTGCGAGCCCCTACCCGCGATGGTTCTGGACGTTCGGTTCCTTCGGCTCTCAAGGTCGTGCGCTCAACAGAGCTCATCGTCGAAGTGGAAGGCGGTTGCCCCGAGTGGATGATTCAGAACGCCCGTGATCGGTCGGCCAACCTCCTGGCGGGGGTGAGCACTCGCACGGAGGCTTCATCCATAAGCGGCTCTCACCGAGCCTCTAGCGCTGTGGATCACGACCAGGGCACTTTCTGGTTGGCCGAGGCCGACGATGAGAATCCGACACTGACGATCGAACTGGAATCCGACGTCATGGCGAACACGGTGGTTGTCGGACATCCCCATCCGTTGTCTGCCCGAGCGGCTGCTCACGGACTGGCGCTTGAGGTGCTCGTGACCGTCAATGAGACCAGCACCTATCGCTTGCGAATGAACTCCGAGAGTGGGCGCAAGGGGCGCCTGAGGCTCCCCGGGACGCGTCGCATTCAGCGCCTGGACATCTCAATTCCCTGGAGGGTTCCTGGCCCGAAGGGGAATCGCACCGTCGGCCTGGCAGAGGTGGAGCTCCAGCAAACGCGCTGACCATCTCGACCGCGCGCTGTCCGGTCAGGAAGCGGCTTCCCGGGCAGGCGGCAAGAGAGCTTGGCGGAGCAGGTGGCCCAGATTTGTCCCCAGGTGACGCTGAGAGGCGGGTGTCGGATCGACGGACTTAGAGCTCTTTGATGAGCGGAAGCGGGCGAAATCAACCCACTCGGGCTCTGCGCCCTGCAGATCGTGTTCGTCAATTGGTGCGCCGTTCGAGCGGTTGAGGGACAGTGAGGCCCGCCGTGAGTCGGGGCAGATCTTGACGAGGCGCACCGCAAGGTGCTGCCCCACTCGGAGGATGGGGTGGCGCCCGCTGGCCGAGGCGCGGTATTCCGCGTAGGGCAGGAAGGCTTCCACGCCTGTGTGTAGGCGGATACGTGCTCCCCCCTGCCGTAGGGCCGTCACCATTCCGCGGGTGATGCCCCCCGGTCCCGGATCCTTTGCGAGGGTCCGCCAGGGGTCTTCGAACAGCTGCTTGATTCCCAATCCGATGCGCTTCCCTCCGCGTCGGAGGTGCAGAATCTGCGCCTCGATCGGGTCGCCTATGGAGTAGTGCTCGTCGGGGTGTTGCACGTGCTCATTGCAGATGTTGGAGACGTGCACCATGCCCTCATGTCCGCGGCCCCAAACCACGAATATCCCGAAGGACTCGATACGCGTGACCCGGCCTGTCACTCGTTGGCCCACGCGCAAACCTGATGAAGAGCCACTTACACCCTGGTCTCTCTCCCGCTGCAGTACGGTCTTGCGTGAGAGAATCACCCGTTGCCGCTGGGCATCCACTTCGAGCACCTCACAGGTAAGGGTCTTGCCCAGCAAGCGCGTGGCTTTGCGGTCACGGGCAAGACCACAGTGCGAGCGGGGCATGAATGCGTGCAGTCGACCCACTTTGAGTTGCAGTCCGCCCTCCACGGCTCGCTGTACCCGTGCTTCCACCAGGGAGCCCGGCTCCATGGACTCCCAGCTGCGCAGGCTGGGGGAGCCAGCGATGGCCAGGGCCCATAGGCGATCTTCTTTCCCGCGCAAGGTGAAGTGGTGCTCTTCCCCAACCTGAGGACGTTGTGGGAAGTCGCCACGCGTGATCACCCCTTGCATCCGCGGCCCCAATTCGACGAAGACGTCCTCGCCATAGACGCCCACAATGGTCCCCTTCCAGCGGCGAAGCGTGTGCACACCATGTCCCTGGAGGGCACATTCGGGGTGAGGTGACCGAGGCGAGGGCTGCTGAAACGGGGGGCGCAGGCGGCGGTGCATCCGATTCCTCCTCTTGGGCTCTTGTGGGGGGCTCGACGACGGGTCTTTCCCCCCGTCAAGGGGTCATCTCGCAAGCTGAGGCCCCATCCTAGACGGCGCGAGGGCTGGATTCACGGGTGGTGTGAGGGGGACTCTTGGACCTTGATGGGGGGCTCTTGTCGGGTTGGGTATCCAAATATCAGCCAGTGGGTACCATGTTCGACCCGCTACTCTCGCCGCAAATGATGAAACTCCTACGAATTCCGTTCCTGGCCGGGGCCCTTCTTGCCGCTTGTGCCTCGCCCCGGGGACCCGCCCTTCCAGACATCGCTTTCGAGATCAACGCCGTGGGCGAGCATGCCGCACGTGACGTGATCGCGCCCGGCGATCTCCTCGCCATGCAGTTTGCTGCCAACATCGAACTCGGCCAACTGGACCTCTCGCAGCAGGCCCTCGTTCAGCGTGACGGGACCCTCACGCTGATGGGGGTCGGAGTCGTGTCCGCGGCGGGTCTGACCCCCGGGCAGCTGACCGAGAAACTCTCCGGCAGCTACACGGACGTCTTGGGACCCAATCCGCTGTTCGCCGTGACGATCGCCAAGCAGGCACCGCGCATGGTTCACATCATGGGCAGCGTGGGTCGCCCGGGCCCTCTGCCGTTGCCACCCGATCAGAGCATGACCCTGATTCAGGCACTTGCTGACGCCGGGGGTGTGGCGAGTCAACGCTCCTACCTGGGAAATACCCTGCTCGTGCGCTGGAATCCGGAGGCGAACAGCTACGCCTCATGGGTGATCGATGCTCGCGAGCGATGGTGGGGATCCTCGGAGACGGTACTCCTGCGACCCGGTGACGTGGTGTACGTGCCCGATACGCCGGTGGTAGAAGTCAATACGTGGATCGACGTCTGGATGCGCAACATGATTCCGTTCCCGCGTGTCTTCGTGAATTGACTGGATCCCCCTAATTTTGGCACCGCACAGGAATTAATTTTTTGGATACCTCCGCCGTCTACGACGATTACGAAGAGGACGACCAGTCCACTCTGGATCTGAAGGTCCTCTTGCTCTACGGGGCCTACCGCTCCAAGGGGCGGGTTCTGCTGTTCAGCTTACTGGGCCTGGCCGGGGGGATCCTGTACGCCGGGTCCATACCGAACATGTATCAGTCGGTCTCGCAGGTGAAGCTCTTGCCCGACGAGCGCGGCGGCATGAGCCCGGGTCAGTCCATGGGATTGGCGGGCAACAGCAAGCCGTACATGGGGCCTGGTATCGCCGACCACGTGAACTGGTTGAATGAGCAGAATTCGGTGTTCCAGACCGTTGCCCGCGACCTGGGCCCCACCTGGGTCTTGGCTGACAGCGATCCCGCGCGGTACGACACGCCACGCACGTCTCAGGTCGTGAGCGCATGGCATCGACTCCAGGGGTCACTCTTGCGTTGGCGGAAGGGGGCTCGGGTCGCCTATGCAAGCGGCGAGGGAGTGAGTCCACTCCTGACCTTGGCCGCGACGGGCAGTTTGCGGGGCAACACCATCCTGCGCGCGACTAGTGACTGGGTGTTCACGGTCACATGCCTTGCGAACTCCGCCGAAAAGGCCCAGGAAATCAACTATTCGATCACTCAGGGCCTGATCGCTGCGGATCAGTCCTTCCGCAAGCGGGCCAATCAGGTCCTTATTGAGGAGCTGACGGTCAAGGAGCAGGAAGCTCAAGCGGCCTTGGATTACAATGCAGGGGCTTGGCAGCAGTGGCGGCTCAGCTGCGGTGTGTTCAACCACGCCTCCGCACAGGCAAGCAATGATGCCCTGATTGACCTGTTGAAGGCCGACCTGGGTTCGAAGAAAGATGCACTGCCGGCATTGAAGACAAAGGTGGCTCTCATGAAGGGGCACTTTGCTGACATGCCTGGCACAATCGAAGTGGTCGTGCCCGCCGTGATGAGCGTCAACCTCCTATGGGTGAGTCTCAAAGAGGGCATCCGAGAGACCAAGCTCCGCCTGGCAGAGCTGCGCGCTCAACCTACGACCACGGTCAACCGCCAGACCATTAGTTCCTTGGAGTTGAAATTCAAGGCGCTGGATGAGGAATTGAGCGAGGAACCCCAGATGATTGAGGTTCAGTCGGAGACCCTGGCCACCGTTCCCAACGAAGCCAAGTCGAGACTTGAAATTGACCTTGTGGAGAAAGAGGGGGACATCGAGCAATTGCAGATCGAATTGAAGGCGACCGAGGTCCGTCTCAAGGAGGCTGAGGGCCAGCGGGTGAAGATTGCGGCGTGCGAACCGGGGCATAACCGGTTTTCACAGAAGCACAATTTGTTGACGGAAGCCCATGGGAAGGTGGCGGATCGCCGGCAGCAAGCGAAGGCCTTTGGGGATCTGGACGCCAGCGAGCTATCCAACATGAGGATCTGGCACGAGGCGTCCCTCAACCCCGACAAGGTCAAACCTCAGCGCAGTAAGCCGGTATTGGCCGGATTTGGCATCGGGTTGGCCTTGGGTCTGGGTCTGGCCGTCCTGCGGCAGCTTCTGGATCGGCGCGTGCGCTATCCGGAAACCGTGGAGAAGAGTCTGGGGCTCGTCATGCTCGGAGTCGTTCCGGACCTACGCCGTCTTCGCAATCAACCCAAGCGCCGGAGGTCGAGCTAAGCCATGGAAACCGAACCCGCAACGCTCTCCTACTTCGAGCGTCTGATCGATACCGTACGACCCCTCGCCGACACGATCTGGTCGAACCTGGCCCCCCTCAATGGTCGGGATGGCACTGCGCGCATCATGGTCACCTCCGTTGAGGGGCGATCTGGGAATACCCTCATCAGCACGGCCTGCGCACTGGGTTTGGCCCGGCACACCCGCCAGTCCGTGACCCTGATCGAGGCCAACCTGCTTCGGCCCGCCGTCTCCGATTTTCTGGAATTGGAATCGGGCCCCGGTTTTGGGGACCTAATTGCCGGTACGGGTTCAGTAGAGGCTTGCCTGCGCCCGATGCCCGGGTGCCCGGACCTGACGGTCCTGCCCGCCGGGGCGGGACGTGATCCCATTCGGGGAGAGTTGGCCGCGCCGGAGGCGAGGGAGGTCCTGAGCTCCTTGTTCTCCAATGGCCGCTACGTCATCTTGGATGCCCCGCCTCTGCTTGAGTCCAATGGAGCGCGGACCCTGCTTGAGCACGTGGATGGAGTCGTTCTGGTTTTGAAGGCTGGTACCAGTCGCAAGGATCATGTGCGCGAAGCGGCGGACATCATCCAGAAGGCTGGAGTGGAGCTGCACGGGACCGTGCTGAATCGTTTCCGCTCGCCCCTGCCTTTCACCGGGCCTGCGTAGTCCCGGTGGGCGTGTCGGCCTCAAGGGTCTGAACCGAGGCGGACAGGCCCCGCTCGCGAAGGTCCCGGGTGATCTCTTCCCGGTAGATTGGATTGACCACGAGTACCACGTCGGGTTCGCCCTCGCCGGGCTTCAGGGAATCAGGCCCCACGATCATCTGGCCCGTTCCGGGCAGGTGCTTGCCGTGCTTGCGCGGGTTGACATCGATCACCGTGCTGATCGAGCGGTCCGTGTCCGCCAGGTTCAGGAAGCTGATTCCCCGGGTGCCGCTGCCCCAGAGGGCCACTCTTTGGCCTTCAGTCGCCCAGGATTGCAGCCGTTGGGTCCAGTAGAGGAGGTGGTCAGCGTAGTTCGCAGCAAAACTCCGAGCCAATTCCTTGAGGCTCTCGAGATCTTCGATCTCGGCTCGAATCTCGCCCGTTGACGCGGCGGATGGCCGGGCATCCAGGGTGATGAACTGGTCTGCATACGTTTGCTCAGAGTGGATCACGTCGAACCCACAAGAGGCCAAGAGGCGCGCCAGGCTCCCGCGCGTGAAATAGGTGCAGTGCTCGTAGGTCACTTCCCACAGCGCCAGATTCCTCAAGGTGGCTTCCGTGTTGGGGACCTCCAGGACGACCGCGCTGTGAGCTCCCGGGGCGAGGCCTGCCTTTAGCACATCGCTCAGGAAGGGCCGCGGTTCGGGGATGTGTTCGAGTACTTGCCTGGAGACGACTATGTCCACGCGTGGGTGTTCCTGACCCGGTCCAAAGTAGGCTCGGTGAAACTGCACGGAGCCATCGAGTCGCGTGCTTGGAAGTTCGCTGGGGTAGCTGGGATCAAATCCCAGGCCGGTGTTGCCCGTCTCCTCACAGAGTCTCAGCAGGAAAGAGCCGTTGCCGCAGCCCACTTCCATCACTCGCTTGTGGCGCAGCCCGTGTCGCTCAATGACGTCTTGCGCTAGGGCTTCCTGATACTCCTTGAACAAGGCGGACCCCTCAAGGGAGTTCTCGTAGGCATCAGAGTAGTGAACCAGTTCCGGCCTGAAGGCGTGGTTCTCGATCAGGCCGCACGTGCCACAGAGAGCCAGGCGAATATCGCCCCGGGGGCAGGCCACTGCGCTTGCCTCATCCGGCCAGAGCTCGCATAGCAATACGGGTGTTTGGAGTGTCTCGAAGAGCGGTTCCAGGGAACCACCGCCGCAGGCTGAGCAGGTCTCGGGAGTGGAAGATTGGGGCGAAGACACGCGAGGAAAATGCGGGGGACGGGGAGACGGATCTAGCGGGGACAGCGCCGTCAAGGTAGCGATCCTCACTTGGACCCGCCACCAAGAACCCAGCGGTTCCCAATGTCCGCTTTAGGAGGTTGCAAAAAGGTGCCTGGGCATGAGGTCTCCGGCGGCGCGGAGTGGATAATGTGTGAAAAGCACCTATGTCTCAATATAAGACAGGAAGGTGCATTGATGATACTTAGAGGCAAATTGAACAGGGGGAGTAGCGGATATTGTCTCCTCGTGGGACACTCCTGCGGTCTACCGCCTCGCACTTGCCGCATCGCCGCCTGCCGGGATCAGATTGCACCGTTCCCCCTTTGGGTGCATTTCCTGGCGCGCATCTGATCGGAAATGCGGCCGACAGCTCCGCATTTTTAAATCCGCATCCGCCGCGCCTCGCACTGCATTGCAGCGGGGGCCTTCCCATGATTCTTCACCGCTTTTCCTGCCGCGCCAATCTGTTGGCCTTGGCCGTCTTGGCTGCCTTCCCCCTGGGCATCGCCAGCGGCCAGTGCAATGAGGGCACGTTCTGTCAGTCGCTTCCCAACTCTATCGGTCTGCCGACCCTGATCGGCAGCAACGGTTCGCTGGGGCTGGACGACAACGCACTGGAGCTCGTTGCTTTTCCCGTGCCTTCGGGATCATTCGGGTTCTTCAATTACAGCAGTGCCTGGAACAATGGTGGCAATGGAGTTCCTTCCGGAGACGGGTACCTCTGCATTGGTGGGTCAGGTGCTCCCATCTATCGCTTCTTGCCTGCTGTGCCAGAGCAAGGGTTCTTCATGCGGATGCCCGTGGATTTCACGAACCTGCCCGTTGGCGGTGATATCTGGGCCGGGACTACCTGGTACTTCCAGGCCATCTACACGGACACCAAGGCGGGCAAGAGTGGCTTCAACTACTCCAACGGCCTGTGGATTACTTTTCAACAGGCCAATACGCCCACAGTGGAGTTCGCGGGACCCACGCAGAATGCCGGCGAAGCCGACGGGTCCACGACTCTGGGAGTGCGCCTGTCCGGGTTCACCGGCAGCAACGTCACCGTGGACTACGCCGTCACCGGTGGCACGGCCACCAATGGCGCCGACTACACCCTGGCCAGCGGGACCTTGTCGATCCCCTGCATGCAGACGGCAGGCGCGATTCCACTGACGCTCTTGGACGATCTGTGCGACGAGTACGACGAGACGGTCATGGTGACTCTCTCCAGTCCCAGCGGGGCCACCCTGGGTGCACAATCATCCATGACGCTCACGATCGTGGACGACGAGGTGTCCCCCAGCGTGCAGTTCGCCACCTCGGGTCAGAGTGCGGATGAGGGTGCAGGTTCGGTCTTCGCAACCCTTGTTCTTTCTGAAGCCTCCTGCATTGACGTCACCGTTCCCCTGGCACTGGCAGGCAGCGCAGTCGATCCGGACGATTACTCGCTGATTTCGGCCAACCCCGTCATCATTCCTTCTGGAGCAACCCAAGTTCAGTTCTGGGTGGTGTTGGTGGATGATGCGCTCTTTGAGTTGCGCGAGACGGTCACCCTCAGTATCGGGAGCCCGACCAACGCGGTAGTTGGGGCCCAGGGCGATCACACGTTGACCATCACGGACAACGACCCCTTGCCCGTGGTGAGTTTCGACCTCGGTGGCAGTTCCGCCGGGGAGGGGAGTGGCTTGAGCAACCTGACCCTGTCGCTGGACGTACCCGCTGGCGTCGCGGTGAGCGTTCCCTTCACCGTGACCGGTACGGCGCTCGACCCGGATGATTTTTCGCTGAACACACCCGGCCCGATCGTTTTTAACGCGGGTGCGACCACGGCTGCCATTGGAGTCGACCTCGTGGCGGACACGATGGACGAGTACGACGAGACTGCCGTCTTCACTCTCACCACGCCCACCAATGCCCAATTGGGGTCGCCCACTGTCCACACGCTTACGATCCTGGACGACGACGCGCCCGTGTCGGTCGCTTTTGTGAACACGGGCCAGTCCTTCTCGGAAGGTGATGGTGTCGTGGGTGTTTCCCTGGCGCTGTCCGCCATCTCGGGCAAGCCCGTCAGCGTGCCTTTTGTGGCCAGCGGCACGGCTTCGGATCCTGCGGACTACACGGCCAGCACGAGCCCACTCGTGATACCCGCGGGCAATCCAGGGGGACAGATCAGCCTGGCCCTGGTCTCGGACACCCTGGACGAGCCTGACGAGACGGTCGTCTTGACCTTGCAGGCACCGACGAACGCAAGCCTGGCCTCGCCCAACGTCAACACGTCGACCCTGTTGGATGACGATGCGCCGCCCCAGGTGCTGTTCACCACGGCCAGCCAGGACGTGAACGAGGCCGCCGGCAGCGCGCTGATCAGCGTGGACCTCTCCGCTCCCTCGGGCTTCGTAATCACCGCGCCGTTCAGCGTCTCGGGTGATGCGATTGATCCCGATGACTACAGCCTGTCCACGTCCGGCCCGCTGGTGTTCCAACCCGGCGAGACTTCCAAGTCGGTGGTGCTGAATCCGGTCAGTGACGCGCTGGATGAGAACGATGAACAGGTGGTCCTGACCCTCGATCCACCCACCAATGCCAGCGTGGGCACTCCTGGCAGCCACGTGGCCACTTTGCGCGATGACGACGCGCCGCCCGTGCTGCAGTTCGATCTTGCGGCCCAGTCTTTGAACGAGTCGACCGGAGCCGTGGCCATCGGTATGAGCCTGGACGCACCCTCGGGCCTGGTGGTCAGTGGTTCCTACTCGGTGACGGGCACGGCCACCGACGGTGTGGACTTCACCTCCTTCACGGGCACCTACACCATCCCCGCGGGGGCCACGACAGGAACACTGAACACGACCCTGCTCGATGACGCCCTAGATGAGTTGGGCGAGACCGTCATCCTCACCCTGGCTGCACCGACCAACGCGACGGTGGGGGCTACGGGTGTGCACACGCTGACGATCGACGACAACGACGCGCCGCCGGTGATCGACTTTGATTTGGCGGCCCAGTCCCTGGACGAGGGAACGGGGGCCGTCGGCATCGGCTTGAGTTTGGACGCGCCCTCGGGCCTTGCCGTGAGTGGCGCCTACTCGGTTGCGGGTACGGCCACGGATGGCGCGGATTTCACCTCCTTCACGGGCACCTACACGATTCCAGCGGGTGCCACGACGGCGACGCTGGATACGACCCTGCTCGATGACACCCTTGACGAGCTAGCGGAGACGGTGGTCCTCACCCTGGCCACGCCGAGCAATGCGACCTTGGGCGTCACCACCGTGCATACGCTCACGATCGACGACAACGATGCACCGCCGCCGATCGATTTTGATCTGGTGTCCCAGTCCCTGGACGAGGGCACGGGTGCAGTTGCCATAGCCTTGACCCTGGATACACCTTCGGGCCTGACGGTGAGTGGCACCTACTTGGTGACGGGCACGGCCATCGGCGGAGTGGATTACACGGTGTTCGCCGGCAGCTACACGATCCCCGCCGGTGTCACGACAGTCACCCTGGACACAACCCTCATCGATGACGCCCTCGATGAGTTGGCCGAGACGGTCATCCTCACCCTGGCCGCGCCGACCAACGCGACCCTGGGCGCGGCCCGCGTCCATACCCTGACGATCGACGACAACGACGCGCCGCCGACGATCGATTTTGACATGGCGTCCCAGTCTCTGGGCGAGGGCGCGGGTGCGGTCGCCATCGGCCTGAGCCTGGACCGGCCGTCCGGCCTGACGGTGAGCGGTGCCTATTCGGTAACGGGTACGGCTACCGATGGGGTGGACTTCACTTCCTTCGCGGGTAGCTACCTGATTCTGGCTGGCGCCACGACGGCCACGCTGGGCACGACCCTGCTCGACGACGCCCTCGACGAGTTGGGCGAGACCGTCATCCTCACTCTAGCCACGCCGACCAACGCGACGGTGGGGGCCACGGGCGTACACACGCTGACGATCGAGGACA
>DUDB01000049.1 GCA_012959525.1 Planctomycetota bacterium
CCACTTGGAATGTCAAGAAACGAGGCAATCCGCACAAATGAAACGAGAACACGCGCCATGTCGTGATGCTGTGAAGAATTGCCGCAAGCAAGGGTATCCGTGAGCATCGCGAGCGCGTTCGCGAGCCCTTGATGGGTCTCCTGGTTGAGGTTGGCAACGGAAACCCCAATGGGGTCTTGTTCACTCCCACAACTCGAGTCGCCGCCGCCGCCGCCGCCGCCGCAACCAGAAATCACAATTGTAATGGACGCGATGAACCCGAGGGTTCGATTCTTGAGGGGTCCCGTCACTTTGGGCACGGCAATCGTTCTCCTCTAATTGGCTTTAGCGTGGGTATGACAAACTCGCCTACAACTTATGAGTATAGGCAAGCGCCCCCCCGATACCAATGGTGCCCCCCCACTGGTTTTGAAAACCAGCGTGGGGCAACCTACCGGGGGTTCGAATCCTCCCGCCTCCGCCATCTTGCACAGCGGTTTAGGGAGCGGCAGAGCGGGGACACGACCCCGCTCCGAGCTTTACTTCAGGACAGGCTTCTCGTCCGTGAAGAAGTCAAAGCGCTCGAGCTCCTCCTCCGTCATCCAATGGATGCCCTCAGCTGGGGCTGCCGAAAGGGTCCGCCAGTAGAACTCCCCGGGGATGCCCATCTCCTCGTAGTAGTCCAGATACAGGAGGTGATCTTCATGATCTCTTGGCAGGTCCGTAGCGACCACTGGACCTCCGCCCCAGGAGTGGATGCCAAAGCGCGCGCCCGGCTCGGCGGAGCGGTACTTACCGGCTAGAAACAGGTCGGTCGCGCCAGAGGCCACCTCGCTATCCGCCGGTACGTGCGTGTCCAGGCCAAGCTGGCGGATGTAGCGTCCGGCCCGCACGTTGGCCACGTCGTCCATCGAACCTGGCATATTGGTGAGGACAATGGTCCGAACCTCAGGGTTCATGAAAGCGAGCTCGAGCACACTCGAAGGAGTCGTTGCACCGATCACCCCTTGCATGATCGCGAGCTCGCCTGTGACCTCAAAGGTCGTCCCAGCGAGCTCCTCACGGATCACCTGCACAATCTCTTCTTGAGTGACGGTCCCGTCTCCGTCGACATCGAACTCCCGCAGCTCCTCGACAAGGTCAACGGGAGCTCCTTCCAGCCGCACCGGCTCCCCGATCTCTTCGACGAGCTCGGCATAGAGCTCCGCTCCCTCACCCCTCGCCATTAGCTCGGAGGTTTCGATATGGGCCAGCCTAAACTCGCTCCAGGTGACGGCGCCGTCACCGTCGGTGTCCAGACTCGACATCATGGAGGCAAATCCACGGGGGAGCTCGTCCAGCACCAGCTTCCCGTCGCGGTCCGAGTCCCCCATCTCGAAGAGCTCCCTGCCCTCAGCAAGCTCCTCTTCAGCATGCTCGCTCAAGAAAGCCCCGAGGGCCTCACGGGTCAAGGCACCCTCCTTCGAGATCACAAGCAGGGCGTCGAGCGCTTCGAAGGGGGAAAGCGAGCCATCCTGACCGGTGTCTAGCAAGTCGAAGAGTTGGCTGGACTCAGGGTGTGAGAGCTCTGCGACGGGCGGGCCGGCGCAGGAGGTCGCGAAGAGAAGTGTCAAGGAGCCCAAGCTTGGATTTTTCATAGGATGTATCCCTACTTGAAGGCGTCGCATGCTGCGGCCTCCATATCTGACGGAGTCGACGTTTCGAGTCCGTGCGATTCTTGGTCGGGCGGTGGCAGCGAATCGGCCCCGCGACTCCGACGGCAACACCCTACTATGAGAGCATGAGCAACCATGAGTCCTGACCATGATCATCCCAAAGGGATATGGGGCAAGTTCTGGCCCCATGACGCAGGAAAACGAATGCGTGCTTTCCCTACGGCTTTCCTGACCATTGGAGCCGCGATCGGGATGGTACTGATGACCCTGCTGTTCTATTACTTCGAGGATGCCATCAAGTCCTGGGCCGGTTTCTCGCCACTGGCCTTTGGACTTCTTTGCGTATACATGGGGATCGCCTGGTTCATCCGGAGGTACTACCGACGCACATTAGAAGAAGTGCTGACGGATTGACCGGAGCCCCTTCCAAGCCAACCACGGTTCAGTTGTTCGGCTACGACCGGGAAGAGTGAGTCGCTGGCAATTCGCGTACAGCAGCGAAATAGGCTGATCCGAATCTGCAATCAGCTCGTGGCAACCTGAAGAACCGTATCTCAAGCGAGAGCAACATCGCGCACCGCGGCACTCATCGGCCTACTTCAACGCGATGCCGGAATAGGGCGTGCAAGACGGACTCGGTCTTGAAGGTAGCTCATCCCTTGCGGCCCCTCAACGCTGGGCTGGGGGAGGGGGTTTCCTGGCCTCCCTACCTAAACATCACCTCGATCCCGTCGGTGAAGTTGGAGGTGCTGGCCGCGCCGTCGCGATACCAGGCCTGGAAGTCCCAGGTCTCGCCGATCATGAACGTGGCGTTCTGGGGGAGGTTTGTCAGGTTCGGGCTGAAATTGAACGTGCCGCACGGCCCTTTGCCGGACGCGTCAATTCGGACATGGTGGCAGGCAAGATCAAGTCGAATGCCCCCTCGGCTCAGCTCTTTGATCTGAGGCTCGACCCGAAGCAGACCACAAACCTCTTCGCGCAACGTCCCGACGTGGCGCAAAGAGTATCGCTCATCCTCGATGAGCTACAGGGAGCAGATACCCGCGGTCATGCGTGTGGGGTGGATCAACCTGGCGCAGTGACTCCTGCGAGGGCTCGACCCCGGCGGATACAGAGGCTGTGTGCGTCAGCCCTTCCTATCCGCTACGGAAGCCACGCGAGGAGCTTCGCATACGCCGCTTGCTCTTCCGACGTCAGCGGGCCATCCAGAAGGTTGTGATTCTCTCTAGGGTCGGTCCAGAGGTCAAAGAGCATCCGTCCCTGGGTGAAAGGATCCCGCCGCCAGGTCAACTTGAAACGGTCGTTGCGGACCGATCGGGTACGACGCTTGTAGGGTCCGAAACCGTTCGGGCTAAAAGTCTCTGTAAATATCCAGCGTCGCGGTTCATCGCTGAAGATCGAGACCGAGTCCACGGGCACGCTGCCTGGAACACCGAGGATCTCCTTGGCGGTGGCGTAGAAGTCCACCACACTCGTTAGACGCTTGTCCACAACGCCCGCGGCCACTCCAGGCCCACGCACGATCAAAGGAACGCGTAGCCCCCCTTCGAAGTGCGTGCCCTTCATCTTCGAGGGATCCTCCCCTGCTTCGGCGACCTCCTGCGGCGTTCCGTTGTCCGACGTGAAGATGACCAAGGGGTTCCGGGTGGGGTCTGAATCGATTGCTGCGAGTAGGCGACCGATCTCCGAGTCCATCGCCTCAACCATCGCCCGGTACTGGCGACTGGGCGAGCCGGGCATGCCGTACGAGTGCAGATGCGGTGGCGGCACGTGATGTGGCGTGTGGGGCGCGTTGAACATGAGGACGACGACGTCGTGGTCGAGCGATTTTATCGCCTCGTCGACGTTGTCCGTCGTCACGTAAAGGAACGACGGCTGGAGCCTTCCCTCGACGTTCTTCCACCAACGAAAATAATTCTCGTTCTTCGCGAGGTTCTTCATCGAACCCCGGTGCTCGAAGCCCAGCAGACCGGGAGCGTTCACGTCCTGGATGAGATGCCACTTCCCGATCAGCTGAGCGCGACCAGAGGTGGACAGGTCCGCCAGGTTCGGAAGCGACAAGTCGAAGGAATCGGAGGGCTTCATCTTCCCACCAATTCCCGTGCGGTATGGAAACTGGCCCGTCAGGATCATCCCCCGTGCTGGAGTGCAACGCGGCGCTGCCCAGCAGGTTTCAAAGCGTGTGCCCTCCGTCGCCAACTGGTCGATGTTGGGAGTCCGCGCGGCGGCGTCAGCGTAGCAGCCGACCCGGTCGATCCCCAGGTCGTCGGCGACGATGAGTACGAGCGAGTCCGCTCGTTCGATGTCGTTCGCGTTTGCCGTCGACGCCATGCCCAGGCCAAGAGCGAGAGCGGAAGTCGCGAATGAGAGCAGACAGCAGATAGTGACCTTCATCACCCCATCCTCGCACATCCCCCCCAAGCCGCAACGCTGGGCTGGGGGAGGGGGCTCTAGGACACCTACGGACAGCACGTGACCATCAGCCTGGCACTGCCAGAGCCCGACAACTTGCATCCGTTGCGAGCATTGCTGCATCCAGCTCTTAACCTCTCCCCTAACCCTCTCGCTCAATCGGGCAATAATCGGCCTTCACAGCCCAACCATGCGTCTCCCCCACAGGTTTAAAAAAAACCGGCGTGGGGCAACCTACCGGGGGTTTGATCATCCCCACTCTCCCCTCGAATTCACCAGGGGCGAAGGGCTTTTTTCTCGAAGCGACCCAGCAGCTTGAATCGTTGAGCACGCCAGGCGGGCAGTCCCACGCGCGAATAGATGCGAGTCTCCAAGAGGCGCAGCCACTCCTTGCGCGTCATGCGGGCGCGACAGCGAGGATCCGCCCCGTCGTACTGTGAGCCCACCCTCCGTAGACGGTCTTCCATCACGGTGGGATGGGGTCCCCCATACTCCGTCACAAAAGCACGGGGCACACTGGTATAGAAAGCATCTTGATCCACCTCGCCCCCTCCCCCACGGTGCACGGCGGTTCTACACGCCGCAAAGCCCCCCGGGGTATGAACAAAGCCGTAGCGGTAGATGTATTCACCACTATCCAGCGCACGAGGGTAACGGCCCCTAGTGGACCAACCATCAAAGACCGCGAAGCTCATGGCATCGCGGATCGAGTGAGCCCCGATGTGGGGCTTGATTATGCGCGGCACATATTTGAACGCGTACGGATAGGCGCGCAGCACATGCTGCCCGTCCCCATAAAAGGTCAAACGCTCCAGCAGGAGTGCCTCCACATCAGGATCATCCCCCTTGGCCTCCATCAACGAAAGCAGGCGCGGCAGGCTGTCCTCATGCAGGACCTCAGCAGACTGCATGTACAGGCACCAAGTCCCGCGGCAGAGATGCAGCCCGATGTTGGTTTGCTGGGCGAGCAGACACTTGCGTGGCTGCACCCGGTCTGACCAGACCGTATCCACGATGCGAATTTTAGGATCCCCCAGGCCGGCAATGCGCTCCCGGGTCTCGTCATCGCAGTCCCCCACCACGCAGAGGAATTCATCGCAAATCGGCAGAGCGGAACGGATCGACTCCAAGAAGGCGTAATCCAACTGCACGCCGTTGCGAATGATCGCCAGACCTGAAACGAGGATGCCTTTTTCCATGAGTCGCAAGAACCCCGGAGAGTAGAACGGGACATCGAAGCTGTCAACAACTCAAGAACAACGCAAGAAAGACCGGAGGGCTAGCGCCCCTCGAAGATTTCAACTTCCCTGAACCGCGGGTTCGTTCCCCACGTCGCCAATCCAATACGCGTTCGGTCCGGGATCGATCGAATCGAAACACGGTCGAGGAGCACAACGCCATCAATCGTCGCCGTCGCCCAACCGCGCCACAAGGTCAGCACCAACTCCCGGCCGTCCTCTGCAGCAGGCAGGTCCATCGGATCCGACTCGTACACCAGCCGGTCGTAACGCTCGAGTCGCGCGGCAACCCGGTCCGCCCCGTGGGGCACCAGGATCAGGTTCCACCCGGACAATCCGTCGCGATTGCCCTCGCCCTGCACGGTCACCAGCACCTTCGGCGCCGCCGTCGATGCGAACTCAATACGCACGCGCACAGCATCACCTAGCTTGCGCGTGATCGTCTCCTTCACCCATAGGAGATTAGAGGGCGAGTCCTTGGGGAATCCCGGACGCACCGTCCACTGGCGCCAGGCAACCCCCTTCCCGGTGTCCGTTCCGGAGAACTCCTTATTGCTGGCACGGAAGCTCCCAACCTCCTGCTTGGCCTTGGATCGGAAGGATCGATAGTCGAGGAGAGCCAGTCGCTTCCAGTGGCGGAGCTCGTCCACGGGTTTACGCAGACCCACGGGGTCCGGGGCCGCGGCATCGGCGCTGAAGGCGAGCGGAGATCCATCTGGGTCCGCGAGCGCCAGGCTCATTCCCGCTCCTCCCCCATGATTGCGGATCTTGACCAGCACCTTGTTGCGACCCGCGCGCAAGGTGATGGGCATGCGGATCGCATCGGGCAGATTGAGGTGCGGGCCGCGCCAGCGCTCCGTCGAGCCGTTGCTGCCATGGCCGCGGTAGGATCCCGCGCGCACATCGTTGACGAACAGCACCACGTCGTCATTCGCGCGCAGGTGCGCCACCGCTTCGCTATCCGCCTCGACAGTGACGTGAGTCAAGGCGTAGATCGCCGAATGGTCGTCACCGTAAGGGCGATAGTCAAAGCGCAACCACCCCGTGGGCATGAGCTCAACGTTCTTGTGGCTCGAGGTCTGCCGCCAGCCCGGCCAAGGGTCTTGCCACACCCGCTGGTCATAGTCGGCTCTACTCGCGCGCAGGCTGCGCGGCTTCTTCGAGAAGTCGATCTCCAGTTCTGGTGGGAAGACGCAGGCCAAGGGGTTGGCCTTGGCCGCGAAAAAGGGGCCGATGACCTTCCAGTCGAAGACGACCCCCAGCTCGCCGCGCAACCGCTCACAGGCCTTCAGGTCGTTGCGAGTGGAGTAGCGATTCAAGTCTCGTGCGGTGAGGTCCCGTGGCAGAGGTGAGTTGGGTCGCTCGGCAAACGCACCGGAGAAGTCATCGATGGACTCCAACTCGTACGCCTCGAACTCCTCGAAAAGCTGCCTGCGATCCGCTTCGATCAGGGGAAAGCGGTAGCGCACCAGATCATCGAACACCTTGGGTCCGAAGGCGCGGCCCAGGTAGTGGGCCAATGCCCGCGGAACCTGCATCTCGCGTCCGTCCCGGATCGGTGCTTCGCGATACTCACGGAAGAAGCGGCGCAAGGGTGTCCAGTCGTGCTGGTGCTTACCCAGCTTGGTGTACGCCTCTAGGAACGACAGGAAGAAGCCCGCACTCGGCCCGTAGTTCTGTATACGCCAGAAGGGCAGGTCGCGCGCCAGGTAGTAGTCCTCGAACTGGCCGAGGTTGCCCTCGAAGGAGTGCAGGGCGTCCCCGTCCTGGTCGAGGGCCTCGTGTGCGTAGGCCGCACCCAGGTTGGCAAGGCCCTCGTGGAAGCCGCCGGTGACCGGTGAAGTGTCGTCTATGCAGTGGGTCAGCTCGTGGTACAGGAGTCCGTTGTCCACCCGGACAGGTTTCTTCGGGGCCGGCTGGGCCTTGCCGATATTGATGATCTTGCCCCCACCGACCCCACCCCCAAAGTCCCAGAGCTCCTTGAAGTAGACCGTGACCCTCTCGCCCTCCGGATTCGGACGGCGGCCGAAGAGGTCGGTCAGGAAGACGTAGGCCAGGTCAAAGCGCAGACGCGATGGCTCGGGGATACGCTCGACAAGCTCACGCGGGCCGATGTAGAGAAACTCGTGGCTGCCCGACACTCCGGTGCGTTCCCATGCCGGATGCTCGCGCACTGCACGCACCAACTCCTCATCATCCGGTGGCGTCGCAGCTAGGTGCGCGGCGCCAACCGCCTCAAGGCGCTCCTGGGCACTATCGTAGAGATCGATCCCGTCGAACCGGCGCAGATTGCGGTAGAGCGCAAGGGCGAGCAGTCGCTCGCCACCGTCGGCCAGCTCGTTCGCGTACTTGAGCAGGTCCTCCGTTCGTCCCTGCTCCTCCACCGCCGCTTTGACAGCCTCCTCCTGCTCAGCGTTCAGCTCGGTGAGGATACGCTCGCGCAGGTCATCGATGCGTTCCGTCGCACGCCTAGCCTCGTTTACCGCCCCGATCACGGCCTCGTCGGCATCCAAGGCCAAGGCGCCGCCAACCTCTTCCAGCAGGCGCAGGGCACCGTGTAGGTGGCCGCGCGCCGCCATGCGCCCGGCCTCAAGCCGGAAGACGCGCACCTGCTCGGCGCGGATACGCTGGGCGACCACACGCCCCTCCCCCTCCGAAGGTGCGGCGGATGGATAGCGGCCCACTTCAATCAGAGCGTCACGCACAAGCTCCTTGGTTTTCTCGTCAGCCGCATCGCGTAGGGCCTGAGAGAGGAGTCGCCAAGCTGCGGGCGGATCGTCTTTGCGCAGGGCTTTGCCCTGGGCGAAGACCTCCTTGAGCCGCTGGGCGCCAGCCGCCCCCACAAAGCGCGGCGCGTCGATGAAGTCCAGGTCCGCGAGTCCGTCCGGGTCGATCAGATACCCGTCGACAGAAGGTGCATGCACGGCGTTACCGCTGGTGAAGCCGAGACGGATGGCGACCAGTTCACCTCCGTCCAAGATGAGCCCATCAGGCAGCGCCAAAGGGAAGGCTAGGTCGACGGTCTCGCCAACGGTCCAAGTGCGGGTCCCGGGCTTGATCTCGTGGTCGCTCTGGAGCAGGTCCTCTACACCAAGGGTGAGCGCAACGCGCAAAGCGAAATCCCTGTCCAGCTTCTCCGTGGGTGTGCACTCCAACCGCAAGATGAAGGTGCCCTGGTCCGTGCACGGAGTCATCACCGTGCGCACCTGGATCGGCACCCGGGAGGGTTCGTCCTGTCCGGGTGACAGGAGCAGGGGTAAGGCGAGAAGAGCCGCAAGCATGGGCGCAGACTCTAATGAATTGATGCCCCGCAGGGCTCATCCCATCTCCTTCGCAGGTCTCCCCTGCCCCGACCTCACTCGTCGAGTAACCGAATCGATGGGTACACACAGCCCCAGTCGGGCAAGTAACCTGTACAGCATGAGATTCCCCCCCATGCCGGCAGCCCTGCCCCTCCTGCTCACGATGCCCCTACTGTGCGCCACGGATGACTGGCCCCAATGGCGTGGCCCAACCCGCGACGGAGTCTGGCATGAGGAGGGGCTCTTGAAGTCGTTCCCGAACGAGAAGCTGGAGCTGCGCTGGACCGTCCCGATAGGGCAGGGCTACAGCGGCCCGACCGTCGCCGATGGACGCGTCTTTGTCGCTGACAAGATCGATGAACCCGCTGAGACGGAGCGCGTGCACTGCTTCGACGCGGCTACCGGCGATCACATCTGGTCGCACGCCTACCCATGCAACTACGCCGGAATCGGATATGACGCCGGGCCGCGCTGCAGCGTCCTCGTTCACGGTGGCAAGGCCTACAGCCTGGGCGCCGCCGGGAACCTGTTCTGCTTTGACGCCAGCCAAGGCCAGGTCCTCTGGAGTCACGACCTGCAAGCCACCTACGAGATCGAGATGCCGATCTGGGGCATCGCCGCATCCCCCATCGTCGAAGGGGATCTCCTCATCGTTCCGGTGTCCGGGAAGGACGCCTATCTGGTGGCTTTTGACCTCAAGACCGGTGAAGAGCGCTGGAAGAGCCAGAGCGACCGGGGCAACTACTCGGCCCCGATCGTGATCGATCAAGCAGGCCAGAGGGTGCTCGTCTGCTGGTCGGGCGATCGAGTGATCGGCGCGGCGCCGGCGACGGGCAAGCTGATCTGGGAGCATCCTTTCCCAGCCCACAAGATGCCCTTGGGAGTCGCCGCTCCCGTTCTCGCCGGGGACCTGCTGTTCATCACGGGCTTCTACGACGGCTCGCTGCTGCTGCGACTGGACCAGGATCAGCCCCGGGTCGAAGAGGTCTGGAAGCGGCGCGGCCAGAACGAGCTACGGACCGATGGCCTACACAGCACCATCTCGACGCCGCTCGTGTTGGATGGGCACATCTACGGAGTGGACAGCTACGGCCAGCTGCGGTGCCTGCGGCTTGAGGACGGCGAGCGGGTCTGGGAGGACCTCTCGGCTGTCCCGAAGGCGCGCTGGTCCACGATCCATTTCATCCAAAACGGAACGACCACGTGGATGTTCAATGAGCGGGGTGAGTTGATGATCGCCCGACTCTCCCCTGAGGGTTTCAAGGAGCTCTCACGTGCCAGCCTGCTCGAACCCACGCGCGGGCAACTCAACCAACGTGAGGGTGTCTGCTGGTCGCACCCAGCCTTCGCAGGCAAGCACGTGTTCGCGCGCAACGACAAGGAGTTGGTGTGCGCGGATCTAAGCGCCCGATAGAGCCATGAGTCCCGCCAAGGTCATTCACGTGGTGAGTTGCCACGCCGAGGGCGAGGTCGGAGACGTGATCGTAAAGGGCGTCGCCCCCCCTCCGGGCGACAGCCTCTGGGAGCAGGCGCAGTTCATTGCCAAGGATGGCGAGCTCCGGGATTTCGTTCTGAATGAACCGCGCGGGGGGGTCTTTCGCCACGTGAACCTGCTGGTCCCAGCCTGTGATCCCCGCGCCGTGATGGGGTTCATCATCATGGAGCCCGAGCACACGCCGCCCATGTCGGGCTCCAACTCCATCTGCGTCGCAACGGTCCTACTCAACCAGGGGATCGTCGAGATGACCGAGCCCGTGACAAGGCTGACCCTGGAGGCACCCGGGGGGCTGGTGGAGGTCGAAGCCCACTGCCGGAATGGAAAGGCGGAGAAGATCACGGTGACGAACGTCCCCTCTTTCGCGGCGAAGCTGGACGCAATGATCGAGGTGCAGGGCCTGGGAACCCTCAAGGTCGACACCGCCTACGGTGGCGACAGCTTCGTGATGGCCCGTGCGGCGGACCTCGGATTTGAGCTGGCCCCCCATGAGGCGAAGGACTTGGCTGAGACCGGTGTCCGTATCACCCGGGCGGCGAACGAGCAGCTGGGCTTCACTCACCCCTCCAATCATCAGTGGCGGCACATCTCGTTCTGTCAGCTCGCGGGCCCCCTGGAAGTGGACTCGGCCACCGGGCTCAAGTCCCTGCGCAACACCGTTGCGATCGACCCAGGAAAGCTGGACCGTTCCCCCACGGGGACCGGGGTCTCGGCGCGCATGGCCATCCTTCGGGCAAGAGGCCAGATGGACGTGGGTGAAGAGCTCGTCGTGCGCTCGGTGATCGACTCCACTTTCACCGGCAAGATCCTGGCCGACACCAGCATCGGTGACCACCCGGCGATCGTGCCCGCGATCACCGGCCGAGCCTGGATCACAGGAGTCCACCAGCACTCGCTGGATCCAACCGATCCCTGGCCCCGTGGCTACCGACTCGCCGATACGTGGCCCATGCCCGAACAGAACGGCGGTCGCTAGTCCTCGAGCACCCTCAGGCCAACCGAAGCCTTGGTCGTGGTGCCCATCGAGCCCGTAACCTCGAGCTTCAGCTCGAGAGATCCGGGCGCCGTGGTGTACAGATAGAGTGCGCCATCTTTTCCGCGCTCCACGTATCCGCGGCCCGGACCGCCCAGCATCCAGCGCAGGTGAGGCTCGCCACCGTGGGGATCGGTGATCTCGAGTTCCAACCGCACCCGCTCACCGGCCACAACCGCGCCGGATTCGCTGGCGAGCTTGCGCACGACCGGCGCCGGGATCTTGGTCCCACGGGGGATCGTCGCAGTGGCGAGCAGAACCCGATCGATCTCCCGGGCAACGCCAACCAGATCCAGTTCGGGATCCTGACGCGCGTCAAAGGCCAACACCCGCACCGCAACGTTGCCACGCACAAAAGCCACCCAGGCTATCGCACGAGGCCCAGCCCCGGATCGACTGAAGTACCCGACGTCGCCAATAGGTGGCCTCAATTCCCCAAGCGTGGGCCGCTTCTGGGGAGACTGCAGCGACGCCAGCCAACCGAGCAGATCCTGATGCGCGGCCCGTGGGGTCCGCGCAACGTGGGACTCAACAACGAACGATATGGCCTCCGTCTCGGGCTCCGTCCGCTTGAAACTCCTGGTCAGAAACCCGTCGGATGCTTGCAAGTCCACGCCGGTCCAACCCTCAAGAGCCAGTGCATTGGCCAGTCCGATGCGAGGTTCACCCTTCGGCCAGGAAGAGAAACCATAGAGTTCGGCGATCTTCTCCCGGTGGATGCTCGCCAGATCCTGCGGCGCCTCCAACTCCTGCGCGAAGCCAGGGGCGCTGAGAAGCGATACCAGGAAGATCTGGCGGACTCTCGTGAGAAGCTTGAATGAACTCATGATGAAAAAAGGGGGGCGGCCTGTCGCCGGCTAGTAGATGCCCGGCAACGCCTCCAACGTCTTGTTCGCGTTGTTGTAGCACGAGAGGAAGTTGTAGCCCGTGGTAGCATCTTTCCAGTTCCGGTGGCTGTTCCAGCCAGGAAGCCCTGGCGTATCTGCCGGAGCTCCGTCCTCATCAAGCTGCATGCAGGTATCGGACACCGTGAGGCTGTTGGCATCCGTCACAATGTGGTGATAGCTGAAGCCGTGCTTGCCGTTGCCCCATAGATCGGTGGTGTACTCGGGTGCGCCGATCCCCCAGATGGCCTTCAGGCTCATGGACCCCAGGCGCACCGGGCGAACGGCCGTGGAGCCCATCATGCTCAGCATGGTGGTTGTGGCACCCATAGTGTCGGTGCAGTTGACGTAGACACCTTTGGCGTGGTTGTTGAGCAGCCGCGAGAGATCCATCTCCCATTTGGTCGAGTTGAAGTAGTGGGTGTTGCCTCCGTCCCCGCCAAGGGGAGGGCAATCGTAGAGCAGCTCCTCGATGGGCTCGCTCAGACCACCGTTCTGCCCGAAGAAGCCGCGCACAAAGAGGGCCGTCAGTTTGCGTTGACCATAGGTCGGCATGGCCAGGACGTCTTTCCAGGTGCTGACGTACTCGGCGACCTCGACCCAGGGGCCCGCGTAGCGGGTCTCGTTGGGAGCACCGGCCGCCCAGACCGGCGGTCCAAGGAGCGTGTAGAAGCGCAGCGGAATCGAACGCCCACCGGGCACATCCGCCCACTCGCCTGTGCCAGTGGGCGCGTATTGCCAGCTCACGCCGACGACCTCGTCGGTGCGACGCACGTCGGAAGGCAGGTTGGGTAAGGAAAGGGTGGCCGTGCCGCCCGGAGAGATCGGCCCACTGGCCACAATCACTCCCTGCATTGTGAGCACGCAGCGCAAGTCGAGGCCAGGAACGGGGTAACCCGTACCCATGGCCGATCCGTCTGCCGCCGTGCCCCCACTTCCAAAGGTGAACTCCAGCACCGGCGCTGCACCCATGGTGTAGGCCAAGGGGTAGTTGTAGGTCGCAGCCTCGTAGTTCGTCCCGTTCAGAACCGGTGAGTCGGTGTCCGTGTGCACGGCGACAACGGGGCGAGGCTCGCCGCTGTCCAGGTCCAGATCCGAAATCTCCCCGGCAGGTGCCAGGTTCGCGTACTCGTGAATCGCGGGCGTCGCGTAGAAGGCGTAGGTCGAGCCCTTGCGGAAGTAGACCATGGGGAACTCGTCGTTCCCCGCCGCGGAGCTCTGGGCTTCGATCTCGCTCACTCCCAGCCGCACGACGTCCAGTGGCAGGTCGAGGGGCGACTGGCCGGGGGTACTGATCCGCACCGTGTAGCTTCCCGTCGAGCACCGGTTGCCCAGGTCGTCCAGGCCGTCCCAGCCAACGAGTTGGATGCTCTCGTCCGTCAGGAAGCCGGCCCAGGGCCGGGCCACGACCACTCCGGCCTGCAGGACCTCCATGCTGGCCATCACGGGAGAATGCGGGCCCTCAACGTGAAAGCCGAAACGGGCGCCGCCGCCCGGCAGCTTGGGGTCCACGATGCGGGTCGCCAGATTGACCTGGACCTGGGAGCGCCGGTGGGGATTGGCCCAGGCCATGGCCCCCGTGATCACCACAAGTGCAACAAGGCTCGTAGCAGCCAGTCGGGAAGGTTGGATCATGAGTGGTTTACCTGGAGGGGCCGGCGGCCGTTTCCGACGGAGCGCCCCCTCAAGGTTAGCCCACCTTGCTACTGCCAAGGATAGAATTCTTGATCCCCTTACTGCGGCGGCTGCGAAGCGGCTCAAATCCAGGGCGTGGCCATCAATCGCAGGGCCAGCCCCGTCAGGACCACCCGATAGCCCATGCGGAATCTGGCCTCGGTCAGGCGCGCGAGGATCTTCTTACCACACCAGGTCCCCACGATGACGGCGAGGGCGAGGGGCAGGACCCGCGGGAGCTCCTCGGCGAACGCGAACCCCACGAAGCCGAAGGCGATGATCTTCTGCACGTGAACGAACACCTGACAGGCAGCCTTGGTCGCGACGATCTCCTCCTTGCTCCAGCCTTCGCGCAAGAAGAAAGGAGCGATCAGTGGTCCCGTTGCGCCCACGACGACTCCCATGGTGCCCGCCACGACGCCCACCGCGGCGAAGGAGAGCCGCTCGCCCCAGCCGACCTTCCAGCTCTTGGGCTTCCAGGTGGCGAAGATGACCAGGCAACCGATCATCACCTTGGTCTGATCGGGATCCAACAACCCGGCCACGGCGAGCCCGAGCACCGGAAAGGGGAGCGCACACAGGGCAAAGGTCCGCCAGGCCGACCAGCGCACGTGCTCGCGGAAGAGCACCGCGCGGGTGCCGTTGGAGGTCAACTGCACGAGAGCGTGGATGGGAATGGCCACCGCCGGCTCCAATCCACACAGAAACAGGACCGTCAGGAGGAAGATGCCTCCGCCCATGCCGAGAAAGCCGGAGATCGTGGAGCCCACCAGGGCGGCTCCCACCAGCACGGTCAGCGTCAACAGCTCAAGCTCAGCCATTGCTGCATTCTGAATCGCCCACATGGACGACCCCAGCCTTGAAGGTGTTCTTTCTCGCCAAGTCTAGAGCGCTTCTTGACCTCTGCGCCCCCGCACGAGAACAGCCCCCTCTTTCACCGGCATCCCCGTGGTTGAGACGAGACCTTCTCGCTCGCTACCACATATCGTCGACGCCTAGAAAATCGGCCAGCCGCGCATTGTGGGGAGCGAAGTAAGCCTCGAGCCTGCTACGCACAGCTGGGTCCATTGCTGTATAGACGGCATTGTTCAGCTTCCTGAATTCACGGGGCTCGTGGTATGGCAGGTCCAAGAACTCGAAGACTCGGCGCAGAACGGTTTCTGGTTCCTGATACATGTCTTCCGTCTTGACAACCAAGAGCTGTTCGCGCGGCATGACCTCAAGCCATTTGGACAGCCTGTCCACATAGATGCCCCGTTGCTTATAGGAGTGGTGCATGAAGTGCGGCCGTTGATCCGGCTTCGGTCCCTGAAGCTCCTCGGTGGAGATCCTCTCCTCCTCCCTATCCACAGCTGCTTCAAAGGAAAGTTCCTCAAGCCCTGATCTACGGTTGTGGTTGTACTGCGAGAAAGCACGGTCCACAGGATTGCGCAGAACGGCGAGGAGCTTGACCTTGGGGATAAGGTCCTTCACGCGTCCCGCACAATCGCCACGCCAAAGGTAGTCCGGAGTCGCCTCTCCAGTTAGGAATGGCCCCCCCTCCTTGAGTCGCACACTCAGATGGCCAAAGACCGTGGGGAAGAAAGACCTGTACCAGAATTGCCCTCTGCCGTAGTTGCCATTGAAGAAGGAGATCTCCTTCTTGAGGCCGGGCATAATCCTCGGATGTTGGGTGATGTAGTCATAGAGCGCCGTCGTTCCGGCTTTCTTGGCACCGATCACAAGAAAATTCGGCAGGACCCGCAAAGGACTGGTCAAGAGATTCAGTCCACGGCGCATCTTCAGGCTCAAGGTCAGAGGTGGGTTGATGTGCGAGCGCAATATGTAGCGGGCACCCTCGACGAACTGTTTTGTCCCTTCTGGGCCCCGGATCTGCAGCCACAAGACCCCATCGGCGACATCGTTTTTCACCTCCAGGGACATTCCTGGGCTACTCGCCCTCCATGCGACACAGAAGAACTCCAGGTCCTTGTTCCAGGCTGGTGTGTCCGGGTAACTCAACTCATAACCGTCCTCCAACTCACGAGATTCCACGCACCGGAGGAGCACCTTCTGCGTGAGATGACTCTGGACCTGGTGACTCTTGAACGCATCGCCCTCACGGCCTGGGGGCCTATCTCCGGTAGGAGGTTTCATGAGAACAGAGTACCCACCGGCTGGTACAGATCTCACCTAATTCGTAATTCCCACAGGATCCACTACCTCCCGGGAGGGCTCCTCGAATCTCTTGGCCAGACATCTACAACGAGAAGTAGAGCGAGCTTCAGAAGCACCCGGGCCTCCGCCGTACCGCTTACTCTCCCTCAGCGTCAGACACGCTGGCAACCTCAATCGAGCGTCTGGCTGCACTCGTTCCGCCCCCGCGCATGCATCAGCTCACCTACCACGGCGTGCTGGCCCCGGCGGCTTCCCGTCGCAGCGAGATCGTGCCGGGCAGCCAGCCGCCTACCGCACCCGAGTCAGCCGGACCGAGTGCGTCCCCCCCCACCCCACCCCGTCCCTGCAACCGCTACTCCTGGCCTGAGTTGATGGCCCGGGTGTTCGACGTCGAGGTCCTGCGCTGCGGCAAGTGTCGCTCGCGGCTCAAGTGGATTGCAGCGATCACCGAAGCCGACGTGATCGCCAGAATCCTCGCGCACTTGAAGCTGGAGTGCGCCGTGCGGGTTCCCAGGCCTGCCCGCCCACCGCCCCAGGCTGAACTGGCGTACTGAAAGGGCAGGCGTAGCTCGCTACAGGGTGGCGTGCGGCGAAAGGTCTGTGCGTTTCGTGGGCGGGTGGCCAACCGTGGGAATCTAAACCGGCTACGGAGCCCCAAGGCCAGCCTGGAAAGGCCCAAACCACCTGCCTGAGGGGAAGAAGGAGGTAGAATCAGGCTCCGCCCAGGCCTACCCCGCCGGGCGGAGACCCTTTGAACCCCTTATCCTCTAGGGCAGGTCCCCTCTACCGATAAGGTCTCAGATGAAGAGTTTCTTGCTCACGCTCGGCGCTGCATCAGTGCTGGCAATGTCCTTGTTCGCTACATCCGTTCCGCAACAGCTGGGGAACTGCATGTACTTCGTGAACCCTGTGCCTGGACTCACCATTTGCGCCACTGGGTCTACGCTCTATGATTCGGCCACAGATGCGAGTACAGCACCGGCTCAGTCCTACGCCTCTGTAGTTGCAGCTCAAACACCCGTGTACACCGGTCCCTTTACCTGCGACAAGATCTGTCCTCCTGGCGAGTTTCCCGGATGCGACAAGGCAAACAAGTACGTTGGCTACACTTCGGTTACGGTCACCGCCGTTGCCGCTCCGAGTGGGAAGTGGTACTCGAAAACGTGCTACACGGGCACGACCCGCAGCGAAGGCTGCATGAGGTGTATCCGCCTCCGCCCCTTATAGGCAGATCGCGGCAGTCAATTGGCGAGCATGACCGGCTGAACGGAAACGCATGATCAGAATGTCCAAACGCCTGAAGATCGAGATCATGGCGACCGTCGCTATTGTGATAGCGACGGTCGCGGTTTTTTTTCTAACGGACCACTATGGACCACCGGGGGTGTTGACGGCGGATCGAGGCGAGTTGAATAGTGAAAAGGGGGACACGCAACTCGACCCATTGCCTGGTGCGGGCACGGCAAGGCTTCCTGGTCTCAGAAAGTTGACGGCCATTCGTCTCACGTACGTCGGCGCCCGCGCCACGCCCGAGGGCTGTGGATTCGTTTACTGCCGAGGACGGAACGCTTCAGTAGGCCAGTCGGCTGTTCGGTTCGAAGTTACGGATTGGAGTTCACACATCGCGAATGCCAGTTTGCCGGAATGGTCGGCAGTCGCGGCTGTGATTGATGGCCTCCCGATGAAGGCCGTTGGTACATCGCTGAGCAACGAGCGGGGAGTGTGGGACGTGAAACTTAGCGATGCGGACGAGCACCTCGTCGAGGCCCTGGACTCCGCAGGCGCGCCGATCGATGGACTTCGAGTGTCCTCCAGTGACCTTTTTCACATCGGAAGGGTGGGAGACACCGCCCATCCCGGCATCGTGTACCGCGACCAGATGCTCATCCAAGAGACCGGATCCCCGTTCTGGATATCCGCCGCCAAGAACGAGCCAACGATGTGTTGGGTCGGAAGTCCGGGCCACACCTTCAGAGACGTTATTCTGGAGCCTCATGTGTCATCTTTCCACCAGGTGCAGCTTGGCCCCGCAGGGGAGCTCGACTTTGAAATCAGGGGGGCAGCGGATCCCGGGGGACTCGTGTTGAAGGTCGACCTCGAAGATGGGGCCGAGATCGTCACGGGCCCTTTGTATCAAAGCGTATCGCACCAGAGCTACGAACGCATTCTCACGTTGAGCGGGCTACCGCCTGGCCCGGCCCGTATCCAGCTCGTGCCGACGGTTGATCCGAGAGGAACAGCTGTTGCTGCATCAACCGTCGATATTGTGGAAGGATCGAAAACAAGCCTCCAGCTCGTTGTCGATTCGGATGAACAGCTCCGCAGGGGTGCCCTTGTCGGCTCACTGGCACTCCCTGAGCGCTTGCCGCCAAACGTGGCCCTAAGTGACGTCCTTTTGGTCGCCAGGGCAGTCGTTAGGTACCAGGGTGACCCCATCGCCGGTGGAGGCTCACTGTCATTACAGTCGCGGCAAATGCACGAGTCAGGCGACAGTAGCCACCTCTATTGGGACATGGGGTCCTGCATCCCGGGCGGCTATCTGCTCGAAGTGCAGCCTTTGGGAGTCCTGATGAGCACCTGGGTAGATCCAGCGGTGACGACCTCGGTGGACATCGTCGTCACTGAGATGAGTGAGTTCCGAATCAGTTTCGTCGACTCGGAGAGCGGCGAGAGCATCGACGTAGAGCTCCTTTCCGCACACCGCGAATGGGAGTCCAGCGGACAAACGGGCCTTACGACGCTCATCCGTGCGGAATATGACAGCGGTTCACACGTCCTGCGATTCCATGGCTCGCCCGGGCCCCTGACACTTGCGATCAGAAGCGCGTCTCACGGCACCCATTGGCATCAGGCTGAGGTTCTGCCAGGAGTCACGGAGCAGGTCCGCTCCCTCCCACTCTCCCGCTGGCTCGACCTGGAATTCGTGCGCCAGGTCGACTCCACCCGAGTCGGGACTAGGTGGTACGGTTCTGTGGAGATCTGGTCGGGCGCCGAGCCACTCCCCATCTCTTGGCAGGAGTTCGGGATCTCCGAGGACGGCGGCACGGTGGTGAGCCTGTGTGTCCCGAGGCGCGAGGTGTCGGAATTACGCTTCGATCCTGAGGATGGCTTCGTGGCAATCCCAAGGCTCAAGCTCGGGGACTTGTCCGCGTCGTTTAGGACAGCCGGCATGGGCAACCGGGATCAGGTAGAGGTCGTTCTGCGGGGTGTCAAGTAGGAACACCCGGGTACTCGCCTTGGTACTTGCCCGGGTCGCGCTGGGACCCGGTGCAGGGGCGCCTGTCTCCCGCCTAGGACAGCCCGTGCTGTCCAGAAATTGAGCCGCGCATGAAAGCAAGCCTAGGACAGGACTTGCGGAATGCAAAGGCCCCATTTCTAGGCCGGCCCTCAAGCACGCGGTCCGTGGTCTTGCCGGGCAGGCGTACGTCCCCCACCTAACCCCGCTCACCCTCCCGGCACAATCCCTCAGGCTGCCCGGCGGTAGTGCTTGAGCAAACCGCCGAGTCGTTCCGTGCACTCTACGTCGCCAACTCCAGTAGACGGCGCGGACTGAATGCGATCGTTCCCAATGCCCTGGTGCGGCCGCTCGGCGTTGTAGTGCGCGACGTACTCGTCGATTGCGCGACGT
>DUDB01000050.1 GCA_012959525.1 Planctomycetota bacterium
TGGAGCCCGCAGTGGAGCCCGCAGTGGAACCCGCAGTGGAACCCGCAGTGGAGCTCGCCGTGGAGCCCGCCGTGGAGCCCGCCGTGGAGCCCGCCGTGGAGCCCGCAAGCGAGGCTACCGCGGAACCGGCTCCGAAGACCGAGCCCACCGACGAGTAGAGACTGACGCCCCGGGGCGACCTACAGGAACCCGATCTCCACCCCGTTGGAGAAGTTAGAGGTCACTCCGGGGTTGGAGTCCCGGTACCAGAACTGGAAGCTCCAGCGCTCGCCGGGGGCGATCAGCACACCGCCCGGTAGGCTCGAGAGGTCTGGCGAGAAGCTCGCCGTTCCATCCTGTGCGGCCTGCTGGATGTCCTGGGCAAAGCGCACGATGGCGCCGCCCAGGCAGAGGTTGCCTTGCCCGCCGCCCACCAGGGGTCGGAAGTCCTGGGTCCGGGACATGAGGAAGTAGCCGAACTTGCCGGGGGGCAAGGAGCTGCAGAGTAGGTCCAGGTCGTTCTGGGCCACACGGGGGTCGCCGTCGGCTGCGAGGGTGGCGGGCAGACCGGTGGAGTTGGCATTGGCCGGGCAGTAGGCGTCTCCCAGGCCCGGGCAGTCCACGGCGATCCAGGTTCCCGGACCTCCCACGTCGCCTCCCGCCGAAGTCCACGCCCCGAATGCATCGCCGTCGAAAGCCAACTGCCAGCTATAGGCGTTGTCGGCTCCCAGCCCCTCAAGGCAAACCTGGGCGCTCTGATCCTTGGCTCGTGGGCTACCAGGCAGAGTCTGGTCGCCGTAGATCAGACGATCCACCAGTTGGCCGCCAGCATCGTAGAGATTGATGGTGTCGTCGCGACCCAGGGGGGCCAGGGTGTTCGGGCCGAAGACACGCGTGCCCGCGAGATTCCAGGCGCTGGCGAATCCGGAGGGGTCCAGCCCCGAGATTACGATGGACTCGCCTACGGCCAGGGGCCCGACCGGGCTCAAGTCGAACGTACCCGGGGTCGCGCTCTCGTCGTCCAGGCTCCAGCCCGTCAGGTCGATGGCAGCGGAGGTCACGTTGGTCAACTCCAGGTACTCTCCGTCCGTGCCGGAGTACATGTACTCGGTAATCTTCACGCCGCTCTGGCCATACTGGAAGGCCAGGGTCAGGGGTGCGAACTCAGTGCGCAGGGGAGAGAAGATCATGGGCGCGTTGGCCGTCGCCGATGCAGCGCTGACGTAGTAGGGCACACGCTGTCCGATGCCCCCGGAGAAGGGTACGTCGACCGCGTACAGGCCATCCCCTGCGAGGCCGTCTCCACTCTGCCCGTCATCGAGCATGGGTATCTGGGAGTAGCGCCCAGGAGCCGGCTGGTACCAGAGCTTGACCAGCCCCACCGGCTTGTCGGGACCGTCGACACGCGCCATGACGCGTGTCGGCTGGCCGGGCAAGGGGTTCACGGGGGTGTGCCAGACGGCCGGGATGACGGGAGCCTTCTTCTTGACCGCTTGGTGGGCCAACAGGAATGACCGTCGGCCTTCCACGAAGAGCTGCAGACCCGGCGCGGTCATGGTGCCTCCGGCACCATCGGAGATGACAACGTTCTGGGTGAAGTTGTCGAGGAAGTCCTGATCGCTGTAGATCTTCTTGTCGTCCGCCAGCACTTCGGTCTGGATCATGGCCTTGTAGGCCAGGATCTGATCTTCCATTTCGCCCGTCCAATCGAAGCCTCCGTTGAGCATGGTGCGCAGGTGTGCCAGGTAGCGCTGCTTGACTTCGGGGATGCCCCACAGACGGCTGAGGACAGGCTTGTTCACGTCGCCCCCGTTGTGGAGTGGGGATAGCTGCCAGAGGGTACCGCCCGGCCAGCCGAAGTAGCTCACCCCGAAGGACTCGTTGCCATCATGCTGGTGCAGGTGCATGCGCCCCTCGTGCAGGTCCCAGTACACGTGAAAATCGGCGCCTTTGGAGATGTACGAGTCCTCGTCCATGAAGAGGTTCTCAAGGGCTACCGTCCACATGGCGTGGTCGATGGAGAACTGGTCATCGATGGTGTCGTAGTTGGTCAGCGGCTCGTTGGTGATGCGATCGCAGGTGTCGATCAAGACCTGCCAGGGGTCGGCCAGGCCGCCATCGTCGTGGACTTCGTAGGCGCCGGTATAGCCCGACTTGTTGGCTCCCTTGTAGCGCAGTCCAGGCCCGTTGGGGTTGTTGGGGCACTTGAAGCGTGCGCCGTCCTCGTTCACGTAGAACTCCTCCAACATGTCCTTGTTGTACTGCTGGATGTTCTCGTAGATGCCCCAGCCATCCCCGTTGAGCACCAGCTTGACGTGGTTGCCGCGACCGTTGGGGCTGTAGCCGTAGATGAAGTTCTGGTAGGTGACCTCGCGGCAGAAGGTGGGGTCCTCGATGCCGTTGTTCAAGTTCAGGGTCTTCATGCCGTAGACCCTCAAGAGTGGGTCGGTGAAGTCCACGCTCACGTTCAGGGAGACCTTTTGGGATCCCGGGGGCAGGAAGAAGTAGGAGCTGTTGCCCTTGATGCGCACGCCCACGCCCTGGTAGACGATGCCGTCGATGGTCAGATCCGCGAGAATGTCCGGGCCGTTGGGCCAGCCCTGCTTGAGTTTCTGCCACCAGTCCGAATCCATGAAGTCGAGGCGAACCTCGCGCAGGATGGTGTCGTCGAAGAGGTCTTGGGCGGGAGGGGTGGCAGCCGAGGCGATGCCGGTCAGGATCAACAACCCGGGGAGGAGGCGGGGAATGAGGCGCATGGTGATGGAGGGGGGGTAGGAGGGGCCGACGCCTCCAGCGTACGACACCTCCCAGGCTCCAGTGGTGGGGATCTGGGCAAGAGGGCCGTAAATTGGCCCTGAGGGCTTGTCCGCCGGGGCATGGGCACTATCCTCGGCCCTCCAAGCTCTGGGGCATCGTGTCTCAGACCCCCGCAAGCGGTAGGCATGCCAGCAACCGGGGATTCGTTTGACGGGCCCTGCGGCCCCTGTCCGAGGAAGTCCCATGCCGAAGATGAAATCCAAAGGCGCGGTCAAGAAGCGATTCCGGATGACGAAGTCCGGGAAGCTGAAGTCCAACCGCCCTCACCGTGGCCACATGCACGCCATCCGTGATGCTGCCCACAAGCGTGGCAAGCGTCGTGCGATCATTACCTCAGGGGCTTGGGCCAAGCTGCTCAAGCGCATGATGGGAGGTGGCTGATCCATGGTACGCGTGACCTATGGGGCACCCCGTGCCCAGAAGAAAACCCGCTACTTTAAGCAGGCCCGTGGCTATCGCGGCGGCCGTTCGAAGCTCTGGCGTACGGTTCGTGAGAGCCTGCTGCGCGCCTGGGCCTACAGCTACCGGGACCGTCGACAGCGCAAGCGTCAGTTCCGGCGCCTGTGGATCATTCGCATCAACGCGGCAGCGCGTATGCGCGGCATGAACTACTCGCGTTTCATTGCAGGCCTCTCCAAGGCCGGTATCGACCTGAACCGCAAGCAGCTCTCGGAGCTCGCCATCCACGATCCCAAGGCCTTCGACGGCCTGATCGAGGCGGCGCGCGGGGCCCTGGCCTAGGGCCTCCTCGCCAGCAGTCCGGGCCGTGGCCCGTCCTGGGACGGGATGTTCAGACCGCTGGTGGATCCCACGATCCCCGGCGGTCTCTTCTTTTCCGTCCTTGTTTCTGACGCGTCCCCTCCGCAACCTGCATCGCACACCATGACCGACCTGGAGCAGATCCTGAGCGAAGCGCGAGCCAAGGTGGCTGCGGCCACCCAGGCCGAGTCCCTGCGTGCCGTGGATCGCGAGTACCTGGGCAAGGAGGGTGTTGTGGCCGGGCTCCTGGCTGCGATCCCTACGCTGGAGCCCTCCGAGCGGCGTGCCGCAGGCCAGGGGGCCAACGAGGTCAAGACCGCGGTCCTGGAAGCCATCGAGGAGCGCAAGTCGGCGCTGGCTCGGGAGGCGCTCTCCGCTCAGCTGAGCGGCGAGGGCTTTGACCCGACGCTGCCCGGCGCAGCGCAGCGGCGCGGCTCCCTGCACCCCATCACCCAGGTCACTCGCGAGCTTGAGGACCTCTTCACGTCCATGGGGTACAGCGTGTTGGATGGTCCCGAGGTGGAGCTCGACCACTACAACTTCGAGGCCTTGAACATTCCCGTCGACCATCCGGCCCGGGACTCCCAGGACACTTTCTTTTGCGACCCCGAGGGCCATCTGGTGATGCGCACCCACACCAGTCCGGTGCAGGTGCGCGCCATGGAGCAGCTTGAGCCGCCGTTCCGCGCCGTGGCGCCTGGCAAGGTGTTCCGTCAGGAGACCACCGACGCGAGCCACGAGCACACCTTCCACCAGATGGAAGGTCTGGTGGTGGGCAAGGACATCTCCGTGGGACACCTGATCGGCGCGATGAAGACCCTCCTGCGTGGGATCTTTGGACGCGACCTCGACGTGCGCCTGCGCCCCGGCTACTTCCCCTTCGTTGAGCCGGGTTTCGAATTGGATGCCCGCTGTCCTTTTTGCGAGAAAGGCTGCAGCGTGTGCAAACGCACCACATGGATCGAGCTCTTGCCCTGTGGATTGGTTCATCCGAACGTGCTGCGCATGGGGGGCATCGACCCCGATGAATGGAGTGGGTTCGCATTCGGCCTGGGCCTTTCGCGGCTGGTGATGCTGCGCTATGGCATCGATGACGTACGCCACCTCTTGGGTGGGGACCTGCGCTTCCTGGAGCAGTTCTGATGTTGGTCTCCATCAAATGGCTGGGCAGGCACGTGGACCTGGAGGGGCTCAAGCCCGAGCAGATCTGCGAGGATTTGACCCTCTCCACCTGCGAGGTCGAGGGCCTTGAGCCCTTCGCTCCGCATATGGCTTCGGTGCGGGTGGGCGAGGTGCTCTCGCGTGAGCCGCACCCGGATGCGGACAAGCTCAGTCTGTGTCAGGTGGCGGTGGGTGAGGAGGAGCCTCTGCAGATCGTATGCGGTGCACCCAACGTGGACGCGGGCCAGAAGGTTGCCGTGGCCGTTGTGGGCACCCGCCTGCCCGGTGATTTCAAGATCAAGAAGTCCAAGATCCGCGGCGTGGAATCGCGCGGGATGATCTGCTCCGTGCGCGAGCTGGAGCTTGGGGATGAGCACGACGGTATCTGGGTTCTGCCCCCCGACGCACAGGTGGGCACCTCCGTGGCGGAAGCCCTCGACATGGAGGACTGGGTCATTGAGATCGACAACAAGTCCCTCACACATCGGCCGGACCTGTGGGGGGTGCGCGGCCTCGCCGCCGAGCTGGGTGCCATCTATGACCGGCCGCTCAAGCCCTTGGATCTGACCTTACCGGAGGTGGGTGCCGACCCGGCGTTCGACGTTCGCATCGAGACCCCTGCCTGCTCGCGTTACATGGGGCTGGTCCTGGATAACGTGCAAGGGGGGCCGTCGCCCGCCTGGATGCGCCACCTGCTTCTTGCGGCCGGCCAGCGTCCGATCGATGGGCTCGTGGATCTCTCCAACTTCGTCATGTTGGACCTCGGCCAACCCAATCACGTGTTTGATCTGGCGGAAGTGCCCGGGGGCATCGTGGTGCGCGAGGCGTCCGAGGCGTGCAAGTTCACCACTCTGGATGGTGAAGAGCGCGCTCTTCAAGCGGGCGACATGCTTGTGTGCTCGGCCGAGCAACCCGTGGCCCTGGCGGGGATCATGGGGGGACTGGATTCGAGGGTGGGGGAGACCGGCTCCCGTCGGCTTCTTGAAGTAGCCACCTTCCATCCCGCTACCGTGCGCCGGACTTCCTCACGGTTGGGGCTGCGAACGGACTCTTCGGCGCGCTTCGAGAAGCACCTCGATCCGACCCTGCCCTCCAAGGCGCTGGCACATTTCGCGCACCTGCTGACCCAATGGCAGCCGGATGTTCGCCTGCCCGCTGCCATCAGCGACTGTGGAGATTGGACTGATCCCGCCATGGAGATCGAGCTGTCGGGCGACCACGTCCGCCGGGCTCTGGGTGTGGATCTGACGGACGACGCGATCCGCTCCATCCTGGAGCGATTGGGTCTGGGCTGCACGGAGGGCGAGGGCACGTGGACCGTTGCCATCCCATCGGCGCGAGCCACCAAGGACCTGACCATTGCCCAGGACCTGGTGGAGGAAGTCGGCCGCATCCATCGCTACGGCAACGTGCCGGAGGCTGCCTTGATTGCGGATGTGGTGCCGCCGCCCGTGGATGCCCGTCGCAATCTGGTGCGACGCGTGCAGGATCGCCTGGCCGGCTCTGGCCAGATGCACGAAGTGCTGAGCTACAGCTTCCAGTCCGACGATCTGCTGGAGACCCTGGGATGGACCACTGAGCCCCACGTCGAGGTGATCAATCCCGTGGCCGCAGGTATGTCGCGCGTGCGCCGTGCGGTCCTGCCGAGCCTACTGGGCCTCCTCGCAGAGGGGCGTCGCCAGAGCGGAGACTTGCGCCTCTTTGAGGTGGGCAAGGCCTACGTGCCGAACCCCGACGCCGAAGACGGCCAGCCCACCGAACGTCATGAGCTAGCCCTTGCTTGGGCCAAGCCCGCTGCCGCAGCGGACGCCGCCTTCGATGACTCCCGGCTCTTGCATCTTCGTGGGGCGCTGCAGGATCTTTTCGCGCACCTGGAAATCGAGGCTCCGACCTGGACCCTGGATGACCAGCCCCCTTCATGGGCCCACCCCGCCCGGGCCCTGGTCGCGCGGTTGGGGGACTCGGGGCCGCCACTGGCGCGCCTCGCTGACCTGCATCCGGAGGTGGCCGTGGCTCTGGGATTGGAAGGGGAGTTGGCCTGCGACGTGGCCGTGGCCGAGGTCTCCCTGGATCAGGCCCTGGGCGCGCCGCAGGAGGCCAGCGGCTATAGGCCGATCCCGCGCTTCCCTGGAGTCAAGCTGGACGTCGCCGTGCTGACCGCAGAGGAAACCCACGCGGGCGATGTGCAGGCTCTGATCGAAAAGGCAGGCAAGGGGCTGGTGCGCGATCTGGAACTATTCGACCTCTACCGGGGCGAGAGCCTGGGAGAAGGGCGCAAGTCTCTGGCCTATCACCTGCAGCTCCAGTCCGACAAGCGCACTCTGAGTGACAAGGATTGCGCGAAATTTCTGGATCGGCTTGAGCGCGGACTGGGCGAGTCCGGAGCGGAATTGCGCCGTTCCTAGCCTCTGGACTCAGGTGGCGATTCTCATTTTGGAGACCCCCTCCAGTAGGGCCGAACGCCGGTCGATCTTCCTCTCATCGTTCTCCTGACGGTCACGGTAGACTGCTGGAGGCAACAGCCATGCAGGTCGTCCTCGTCAATCCCCCCAGCCCGCCCGAGTTCCGCGTCAGCCGCGGACTGATGGGGGGCTTTGGCATGGCCGTACACCCGGAGCTCCTCTATCCGCCCATTGAGTTAGCCCACGTGGCTTCGGTCTTGGAAGCGCAGGGGCACGAGGTGCGGCTGGTGGACGCCGACGCTGAGCAGCTCGACCTTGCGGGCACTCGGGATGAGATCCTGAAGTGCGGGCCTGCGCTGGTGTGCCTGGACTCCTCCAGCACCTCCTTGGATCGCGACCTCGCCCTGGCGCGCGAGGTGCGCGAGCAGTCTTCTGCACCGGTGGCCATCCTAGGCAGTCAGGTTACTTACACGCCCGGAGAGATCTTTGAGGCCAACGCGGTCGACCTGGTGGTGCGTGGCGAGCCGGAGTACACCTTGCGCGATGTGGCTCAGCGAGTGGCCAGCGGGCAACCCCTGGAGGGAATTGAGGGCACCAGCTGGATGGGGCCCGATGGGGAAGTTGTCCATGAGCCTGATCGTGGCAAGATCGACAGCCTCGATGACCTTCCCCTGCCGTCCCGACATCTGCTGCGCAACGAGCGGTACAGGTTCCCGGGTATTCCCGGCGCGGTGACCACGCTCAAGTCTTCACGGGGTTGTCCCTTTGACTGCAGCTTCTGCGGCTACACCCTGGCCCAGGGGCTACGCTTTCGCTTCCGGAGTCCCGAGCACGTTCTGACGGAGCTGGAAGACCTCTACTTCAACCATGGCCTGCGCCATGTCGTCTTTCGCGATCCCATCTTCACGACCCGCAAGGATCGAGTGCGAGCCATCTGCGAGGGCATCCTCGAGCGCGGCATGACCGAGCTGATCTGGCAGTGCGAGACGGCGATCAAGACCCTCGACCGCCCGCTGCTTGAGGTCATGGGGGCGGCGGGCTGCAAGCACATATCCTTGGGAGTGGAGTCCGGGGACCCGGGCATCCAAAAGGAGCACTGCGGCAACAAGCTGAACGACCTCTCGGCCGCGCGCGAGGTCTTCAAGGCCTGCCGGGACAACGGCATCGAGTCGCGTGCCTTCTGCATGATCGGATTCCCCGAGGAGACTCCCGCGATGGCCGACAAGACCATCGCCCTGGTGGATGAGCTCGATCCGGACCAGGTCCAGTTCTGCGCCGTGACGGCCTACCCGGGGACCCCGCTGTACAAGCAGGTCAAGGGGGAGGGGGAGATCGACTACGCCAACATGACGGGCTTCCAGCCCCTTGAGTGCGGGGCCGCCATGGGACCGGACGAGATCCAGGCCAAGATCCGCCAGGGCTATCGACGTTTCTACACCCGGCCCAAGCGCCTCATGCGCGAGGTCCTCCAGCCGACGCGTCTGGCCAGCCGGGTGGCCCGCTACTTCACGCTCTTCCGCCGCCGCGCCGTGTAGGCCTGCTTTCCGGCCGACAGCTGACGGCAAGAAGAAGGTGGCCCCCGAACTCCAGGGGGGCTGGAATTCGGGGACCTGGTCGCCCGTCCTGCGCAAGGGGGGGTAGGTCAGGCGCGCGGAACGCAATCCTGACCCAGCGCAGTAAGGGGCGTGAAATCGAACTCGTCCAGATTCACCCAGGCCGCTTCGCCGGTTTCAGGAAACCACAGGCGGGCCCATGCGTTCCAACGCGCGACGACAAGCGCCGCACCGGGCCGGGGGACGGCACCGAATCGCTGGAGGGGGAAAAGGGGAGTCGATTCCATACCCCCCAGTCCGGGGATGGACGATCTCATGGGGGCAGAAAGGGACAAAAAAGATCTTCACTAGCTGCCGGGGGCTCTCGGAGGGGATTCCAGCCCGTGGGACTCCCGTGTTGGCTGCCCCCTGGCAGGGGCTGCCATGTGGGCGCGCTCAGCCAGGGCTAGTAAAGGGGCCCGTCGCCCTCAGGGTCCCACTTGCCCCCGGTGCTGGAAGGCGAGTCCTCGCTGGATTCGCTCGCCAAGGGGTCATAGTCCTGGAGGCGGAAAGGAGTGCGCTCCAGATCGACCCAGACCAGGTCCCGGTTCAGGGGTACAAAGACGAGGGCCCACGGGCCGTCCCGCCCTACGATCATCACCTGAGCAAGATCCCCCAGGGGAGTGGGGGCTCGCCGGTGAGCGGCATTGGCGTTTAGGGAAGAGGCGTCCAGCGACCACTCGCTCGGTCCGGGACCGGGGTGCTCGGGGTCGTGGTTGAGGGGATCGTCGTGGAAGTAATTCATGGTCGTTCTACCGTCCCCCCTTCCATCGGAAGCCCTACCCGAGGGTTGCCCCAATCCCGTAACTTTCTGTACTGCTACACTTGTCTCTCCCATCTCCGGCACCCAATCCATGAGTCAGATCGAAAACGTCCTCCATGAGTCCCGCTCATTTCCACCTTCTTCCGAATTCCGGGAACAGGCACACGTCAGCAGCGAGGAGCAGTATCAGCGCATGTACGCCGAGTCCATCGAGGAGCCGGAGGTGTTCTGGGACCGGGTGGCCAAGAATCTGCCCTGGATCGAGCCCTACCAGACGGTCCTGGAGCCCGCCGAGGCCGGTCGGGCGCGCTGGTTCGGTGGCGGGCAGCTGAACGCCAGCGCCGTGTGCCTCGACCAGCACCTTGAGCACAATGGGGACAAGGTGGCTCTGCTCTGGGAGGGCGAGCCCGGGGACTCCCGCAGCTTGACCTACGCCGAGCTGCACCGGGATGTCTGTCGGCTGGCCAACGTCTTGCGTGAGCGGGGCGTCTCCAAGGGCGACCGCGTGGCCATCTACATGCCCATGATTCCCGAGCTGGCCATGGCCGTACTGGCTTGCGCCCGGCTGGGGGCCATCCACTCCGTGGTCTTCGGCGGCTTCAGCGCCCAGGCCTTGGCCGACCGCATCGACGACGGGCAGTGTCAGGCCGTGATCACCGCCGATGGAGCTTGGCGGCGTGGGAAGGTTCTACCGCTCAAGCGCGAAGTGGACCTGGCCCTGGAGGGCCGGCCCGAGGTGCACACGGTGTTGACCGTACGTCGCACCGAGAATGAGGTTGCCTGGCAGGAGGGCCGGGATGTGTGGTTCCACGAGGCCATGGAAGGCGCCTCGGAAGAATGCGCACCCGAGCCGATGGACTCCGAGGACATCCTGTTTCTGCTCTATACCTCCGGTTCCACGGGCAAGCCCAAGGGCATCATGCACAGCACGGGCGGCTACATGGTGGGCGCCTACCTGAGCGCGCGCTACGTGTTCGACCTGAAGGACGACGACGTGTTCTGGTGTACGGCGGACGTGGGCTGGATCACCGGGCACAGCTACATCGTCTACGGACCCATGGCCAACGGGGCCACCCAGGTCATGTACGAGGGGGCCCCCAACGCACCCCACGAGGGTCGCTTCTGGGAGATCTGCGCCAAATACAAGGTGAGCGTGTTCTACACGGCGCCCACGGCCATTCGAGCCTTCATGAAGTGGGGCGACGAGCACGTCGAGGGGCACGATCTCAGCAGCCTGCGCCTCCTGGGCAGCGTGGGGGAGCCCATCAACCCCGAGGCCTGGATGTGGTACCGACGCACCATCGGAGGCGAGCGCTGCCCGATCGTGGACACCTGGTGGCAGACGGAAACGGGTGGGATCATGCTCACGCCCCTGCCCGGAGTGACCGCGACCAAGCCCGGCTCCTGCACGCGCCCCTTCTTCGGTGTGGATGCGGCCATCCTGGATGAGGACGGCAATCGCCTGCCGACCAACGCCGGGGGTCTGCTCGCCATCCGCAAGCCCTGGCCCTCCATGTTGCGCGGTATCTGGGGGGACGCGGAGCGCTTCGAAGAGACCTACTGGTCGAAGTGGCCCGGCGTCTACTTCCCCGGGGATGGAGCGCGCGTGGATGAGGATGGGTGCTTTTGGATCCTGGGCCGGGTGGACGACGTGATCAACGTCTCCGGCCACCGCCTCTCCACCATGGAGGTCGAGAGCGCACTCGTGGCCCACGAGTCTGTGGTGGAGGCCGCCGTCGTCGGCCGGCCCGACGACCTCACGGGTCAGGCCATCGTGGCCTTCGTTACCCCGGGCAAGGGCGTCGGCACCAGTGAGGAGTTGAAGCAGGCCCTACAAGAGCATGTCGCCGCCGAGATCGGCAAGCTGGCGCGGCCAGCAGAGATCCGCCTCACGGATGCCCTGCCCAAGACGCGCAGTGGCAAGATCATGCGCCGCCTCCTGCGGGACATCGCCGCCGGAGTGGAGACCGTTCAGGACATCAGCACCATTGAGGACCAGGACGTGCTGGTCAAGCTTCGAGGAGACGACCAATAGAACGGACGAGGATCTGGGCTTTGGGTGACGTTCCCGGCTGCTGCCGCTGGGTGGCGCTTGGCTTGCTCGCGTTCATGGCGCTGGCCAGCGAGCCGGCCCGCGCTCTGCAATCGGATTCCGGGGACTTTCACGAACCCCTGCCTCGGGGCGAGAGGCTGCTGAGTGAATTCCATTGCAGCGCCTGCCACACGGTTCCCGCGGCTGTGTTCCCCAGGGTGCTGCCCATCGAAGCACCCGATCTGATCGCCGTGGGCGGTCGGCTACGGCCCGATCACCTGCGCAAGTTCTTGGCCCACCCGGACAAACTGCACCCGCGCAACCGGATGCCCAACCTCTTCACGGCCTTCTCCGAGGAGGAGCGTGACCTGGCGGTTGGAGAGTTGATCGCCTTCCTCGGTACCCTGGGTGAGCATCCTTCTGAGGGCACTCCCGCCCTGGTGGGGGAGCTCGAGCGTGGCCGGCAGCTGTTCCATGGGGTGGGATGCGTGGCCTGCCACAGGCCACAGGATGACCTGTACGACCTGGACTGGACCCTGCTGGAGCTTCTGGCGGAGGATGCAGGGGAGGACCCCGAAGCGGGCGTGGACGAGTCCGGCGTGCTCCAGGCCGTGGATGATGAGATCCTGCTGCGCCCCGGGACCCTTCCACACCCCGATCTGGTGATCGATCCCACGTGGCTTGCAGGGAAGTACAACGTGGCTGGTCTGGCGGCTTTCCTCGAAGATCCCTTGGCCGTACGGCCCGCGGGAAACATGCCCGACCTGGGCCTCTCCGGGGAGGAGGCCATGGCGCTAGCCAAGTACCTCCTGCGCGAGCAGGTCATGCCCCTGGACGAGGGAGAGTCCTCGCCGGGCCTGCGCTACGAGTATTTCGAGGCGCGTCTGGATGCGGGCAATCCGGATTGGCCCGGGGTCGGTCCCGTGGCCGCCGGGAGTGCTCCGGACTTCGACATAAGCGTGCGCAAGCGCAATGACGACTTCGGCCTGCGCTTCAGTGGCACCCTGGAGATCCCCGAGGCCGGGCACTGGTCCTTTGCCCTGACCTCGGACGATGGCTCCTGGTTGGAGTTGGATGGGCAGATGGTCGTGGACAATGGGGGCGTCCACGGCTCCCGGCGCGTCACGGGTGGTGTGGACCTGAAAGCGGGTGCCCATTCCATTCGTGTGTCCATGTTTGAACACGGAGGGGGCGAGGAATTGAAGGTCCAGTGGCAAGCCCCCGGGGCTGAGTTCGGTCCGATTCCGGCAGAGGCTCTGAGCCACATCGCCTTGCGGTTCCCGGGCAGTGAAGGCACTGGAGATCCCACCCCCGAAGTTATCGCCGCTGGCCGTGCGCGCTTTGTCGACCTGGGTTGCGTGGCCTGCCACGACACGGGGGTGACGGGGGTGGATATGAGCCGCGATTCGTTCAGGAGCGGACTGCCGGATCCGTCGCTTGAGGGGCAGGCCCGGCACGGAGATGCCCCGGCCCTTGTCGACCTGGATCCAGGGCAGCCCAGCGGTTGCCTGACCGCCACGACCGACGGTGGCCCCACACGCATCGTCTTCGACGAGCCCGCGGACCGAACCGCCGTGCTGGAGACCTTGGCCTCCCTGGCTGATCTGGCAACGCCCCTCTCCAGCTCGGATCAGGTGGCCCGGCGCATGCAGCGCCTCAACTGTTATGCCTGTCATCGCCGGTCGGAGATCGGCGGACCCCATCCCGACGGCGCGGACTACTTCGCTGGAGACGAGAACGCGGAGTTGGGTGACGAAGGCCGCTTCCCGCCCCCCCTCACCGGCGTGGGCTCCAAGCTGAACGGGTCTTGGCTGCAGAGCGTGCTGCTGGAAGACCTCAACGGACCCTCGCCCGGTGCCCGGGTGCGCCCGTACCTGGAGACCCGCATGCCCTACTTCGGTTCGGGCAACGTCGGGGACCTGGTGGACCTTTTGCGGGACGCCGATGGGGCCGAGGTTGCTGGACGCGCCCAGCCCCTGGCTGCCAGCCCCAGCCTGATCCAAGCCGGGCACAAGCTGGCGGGCATCGGGGGGCTGGGCTGCATCCAATGTCACCCCTTCGGCGGCGTACCCTCCTTGGGCGTGACCTCCGTCAACCTGTTCGGCATGACCGAGCACCTGCAGTACGACTGGTTCCGACAGCTCCTACTAGATCCCACATCTACGGGCATGGACACACGCATGCCCGCCTTCTGGTTGGATGGGGAGAGCCCGGTGGACGTTCTGGACAAGGACCCAGAGCGACAGGTCGAGGCACTCTGGGCGTTCCTCACGGAGGGCGACAACATGATGCCCCCGCGCGGCCTCAACAGTCCCGAGGTGGCCTATGAACTCATTCCCGACGATCGCCCCCTGTGTGTCGGCGTCTTCATGAAGGACGTCAGCCCGCGCACCCTGGCCGTGGGTTTCCCGGAGTGGGTGCACTACGCCTACGACATGCAGGCCGCTCGCCTGGACTCCTCTTGGCGCGGACGGTTCTTCAACACGCGCGGCACCTGGCAGGGCCGTGCGGGTGCGCTGGAATCGCCTCCCTCGGCAGACACCCTGGACTGGCCGGAAGGTGCGCCCCTGGCGGCCCTGGAGGGCTTGGGCGATCCCTGGCCGGATCTGGCCTGGGCCTTCGGCGGCCGCCGCATGGACTCACAGGGGCAACCCACTTTGCTATCAAGCTGGAAGGGGATCCGTCTGGAGGATCAGCCCATGCCATGGGAGGGGGGCCTGGCCCGAGAGCTGCAGTTGAGTGCGGCATATCCGGTGCCGGACCTTGTTCTGCGCGTCTTCCACTGGGATGAGGGCGGGGAAGATTGGACCATGCCTGCGCCGGAGGAAGACGGCCTGCGTCACTTCAAGACGATGGACCCGCCCCTGCAACTGCGCGTTCAGGATGCAACGGGTGATGTGACCCCGACGGCCCTGGTGGGCCGGGGCGTGGAGTTGCGCCTGCCCGTGCATTGGGAAAGAGAGGGGCGCGGAGCGCGCCCGTGGAAATCGCACTTCCGTGTAGAGGTGATCTGGTGAACGTAATTCTGCTGTCTGCTTTAACTCTCGGCTCGGGGCTGATTGGCCAAGACCCCACCGAGGATGACTACTACCGCATCGTGCCCCTGCCGATTCCCGAAGCATTGGTCTTGGAGGTGAGCGGCATAACCCTGTTGGAAGACGGGCGTCCTCTGGTGTGTAACCGGAGGGGCGAGGTGTTCGTGGTGGAGAACGCCTACGACGATCCCGCCGAGCACGTGCTCTTCCACAAGTTCGCCGAGGGCTTGCAAGAGCCCTTGGGCCTGCTGCGCCAGGGCGATTGGATCTACCTGGCCCAGCGCGGGGAGTTGACCCGCATGCGCGACGTGGACGGGGACGATCGCGCCGACGAGTTCGAGACCATCTGCGACACCTGGCGCGTGAGTGGTAACTATCACGAGTACAACTTCGGACCCACTCTGGGACCTGAGGGCAACTTCTGGATCACCACCAACAAGCCCTTTGGGGATCAGCCTTTCGGAGCCGTTCCGTGGCGTGGATTCGCCATGCGAATCACCCCCGAGGGCGAGATGATCCCCACGGTCTGTGGCCTGCGCTCGCCTTCCGGGGTCCAAGCCAGTCCCTGGGGCGACGTGTTCTACACCGACAACCAGGGCGAGTGGTGCGGGGCGAGCAAGCTGTCCTGGCTCAAGCCGGGGTCGTTCCAGGGGCACCCCCATGGGATCGGCTCGTGTGAGCAAGACCTGTGGCCCTATGAGCACCCCGGCGAGATACCCAACCGGGTGCTCATGCCTGAGGTGTCCAAGCAGGTGCCGAGCTTCCAGATGCCGTCGGTTTGGTTCCCACGGGACAAGATGGGGCGCGCTCCGGCGGGCTTTGTCTGGGACACCACCGAGGGTGCCTTCGGCCCATTCGCTGGGCAGGTGTTTGTCACCGACCAGTACGAGGCTTCAGTCATGCGGGTCAGCTTGGAGAAGGTCCAGGGTCACTGGCAGGGGGCCTGCTACCCCTTCAGGCGTCGTCTGGGCACCGGAGCCCTTCGTCTGCAGTGGGCTCCCGACGGCTCCCTCATCATGGGCGGTACGGACCGCGGCTGGCCGTCCCTCGGCACCAATGGCCGGGGCTTCGGGCTGGAACGCGTGGTATGGACCGGCGAGATGCCCTTTGAGTTGCTGGAGATGAGCGCGCGGCCCCAGGGGTTCCACCTCACATTCACGGAGGCTGTGGATCCCGAGTCTGCGCTGGACCCCGAGTCTTACGACCTGTCGAGCTTCACCTACATCCTGCACTCAACCTACGGCAGCCCTGAGGTGGAGAACGAGACCCTGAGCATCACCTCGTGCACTCTGGGCGATGACGGTCGCTCCGTGGAGTTGATGGTGGAGGGCCTGCGTGCGGGCTGGCTCCATGAGCTGCACCTCGATGGGGTGCGCAGTGCCAGCGGAGCGCCCGTGCTCCATCCTCGCGCCTACTACACCCTGGCCTTCCGCCCCGAGGATTAGGGCCGCCTGCAGGGTGGGGGCAGGTGGCAAGTGGTTCAGAACGTTGCGCGCGGTCCGCCGCGACGGATAGCCTCTAGGTCCATGCAGCACCTCCTCCTCCTGACCCTCGCCATCGCCGCGGCGTCGCCTGCGAGCGCCCAGGTCCACCACTTCCCCAACGGCCGACCCTGGAAGCAGCAGGCGCGCAAGGGTCCCGATGCGGAGGTCGAGGGCTGGCTCTACAACCTCGGGGTCACGGGCATTCGTGTGAAGCTCGAGGACGAGCACCCCACGCACTTGATCGTGGGCCATGTATTCGAGGGCACTCCGGCCACGCGCAAGGTCCGCATCGGAGACCGCATCGTCGGCGCTCGAGGCCTCCGGTTCGAGACGCCGCACCGCAACGGCTACGGGATGGACAAGTTCGGTCCCGACGGGCCGATCGCGGACTTCGCCGAGGCACTCGAGCGAGCCTGCGACACCAAGAAGCGCGAGCTTCGGCTACAGCTCGACCGTGACGGGAAGCGCGTGGACGTGAAGCTCAAGCTGTCCGCACGCATCGAGCCCTATGAGAAGTCGTTCCCCTTCGACTGCGACCGCACCGAGGAGATCCGCGAGCGGCTCTGGGAGCACCTGGCCGAGCAGCAGGGCGACAACGGTTCCTGGGGCAACGCAATCCACGACACCTTCATCCCCCTCACGCTGCTCGCCAGCGGTAGGCGCGAGTACCGGGACGAGGTCGAGCGCAGCGCTCGCTATCACGCCAAGAACACCTCCACCAAGGACACCTCCGGCCTGGTCAACTGGAAGTACATGGCCGCCGCCGTGGTCCTGAGCGAGTGGTACCTCGCGACCAAGGACCGCTGGGTGCTCGACGAGTTGCAGGAGATCTACGAGTTCCTCTGCAGCACGCAATACCTCAAGCTGTCCCAGGTCAACCCCAAGGTGCGCGAGTCTCACCCGGACGCCTACCCCAAGAAAGCTGAGCAGCAGCACGGCGGTTGGGGCCACAACCCTGGCTTCGAGGGCTACGGTCCGATCGCGATGCTCACCGCCCAGGGAGCCCTGGCCTTTGCCCTCATGGACCGCTGCGGCATCGAGATCGACGAGGAGCGCCACCTCGCCGCCTACGACTTCCTCCAGCGCGGTACTGGCAGAAACGGCTACCAATGGTACGGGGACTCGGTTGCAGGCGACCGCAACTGGGCCGACATGGGGCGCACGGGCACCTCGGCCATCGCCCACTGGATGAGTCCCCACCGCGAGCACAGAAAGCACGCCCTGCGCCACGCCAAGCTGATGGGGGAGCAGCCTCAGAGTTTCCCCGACACCCATGCCTCCCCCCTGATGGGGATGGCCTACGGGGCGCTCGGCGCCTCCATCGACAAGAAATCCTTCGAGACCCTGATGGAGGCCAACCGCTGGTGGTTCCTCCTAGCCGAGTGCCCCGACGGCACCTTCGCCTACCAGCCCAACCGCGACAACAACGGCTACGGCAATGACGCCCGCCTCCTCGCCACCGGCGTCTCGGCCTTCATCTACTCGATCCCCCTCGAGGGCCTCGTGATGACCGGCAAGAAGGTCCGCTGAGGAGCGCCACGAGGTCAGGAGAGGGGATCCGTGGCGGGCCATGCCCTTGCGGCCGTAGCAGTCGGACTTGCCAGCCTTCCCAGCAGGCATGCTAGGCGGCCCGATAGTCGACTAGACGCCGCCGGTTCCCAGTCGTGCTGCCTCACCGGTGCCAGAAGTCTCGCGCCACCAATCTCCTGCCGCCACCTCCGCGATTCCCTCGGCGAAAGGGCGCGGTTGCCATCCCAGTTCCACGACTGCCGCACGGATGTCGTGCTCGTGGTGCAAGGAGAAATACCCCGCGCCGCGTCGCTCACGCGTGACGTCCATGAATAGACCTTTGATGAAAATGGCGCGTTCGATCCACTTGCGTCGGATGTTGCGACGCTTCACCCCACCTCCGGTGGCGGCGATGGTCAGGTCCACGAACTCATTGAAGGGGATGCCTGTTGGGCCCGCGATCTCGTAGATGCAGTCCACTTCCTTCGCGCGGTCATAGTCGAAGAACCGCATGATGACATCCACGAGATCGTCCACGTGGACCGGGTTGAGCTTGGATAGGCCTTCGTGCTTGACCCAGTAGGTGCCCTTCCGCGCTCCACACTTGCGGAGAAGCGGGGCGGTATGACGCATATCGCCGACCCCGTAGACCAAGGTTGGGCGGAACGAAGCCCACTTGAGGCCTGACCCGCGAATGATCTTCTCCTGTACGCGCTTGCTGTCGCGATAGTAGCTGTAGACCGGCATCCCGATCACCGCGGAAGACACCACGATGAATTGGAAATCCTTAGCGGCGGTGTTCTGGGCTTCCTCAATCAGAATCTCGGTGCCCGCCACGTTGACCTTCTGCATTTCCTCTTCGGTGAAATGGTCGTGGGCGCTGGCAAGGTGCAGGAGGTAGTCCGCATCGCGCAGAAATCCGCGCAGGGACTCCGGATCGGTCAGGTCTCCCGTGAAGACCTCCACGTCGGTCCCTTGCGGTCGCTCGACCGCCTCCTCGCGGCCCGGCCGAGCCAGGGCACGCACGCTGTGACCCGCTCCGGCGAGGGTGCGCAGCAGGTAGCTACCGATGAAGCCGGTGGCTCCGGTGATGGAGATATTCATGGGGGAG
>DUDB01000051.1:0-293 GCA_012959525.1 Planctomycetota bacterium
TGGATCGATAGACGCGATAGCCAGCCAGATCGGACTCCGCGTTGGCATCCCAGGTGAGAGCAACCGCAGAATCCCCGGCGATGGCGTCGAGACCTGTTGGGCCTGCAGGAGGGTTCCCATCCCCGCCACCACCTGTCGGTGTCGCCTCAACTTCACTGGAATTGGCAGACAGATCCCCCGATGTGTCCTCTGCTCTGACGACGTAGTAGTAAGGGATCCCACCCTGGAGGCCCACATCGAGGTGCGCGGTCCACGTGACTAGCCCGCCTGAGATCTCGACGTAGCCGGTACCG
>DUDB01000051.1:414-60181 GCA_012959525.1 Planctomycetota bacterium
CTCCGGGAGGCGGTGCGCCACCGCCGCCACCGCCGCCACCGCCGCCACCGCAAGCCGCAAACAGGCAGGTCGTGGCAACTAGCAGCGCCAGCAGACGTATCCGCTGCAGCAGTTCGATTCGGAGAGGATGTGCAGAGACTCTCATGTACGCAGGGGAGTTCAGGGAGGTGGCAGCAACCCCAACTGTAACAAGTACGGGAGCATGCCTCGCACCTTCGCAGCAACCGAGCACCAAGGGGGCTCTACAAAGGCCCAAACCACCTTCCCAAGGGGAAGATGTCTCATGATCTGTCTCGGCCTAGGCCTACCCCGCCGTGCGGAGACCCTTTGAACCCCTTATCCCCCAGAGAGCATCAAGAGGAGAAGGTTGCGCATATGAAGGTGGAAGTGTCGGAGCCTTCGGGCTTCGGCGTTGAATTGAAATTCTGGGTACTCCGCGGGCAAGTGTTCGCGCTAGCAGCCAAGGAGAGGAGATCAAGATAGGGTCAAGGTTGGAACGAAGGATCCCGAGGCTAGGCAGACCATCCGAGATTCGCCACCCGCAGATTGAAGTCCGGGGAGTAGGCTCTCACCTCGGTTCCCGCACACAGACCCTCTCCCCTCATGACCCGCACCCACCGCAACTCCACCCGTCGCGAATTCCTGACAAAGACAGCCGTGTCCTTGTCGATAGTCCTGTTGCCCGCCTGTGCGAGCTCTTCTGTTGGCTCAACGGGCGAAGAGCCGGTACCCAGCTATGAGTACGCGGACATCTTCTACTTAAACCGGGACGACAGCGGGGCTGGGGACAACTGGGTTGGCTTTGGGTTCTCTGGCTCGATACGCGTGGATAATCACCTGCGCCTCTTGGGAGAGTTTCGCTCTGTGGTGAACGATGACTCGCCGGGCGATGACATCGACGTCCTCGAAGCCGGCTTCGGTTATTACCTCCCGCTCCTCAAGCAGACAGACCTCGTCCTCGACCTCGGCTTCATAGACGAAGAGAACGAGGCGTGGGGCAGCGCGGTGTCAAGCACGGTGCTGCAGCTGGGCGCGCACGTCCGCACGAGGCTCCTCGGGCCGGTCGAGCTGGAGCTGGGGCTGACTCATTACAACTATGACGACCCAGACACCGCCTTTGATTTAGGTGCGATCTACCACCTCAGCGAGAGCTTTGGGCTCGCTGTGCGCCTGGCGGACGGCGAGCGGCGCAGCGCGCTCAGGTTTGGCGCGCGCTTGAACCTCTAGAGCTTGAGGAGGGTGTCTTAAGCGAGACAATGGCGAGGTACTGAGCGCCCATGCTAATCCTCTTTTTTATCGACCTCTGGGATCCCCGGATAGGCTCCTCTGTCCGGCAGATGTATCAGCACGCCGAGGACTCAGGTGGATTGCCGCCATCACCGAAGCCAGCGCGATCGCGAGGATCCTCATCCACCTGGGGCTGGAAAGCACGCTGCCGGTCCCCATACCGGCGAGGCCTCCGCCCCAGCCGGAACGGGCGTATTGAAGGGGCACGTGAAGATCGCCACGGGGTGGCGCGCGGGCGGAGGTCTGTGCAGTCCCTGGGAGGGAGGGCAAGTCCCGGCACTTGAATCAGCAACTGAGCCCCAAGGGGGATGAGGTGTTTGGATCGGTCTCGGCCTAGGCCTACCCCGCCGTGCGGAGAGCCTCTGAGCCCCTTATCCACCGCTCACAATCTTGGGGTTCGAGCCACTATACGTCGAGGATAGCGGACTGCAGGTCCACCGTGTCGACTCCGTACTCGGCGTGGTTTCGCTCAGGGGCAGAAAGTCACGGACAGACCATCGGTCAAGTTGAAGCCTGCACCTCCCATGGCGGGGTCCCTGTACCAGAATTGGAAGTTCCAGGTGGAGCCCGCCAGGATTTCGCCGGACCCACCGCCGGCGGGAGACGAGACGAAATCGAGCAGGCGGCTCACGTTCCCGCCCGCGTCTATCTGGAGCGCGGGAAGCAGCCTATAAAGGGAGCCGCTTATGCACAGAAACCCGTCTCCCAGCGGCGCCTGTTTCTGATTGGGCCCATAGAAGAACAAGCCGAATTGCCCGGGGACGGCATTCGCCGCGGTCAGGACGAAGTCGTTGGTCTGAATGCTGGTCGTCCCCGACCAGCCCATGGTTGCCCCCGCCCCGCTCGAATTGGGAGAACTCGTGCAGAAATTCACGGGGGTGGAACAACTGCTGGGAGTGAAGACATCAACGGACCCTCGGTTGCCTGCTCCACGGTTTGCCCCAATGATGAACTCCGCTCGGCCGTCGCCGTCCAGGTCTCCCACGCCCGACACCGTGGACCCGAAGTAGGAGCCGCTCGGGCCGACGATCTCGAAGATCTTCGTACCGTCCGATCCCGAGAAGACCCAAGCCGTGCCGGCCACGGACCCCCCCGTATCGTCTTGGTCGGCCCCCACGAGCAGATCGGAAACTCCGTCTCCGTCAACGTCCTCCCCACACGCAACGGATCGCCCGAAGTGGTCCCCTGCGTCTGGGCCGTAGAACTCGAACATGAGGTCTCCCGTGCCGCCGCGGAACACCCGGACGCGACCGGCTGCTCCTTCCCCCGCAGGACCCGTGGCACTGTTCGCTCCGACGAGCAGCTCGGCAATGCCATCGCCGTCCAGATCACCCGCCCAAGCCACGGCGCCGCCGAAGGCTTCGTTGGATTCCACCCCCCGGAATTCGAAAATTGAGCCGCCGTCTGCGCCCGAGAAGACATGTACCACGCCAGAGCGTTTGTCGTCTCCGTCTTCAGAGGGGGCCCCAACCGCGATGTCACAGACTCCATCCCCGTCCATATCCCCGACGCCGGCCAGAGCCTCTCCGAAGCGATCGTCATCGTCCTTGCCCACGAAGACGAAGAGCAGTGCGCCGTCCACACCCGAGTGGACCCGCACCAACCCGCGCTGCTTCCCCTTGACAACGGCGTTTGGAGCGCCTGCGGCGAGCTCGGACACTCCGTCTCCGTTCAGATCACCGATGCGTGCGACTGACGCGCCGAACTCGTTGTCCTTCTGCGCCCCTAAGAGGACGAACAAGAGGGCGCCGGTGGCACCGGATCGTACTTCCACCAGGCCCGCGTCGCTCCCGTTGGTGTCATTGAAGGGGGCGCCAATCGCCAGGTCCCCGATCGAGTCACCGTCGACATCACCCAAGCCGGCGACGGCGGCCCCGTAGCGGTCGCCGTTTGCCATTCCTCCGAGATTCAGGAGCACCGCCCCAGTGTTCGGTGAGACCACCCGCACGCTTCCAGTATTTGCCGTGCTGGAATCGGCACCGAAGGCTCCGATGATGAGTTCCGGAAGACCGTCCCCATCCATGTCCAGGGTCGTCGATAGAGCCTCGCCGAATGCGTCCCCTGCTTGGTCGCCAATGAAGGTGTGGAGCACATCCTGTCCGGTCGTGACGGAAACGAGGATGGCCGTAATGAGGGGGAGGAGCACTGCTTTTGAATTGATTTCGCGCATGGAGGAGATTGCTGTAGCTGGGGAGTAGAGGATTAATTAGGGCCCCGAATGGGCGGAACGCCCAGACCGACGAGCGATTCTACCCCTCGGCGTTCCTTGACGGGGAGACTGAGTTTTTTGTGGGCCCGCGTTGACGATCTGTCGCCTACTCGGATGGGGCAGTACCCACGCTATGCGGCATCCCTTGTCTCCGCTTGCGGCGACGGTCTCAAATTGAGATCGGGTGCGTAGGCGAAAGGTGGATGGCATGAAGCTGCGCATCGCCAATCAGTACAAGACGATCTTCTATCCGTACCCGCTTTTTTTGCGGATGTGGTCCTCGCCGCGAGCAGCTCCGCTCAAGTCCAAGTAGGCAAGGTGACTGTTAGTGATGGCGGAGTCATGACTATTTCGGCTCGAGCATTGCGATCAATGGCGGCCAGACGCTCGATGAAGACCTACCGCCCCAGCCCCAACTCCCGTACTGAAAGAGAAGAGGTGCAAATCGCTACAGGGACGGGGGCGGGGAGAAGAGGAGTTCGGATCTGTCTCGGCCTAGGCCTACTCCACCGTGCGGAGACCCTGTGAACCCCTTGCCCCCATGGCGCTGCAGATCGAGGAATCGCCCGTGATCTCAACCTTTGCGGTCACCCCGTCCTGGGGCAGGTGTTCAGATGCTCCCAACGCCCATGATAATCACTCCCAGCAGACCCAAAGCGAGTCCCGTCAGGGCACGCCGGGTGACGGGTTCACGCAGGATCCACACGGCGAGGATGAAGGTGAACAGGCTGGCGGTCTGGTTCAGAGCTGAAGCCACCGAGGCCTGGGTGTACTTGAAGCCCCCCATCCACAGGAGTAATGAGACGTAGGTCCCGATCAGGGTTCCTGCGAGAACCGTGGGCCAACACTTCCGGTCAGCCAGCGCCGCCAGATTACGTTGGGCCTTGGGCACCAGCGGCCACAGGAGCAGCGCCGCCCCCACCCCTCCCGCCATCCGCCAACACGTCATCCAGAGCACGGGCCACTCCCCCATGCGCGGCTTGATCATCACGACCGAAATGGCCTGTGCAACGCAGGCCCCGATACCGAAGAGTACGCCGCTGAGCCGCTTGCCCCGCGCCTCCCCAGGCGTACCGGAGCTCTCCCGCCCGACGGTCAGGACCGCCATCAGGATCAGGCACACGCCCACGACCTGCGTCGCACTCAGGCGCTCGCCCAGAAAGAGGACGCTGAGCAATATGATCGGTGGGCTGTAGGCCGTGTTGACGATCGCCTGACGGCTGGCACCCAGCCGATTGAGGCACATGAAGAACAGAGTGTCCGCCACGGCGATGCCCAAGACGCCGCTGGCGATGAGGAGAATCAGGTCGGAGCGCGTGACCGTGTCCGGTGCACTTGCCCCCAGGGCGTAGTAGGTCAGGGCGAAGAGCGGCCAGGCCACACAGTTCTTGGTCAGATTGAGCGCGAGGGGCGGCACGCTGCGGCCCGCCACGCGGAAGAGGATCACCGCGACGGCCCAGGCCATGGGCGAGAGCAGAGCGAAGATCTCGCCGATGTGGGGTACGGAGTCCATGGGGCTGCACACCCTAGTGGGTGTCGCGTGTCCACGATGGGGGCAGTGCGAAGATTTGGTGCGGGAAAGTCCGAGTGGACGTTCGCTCCCCGCCGTTCGACCGGGCAACATGAGGGCCATGGTCGTACGAGGTAATTGGAGCGGATCTGCGAGTGTCGCGCTCCTCCTGGGGGCCTGCGGAACAAGTGTCGAGCCAACACAGGAGCCGGCTCCCCGCCCGCACATTTTTCTGATCTCGATCGACACGCTCAGGCAGGATCATGTGGGGCTCTACGGGTACGAGCGGGACACCACCCCCGTCATTGACGAGCTAGCGCGGTCAAGCATGGTGTTTGAGCGAGCCTACACCACCGCCAGCTACACCCTCATCGCCCACATGAGCATGCTGACGGGCCTTTACCCCCGGCAACACGGTGTTCTCACACCCCGTAGCGTTCTATCGGAGCAGGTCCCGACCCTGGCGGAACGCCTGCGTGAAGTCGGCTACTACACGATGGGTTTTCACTTCCCCGGCTGGCTGGATCCGAATTACGGGTTTGGACGCGGGTACGACCACTATGAGTCTCACCGCACCGCCGAAATCGCCGAACAGCACCTCTTCGCCGCGCTGGACAAGGCACCCAAGGACAAGCCCCTGTTCTGCTTCATACACCTGTTCGACGTGCACAACGTCGCACTGGTCCGGGAGCAGGAAGCCCTCTACGAGCCTCCCGCACCTTTCGATCAGTGGTTTGTGAAAGACGCACACGAGCAGATCGCAGGGATGAAGGCGCGCTGGATCTGGAAGAAGGATGGAAGCGCGGTGAACCCCAGCCAGCACGAGGCCATCGTGGGGATGTACGACGGCGGGATCCGCTACGTGGACACGAAGCTCGGAGAGTGGATCGAGGACTTCCGCGCACGGGGATTGTTCGAAGACAGCTTGTTCGTCGTGACCTCCGACCACGGTGAGGGTCTGCATCAGCGCACCAACACCTATGGCGGGCATGGTGGAGTTTTCGAGGAAGGCCTGGTAGTGCCCTTCCTTGTGCGCTTTCCCGGTGGACACCTCGGGGGAGAACACGTCTCTGAACCCGTCAGTCACGTAGACCTCTTGCCAACCCTGTTGACAGCACTGGGGCTGTCTTCGGATGAGCGCCTACCAGGGTTCTCGCTTCTGGAAGGACGCCCTGAAGGGGAGCCGCTCTTCGCCGAACGCCCCGGCTTCGATACGATGATCCAATGGCCTTGGAAGCTCGTCCAGAGAACCGAAGACAATCGCAACTATCTATACAACCTCGCAGTCGACCCGCTGGAGGGTACAAATCTGGTCCTGGGCAAACGTCTGGTCAAGAACGGTCAGCGGTTCGAGTCCCTGCTTGAGTTGTCCAAGCAATCCCTGGAGCAGCGCTTCCAGCCAGAAGAAGCCACACCCCAAACCGATGGCCGTTCCGAGGAAACCCGCCAACTGCTGCGAGACCTGGGGTACGCCGACGATTCAGACTGAGCGCCGATTTGCCTGAGACGCCTTCTATCCCGTCCTGTTGGTTGATCCACTCTACTGATTGGGAGAGAATTCCAGCCCCAACCAGCCCCCCCCCCTGTCCCTGCCACAACGCCAGTTGCCATGACCACAGAACAACAACTCAACAAGATTCAGACCCAGGATGGATTCATCGCGGCCCTCGACCAAAGTGGCGGCAGTACGCCCAAGGCCCTGGGCCTGTACGGGGTCGATGAGAGCGCCTACTCAGGTGACGAGGAGATGTTCGACACGGTCCACGCCATGCGGTCTCGCATCGTCACCAGCCCCAGCTTCGGAGGGAATCGCATCCTGGGTGCGATTCTGTTTGAGAACACCATGGACCGTGAGATCGACGGAATGGGCAGCGCGCATTACCTCTGGAATGAGAAACAGGTTGTGCCCTTCCTCAAGGTGGACAAGGGCCTCGCAGAAGAAACAGACGGGGCGCAGATCATGAATCCGAATCCCAACTTGGACGCCCTTCTGGAGAAGGCGAAAGGCTGCGGCGTGTTCGGAACCAAGATGCGGTCGGTCATCAAGATGGCCAACCCTGCTGGTGTAAAGGCCGTCGTCGACCAGCAGTTCGACGTAGGGCGCCAGATTCTGGCAGCGGGTTTGATCCCCATCATCGAGCCGGAGGTCGACATCCACTCCCCCGAAAAAGCCGAAGCAGAGGTCCTGCTCAAGGCGGCCATGTTGGAGCAGTTGAACAGCCTCGCTGAAGGTCAGCGGGTCATGCTCAAGCTGACTCTTCCGGAAGAGGACAACTTCTACGCCGAGTGCGTGAACCACCCCAATACCCTCAGGGTGGTGGCGCTCTCGGGCGGCTACACGAGGGAAGAGGCCAACAGCAGCCTGTCGCGCAACAACGGTATGGTCGCCAGTTTCTCACGCGCCCTCAGCGAGGGATTGAAAGCCCAGCAGTCGGAAGAGGAGTTCAACGACATGTTGAACAACTCCATCGAGAGCATCTTCCAAGCCTCACGCACCTGAGACCGGCGGACCGGGGGGACGCCCCCGGGGACAGGGTTGCCGCTCGCGGAAGGGTTGTGGTTCGGATCTAGGATTCCACGAGCAGGGGGCTATGACCCCTTCTCGCACCCTGGTTGTCCATGTCGAAGCGTTCTCCCCTGTTATCTCTGGCCTATGCCGCCGCTCTATTCGTCGCGGCGATGGTCTGGTTGTTTTCAACACCGCACGCCCGCACCTTCAGCCCCAGGGCAGAGCAGTCCCAGGCTCGCCAGGACGAGAGGCCCATTCTCTTGGGGCCTGAAGCTGACGCGAAAAACGCTCTACGTAGCCAACTGAATGATGTTCCGGCAATCACCGTGCACGCCGCAGATGGTCAAGCGGCACAGCCGTTGCAGATTCCGGTGGTACAGGGCACCTGCGTCCTGATTGACGCGAATGGGCACAAGCAGACGCAGGTCAATGGTCGGTTTCGATTCCTCTCTCGCCGTGAGGGCCAACGCGAGTGGACAAGCGTTGGAATCCTGAACGGGCAGTTCGAATTCATGATTCACGCCCCTGATGAGTTCTGGTTTGCCGACTTCGAGCTCGATGACTGCAACGCGTCCGTTCGAAGGGGCGCGATCTTGACTGGACCACTAGCCGATCTACGCCTTGATCTCGTCGCTCTAGAGAGCCGGGGTGCAACGTTTCACGTAGTCGACGGAGCTAGCGGCGAACAACTGTCCGGAGTGGAGGTCGCCATCCTGCAGAACTTCGATGGTGACAGTCTGATCCACCCCGACGCCACTGCAACCTCGGACGAGAATCTGGACTTCGTCGTGGAGAACGGGGTCTCACCCGTTCTCGTGGAACGCAGTGAGGATGATCAGGATCTCCACCTGCACTCCTATTGGGTCCGCGCCGAGGGCTATGCATGGACGCGCGTTGATGTGAACTTCACCTTTGGGGGCGAGTATCGGGTTCCACTGGTAGCCGCTGGCGGACTCACCGTCCGGGTCCTGGACGGGGAGGGAGCTCTCTTCCGCGGCGTGTACAGCTTCATGACATTGCGGCGGGAAGAGGGGGGACCCATTCTGTCCTACGGTGCACCCGATGAGAGCATGACCTGCCATTGGGAAGCCCTCCCCGCGGGCTCCTTCGTGGTCGGCTTGGAAGAAGAGCATCGAGTCATGAGCACTCGCACCCTCTGCTCGGCGCGTGTCACGATCGCGCCCGGTGCAACCAGCCAAGCCGAGCTCCGACCCACCCCTGGCGCGATATCCTTTGGCCCACTCCCCTGCACAGGTACTGTGCGGAGCGCACGCCACTGGGTAGAAAACGGCCTCTCGATTGAGTTCGTCTTCGACCCGACAGGCACGGAGCGAGCCGAAAGCGCACGCACCGTCTATGCCAAGGACCTGATCCAGGACCCCCACGCGCCAGGGCTCTACCATTGGGCCACCGAACTGGAGTGCCCTGGAACCTGGCAAGCCATCACAAGGGCGTCTTCAACCTGTGTGTATTTCGAGGTGGGCCTTCAAGGGGCCCACGGTGTTGAACTGGTGATCCCCGACCCCGTTCAACTGCGCCTGCGCATAGTGGACAAGCTTGAGGGATTTGCTTTGCTGCAACCCATTATCCACACGGGCTATGACGGACCGCCGCTCGAGCATTCCTACTTCTATCTGGACATCACCCACGAGCGCGCCTCGGGCACACACATCCTGACTCTTCCAGCGGGAGAGCTCTCTCTTAGCCTGTCATGCGAGGGTTACGCACAAGTCGAGGACACCCTGACCCTCCCTCCAGAAGGCCTGGAGTTGACCTACGAGCTGGAACGGAGCATCCGGATCCAGCCGTTGTTCTGGGACGACAACGCGCAGGTGGCTGTGAGTCTCCTGGACTCCAAGCTCAGGCTGAACCACCTAGACGGGGATGGGAAGTTGGACGTCGTGTACTGGGACTACTTCACCGTCACCAAACCCGGACGCTACCAGATCGCGGTTGAGGGCGTCCCCTTCTACCCAACGCTGTCCACGGTGATCACCGTGCCGCAGGTGGGCACCGTAGACATCCCCCTGGAGCTAGCTGAGCGGGAACACTAGCCGCTCTACAACAAAGGGGCGGCCCGCCTGATCGGCGGACCGCCCCTCGTACTCACAATCGGTAGGACCTTAGGCCTGCGTGTCTGCAGTGGCCGCGGGCACGAGGCCCTGCTCGACGAGGTAGTCGAGGATGCGATTGGCAGAGTCCTCGATGGACTCCGAGCCCGTGTGGACCGTGACCTCGGCGTTCTCGGGAGCCTCGTAGGGATCGCTCACGCCGGTGAAGTTCTTGATCTCACCGGAGCGCGCTTTCTTGTAGAGACCCTTGGTGTCGCGCTCTTCCACGACCTCCAGAGGTGCCTCGACGTAAACCTCAACGAATTGGCCCTCGCACATGGCGCGGCATTCGTCACGGATGGCGGTGTAGGGCGAGATGGCCGCGGTGATCGCGCCACAACCGTTGCGCGCCAAGAGGTTGGCCACGAAACCGATACGACGGATGTTGGTGTCACGGTCTTCCTTGCTGAAGCCAAGACCCTTGGAGAGGTTCGTGCGCACGACATCGCCGTCAAGCACCTCGATTTTGACACCGCGTTCGAGCAGTGTCGGGGTAAGGAACTCAGCGAGGGTGGACTTGCCGGAGCCGGAGAGGCCGGTGAACCAGAGAATAAAACCGTTGTTGGACATGAAACTATAGGGGGGATAAGGCTGCCGAAAGGCGAGCTGTGAAATCGAATCGGTAAGGGGATAACCAGGCCAGCGGCCTAGCGGATCTTTCCTTCGAGGTAAGGCACCTCAAAGCATTTCTCGTGCATGATTGGACCGTGGCCGAAGTAGCCCTTCTCGCCGAAGAGCTCGCCGTGGTCGGCGGTGACGATGATCCAGGTGTTGTCCGGGACCATGTCGTAGAGCTTGGGGAAGACCTCGGTGTCGAGGTAGCGGACGGTATCGATCTGGCGTCCGCGCAACTCGTCCATTTTCTCCTGATCGAAGAACTGGAAGGTCTCCTTGAAGCGCTCGCCGCTGTCGTCGTCCGACTCTTCAATCTGGTCGTTCATTTTCTTGAAGACACCGTTCACTCCGCTGATGCGCGGCCACATGGAGGAGTCTTCATCGGGCTTGGCGTAGGGGTAGTGGGTCTCCCCAACGTTCAGCATGTAGAACTCCGGTCGACCTGAGTCGAATTTCATGGTCGGCAGCATGGCCGCCATGTCGTTGTGGCAGTCCATCAGCTGAAAGTCGTCGAAGTCCCGATTGATGCCCGTCTTGGGGTTGAGCACGGGCAGCGACATGCGCGCGCAGGTCTTGAAGCCCAACTGGTTGCGCAGCAAGCCGGGGAACCACAGGCCGGGGACCATCTTGGCGAACTCGATGCCCTTGGCGCCCAGACGCTCGTTGTAGTTGAAGAAATCCTCCTTGTAGTACTCCGATGCATACACGTTTTCGGGAGACGTATGCGGCAAGAGGCCCGTCAGGAAGTTGTAGTGCGAGGGCGCCGTCCAGGATGCGTAGGTGTAGCGCTTCTCGACCTTGCCCAGCTTCATGATCGTCTTGGGGTTCGCCTCCATGAACGAGTCGTAGCGCAGGCTGTCCAGGGTGATGATGATGAAGTGATTATCGGCCTGCGGCTCCGGGTGAGGAGCCATGCGCATACCCATGGGACGCGGCGGCAACTTGGGGCGCGGCCCGCTCGGTTCGGTCACTTTCTTCTTGTTGAACAGGTCGAGGAGTCCCATGGGCTGGTCTTGTTGCGGTTGAAGGGGGTGTAAATGTCGGCGGGGCGTCCGGATGGGCGCCCCGCCGCAAGCGGGTGGTTGTTATCGGACTACTGGCCCTTGGACTTGTAGTACTCCACAAGGATTGCTGCCGTGGTCTCCCGCATGATGCGCGGATCGGGGTTCTCGCCCTCCACAAGCTGGGCGCGCACCTTGGTGCCGGAGATGAAGACGGAGGTGTTCTCCTTGTTCTCCTCCATGAGGCCGACCCGGCCGATTTCCTCGAAATAAGCGGCAAAACCCACGTTGACGGTCTGGATGGAGAGGGCTCCACCCAGGTTCTCGAAGACCTCCTGAGCATCGAAATCACCCCAGATGGCGTCCCCGTCATCAAAGGGGGCGTCGGCGTGCTTGCGGCCAATGATGAAGTGGCTGAAGCCCAGGTTCTGGCGATAGATGGCGTGCATTACGGCCTCGGCGGGGCCGCCGTAGTACATACGCATGTCCAGACCCACCAGTTTCAGGTTGTCGTTGAGGTCCTGGCCGGCGTCGCTCCACAGGGCCTCATCCTTGTCCCCATCACCGAGAAGGCGGTTGCCCACCAGGGCCTCATAGGTCTCCATGCGGGTGGCGGCGGGCACGTCGTCGCCCTTGAGCTGACCCACCAAGGGGTTCAAAACCACGCCGGTGCGCTTGCCGTTGGCGCGCAGAATCGTCTCGGCTCCATACACCAGGGCGTACTCGTGGGCGCGGTGCAAGGGGTTACGAGTCTGGAAGGCGATGGACTGCTCCCAGCCCTGCTCGGCCACCAGGGCGCGGGTCTGGTTGGGGCCCATCACGCGTTCGGCGAACGAACGGGTGTCTTCACTGGGAAGCAGACAAATGGTGCCCCCGACGAGCTTGGTACGCTCGTCCGCGGTCCACAGTCGTGCACCGGGATGGTCTGTACGCTCCGTGCGGTAGATGGTCTTGATGAAGGCGTCCTTGTCCCAGTCAAAGACCGAGTCCACTTCAAGGGTGCCGAAGGCGGTTCCGCCGTGGACCAGGCTGATCTTCGCGCCAGCCGCACAGAGGGCGGCCTCAGCGTCTGTGACGGGCAGGATGATCGGAATGGTCCAGGCCCAGGCGCCGCCGTTGCGCTCGATGGCGCCCTTGGCGAGGACATCGTTGTAGTCCTGCTCGCCCATGGGTCCTTCGAGGGGACTGAGGGTGCCGTCGGCGATGCGGTACAGCGTAGTGCGGTCTACGTCCTGAACCTCAACGGTGGGCAGGCCGGTCTCGCTTGTGGCGGACGGGTCGATACGATTGACGGGCTCGGAGAGGCCGCCGTGAACGGGGGAGACGTTGGAGATGGTGGAGGTCATGGGTAGGATTTGGATTCGGAGGGGATTGGAGCGAGCGCCTCGGCCCGCGGTCGGTGGGTTTACAGGTAGCCCAGGTTCTTGAGCTTGCGTTTGACGTCATCGAGCTCGTGCTGGGTGAACTCGGGTTCTACCTGCTCGGCTTCCGCATCCCCCATCAGGTCGCGCAGCACGTAGACGATGAAGTCCGTCGGCGAGTCAAAGCCCGATTCCTCCACGACCTGTTGGATCTTCCGGTACAGGGGGCGTGGGATCTTGATGGTGACTTTGGACTCGCGCATGGCTGGTCTGGAGGCCTGGGCCTCGGGTGGTGCAGTGGGAGCAGATCGGACCGGAGGCTCTGATAGCACTCCTGACACACTCGGATAATACTCCGATTGGAGTGTCATTGGAGTGCGGTGGGAGTGTTTGAACGCGATCCGGCCTAAGTCCTTTGCTGGAAAGGCCTTGAGACGTGGAAAATTCCTCTGTGCCCGCGGGTGGGGTCCACTGCAACCTCCTATGGCTCGCCAGGTCCCAAAACGAGGCATGGACCGGGCCGTTTGAGGCTCCCGCCGGCTTGCCCGGCTGATCTGGACGAGGCCTCAACCTCAATCGCAATCGCAAGCGGGGCGAAAACCGGACGGCCCCGGGCCGGATAGACTCATCCTGTACCGAGGACACAATCTCCTCCAACGGTGGCGTGCCCCTGCGTACCTGCTCCTCCACAGAACGCCAGTCTCCGACTCACCTCCTTTCACACTCACTCCATGCGCATCCAGCACTCCCTCCTCCTAGCCATGACCCTCCCTCTTGCCGCGTGCAGTGGCGGAGGAGACCCCAAGGAAGCGGGCTACGCGGCCCTGCAGGCCGGGGATCATGCCGCCGCCGTCAGCGCCTTTGATGAGGCCCTAGCCGCCAGCGACTCTAGCGCACCGGACCACGCTGAGCTGCAGCTCGCTCGCTGCGAAGCCCTCGCCTACGTGGACGGCGCGAAAGCTGAGGCCGAGTTCAGGAGCCTGGTCAAAGGCGGTGCGGAGATCGGCGTGAAGCAGTACTCGCTCATCGCTGGCGCGCTCATCGGGGCCAACGCCACGGTCAACGCCGTCAACGTCGTGGACATGGGCGTCAATGCCTTCCCTGGCGACGCCAAAATGGCCTCCCTTCTGGAGAAGGTCAAAGAGGCCGCCGCCACCGACCCCGCCGCCCTAGACGCCCTCAAGGGTATGGGCTACCTGGGCGGGGACTGAGCGACAACGCGCTCAAGAGAGTATCCCCTTGACGACTTCGCCGAAGACGTCGGTCAAGCGGCGCTGGAGTCCGTTGTGGTAGTACGTCAGGCGCGTGTGATCCAATCCAAGCAGGTGAAGAATCGTCGCGTGGAAATCGTGGACGCTGACCGGATTTTCCTGCGCCCTCCATCCGAACTCGTCGGTTGAACCGTACGTAAAGGGCGCCTTCACACCGGCGCCGGCCAAGATGGCCGTGAACCCCTTGGGGTTGTGGTCACGGCCATTGGTGTTCTCCTGGAAAGTGGGCATGCGTCCGAACTCCGTGCACAACACCACCAAGGTCTCCTCTAGCAGTCCGCGCTGCTTGAGGTCGCGGATCAAGGCCGCCGCAGGCTGGTCGAGAATCGGCCCGTGGACGTCGTAATCCGTCTTGAGCTGCTTGTGACCATCCCAATTGCCAACGCCCTCACCCATTGCATAGGCACCGTTGAAGAGTTGAACAAAGCGCACGCCACGCTCAATCAGCCGCCTCGCTAGTAGGCAGTTGCGTGCGAAGCCCGCTTTGTTCGTGTTGGGATCGTCAGTTCCATACATCCTGCGGGTGTGCTCGGACTCCGAGGACAAATCGGTGACCTCTGGAACAGAGAGCTGCATCCGAGCGGCCATCTCGTAGCTAGAAATGCGCGCAGCCAACTCAAAGTCACCTTCATAGCGCGCCATGTGCTCCTCGTTCAGGCTCCTCAAATACGCGCGCGTCGCGCGGTCCGTCTCGGCACTGACACCTGCAGGGCGGGCGAGATTCCGGACCGGGTTGGCTGCATTGAAAGGTGTCCCTTGGAAGGCCGCTGGTAGGAACCCAGGACCCCAATTATTAATAGAGCTCTGCGGAACACCGCGCGGGTCGGGAATCGCCACGAACGCGGGCAGCTCGTCACACTCACTTCCGAGGGCGTAGGTGGCCCAGGCGCCCATGCTCGGGAAGCCCTCAAGGGTAAAGCCCGTGGACATGCAGTTCTCACCAGGCCCATGGGTGGCTGTCTTGGTGTGCAGCGAGTGGATATAGCAGAGGTCATCGGACAGCTCGCCTATGTGCGGCAAGAGATCACTCGTCATCTTCCCGCACTCGCCGCGTGGTCGGAATTTGTAGAGCGGCTGCTTCAGATTTCCATTTGCGCCCTGAAAGGTGAGCAGTCCATCCCCCCCCGGGAGCGGAGTGTCGTGATGCTTGATCAGCTCCGGCTTGTAGTCGAATGAGTCCACATGACTCAGAGCACCACTACAGAAGATCACCACCACGTTACGTGCCCGTGGTGCGAAGTGAGGAAGGCGCGCAGCGTGAGGAGCTCCCGGGTCGATTTGAAGCGCATCATCCGCAAGGAGCCCCTCCGCCTTTAAGAGGTTGGCCATGGCCATGACACCCAAACCCGAACCCATGTGTCCGAGCAGATCGCGTCTGCTGAATGCACTCACGGGAGAAACACCAATTCGTTTGAGTTCAGAATCGCACGACAAAAAGCAGCAAGGCCCTGCTCCTTGATAAAGGTCTCGGCCGCACTTGCCTCCCTCGTGCTCGGCTTCCGCCCGTAGGCACTGCGGTAGGCATGCTCGACAGGATCGCCGCCAAGCTCTGTCAGGCGCTCGGCCATGCGCTGCGCCTGCTGTAACACAAAGATGCCATTGAACAGGTTGAGGGCCTGGATCGCCGTCGTGGACAGGCTTCGCTTGGGACAGACCTGCCCTGCATCTGGAAGGTCAAATGCCCCAAACAAGGGGGCACGCTCCATCCGAACCTTGTGCATATAGACCATGCGCCGCCACTCCGTTGGACCCGTCGTCTCCTTCGGCGTATAGACGCGGACGTAGTTGTCGTTGGGTTTGAAGGTGCTAAACCCAGGTCCACCCATCGAGAGATCCAGGCTGCCGCTGAGTTGGAGGATGCAGTCTCGGATCACCTCGGCCTCGAGGCGTCTGGGCGGAAAGCGCCACAAGAGGCGCGCACCTGCGTCACGGGCCAGGCCTGTCGCACTAGGGCCACTCGCTTGACGGTAGGTGCTTGAGTTGAGGATCTCCCGATGGAGGTGCTTGATAGACCAATCCCCCCGCATCAACTGGCGCGCTAGCCAGTCCAAGAGCTCGGGGTGGGATGGTCGGCCTCCGTTGGCTCCAAAGTCTCCTGGGGTGGAAACAATCCCAGTACCGAAGTGGTGGTACCAGATACGGTTTGCCATGACCCGGGCAGTCAAGGGGTTACTGGGGTCGGTAAGTCCACGGGCCAGCGCGGCACGACGCTCCTTCTCTGGCGCATCCATCGCGAGGCCCAGTGTGCCGAGAACAGAAATCGTGTCGGGCGCGACCGCCTCGCGCTTCGACGTGACGTCACCTCGATAGAGACGATGGATGGGTCCAGGTTGCTCCAACTTGCCGGCATAGACCATGTCAGGTGAGGCTGTCTTGAGCGCTCGCACCCGCTCTTCCGCTTCGAAGATGCGCCGTGTGATCTCAGACGTGCCGGAGGAAAGACGGTCTTCTCCTCCGATCGATCCCGGTGGGGGTGGCGCCAGCAACCTGTCTTGCGACCCGGCCACCATGGTCCAGCGGTCCGGCGCCACGCGGACCTCGATGATGTAGTTGGTGGGGGTCCGATCAGCGAACTGCGCGTGCCTATCGCGGCCCCAGACAACGCGATCGACCATTACAGGCTCCGACAGATCGAGTCGGATCCGACCACTGCCGGATTCATTGGAGATCCAGCTGCGTGGGTTGCCGAACTGGCCATCATTGATGTGCTCAAGCTTGTGCTTGGGGTTGTTCGGATAATCGCCGGACGAGGAGGGTACCGCCGTCAACGCGACGTTTATCTCACCCGACCATATCTCCAGTTCATCAATGCACGGCTCAGCGCCATTTGTGGCAAAGATACGCATGCGCACAGCGCTGGCATGCACCGGCTCGAATCGCTCCTCGTTGTACCGGGAGGTGATAGCGGGACGTAGTCGCGGCAGCTCGCTACGCAGAGATTCTATCTCCACTTCGGTTTCCGCCCGCTGACTCAATACCAGCGCATCTTCTTTTGAGTACAGCGGGCGCTCTCCGTGGCGGACACCAGCAAACACTGCGGTCATGGCATAGAAATCACGCTGAGGCACAGGGTCAAACTTGTGGGCATGACAGCGCGCGCATCCAAGCGTCAGCCCCAGAAACGCGGTACCTGTCGTATTGACCATTGCCGTCAGTTCGTCTTGACGCTGCAGAGCTACGTCGGCCGGTAGCTTGCTTTCGACTTGATCCCAGGCCCCTGCCACCAGAAAGCCTGTAGCGGCATCCACTCCAACCGTATCTCCGGCCAACTGCTCGAAGATGAAGCGGTGATAGGGCACGTCATCATTGAAGGCCTCGATGAGCCAGTCGCGGTATTGATAGGCATTGGGGCGCGGATTGTTCATCTCGAAGCCGTGGGAGTCTGCGTACTGGACCACGTCGAGCCAGTGCTGAGCCCACCGCTCACCGTAGCGGGGACTCGCGAGGACCTCATTGACGAGTCGCTCCCACGCATCCTCTCGCCGGTCTCGGATGAAAGCTTCGACCCGCGCAGGTGTCGGTAGCAAGCCGTGCAGATCGAGAAACAGGCGCCGAATCAGGGTCACACGGTCTGCCGCAGGCGACGGTCGGAGCCCTTCCTCCTCCAGCCTCCGGAGGACGAAGGCATCAATGGGCGAAGAACCCCACGAACGGCCTGTCAGCGGGGGGCTGGGATCACCTATGGGCTGGAACGACCAGTGGGTCGGCTGATCCGCATCCACGGGTCCGTTCTCCGACCAGATGGCCCCCTCATCGATCCAACGCTCAATCAACGCGACCTGGCCCGCTGTCAGCGGCTCCCCCTTGAAGGGCATGCGATCATGTTCGTTGGCCGTGATCCGCCGGAACAACTCGCTGCGCGCGCTGTCCCCGGGAACGATACCGGGTTCGCCCGAATCGCCGCCTCGAAACGCGGAGGCGGCCCGGTCGAGCCGCAGCCCTTCCTTCTGCTTATCCGGACCATGGCACTTGATGCAGCGCGCCGCGAGAATCGGCTCGATCTCGCGCTCGAAGTTAATTTTCGTCCCAACAACCGGATCCTGGCCAACCTCCGCGCCCGCCTGCGGGAGGAGGGTCAGTAGTACCGTCCATGAAACGCCGCAGATGCCCATGCACCCACCCTAGCCCGGGCCGGATGAGTTCGCGACTCCCTGCCCCACGTGAAGCATTCGGGGATTGAAACGGCTGGTGCCTGGAGCCCTACTTACCGATCAGGAAGTGGGCGATGTCCCCTTCCCGCATCACGTAGTCTCGGCCCTCGACGCGCAGTTTCCCGGCAGCCTTGACGGCAGCCTCGGACTCGTAGCCGACGAGATCGTCTACCGAGAAAACCTCGGCGCGAATGTAGCCCTTCTCGAAGTCTGTATGGATGACCCCCGCGGCCGTTGGACCGGTGTCTCCAGCGAGGATGTTCCAGGCCCGGATCTCCTTCTCGCCAGCAGTGAAGAATGTTTGCATCCCGAGCAGCTGGTAGGCGCGGTGGATCAGGCGCTGCAAGCCGGACTCCTCCAGCCCCATCTCCTCCAGAAACAGGGTGCGCTCTTCCGGTTCCATCTCTGAGAGTTCGCCCTCGATGTCACCACACAGTGCAACCATCTCCGCGCCGGTCCGTTCGGCGTACGCCTTCACGGCCTGAGCCTCTGCCGATTCGCCCTGCATGTCGTCATCGCTCACGTTGGCCACGAACAGCACCGGCTTCATGGTCATCAGGAAGAGGGGCTTCAAGAGGACGCGCTCCCCATCCGTCCACTCCATGGTCCGTAGTTGAGCGCCCTGCTCCAAGGCCGCCTGGGCGCGTTCGAAGAGCTCCTTTTGGATAGTGCTCTCCTTGTCGCCGCTTCGAGCCTTCTTGGAAACGCGCTCCACGTTGCGCGTGACGGTATCCAGGTCGGCCAGGGCCAACTCAAGTTCGATGACTTCGATGTCCCGCACAGGCTCCACATCGCCGTGAACGTGCACCACGTCGCCCTTGGTAAAGCACCGCACCACGTGTGCGATGGCATCGACCTCCTTGATGTTGCCCAGGAACTTGTTGCCCAGCCCCTCGCCCTTGGAAGCTCCAGCCACGAGCCCGGCGATGTCGACCATCTTCAGACTGGCGGGGAGAATGCGATCGGTCTTGATGTAGGTATGGATTACCTCAAGCCGCTCATCGGGCACGTCGACGATGCCCACGTTGGGCTCGATGGTGCAGAACGGATAGTTCGCGCTCTCCGCACCGGCAGCGGTGATGGCATTGAAGATGGTGGACTTGCCCACGTTGGGCAGTCCGACGATTCCACAGGCGAGGGTCATTACAGGGGCGGGTTGGGGTCAGGGCTCGAGTTCGAGGGCGAACATTCTAGCCGCCCGAGGCGGGAGCGAGTGCAGACCGGGCCGAAAGTGAGGCCCTCAGTCCGCGAGTTGGAGTGGGATGCGCGCCGTGTGGGCGCGTCCGGGATCGCGTAGGGCTCGCCCTCGCACCCAGGTGGCAAAGTCGGGCTGAGGTACGCCCTCGAAGGCCTTCAGGCCATTCACGAAGACCGTCACCTCGCGCTCCATGTCCACAAGCTGCTCGGAGAGCAGCACGCACAGGCCCTTGCCCTGGGTGCGCTCCAATCGCACATCCACGGTGCCTCGCACACGGTCCACTTTGGCGATGACCGTGCCCTTCACTTCGGCGCCTCCCTCCCAGAGCAGCCAGTAGAACTGCTGCTTCCAGTCCACCCGCGGCTGCCAGACAAGGTAGCTGGGCGACGATTCGCGCGAATAGCCTTCGATTTTCGCCAGCAGGGCCTCAACCCCGCCCTCCGGCAGGCCATGACCCCGATCACTGACCTCCCAGTATTCGAAGTGCTCAAAGCCGCCCCAGCGGTCCTTGGCCACGTGCAGGTCGCGCACTGCCGCCTGGTTGGCTTTAGGGCCCACCTTGGGATCGTCCGTACTCTGGAACACACACATCGGCGTGTTACGCAGGTTGGGAACGACACCCTTTTGAACGTTGATCGTGCCCCGACTCGGATTCTCGAGGAACGAAGGCGCCCCGGCCGAGGGCAGAAGAGCAGCGAAGCGATCCGCGTGATCCGCGCCGATCACCCAAGACCCATAACCACCCATGGAGTGCCCACCGAGAAACACTCGGTCGGGATCGATCTCGAAGGTGTCCATGGCCCGATCAATAAGTGACAGCACCCACTCTTCCGTTCCCGAGTCCGTCCAGCCGCACTCGGTCTTCTCCAGCACCTCGGGAAAGAGGCCTAGCCACCCGCGGTCTGCCAAGGCCTCCGCATACATTCCCCGCGAGGAGGAGGCATCCCCCGAGCCCACCCCGCCACCATGCAGGCCGACAAAGAGAGCGGAGGGTCGCCGCATCTGGCCCGCAAGAAAATACCGCCCGCGCCCGCCATCCAGGTCCGTGTACTCCCCAGCCTTCTCGGGCAGCTGCGGAAGCGTCTTTTTGTACTTGGCGAAGAACGAGTCCCAACGCTTCAGGTCTCTCTTCCCGGGAAAGGGCACTGCGGCCAAGGATTTAAGCACCTTGAGTCCTTGCGCATGACCCTCCCGTGAGTAGTGGTCCACGGCCAGATACTCCATGACCAGCGCCTCCTGCCCCTTGCGGTCGGGAGCCTCGCCGGACTGGGCCAGCACGGAAGCGAACACAATGCAAAGGGGCCCAGGAAGCATGGCCCCATTCTCAAGTAACGAGCGCAATCCACAAGGCGTGGCACCCTCGTTTGGGCGCTGACGCTCGCTAGCCCCCTGAAAGGGGCTCCGGGCGCTCAAGGCTCACGGCTCGGGCCGAACCACGCCATCTGAACCCCTGGTTTTGTGCCGACAACACAAGCCTCCACCATGACCGTGTGGAGGGCTATGATGGATCCTGACCATGCGTTCACCCTGTGTGCTTTCATTCCTCTTGTCCCTGACGCTTCTGGGGCTTTGCGGCCCATTTCTGCACGCGCAGAATCCGGGCTGGGCCTCGTTGACCGATGACGACGCCCAGGAGGTGAACATCTCCAAGCTGACCTCGGTCAACTACCGCAAGGGCAAGCCCCTGCCCGCTGACATCCAGAACCTGGATGGCAAGCGGGTGCGCATCGAAGGCTACATGGCGTTGGGTACCTTGGAGGGTGTGGACTCCTTCGAGTTCGTCCCTGAGTCCTGCGAGTGCGGGCGTTCCAAGGTACAGCACTTCATCGACGTCACCATCGAAGAAGGGCTCACGACCTTTCGACCGGGACGCATCACGCTTGAAGGCGTGTTCAGTGTGGGCGAGAAGGAAGAGGATGGTTTCGTGGTCAGCCTGTATCGACTGACGATTCGCTCCCTGGACGACGAAGCGTAGGTCGGAGCGTGCTCATCGCGCCCGCCTTGGGAGTCCTGCTGGTAGCCGTAGCCGGTTCGGCCCCTCTCCAGCCCACCGCCCCCCAGGACCTGGAGCAGCTCATCACGGCCGCGCGCACGGGACGGACAGTGATCCGACCCCAGGCTGCACGCAGAATCGTGCGCCTTTGGACGCAATCCGAATCCGAGGAGCGGGCGAACATAGTCCAGCGCTTGCGCTCTGAGTCGGGCAAGTCCCCCGCAACCTTGGCCCAGGTGGGCCCGGCTCTGGTCGAAGTGCTGGGCGAGTTCGAAGACGAGGATCTGCGCCTCCTGCTGTGGCGCTCACTGTCGGACACGGATTTCCCCTGGCGGCCCTACGCCGCGCGCTCACTAGCTGCCCATCCCGCAGCCACGGAAGCTCCACGCTTTCTCGCCGCCCTCGCCGACCCCATTCCCCCCGTGCGTGTGGCCGCCGTCCTGGCAGTATCGAACCTAGGCCAAGCTGATCAAACACCCGCCGTGCGCTTGCTCCTCAACGATGAGGACGACAGGGTACGGCGCGCCGCCGCCGATGCCCTGATCGAGTGGGGCGAGACCTCGGCCATGTGGTGGCTCTACGAGGAACTGCTGCGCGAGGACAGCTTCTTCGACAGGCCCACGGGGGAACAGGCTCGCTACCAGGCCTGGACACTGCTCTCTCCGCGGCTCGGGAAGATCACGGATGCCAGCCCCTACGATCCCGGCCTCGGCCCCTCAGACCCGGCGAGCGACGCGTCCTTAAAGGCCGTACGCGCACGCCTGGTCGAACTCGATGCGGGCGAGCGTCCCTCCCTCCCGCCCCAAGTCCGGGCCGGGGGCGAGGTCCCCACCGAACTTCTGGGTGTCGAGCTGCGCTCTTGCCGTAAGGGAGAGGTGTTTCTGCGATGGACGGCCAATGACCTGCTGCTCGTGGGTCAGGGCAATCCGGCAAGGATTGTGCTGCCCGAAGGAACCGTGCAGGCACTCTTGAGCGCCACGGCCGAGGCGCGCGCGGGACTTGGCGACAAGCGACTCTTTGGCCGTCCGGGTTGCGACATGGAGCAGTTCCACGTTCGCTCGGGCAAGTTGTCGGCAGCCACCCAGTGGATCGTGTCCTGCGGGCCCGATCCCATCCCTGAGCTGCGGCCCGCGGACCTAAACTCTCTGGGCCGCGCCCTACTTGCAGCGATCCCACAGATTCCAGCCGATGCGATTGCTCTGGACGCGCGTCTTAACCAACTACGCGAACGCACCCACGCCGCGCTGCAAGCCATCGGCGGCGAGCTGGACTAGAGCTCTTTGGTGACCGACGTGCCGGACAGGTGGAAGCAGCCCGCCGCATAGCCGGCCTCGTCTTCGATGCCCTCAATCTTGAAGGTGCCCGTGACGATGACCGGGATGTAGGGGAAGTACTCCGCGCCCTTACCCTCCATGATCACGTTGATCCACTCATCGGGTTGGGGTGAGCCCCCAAAGCAGCAGCCGAGCAGGTCACGCACGAGCATGAATTCCGGCACGGTGGTTTCCTTCCACTCGAGAGGGATCATGTAGCCAACAATGGAAACAACCTCGCCGTCGTTGCGCTTGATGCGATCGGGAAACTCGAACTCACCTTCCTTGTACTCTTCGGGGTAAAGCAGCGAGTCGAGGATGTCCTCCATCGCGATGTCTTGCATCGAGAGGTCCGCCCAGGAGATGGCCGCAACACCATCCACTACGTCGCTCGTTCGGGACGAGTCGATCTTCCCAAGCCCAGAGGCGTCCACTCCGTCGAGGCCGGCGGCAACCGCATCAATGGCTCCGGAGGGCGTGCCGGACACGGCCTCGGGCTCCTCTAGCACGGGAGCGTCCAGAGGCAGCCCTCGCTCGACAACCAGGTCGGTGCTCGGCGCCGTAACATTGTCACCCGGGGCATCCCCGGCGGCGGCGCCGCAAGCTGCCAGGGCCATAATCAAGGCGAGTCCAATTCCGGCTGAATAGCTCCGATCCATGTCTAGTTGTCGCCTTTGGAGTAATCGAACGGCACCGATTCGAAGGATGCCCCGAGTGCATCGAGTTGGTGCACAACGGCATGGAACTCGGTCGCGCCCCTGAGCCCCGCGTGCTTGCCACGGAATTCTGCGCTGTCGCCCACCGTCTCGCCTGTGAGGGTGCTGGCCTGAGCCGAAAGTGCCAACTCCGCTGTCACTCCTGACACGGTCAGTGCCAGCTGGAGGCTGGCCTGGGTCAGGCGCACCGGATTCTCGGCGTGGCCATCCCAAAAGAACAGGCGCAATTCGCCAGTCTCTAGGTCGGGCACGACTTCCATCTGCAGGAAGTGATCACCCAGTTCCACGAGCATTCCGCCAGCATGGGCGTGGGGCGCGCTATGGCTGTGCCCGGTCTCTCCGTCGCCATGTTCGTGGCCATCGACTCCGTGATCGGTATTGCACGCTGGCAGGGTCAGGGCCGTGCAGGCGATGAGCAATGGGAGATGAATACGCATGGATAGGGAACCGTCAGGCGCGCGCAAGCACGCTGGCCACGTCTGTTGAATAGGCTTTGAAGGCGGGAAGCATGCCAGCCAGAACTCCCACGGCGACCATGGCCACGGGCGTCCAGTAGAGAGACTCGTGTACGGCGCCCAGATCGAGCACCACACCCGTACGCTCCAGCACGATGGCACGCGCAACGCCGAGGATCGCATAGTACACCAGATACCCGCCGAGGGCGCCGAGCCCCGCGATTGAACCCGCCTCAAGCACGATTACGCCGAACACGGTTCCCTTGCGCGCGCCCAGTGCGCGCAGGATCGCGAACTCGCGTCGACGCTCGTTCATGGCGTTGTACAGACTCGCCAGGAGAGATCCCGCCGCCACCGCCACCACCAGGTAGGCCACCAACTCCAGAATCCGATTCATCCAGCCCAGTTTGTTCATCAGGTCGAGCATGGTCTGGGCGATGGGCCAGGCGAGGGTCGCCGTCTTGCCCTGGCGGTTGATCTGATTCTGCAGGAAGAACCCAGCCTGCTTGCTTGAGAGCTTGAGCATCACCGCGCTGACTTCCTTGTGCTTGTCGGGAATGCTCGCACCCGCAGCCGCCTCGAACTCCTCGCCTTCTTCACCGCGCAACACGTGGCCGCCCATGCGATAGATGCCCTCGATGGGGATCCAGATGACGCGATCAGAGGGCGTATTGGTGGGCTCCAACACACCGATCACACGGTAGAGCTCCGAGTGCTTACTGCCCGGGTCGTAGCGGATGCCGTGGTAGGGATTGAACTCGCTTCCTACTTGCAGCTTCAGATCACGCGCAGCGGTGGCTCCGACTACAGCCTCTCGTAGAGTCGGGTCGAAGATCATGCCCTTGCCGGACACCGTGTAGCGCTTGCCCTCCTGATACTCGAAGTCTGTGAACAGTTCGGTGGTCGTCCCGACGATGCGGTAGCCCTTGTAGTTGTCGCCCACCGCATAAGGCACGGCCAAGGCCACGCGCGGGTCGGCCTTGATCTCCTGATACATGGACCAGGGGATGTTCCCGGGGGAGGTCTCTAGGTGATAGACCGTGTTCAGGACCAACTGCAGAGAGCTGCCGCGAGCGCCGAGGACCGCGTCGAAGCCCACTTTGCCACCGGAGAAGGCGCGCGTGCTCTGGGTGGAAATGCTGAACACCGCCATCACCAGACCGCTGGCGAGAGCAGCGGAGAGCGCCGTCACCACGGTGGAGAGAACGTGCCGGCGCATGGAGTGCCGCACGATCATGAAGAGCGAACCCGCCCCAGTCATGCTTGATCCTCCACGGTGGACAGCGCCCGGTTCAACTCGGAGAACTCCTGCACTCCATCGAAAGTGCCCAGGATCATGGGGTCATGGCTCACTAGAAGCAGCGCCGCGCCCTGCTCATCGCAGAGCTCGCGAATCATCTTCAGAGCCTCGCGGGCGTGGACCGGATCCAGATTGCCCGTGGGCTCGTCTGCCAGCACCAGCCGGGGCCTGTTGGCCAGAGCCCGCGCCAGCGCAACCCGCTGTTGCTGGCCCACGCTCAACTGGCTCGGTCGGTGCTTGTACTTGTCGCCCAATCCCAATCGGTCGAGAAGCGCAAGGGCCCGCGCAGGGTCCGGGCCGGGGCCGAAGAGCATCCCCAACAGAACGTTCTCCAAGGCGGTGTAGCCCTCAAGCAGGTTGAACGTCTGGAAGACGTAGCCCATTTCGCGAGCCCGCAGTGCATCGCGTTCGCCCTCTCCTAGCTGGGAGAGGTCCTTACCATCGAAGATGACGCTGCCACCGTCTCCCCGCAGGATGCCGGCGATGATGTTCAGAAAGGTCGTCTTGCCGCAGCCGCTGGTACCGGCCAGGGCCGTCTGCTGGCGCTCCTCAAGAGTGAAGCTGGGAATATCCAGGATCCGCTGGGACCGCCCATCGGGGTCCACATAGCTCTTGGTCAGATCGGTGAGTTCGAGGAGGGCCATGGTGCGGTTGCGGGCTCGCTCAACACGATAACCTCTGGGAGGCCCGACCGGATCGAGATGGGGCAGGACATCACGTGGATGCCTGATCCCATGCAGGGCGTTTACATTCCTCCCCCGGGGGTGCTCAACGCGTGCTCGGTCAACTGGGTCACCAGATACTCATAGGCCTCTTCCACCGAGTCCGTTGTGAAGAATAGCTCGGTGTCTTCGGGGCTGATCGTCCCGTAGCGCGCCATGGGCTCAAAGTGCAGGACCTCCTCCCAGAAGCTCTTACCGAACAGGACGATCGGGAGCTTCTTCTTGATCTTCTTGGTCTGGATGAGGGTCAGCACCTCCATGAACTCATCCAGCGTCCCAAAGCCCCCGGGAAACACGATCATGGCCTTGGCCAAGTAGGAGAACCAGAACTTGCGCATGAAGAAGTAGTGGAACTCAAACGACAATCGCCGGGTGATGTAGGGGTTGTCGTTCTGCTCGAAGGGCAAGGAGATGTTGAGCCCAATGTTCTCGCCCTTGGCTTCGGATGCGCCTCGATTGGCTGCTTCCATGATCCCCGGTCCCCCGCCCGAACAGATCACAAAGCGGCGCCCCGATTCCTCGAGCCCCTTGGACCAGATCGTCAAGCGGGATGACAGCTCCCGCGCCGCCTCGTAGTACTGGGACATCTCCAGATCCCTCTGGGCGAGCTCCAAGTCTCCATCGCCATTCTCGGCCTCTTGCACGCGAGCCTGCGCTTGCTCCCGTGATGGGATTCGAGCAGAGCCGAACACGACAATCGTGTCCTTGACGTTCAGTTCTTCGAAGCGGGTTTCCGGCTCAAGGTACTCGGCCAGAATTCGTAGAAGGCGCGCATCAGGGCTGCCCAGGAACTCCTCGTTCCGATAGGCCTTGATGGCGGAGTAGCGACTGTTGGACATAATGGTATTGGGCCTCGCAGAGCGAGTGGACGCCAGAGGGGCGTGAGGCTTTCCTGGCAACTTGTGGGTCCGAAACCGAAGGTGGTAACCGTGGAGGGTCTGGAGACGTCTCCCCGGGTGGGTGGGGGTTGTGGATGGGGGCCACCCGACGCCCGACGCCCGGCGAGGATCCAGGCCGGCCTCCTATGCTCCTCCGGGCCCCTCTTCTTCCAACCGCTCTCGACGCTTGCGCAACTTGCGCTGGGCCGCGTCAAAGAGATCGTCGAGATCTTCCTCGCGATTCTGCTCCTTGCCTAAGGCCTCCTCGAACTCGTCACGACCACGCTCCCCACGCTTGGACACCTTGTCCTGCGCGGAATCCCAGCGCCCCTCATCCAAGACCGCCTTGCCCGTCTCATCGACCTGCTCCGGCTTGGCGTGGCGCATGACCTTCTGGGTCAACACATCCACCACCATCACGGTGTCGCAACAAGGACAGGTCACTTCAATCTGCTTCATATTCGAGCCTCCCTTGTCCGCCGCTCCTCAAGAACGCCTCATTTGAAAGAACAGCGTAAAGACCGCAGAAGCAAACTCCTAGGGTGTCCTTCTGAGCGCCGCTGCCTGCCTCCGGTCCTATCCACGCAGCCGACTTTGGGGCTCTTCTCAGCATGAAACATAGGGGCGAGCGTCCTAGGATAGCTCCTGAGTATGAACCCCGAAGAGACAATTCCCGCGGTCCTTCGAATCCGCACAACCGCCAGCTCCGCATGCCGTCGAGACCGCGTGCTGGGGGCCGTGCTATGGGTTGGGTTTATCGCCCTGCTGTTCCTGCACTAGGTCTAGGTCCGGTTCCGCCCTGGTTCCGCCCTGGTTCCGCCCAAGCATCGCAAGCCGACCGCACGTCGCAACTGAACCGCACCCCGGCCCTTGGCCCCGCAAGTGGCGGAGAGATCCAAGGCGCATTGGAAATCGAGCACTCTCAGCGAGAGCGCACCTCTTGCAGGCGCTTGGAGTAGCGCTCGTACAGGCGGGACTGCTTGTCGTCTCCCAGGTCCACCTCGCGGCCCGCAATGAACAGATACTGCGCGGCTGAGTCGATCTCCAGCAAGTGTCCCGAGGTCACGACCACGTCCGCTACCTTGCCGGGCCTCAGGCTCCCCACACGGTCCTCAATTCCGAGGAACTGGGCGGGATACCAAGTCACCGAGCGCACGGCCTCCTCAAGGGGCAGACCAAATGCCGCGGCCTTGGCCGCTTGGAAGGGCAGGTTGCGCTCGTTTTCCTTGTCGCTGGTTGTGATGGCGAAGCGCACACCTGCGCGCTGCAAGACCGCGGCGTTCGCAAATGCAGAGTCGTATGGATCATAGCGGCTAGAGGGTAAAGTCCACACAGATCCGACCACCACAGGCAGGCCCGTCTGCGCCAGGATATCGGCCACCTTCCACGCTTCGCGGGCTCCATAGATCAGCGCATCCAACTCACGCGTCGCGGCAAACTCGGCCGCCGAGAGGATCGTCTGAGCGTTGCTCGCATGGAGCGCCACGGGCTTCTCGCCTCGCGCAAAGGGCACGAGGGCATCCAGCCTGGGATCAAAGACGGGTGTGGGCTGGCCCGCACCCAATGCCTCGTCCCGCCGATGCCCGTAGTCCAGGGCTTCCTCGAAGAACTCGTGCAGGGCCTTCACCGCCTCGCTATCCACAGCGCGCGAATCTCCCTCCCCATCGACGGGGGCCGGAGCCAACGCACCCGAAGTGAAGCAATCGTACTCACCATGCGAGTGGCCACAGATGTTGTCATGGATGTGCTCATTGCCCACCTCTACCCCGTGGTCGTCGCGCTCAATGTTGGCGATGCGGGGGAACCTCACATGCAGCATGTCTCGATCTACCTTGACCATCTCCTCCCACGTGAAGCCATCGAGTTGCAGGACGGCCGACTGGCCGAGCACGGGGCCACCTCCTCGCGGGGTCGTCTGCACGCGGGTGATGCCGTTGTGACGGGTAACCCCGATGTGGGCCGATTCGGCGTGGATGGAGGCCGTCACCCGCAGGTCAGGTTGATTGCCCCCAATTTCCGAGGTGTCGTCGGTAGCCTTTACCGCACCGATCTCGTGTAGGCCTACTGCGCTGTTCAAAGAGATCATTCCTGGCCAGACATGCATGCCGCTGACGTCGATCACGCGGGCCCCTTCGATTTGGTCCCATTCGCTTTCGACAGCCACGATGCGGTCGCCTTGCATCACTAGGCTGCCGCCCTCCACGACGCCCCCGGTGATGGTGTGGATGGTGCCCCCTGCCAGAACCGTCAGAGGGCCCGCGAGCGTGCTGGAAACCGCATAGGAGCCTTCCTCGATGGGGGTGACCGAACCTGGATTTTCGTCAAGGCCAAAGGCATCCCGACGCTGGAACTGCAACTCGCCCTCCACCATCGTCCACTCCACCCGGGAGAGGCTGGAGAGGGGGTCTCCGTTCAGGAGAACCAGGTCGGCGTCCTTGCCCTCCTCGATCGACCCGATGCGGTCTCCCAGTCCCAACTGAAGAGCTCCATTCAACGTCACCAACTTGAGCGCCTCAACCCGGTCCATGCCCGCGTAGTGCACGGACTTGGCGGCCTCTTCATAGAGGCGACGCATCATCTCATCGGAGTCGGAGTTGATCGAGGTCAGCACGCCGGCTTTGGCCATTAGGTGCGGAGCCTGGGGAATCGCGTCGTAGGCCTCAACCTTGTAGCCCCACCAGTCGGCAAACGCAGAGCCGGGAACGTTGGCCTCGGCCATCTCGTGCGCCACCTTGTAGCCCTCAAGAACGTGCTGCAGCGTGCCGATGCGGAACCCGAACCGCTGAGCCGTACGGATCAGCATCAGAATCTCATCGGCGCGATAGCAATGTGAGTGAACGATTACGTCCTGCGCTAGGATGCCGGCCAGTACTTCGAGGCGTAGGTCTCGACGGACGGGCGCCGGGTCGGCACCCGCCTCCTGGCTCGCATTGTGAGCCTTGATCTCTGAGTCGTACTCACGTGCCCGCTCGAATGCCCGCTGGTAGAGAGTCTCGATTCCCATGCGCGTAGCCGGGAAGCGCGAACTGCCGCGGCTCCCGTTGGAGCGCTTGGGATTCTCGCCTAGGGCAAACTTGATGCCCTGCTCGGCATCCTCGATGAGGAGTTCATCGGCCGTCACGCCCCAACGAAGCTTCAACACCGCGTCCCTGCCGCCGATGGCGTTGGCCGAACCGTGCAGCAGTCGAATCGTCGTCACGCCACCCGCGAGGGCGCGGTAGATGGCTATGTCGTCCGCATCGACAACGTCGCGCATGGTCACCTCGGCGGTGATGGAGACGGAACCCTCGTTGACGCCGCGCTCAATGGCCGAGTGTGAGTGCGTGTCCACCACCCCCGGGGCCAGGTGCATGCCGTCCAGGTCCATGGTCTGCGCGTTGGGGGGGGACTCGAAGGGCTCACCCTCGGTGAAAACGCCCTGGATCTTGCCGTCAGCCACGACAACCGTGCCTCGGAAGGCAGGGCGCACGGCCGAGTGGATCATGACGTTGCGCAACACCACGGAGGTCCCGACTTCCAGGGTGGGTACACGCTCTGCATCGGTTTCAAAGGCGTGGTCTTGGCCAGCCGCAACGGGCATCAAACTGGCACTGATCACGGCCAGGACCAGCGAGAACAGGGTCTCTCGGTTGAAGAAAATCACTGGGCACCTCCTTTTCCTGCCTTGGGCGTTCGTTTCCCGTTCACTTCCAGTTCCATTTCGTGGCCGGCAACGTTCAGATTACCCGTGCCCTTCAGCGAATCACCCTTGAGCTCGCACTCCACCACGATCTCAGCTTGGGAGTCGCCCATGTCCATGGTGAAGGTCAATTCGACGTCATGTCCCGAGACGCTGCCGACGACACTTGCCTTCTGCTCGTCCTCCCCAAGAGTCTCAGAGAGTAGGGCTGTGCCCTTGATTCCTCCTTCCTCGTCCATGGTCAGGGTCATGCTGCCTCCCCCACTTTCGCCAGAGCCCATGGTGATAGACCAGGTGCCCGTGAGGTCCACCCCCTCGGCGGGGCCTTCACCGCCCCCCTCCTTGATCTCGAACTCCTCGGCGAATCCTTCCACGAACGACCACGTCACCTGGGCGTCCTCCTGAGTCGGATCGTCACTCCAGAGGGACAGAGTCGCTGAGTAGCCAACCTCCAATTGACCGAACTCCTCGTCCACTCCAAGCCACTGCGCCGCTGAAGAGGTCAGGGCCTCCTGGACGAGGTCCTTGGAGTAACCGGCATCGACCAGTGCGCGCAGGCCATCCATCAGGTCTGAGGCTTTGCGGGAACCAGAACCGAACAGCACGCTCACACCAGCCTCTTGCAGGCGCAGCGCATTGTCTCTCCGCTCCACCCACAGCCGACGCTTCTCTCGTAGAACGCCCTCAGGCTCATGGTAGTTGTAGTCGAGTCCGGGCTCCGCCTCGTCAGGCTCTTCCTGCTCGGAGGTGGATTCGGCAGGCGCATCGCCCTCATGCTCGGGGGTGGCCTCTTCGTCCCCCTTCTTGGACTCCTCCTTGGCGTCTGGGTCTTTGGGTTCCTTGCCCCAGTCCAGATCGAGCACCACGGAAATCCTCTTCGCCGCCAATTCGGGAGCCGCCTTCCAGGCCTCCGCACCTCCCGCGATGGCGATTTGGAAGCCAAACTCCTCGCTGAGTCGTATCCAGCGGCGGATGTCTCGGGCCGACTGAGCTTCACACAGTACGACTTCCTGCCCGTCCAGAATCCGCACCCCCGCCATGAGCTCCCGGTCCCAAGCCGGTCGCGGTCCGGACTTGCCCGCCTCACGCCGTGCGCCAAGCTCGAAGTGGTACTGGGTGTCATAGAAGAACTGACGCAGCTGAGCGTGAAATCCCATCAGCGTGTTCGGGTACCCCGAACCGCTGGCTCGGAACGCCGCATGTTGAAGAAATCCGCCCTTCACAATCACATCACGCCGAGCAGCGTCTCGTAGAACGGCCAGCGCGCTGTGCCCCGCCAAGATCTCACCAGAGGGAGAACTCAGGACCACGCCGAAGCCTTCCTTGCGATGACTCTTCACCCCCTCCTCGTCCAACGCGAATGCGCTCGCAACCTCGAAAGCAGGCTGTATCCCCTTGCGGTTCGCCTGGCGCATGTCGACAAGGACGTTGGCACCAACGGAAGCCGGCCGGTCTTGCTCGGCTACTGGGGACGGCGTTTCGCAGCCCGTCTGGGTCCAGGCATCCAAGAAGCCGGGGACAGCCAGCAAGCCCTCGGCGTCAATCTCCACCATGCCGGGGGGAACCGCAGCATCCGCAGGCTGGATGGCCTCGATGCGACCATTCCGCAGGAGGATCGTGTGCAGGGGAGCATCGTCCTCCGCGCTGAGGCGTACCCCGCGCAGGGCATGGGGTGCAGGAGTTGCGGCGCGGTTCTGGGCGACTGCGACCTGCGCCAGCAGGGTGACGAGGGCCGTTCCTATCAGGATTCTGGAACTGGAGAATGAACGCTTGATCATGGATGTACGGGCTAGGGGTGAGAGCGGCGCGCCCATTGTGCGCGGGTGCGGGCAATCCGAAAGGGGCCAAGCCTGTCTGATTTCCGTACAAGGCGTCTGCGTGAGCTATAGACCCCGAATCCACTCCGGGGCGAAGTGGGCCTCCCCGGGCCGGGCAATAACACCCTCCAGGTACCCGACGAGTGCCTCCTGGTCCTTGGGTAGGTTGCCCTTCAGAGCCAGGTAGTTGCTGGCGTGGTTGGACCGGAAGACGGAGCCCTTGACCCGCAAGTGGTCGAGAAACTCCCTGAGCTCGCAGGCCAACTCCACCGGGCTCAGATCATCCACCTCGCCGGCTTGCTGCTTGTCCCACAGGGGCGTGCCCTCCACCGGAGTCATGACCAGGGTGCTGATGAAGCGTGGTCCGATAGCGTTGACCACGTCCGCCGAATGACGCGCATGGCGCAGTGAGGCCTCGCGCCCACCCGCACCGAGCAAGATCATGGTGGACAGTTTCACACCAGCCTCGTGCGCCTTGTTCGCCACGCGAATCATCTCAGCCGCGTCCACTCCCTTCTCCAGATCCGCCAAGACCTGATCGTCCCCCGATTCGATGCCCAGGTAGTAGAGCGTCAGACCTTTGGCTGCCAAGCGCCGCATCTCCTCAACCGTGCGCACGGCCAGCGATTGAGGGGAGGCGTATACGCTCACCCGGCGTAGGTCCGGAAAGGCCGCATTCAACTCATCAAGCAGGCTCTCAAGAAAGCGGGCCTTGGCCACCAGGGCATCACCGTCCGCAAGAAACACCTTGCGAACGGTGCCCATGTTCTTCTTAGCCCAGGCGATCTCCGCCTGCAGCTCCTCCAACGGCCGCACCCGAAAGCTCTTCTCCCGATACATGGCGCAGAAGGTGCAGAGGTTGTAGCTGCACCCCAGGGTCGCCTGGAGGATCAGGGACTGGGCCTCGCTGGGGGGCCGGAAGAGAGTGCCTTCATACTGAATCACGATCCGATTCTAGCGCCTGACGCTTGAGCCACAGCCTCCTGGAGCATCAACTCTCCCGTTGGGGGTAGAGTTCGCGATCCGGCACGCTAGACTCATGCCCTTCAGATTCCATCCACCTCCGCAGATCCCCACGAACCGCTCGCCATGGCCACCTCAGAAGACGTCTACGCAGAACTCCGCCAGGTCTTTGATCCCGAGATCCCGGTCAACATCGTCGACCTAGGCCTCATCTACGAGGTGGGTGTCGAAGACGGCATCGCCCAGATCACCATGACGCTCACTTCGCAGTCCTGCCCCAGCGCCCAGGAGATCCCCGAGATGATGCGCCGCAGGGTGGACAAGATCGAAGGAGTCACAGAGACCAAGATCGACGTGGTCTATCAGCCGCAGTGGACGGTCCAACTGATCTCCGAAGAGGGACGCAAAATCCTGGGAATGGAAGATCCCGAGTAAGGCCAACGGGCCCTACTGAATAACGTCCATGCTTCCCGCCGGGCCGGGAGGCGGCGCGTCGGGATTCTTCTTGAGCTCTTCCTTCCAGGAGATCATTCGCGCCTTGGCACCCTCACGTTCAGCGTCTTCGATGAACCCCATCGAGACTTCAAGTTCGCCCTCTTCGCGCGCGATCACGCTCTTGCGCTGATAGAACATCGACAGGCTTGTATGGGCAAAAGCGTCCTCTGGGTCGAGTTCACAGATGCGTTTGCCAATGGCGATAGCCTCATCCACCTGGCCGGCATGCATGAGGGCCATGGATAGTCCATGCATCGCGTCGGTCCAATCCGGTGCCTCTTCCAGCGCCTTGCGTTGAGCCTCCGCGGCGGCGGGGTAGTTGTCCTCGCCGTATTGCTTGAGGCCTTCGAGGTAGTGCTGTTGAGCTTGGTCAGTTACTTCAGTCATGTTGCAAGTCCCAGGTCCCGCGTTGATGAGTCTACATCACCGGGTCGACACCCAACGCATCGAAACCCTTCTCGGTGAAGTGGGTCTGGAACATGTCCAGCAGCTTGGCTGCAGCGGCGTCGTAGGCGTCCTTGTCTTCCCAGGAATTGCGCGGGTTGAGGATCGATGAATCGACGCCCGGGCAGGAGCGAGGCATCTTCAGGTTGAAGACCGGATGGACGTCGTATTCCGCTCCCTCCTGGTGAAGCTCGCCAGCCAAGGCTGCATTCAAGAGGGCGCGTGTGTCCTGGATCGAAATTCGGCTCCCGACACCATAAGGACCGCCCCCCCAACCGGTGTTGAGCAGAATGCAGCGCGCATCATGCTTGGCCATCTTCTCGGCAAGTCCCTTGGCGTACACGCTGGGATGGTGGGCCATGAAGGGTGCCCCGAAGCACGAGCTGAATGCGGCCTTGGGTTCAGTGATACCCACCTCCGTGCCAGCTAGCTTGGCTGTGAAGCCCATCACGAAGTGGTACATGACCTCCTTCTCGTCCAGAACGGACACGGGCGGAAGGACGCCAAAGGCATCGGCTGTGAGCAGCACGATGGTCTCGGGGTGCGGTCCACGCGCCCCCTCGGCCACGTTGGGGTTGCAGCTCAGCGGATAGCTGAAGCGGGTGTTCTCCGTGCGGGACCGGTCGAAGAGATCGAACTCCTGGGGGTCTGTGTCTTCGAGCGCCTTGCCGGGCAGAGCCGGGACGTTCTCCACCAGGGTTCCCGGCATGGAGAGAGCCGCCGCGATGATGGGCTCGGCCTCCTTGTCCAGGTCGATCAGCTTGGCGTAGCAGCCGTCTTCCAGGTTGGAGATGCCGCTGTCGGTCCAGGCAGTCTCATCGTCACCGACCAGCAGCCGATCAGGATCTGCGCTGAGGGTGGTCTTGCCGGTACCGGAGAGGCCGAAGAGGATGGCTCCGTCACCACGCTGGCCCACGTTGGCCGAACAGTGCATGGACATGTGCCCCTGCTCGGGCAGCATGTAGTTCATGACGGTGAACATGGTCTTCTTGTTGACGCCACAGTAGTCCGCACGGCCTAAGACCAAGCAGATCTGGGTCTTGAAGTCCATGATCACGACCCGCTCTGCGCGCGTTCCGTCGCGATCAGGATCGGTCGTGAAGGAGGGCACGTTCAGCAGAGTCCAACGCTTACCCGCCTCGTCCGACACTCCCTCGATTCCCTTGGGGAACATGTTGTGGACGAACAGGGCATGGCTCGCGAACTCACCGACAAATCGGTAGGGCACGGCGTACTCGGGGTCGGAGCCCGCATAGACGTCCTTTACGTACAGGCTGGCTGAGCGCGCGTTCAGATGCTCGCCCACACGACGCATGAGGGGCTCGAACTTGTCGGCGGGGAACTTCTGGAAGTCGGGCTTCCACCAGACCTTCTCGTCGAATTCGGGCCAGGCCACGGCAAAGGTGTCCTGAACGGGCCGACCTGTGCAGCTGGGGTCGGTAAAGAAGAGAAGGGGGCCGTCCTTTCCGAGCTTGGTCGGGAAAGCCTTCTGGGCATCGTCGGGCCCGCCCTCTTCCACGCGACCGCGGTCGTTGGCAATCGCCTCGTCAAACAACTCGTCCTTGGACAGGTTCGCCTTGTAGGAGACGGTGGTCAGACCGAACAGTTCTTGGAGATCTTCTTGGTGGCCCATGGTCGTGAGTTTGCCCTGTATGAGCGAGCTTGGGGGAAAGCACTCGTTTCTGGCTCCTCCCCAGTGTTTTGGGGGGAGAACACTACCCGGAACCAACCCCCTCGGCAACCGCACCAAGCCTCTGGAACCCCATGACCGGGACACTGATTGGGGGCTTGAAGCGCCCGGGCTAGCCTGGGGTGCCCGGTTCCACTTCCGATGCGAAAACCTGTCGATACCATTCGATGGTGAGCTGCAGACCATCTCGCCAGCCCACGGTGGGGGCGTAGCCAATGAGCTCTTTGGCACGGGTCAGATCCGCCAAACTGTGGCGCACATCCCCCGCTCGGGTTTCGCTGTACACGGGCTCCAAGTCCACACTCAGCCCTTCGGCCATGGCGGCAAGAAGTTGGTTGAGCGAGATGCGCTCACCACCACCCACATTAATGACAGCGCCCTGTTCGCTGGGCGGCGAATCCATAGCGCTCAAATTAGCCTGCACGACGTTGTCCACAAACGTGAAGTCACGGGTCTGCTCGCCATCTCCGTGGATCGTGGGTGCGCGGCCTTCCAGGAGGGCTCGTGCGAAGAGGGCAATCACGCCAGTGTAGGGGCTGTCATCGGCTTGACGGGGGCCGAAGACATTGAAGTAGCGCAGTGAAACGGTCTTCAGGTTGAAACATCTGGCGTAGACCGCCAAGAGGTGCTCCGCCGCGACCTTGCCAGAGGCGTAAGGCGAGCAGGGCTGCGGGCTCATGCCCTCGTGCTTGGGGAGCTCCTCGGACTCACCATAGGCCGCTGAAGACGCCGCAAAGACGAATCGTTCCGCCCCTGCTGCCCGCGCCGCCTCAAGCAGGTTGTGGGTGCCCAGGACGTTGACCTCGTAGCTGCCCATGGGATCTGCCAAGCTGGCGGGAACAGAGACCTGGGCGGCCTCGTGGAATATCCCATCCACACCCTCGGCAGCCGCGTGGCAAGCGTCGAGGGCCGTGATCGAACCCTCCTGAAACTCCACGGCAACTCCAGACCCGGGAGGTCCGACTTCCAGGGGCTCCAGGTTGGCCAGGAAGCCCGTGGACAGGTTGTCCAACACGCGTACACGATCGCCTCGTTCCACGAGCGCGCGGGCGATATGTGAGCCGATGAAGCCGGCGCCACCGCTGATGAGATAGAGGGCCATGAGGGGATGCTATCTTCCGCGCCCCCCCCGGGGGCACCTCGGCCTTCCAAAGAGAGAGCCCGCCGGGTACTCCCCGGCGGGCTCAGTTGACTCAACAAGAGTCAGGATCCCCAGCACAGCTGGAATAGCTGTACACCCACAAGCGGAGGAGGGCCCTGAACCGAATGCCCCCCGGTCTGTTTTTTTGGGGGGGAGGCCGCCGCAGCTCCCTAAAAAGGAAGCGACCCGCCGGGGGGGACCGGCGGGTCGCGCGAGCGGATCTCACTTCGCTCTCTCCGTGTCGTTCGTTCTCAATGCCTTCAGCCGAGATCCGGCCGTCTCCGAACGAGATTCCTCTCTGAATCAGGAAAAAAACGCCCGCCCCCCCCTGAGGGGGTTCTGAGGGGGGTTTACGGGCCCAGTTCCGCGATCAGGAGCCGAACAGGCTGATGACCTGAGTTTTGCGCAGCTCTTCCTCGTTGGACCACAGGATCTCGCCCGACTCGACGTTGATGCAGCTCAGAACGAACTGGTAGTAACGATCCTTGGTCTTCGTGCCCAGGTTCTCGAGGGAGCGGCCCTTGGTCTTGGAGATACTGCGCAGCGCTCCATAGACCACGACATCGGCCCCCAACTGCTTGCCGAAGGCCTTGGCCATCTCAGGATTCACCCGGCCCGAACCCTGCTGGAAGCGCACCTGCTCGCCCACCTCGTCCTGGCCAGCTTGACCACCTACGAAGCGGAACTTGCCACTTTGTAGGAGGGAAGCCCGCACGGAATCGGTAATGCCTGAGGTGTCGATGTGCTCGTCGGTGCGGTTCTCCACACCTCCCATCACGGCGATGATGCGCAGGTCGTCGCCCTTGCCCGGGCCCGCCAGGTAGCCCAGAGCCGGGGCTTCAATGAGCGAGTCCACCATGTGCTGAGAGAAGGCCTGCAGATCCGTAGAACCCCAATCCGCGTTGAGGGTCTCGGGATCCTGAGCGTTCTTGTAGCCCGTGGAGCTGCAAGCTGCGGCGAACAGGCCGAAGCTGAGAATGAGTGCTGTAGTGATATTCGAAGTCTTCATGGTTAGAGGTCTCAAAGGGAATCGGTTGGGGATGAAACGGGTCAGCCTTCCACGGGCACGGAGGCCGCTGGGGTCGGTTGGTCTGTGGTGAGAGGGTTACCTCCGAGGACCTGCACGTGCAGGCGGCGGCGGAGTGTGCGAGCAATCAGGAACATGGTCTCGCCGGGTTCGAGCTCGAAGACACCCAAGGGGACCGTTTGGCCTCCCTGCGCCGTCACGGTCAATTCGTGGGCCCCGGGGGGCAGGAACATGCGTGCGGCCTGCCAGGTGTCCGGGAGCGTGCTCCATGTGCGCAGGTCCGCGCGCTCGCTCACGCTGGTGAAGATGTCGGCCGCCAGGCCCGCCCACTCGCCGTGCTCTTCTTCTACCGAATTGCGCAAGGCACGCTTCAGAAAGGTCCGCACCGTCGAGCGTGTAGCCAAGAGAGCCAAGCGGTCGTCGAGGTTCTTGGCTCGAATGCGGCCCACATCCTCGATGATCACCGACGAGACCGACGCATCGAGGTTATTGGCTTCCAACACGACGTGCCCCACAGGGCTGGGGCGAAGCTGGATCTGTGGAACAGCCCAGGCGAGCAAGCCCTCGTCGGTCATGACCTCCAGGCGGCCCTCGCGTTTCAAGGGGCCCGCGCCAACACCCGCGATGAGTACCACGCGCGCCGCGTCCGGGCTTGGAGGAGTGTCTTCACCAAAGCGCTTGGTCCAATGGGCCAGATCATTCTCCCGGCCCAGGGTTCGAGCCAGGCGCACGAGAGACGAGCCCACAAGCGCGCCGCCCAGGCCCTTGGCCTCCATGCGTTTGTAGTCGATGTAGGCCTCGTCCAGGTCCCCGCGCAGCTCGTACCCAAGGGCGGAGATGAAGTGGCCCATGCCACCAGCTCCGTACTCGACCTCGTAGAGCTCTTCTTCAGCCTCGAGCAGAGCATTGGAGCGACGCACCTCGACCAGGAGATCCTCCACCTTCCCCAAGGCCAGATAGGTGAGCCCAAGGCAGGAGTGCAGCAGCGCCCGCTCGTAGCCCTCGCCGTGGTAGTCGGTGAGGGTCTCGCTCACCGTCCATGCGGCCAGGCTCTCCAGTGCCCGTTCGGGGTGGAGGAGGCTCTCGTCTTCCACCTCACGCACTGCTTGGGAGGCCTGGGTGAAGAACTTGAGCGCCGCTCCCCAGCGGCCATCCACAAAGGCAACGGTGCCCGACTCCGCCCCTTTCAGGAACTTGGACTCGGTCACACCGTCCTCCCGATAGGCCACGATGGCCTCCCCAAAGCGCCCCGATTCGAACTGCTCAAGGGCCATGTAGGTGCGCTCGTTGTAGCTCGCACAGGATGATCCCAATAGCACCAGAACCAGGCCCATGAAAGCTCCAAGCCCCTTCCTGGGGTGAACCAGGGGGGGGCAGGCCGTGGGGGCCGGGTCCAAAGCAGGCTGAGATCGACGGAGAATCATGGGGGGGAGAGCACGGATCCTGACTACGGGCAACTCGGGGAGTATTGGTCCGCAGGCAGCACTCCCTCAAGAGGCGTGCCATGAGGTCCCCCATCCTGCCCAAGAGTCCGCGATAGGGGCATTCTTCCTGCTAGAATGTCTCCCCCCGCCAGCCGTTTGCCCCCCTATCACTGCCACCGCCCATGCCACAGGAGACCCAGGGAACGCCATCCAAGTCCCGTGGCCGCAAGGCGAAGGTGACCATGATGGACCAGTTCCAGAGGGCCAAGCGGGAACAACCCGACGCCCTCCTGTTCTTCCGCATGGGCGACTTCTATGAGCTCTTCGGGGAAGACGCAAAGGTGGCGGCACGGGAGCTGGGCATTGCCCTCACCTCGCGGGCCAAGGGCGCTGACGCTCTCCCCATGGCCGGGGTCCCGGTCAGGGCCATGGACGGCTACCTCATGCGACTGGTTGCCAAGGGATATAAGGTCGCCATCTGTGAGCAACTCTCTGATCCACGCACGACCAAGGGCATCGTGGATCGCGGCATCGTGCGCGTTGTCACGGCGGGCACGATCACTGAAGAGGACGCCCTCGATGCACGGTCCAGCAACTGGCTGGCCTCGCTCGCCATGGGCAACGAGCGCGCGGGAATGGCCTGGGTGGATATCTCCACAGGCCAGTTTCGCGTCGCAGAGGTGCCCCTCGATGGTGTCGAGGATCAGTGCGCACGCATCGAGCCGGCCGAAATGCTCTGGTCGCCGACCTCATGGGAATCTGAGCCTGACCTGACATCGACGCTCATCCATCAGCTGGGCCGCAAGCTCTCCGAGCGTGACCCTTGGCGGTTCGAAAAAGACGCCTGCCTGCGGATACTCAAGGCACACTTCAAAGTGGCCACCTTGGAGGGCTTTGGGATCGAGGACGACTCCCCGGCGATCAATGCCGCGGGTGCCCTGCTGGAGTACCTGGAAGAAACCCAGTGTGGAGCCTGCGATCACATCCTGACCTTGGAATGCGAGCATCCCGGCGATCATCTGGTCCTCGACCGGGCGACCCGATCCACCCTGGAACTGGTAGCGACACAACGCGGTGCCCGTCGCGAGGGCACCCTGATCGACACGATTGACTGTTCACTTTCCCCTATGGGTGGGCGGTTGATGCGGGAGTGGATGCTAGTCCCCTTACGCAGCACGGAGGCCATCCTCTACCGCCAAAGAGGTGTGGCCGAGCTCGTGGACAATCCGTTCCTGCGCGGAGACGTGCGCGAGACGCTGCTGGAGGTGCTGGATATCGAGCGGCTGGTGGCCAAGGTCTCCACAGGCCGGGCGAATGCCCGTGACCTCATGGGCCTGGCCTCCTCGATTGCGGTGGTGAAACCCCTGCTGGGCAAACTGGAGAACGTCTACTCCAAGATCCTGGGGGATCTGTGTGAGAGCCTCGATCCGATAGAGGACCAGGTCGAGCACGTCTTGAAGACCCTGGTCGATGCCCCGCCCATGACAATCAAGGAAGGCGGCCTGATCCGCGACGGGGTGGTTCAGGAACTGGACGAGCTGCGACAGATCGCCGGGGATGGCAAGGCCTGGATGGCCCGCTTCCAGGCTGAAGAGATCGAGCGCACGGGCATGGCCGGCCTGAAGGTCGGCTTCAATTCGGTCTTCGGGTACTACCTCGAAGTCCCGCGCGGCCAAATCGATCGGGTCCCGGAGACCTACATCCGCAAGCAGACCCTCAAGAACGCGGAGCGCTACATCACACCCGAGCTCAAGGAGTTCGAGGAGAAGGTCCTGCGGGCTGAAGAGCGCAGCAAGGATCTCGAGTGCAAACTCTTCACCGAGATGCGGGAATCCATGGCACGTGAGGTCCCGCGTGTACTTGCCACCGCGCAAGCCATCGCCGTAATAGACGTTCTCGCTGCGCTGGCCCAGGTCGCAGCAGAGAACCGCTACACCGCGCCCCTGATCGACAACGGCGAGCGCATCAAGATCGTGGACGGACGACACCCGGTTATCGAGCACGCATTGACCGATGAGACCTTCGTCCCCAACGACACGCACCTGAACCGGGGTAACAAGATGGTAGGCCTGATCACGGGCCCCAACATGTCCGGAAAGTCCACCTACATCCGGCAGACGGCGCTGATCGTGCTGTTGGCCCAGATGGGGTCGTACGTCCCCGCGAGCGAAGCGGCCATCGGCGTAGTGGATCGCATCTTCACCCGTATCGGATCTGCCGACGACCTCTCGCGCGGCGCCTCCACGTTCATGGTGGAGATGGTGGAGATCGCCAACATCCTGAACAACGCCACAGCCAAGAGCCTCGTGGTCCTGGATGAAGTCGGGCGTGGCACGAGCACCTTTGATGGGGTGGCCCTGGCCTGGGCCATTGTCGAGCACATCCACGACGTCGCCCGGGCGCGCACCCTCTTCGCCACCCACTACCACCAGTTGACGGACCTGGCCGATTCCCTTGAGGGTGTGCACAACCTGAGCGTCGCCGTCCGCGAGTGGGAGGACGAGATCATCTTCTTGCACAGGATCGTCGAGGGCGGAACGGATCGCTCCTACGGAATTCAGGTGGCGCGCCTGGCTGGCGTTCCGGCTGCCCTGATAGAGCGCGCCAAGGCCGTGCTGGGAGAGCTGGAGGGCACCCTGGGCCACGCAGCAGGAAAGAGCTCGCCGGAGGCCAAGCGAATGGTCTCTGGGGAAATGCAGCTCGGCCTGTTCGGGCCCGAGCCGTCGGCCTTGGAGGAGGCCGTGAAAGCCCTCGACCCCGAGAACATGACGCCCATGGACGCGCTGGCCAAGGTTCGGGAGCTCAAGGACCTGACCTAGGGGCCTTCAGGCGCGGAGCGCCATGGCCTGCGGACTAGGAGGGCTGCTCGCGACGATCCCGTCGACGCTCGTCAGCGGCATCGACGGCCTCGCTGATCAAGCTCCTGGCGCGGGAGCGGTGGCACGGAAGCAAATCCAGGAGCTGGGCATAGCTGGCCCCTACGCGCTCCCAGTTGGATACGTCGCGCACGAACTCACGCGCTGCCGCCTCGGCCTGCAGCCGACTTGCGCTGTCCCCCGCCAACTCGACGATCAACTCCTGCAGACGTGCCACCTCTCCCTCGCCCACCGGCACCCGCCGCACACAGGCCTCGGGCCACTCGGCCTGCTCGCCCTGGTCAGAGGTCAATACCAGTCTGCCCACACCCATGGCGCGAGCGATGGCCCCCGAGGTGCCGCCGGTGGAGGGACCCCGTAAGTTGACACACAGGTCCGCAGCCACAAGGTGACGCGTGACGTCTTCTTCCGGGAGGAAGCCCGTCACCGTCAGGTGAGGTCGGAGCCCAAGCTCTTCCACCCGGGCACTCAGATCCAGTTGCTCCAAGCGATCCTCGCCAGCCAGCACGAGGTGCAGGCCGTCGACCTCCTTGCACGCCAAGGCGAAGGCGCGCAGGAGGGGCTCGGGCCGCTTGTGCTCCTGGATGGCACCGAAGCTGGTGACGATGGTGGCCCCGGCAGGCAATCCCAGGATCCTACGCGCAGCCTCCCGGTCCGTTTCTTTAGCGAAGGGGGTCGAGCCGTGGGGCACGATCCCAATAGGTGTCGGTGCATTGCGCTGGTCCAGGATCCGGGAGCGCATCCAATCGCTATGCACAAGAAAAGCATCCGCCAGGCGCACGACAGGTCTGTTGAGAGGCAAGTCGAAACGGGCTTGGGCAAGTGGATCCATGCGCACGGATCCTGCGGCTTCAGCGGTCAGATCCAGGGTTGTCTCGGTGCCCCCGCAGAGGACACCAATGGAGCGCACAAAGGCACCCAGGATGCGCCCATCCTCCGCCCTCCGCTGGTCGGGTGTCGGCGTGGAGGGCGTTACCCGCAGGCCCAAGACGACCCGCGAGTCACCGGGTAGCGGCACCCTCAGCTTGTCCCCGCCATGGCCCTGCAATGAGCCTAGTGGTCCATCTGCCCCGAGTAGCTCGAGGGTCCGGCCCGCCGGCAGATCCACCACAAGTTCCAGCTCGCCAGCGCTCTCCATCTCAACGCTGAGCGTGGACCACGCGCTGCTCCAGCGACCTGCCCCTTCCCAATCGTGCCAACCCTCCAACAGCGTGAGCCCCCCATGACCGCCCGCTTGCCCTTTCAACTCCTGCACCAGGGCCTCCGGCGAGCGCCGCAGCCGACGTGCGGATCGGGCGCGGGCATAGACCCGAGCCTGACTCAATCCTCCCGCCTTCAAGGCCGCCAGGTGTCCCCTCCAGCCGCCCCTCTCCAGGCCGGGCACTCCACCCATGGCCAGATCGAACAACACCCAATCGTGCAGGACGACGGTCCCTCCGAGCTCGCGGATGGCCGGCAGCATGAATCCATGACAGCGCTCGTTGCCCAGCTGATAGAGAATGCGATCCACCTTCATGGGATCGAGCGACGACAGGGGCCGCGTGGGGCAGCCCGCAATCTCTCCACCTTCCAGTCCATCCTCCACAAACACCTCGACCTCCACGTGTCGGGCGAGGTGGGGCAGAAGGTCCCGAGTGTAGTCCCCTATCCCCGACCTCCGTTGGGGTGGAGTGGTGACTAGAGCGACCTTCATCAGCGGTCTATGCCGTCAGGACTTCCACACCGTTTGGACCCAGATACAGGGAGTGCTCACACTGGGTGGTCATAACGCCCTCCTCTTCCACCAACGGTGGGAAGCGCATCAACGATCCTTGTCGCGTCAGCTTGGAAAGGGTCGCCTCCACGACGTCGGGATCCAGATCCCTGAAGTAGCGCCGGGCAATGGGGAGTCCGCGCCAGGACTGAATCGCCGCCAGCACCTCTCTGTCCAAACCCTTGGCCTTGCGAGGGGGGCGCTGCATCATGAAGACCTCCGCTTTGCCCCGCTCTTGAATGTAGCCACGACCGGTCGAAGCGAAGGGCTCGATGGCAAACACCATTCCCTCCTTGAAGCGGCCCGTGCCGCCCTCCGGGTAGTTGGGAATCTGCGGAGAGGTGTGCACCTTCCAACGCGCGAGGCCGTGACCGGTCAGGTTGCGAATGGGCTCAAAGCCCGCGCTCACGATCGTGCGCTCGATGGCCGCGCCCACATCTCGCACGGCGACCCCATCTCCAACGGTGGCGATGGCCGCAGCCAACGCATTGGCTGAAGCATCCACGAGCGGCTGCCAGGTCCCGTCCTCGGAGAGATCCACGCTGCATGCCGTGTCCCCGATGTAGCCGTCCACGTGCACGCCCACGTCGACCTTGACACAATCTCCTACCTCGTAGGTCATGGGGTCTTCCGGTGCGGAGCAGTAGTGGGCAGCCACGAAGTTGCGCGATGACTGGGTCGGGAACGCTGGCTCAGCACCCCGCTCGCGGATCATGTGCTCCACGGTCTCGAGGATGTGACGCACCTGAACCCCAGGGCGGATGTTCTCACGCGCCCATTCCCGGCATTCCGATGCGATTCGCCCGGCACGGCGCAGTTTCTCAAGTCCTTCGCTGTCCACGGATCGGATCATAGGTGGCCACCGGAGGATCGTCCACGCCGACTGTCGATGCCTCAAACAACCCTGAATGAGGAGGGAGTCGGGCGGGACAGGGGCTACAGTGATCCTCTCCATGCTGCGCATCCTCGCCCCCCTTGTCTCGATCGCCGTGCTGATCACCTCCTGCCAGGGGCCAGGGGCTCCTAACCGGGCACGAAACGTCGTAGAACGCGCCGAGATGGCTGTGACGCGTCCTATCCTGTCGGGTGGGGTCCAGGTGGGGTCCTTGGCCATTTACCGGCGCCATGGAGGGGGGCAGCCCTGGGTGCGGCTGGTGCGCAACACCCACGGCCAGGACCTGGGACTTGTCGACACCCTCGGTCGGGTCTGGCGCTTCACGCCCCATGGCGATGAGGAGGTCGTACCCGAGCCCGATTTTCTTCGGGCCCTGGGCAGCGTTCTAGGGGTCAGGGAGGGGAATCTGATCTCCCTGGGCCCGGAGGAGCCGCTGCAGCCGAAGGACGCCCCGAGCCCCTAGGGATGTGATTTTCCCACTGCCGGGAAACCCCCCCGCCCCGGCACCCCCATTGCCAGCCCCTGCGTTGGGATGAGCGATTTTTTGCGCCGATTCAGCCCTTGCTGGGGGAGAGTTCTCGGAATCCGGGCTCCGAAGGCCGGTTTCCCTCAACCCTGGGCCGGGTTTGCTCGATGAAAGGGCACCAAGGTCAGCCGACCGTCCTCTTCCCCCATCCGTTTCCTACCCCATCCCATGATCAAGCTCGAAGTTGGTGAGTCCATCGGTACCTACCGCGTGCTCGAATTCGTCGCCCGCGGCGGTTTCTCACTCGTGTATCTGGCCGAGGACCAGCACGGCAAGAAGGTCGCACTCAAGGTCGGCGACGTGGCAGGCGGTGGCCGCTACGTAACGCGCTTCTTGGAAATCACGGATACGCGCCAGCCCGAGGGCATCAGCCCTGACGAGACGCCGGCCGAAGCCATCTTCTTTCGTCAGGACGGTGTGCGCATCGACTTCCTAGACGTCCACGAGATCGACGAGCTGATCCAGAGTGAGTCCACCCTCCTACAAGGATGTAAGAGCCCCAACCTAGTACACACCAAGGAGTGCTTCACGCACGAGGGCCGGTCCATCGCCGTGCAGGACTACATCCGCGGCAAGACCCTGCGCGAGAAGATCCGCGCTTTGGAGGGCATTCGCCTCAACTGGTTTTTGACCATCGTGCGCTCGCTGTCCAAGCTGTCCGAAAAGGGCCAGCTCAAGTACCACGGTGATTTGAAGCCCGAGAACATCATCATCAAGCCGTCAGGCAGCGTGGTCATGATAGACCCCGCCATGCGCTCCGAGATGCGTGACGTGATTACAACCACGCCGCACTACAACCCTCTGCTGCTGCGCGACTCCAAGGCCGACGTGATGGCCATCGGCGTCATGCTCTACGAGATCCTGACGGGCGTCCTGCCCTTCGATGAGGTGCCGTGGAAATTCGCAGGCACCGAGCAGGGTGGTGAAGAAGAGCGCTTGAGCCTGTCCTACTTCCTGTCCTACCCGCCCGCCAAGGACCTGAACCCCAACACGCCCGAAGCCCTCTCACGCATCGTCTACCGCTGCCTGATCGTGCCGGAGTACGGCCTGGCCGAGCTGGAAGGCGACCTGGTGGACTTCCTGCGCAAGGACTAAGCCGCCGACGCGGGCTCTCAGTCCGCGCGGCCCTGGGCCAGGCGCTGCTCCGCCAATCGCAGGGCGGCCACATTTGTAGGCACGCTCTCCTCTCTGGAGATCTCGAAGACCCTCTTCAGGTTGACGTAGATGTTCTCGATCTTGGCCATGGCAGCCTCCTCGTCATAGCCCCCCTCGAGCAGCTCGATGGAGACGTTGATGATCCCGCCCGCGTTGATGACGTAGTCGGGGGCGTAGAGGATGCCCTTCTCGCGCAGAACCTCCGCGTGTTCGAATTCGAGCAGTTGGTTGTTGGCGCAGCCCGCAATGATCTTGCATCTCAAATCAGGGATCGTGCTCAGGTTGATCCCCGCGCCCCTAGCGCAAGGTGCATAGATGTCACATTCCACGCCGAGATGATCTTCATCATCCACCGCGGTGAATCCATGCTCAGAACACAGCTCGGCCACGCGTTCTGCATTGATGTCGCTGATGGTGACCTGGGCGCCTCGCTCCTTGAGCAGGACAGCCAATCGCCCCCCTACCGCGCCGACTCCCTGGATCACCACGTGCTTGCCCGCAAGGTCCTGGCTACCGAAAGCCTCCTCGGCCGCCGCCCGCATGCCGACGACACATCCGTGGGCCGTGTAGGGGCTCGGGTTACCTGAACTTCCCGATTCACGGGAGAGGCCGGTCACCCACTGCGTGCGACTGCTCACGGCTTCTAGATCCCCGATGCCGATGTTCATGTCCTCGGCGGTGATGTACTTGCCGCCGAAGGCCTCCACGAAATCGCCCATCGCCTGGAACAGTTCCGGGCATTTCATGGTCTTCGGATCACCGATGATCACGGACTTGCCGCCGCCAAGGCCGGTGTCGGCCACGGCGGACTTGTAGGTCATTCCCCGAGAGAGGCGGCGCACATCCACCAGAGCCTCCTCCTCGGATGCGTAGGGCAGCATGCGCATGCCACCCAAGGCCGGACCGAGGACGGTGCTGTGCACGGCGATCAGTGCGTGCAGGCCCGAGGCTTCGTCCCGACAACTCGCCACGCGCTCATAGCCGTCGATGGGAATTTCGGTGATTTGCATGGGCACGGGGGGCGTAGGCGCTGATTGAGCCGTAAGGGAGAATGGGGTCCTAGAGTGCCCAAAACAGGGTTCAACGCCTATCTTGCTCGGGAGAATTGGGCGCGCATTCTACGCACTCTGCGGGCCGCCGTCGACAGTCCCGGCAGCGGCCCTATCCCCAAAAACTCCCTGCTCAGGAACAATTGCCGACAGGTGGCCGCAGTCCATGGGTGGGAGGAGGGGTAGATTGGTGGACGCCATGATTCAGTACGGCGGCACAGGGGGGGGCGGGGGCCCACAAGGTGAGAAGGCTGTAGCCTTCGCGCCTGCGTTCGTTTCAATCTGGGCCACCGGTGCAGACCCGGCGCACGATGGGCTTTTCCGTCTACTCGCCCTTAAGCCAGATGGACATGGTGGGTGGACGGCATTGGATCAGCTCGTGGATCCGTTTCCCGACTCCACTAAGGAAGGTGCCACGGCTCGCATGGCGCGCGAGTTCGGAATCCAGAAGACTGACATCGAGGGCTGCCCACTTGCTACTGAAGCATGGGCATCGTTGGAGACGTTCTTGGGTGAGGCCCCGGTTGTGGCCTTGGATGCAGGCAGCATCGGAAGCTGGGCCCAGGCCCTAGGCGGAAACAGGCGGCGGCTCGTGCTGGGCCTCGAGCAACTCGCGTTGCTTCTCATACCCGGAAGGCTCGCCACTCGCAGGGCGGACCTGCTGCAGGTGCTCTTGCCCAGCGGACACGACACGCACAAGGGCGCACGCGGCAACACGCCCGAGGCCCTGGTGGTAGCGCTGGCCGAGTTGATGGGCCGCTTTCTCGGCCAAAATCCAGCCATTGTGGCCCTCGCCCTGGGTGGACTTACGCGCGCCCTGCATGGGCTGCGCGCCACGGACTCTCAAGCCGCGCGGCAGCTCGAGTTCGCGCTGGATCTGCTCGATCGTCCAAGCGTCTGGGCCCTCAGTACGGGCGGCCTCTTCAACATGCCCCCCTCCCTGCGCGATGGCTGCTTGGAGGACACTCCGGACGCAGAGGATGATCTCAGCTCCTTGCTCGCCGACCTTCCACCTGCCGCCGCCGCCACGCCCCAGCAATGGCGTCAGCATGAAGAGGTGCCGCCTGTAAGCCTGGCTGTCACTCCTTCTCATCCCGATGACGAGGCGCGCCTGGATGAGTTGTTCGAAGTCCACTTGCCGAGTCTTTTGGTGGCAGAACAGGGCGGTCAGCCCCAGGACTACTACCGCAGATCCCAACACGAAGTTGCCCAGCAGGTAGCCCAGACCCTTGGGCGGGACGAGTTGCTTCTGGTGCACGCGCCCACGGGAACGGGCAAGACGCTGTCCTATATCTTGCCCGCGATTCTCTGGGCCCGTCGCCACAAGGTGCGGGTAGCCGTCGCGACCTATACCCGCGCCCTCCAAGAGCAGGCCATGGACCGCGAGGTGCCCCGCGCCTTATCCGCCCTTGCCCGCTCAGGGGATCTGGAGGAAACCCGCATCTCCGTACTCAAGGGCCGAGAAAACTACCTGTGTTTTCGATCATTGAAGGTCGCTGTGCCAGATGCGGATGGAGACGCCTCCTCGTGGCTCGCCTGGACGAGCCTCGCGCTGTTCGGGTTGACCGACCCCGATGGGGATCTAGACCGCTTCCCCCGTCGCCCCGCCCTGCTGGGGGAATCCAACTCGCAGATGCGCGCAACTGTGAGCCAGATGCTCCATGCGGTGCGCGCACGCAGTGGGTGCTGTTCGGCAGCCCATGACAAGGACACGTGCTGTGCGACCCTCGCCGCCCGAAAGGCGGCCCGCAGCCACGTGGTCATTACCAATCAAGCCCTCGCTCTGGCTCGCCCTGAAATGTTCCGGCATGTGATCTTCGACGAGTGCGAGCACCTGCACAGCGTGGCCCACGGCACCTGGAGTCACCGGGTCGGCTTCGCAAGCATGCGCGAGACCTTGCTGCGCCTGCACCGGCCGGGCAAGGGCCGCTCGAACAGACCCCTGGACGTTTTGGAACGCAAGCTGCCTTTGGATAGCGGCGCGCGCAAGGAACTGCAAGGCGCCCTGCAACAATGGGACGCAGCGACTCATTGCCTGCACACCCTTGAGCAGGGTGCCACCAACTTCGACCACTGGCGGCGGGAAGCCGAACGGTCACGCCCACCCCGAGAGCACCACGCCCTGTTCCGGGAATACGTGGAAGGTGATGGGGGCGAGGATCTCCTGGCCGCGCGCCTGGGCGCAACCGGAGCCCTGAACCGGCTGGAGAGTGGCTTGGAGCGCCTGCTGGAGGTCGTCGCAGCTCTGGAGTTGAAGGGCTTCGGGCGAATCCACCGCACAGTGGACCTGGTCCGCGCCGATCTGGTTGAGCTCATGGGGCACCTGGTCGCCTGGCTGCCGGAGAAGGACGGTCAGCCCTCTCTCTCCCAGCGTGTCTTCCACGATGTTACCTGCCAAAAGGGGGGGGCTCTCGAGCTCGCTGCCCAGCTGCTCTTGCCTGACGAACAGCTGGGCCGCATGTACTACCCCTCTCTGGCCTGTGGCGTCTTCCTGTCCGCAACCACCTGTCTGGCAGGCGGGTTCGCCCCGGCCATGGCATACCTTGGTTTGGATCGAACCCAAGAACCTTCAGCCGACGGTGAACAACCTGGACGGGACGTGCGCGTTTTTTCGGCGCCTGAGGTTTTTGATTACTCGCGGGTATTGGTGGGCCTCCCCCGGGACGTCCCCGCACCCCAAGATAGGCATGCACACCGCAACTACGTGAGCGAGGTCATTGAGTGGCTGGGAACGCGCACGCGAGGACGCATGTTGGTCCTGTTCACGAGCTTGGCCGATGTGCGTGCAGTCGGCGAGGCTCTGGCTCCGAGCTTTGCCCAGCGCCAGATACCCCTGTGGTATCAGGGCATGCCCGGGATCGGCAAGGAGGAGCTCGCAGACCTCTTCAGGGAGCGCACCGATTCCGTCCTGCTGGGAGTGGACACTTTTTGGTACGGCGCGGACTTCCCCGGTGAGACCCTGGAGTACCTCCTCATCGCGCGCCTACCCTACGGCGTCCCGGACAGCTACCACCACGCCCAGTGTGCCGCCATCGGCGAGAAGGACCAACGCAAGCGAGTCTACATGCCGCGAGCCTTGGCCAAGATGCGCCAAGGCTTCGGTCGCCTCATGCGGCGGACTTCGGACCGCGGCTGTGTGCTGATCCTGGATCCACGTATCTGTGGTCCACGGCACCGGGTGTTTTTGTCCGAGCTGCCCGTGGTGGCCAATCCAATGGTCGCGGAAGATGAGCAGGCCGGTCTGGCCCGGGTAGTACGCGGTGATTCGCGCCAGGTATTGCACGAATGCCTGGCCCACATGGATATGCTGGCAGACGTGCAACGCAGGCGGCTGGGAACGGACTTCGAGCCTTCGGGCCCCGTGTCCACAATCCCCACCACTCCGGCTCCGCCCCCGCCCATTGAGCCCAGAGCGCTGACTCTTCAGGAAGCGCCAAAGCCAATGGACATTCCCATCGACGACCTACCTTTCTAGATCACTCTGATGGCCAAACCCCTCCGCTGGACTGAAGTGCGCGTGTTCGCCCCTCGGGGCTGGCAAGAGCTGGTGGCCTCAAGCATGGCCGTGGGGCCCTGCACAACCGTAAGCGTGGGGAACACGAGCGTTGGGCAAGAGGACCCGCCCGAGGGTTTTGAGGCACTACGCACGTTTGTACCTGCGGACCAGGACACGCCGGAGCTCCGCGAGCAACTTCAAGACTCCCTGGCAAGTCTGGCACGGCGAGCTGGTGCTCCAGAACTGGAAGCTCTGCCCATCCGCTTCCACGAGCTTCCGCCGGCGGACTACGCAACGTCCTGGAAAAAATCGTGGAAGCCCTTCCGGATACGGGACCTTGTCGTAATACCGCCGTGGTTTGAAGGCCACGTGCGTCCCAGCGACTGTGTCCTGGAACTGCAGCCCGGAGGCGCTTTTGGCTCGGGCAGGCACGCGACCACGCGGACCTGCCTGAAGGTCCTACAAGAGCGTATGAGAGGCTCGGAGCGGGTCTTGGATGCGGGTTCAGGGAGCGGAATATTGTCGGTGAGCGCAGCCCTACTCGGAGCGGATAGCGTGCTCGGATTTGACATCGATGACACCGGCCCCACCTATGGTTTCCAGCTGGCCCGAGACAATGAGGTCGAAGAACTCTGCGCTTTCCGCCAGGGAGGCTTTGAAGTGCTGACACAACATGACGGGCCGTTCGGGGTCGTTCTCGCCAACATCTACTCAGACGTGATCCAAGCAGAAGCCAAGAACATACGCACGCGTATGGATCCCGCCGGCTGGTTCGCCTTCAGCGGCTGCCCCTTGCATCATGTGGAAGCCACGCGAGTGGCCATCATGGAGGCTGGCTTGTGCATTGAAGAGGAGCGACGGCTCGGGCGCTGGATGACCTTCGTGGGGGGAGTGGCATGAAAGCCCGCAGGCATTTCGGGCTCTGGATTGTGTACGGGGGGCTCATGGCGGCGGCCCTGGCTTGTGTGGGCGGCCCCTCCGTCAAGGCCGAACCGAGTGCTGCCGCAGTCATGGAGAAAATGCGAGTCGCATTCGGTTGGCGCGAGTTTGCCAGCCACGAGCTTGGCTGGATGATCCACGGCTCAAGCCACGAACAGGGGTTGAGTGGGACCTTCTCCCAGATACTGGATCCAGCGGGGCCCTTCGTTGGTGAGACCCGGTCTGAATTGCCGTCTATCCAAGGCTACGACGGTGAGGTCGTCTGGGCCGTCGACCACACCGGCATGCCACAGCTCCCCGCACTTAGCTCAAGATCCCTGCTTCTGGGACTGGGGTGGGTAAGCGCCGGCATCTGGCTTGATCCCACCAACCATCGCTTCGAGGTCGCCGTGGATGTGGAGCGCTCCGACGATGAGGTGCTGGCGCTTGACGTGCGCCTGCCCGACGGGGGTTTTCGTTGCACAGTCCTCGTCGACCGCCTCACCTGGCTGGGCAGGGAGCTCATCGTCCATCTTCCCTCCGGGAAGCGGCGGATCGAACTACAGGAGTACGCCGCCCCACAAGGTTTCCAAGTGGCCACAGAGGTGCGTCAAACGGGCATGAGCGGAGAGGTCTCTACCTACTCGATCGAGACCGTGGCACCCATGCCCATGTTTGTCAGCAATCCCTATAGACCCAGGACACAGCGCCCCGCAGATACCCGCTTCCTCCAGGAATTTCCTGCGGAGCTGGCCAAGGTTCGCATCACCGCATCGGGCCACACCCTCGTACGGCCGCGCATTGCCCGTCAGGATGGTGGTTGGTTCCTCCTGGATTCAGGGGCAGGGATGAACTGCATCGACCCCGCATTCGCTGATGCTCTCGGGCTTGAACCCTTTGGCGTGATTTCAGTGGTCGGCGTCGGCTCTAGCGTCCGACAGGCGAGCTTTCGACGCGGCTCACAGTACGAACTGGGCCCGATGGTGGTTCAGGGAATTCCATGGGTGGAGCTCGACCTAGGTTTCCTGGAATCCCATTTCGGCGTGAAGGTAAACGGAGTTCTTGGTCACGACACCTTTGCGCGGGCGGGCATCGAGATCGATCTGGATGCCGGCCGCGTATGGGTGCAGGACCCCGACAATTGGACCCGCCCAAGCGGCGGGGCACCCCTGGTGTTGGATCAGAACACGCCCTGCGTGGAATGTTCCTTCGCTGGCGGGCACCGGGGCTGGTTCCGTTTCGACACGGGCTCCGATGACACCGTCACTTTTCATGGGCCCACAGTGGAGCGCTTGGGTCTCATCGAAGACCGCACGGACCTCAAGAACGTGAAAATGGCCGGGGTAGGTGGTGTTCAGCGCGGCAAGCGTGGCCCGCTGGAGTGGTTCGAGTTGTGTGGAGAGCGCTTTGACCGCTTGCCCGTCACCTTCCTCTCTCTCGCCCCGGGTGCGCTAAACGACGCCACGGCCTTGGGCAACATCGGAGGCGGCCTTGTGAGGGGCTACCGGGTCAGCGTGGACGTACCCGGCGGAAAACTGTTCCTGACTCCAAGCAAGTAGCTTGCGCCCCCGTTCGCTAGGCTGCCCGCGGTGAAGATCCTCTTCCTCTCCCAGCGCGTCCCCTACCCACCCAACCGGGGGGACAAGATCTCGACCTGGCGCTTGATCAACCGCTTGCGCCAAGACCATGAGGTGGCTGTGATTGCCTTCGCCCACGACGAGGCGGACCGGCAAGGGGCGCAGGATCTTCGCCAGATGGGATTCGAGACCACCGTCATTCCCCTGCACCAGAAATGGCGCAAGCTCTTGGCCCTGCCCTTGCTACTCACGAGCAAAGCCCTGACCCTCGGGGTGTTCGGCTCCTCGCAGCTGCAGGCGGAGGTCGACAAGAGGCTGGAATGGGCCGACGCTGCTTACGCTTTCTCGTCCTCAATGGGTGCGTTCCTTGTGGGTCGAGGGCTCCCCTGGGTCATGCACTTTGCCGAACTCGACTCGGACAAGTGGAAGCAGTACGCCGCCAGTAAGCCCTTCCCGCTAAGCACCATCTACCGGCGCGAGTGGCGGACTCTCCTGGCTTACGAGCGCAACCTAGCCGCCGACACCGTCACGAACGTCTTCTGCACGCCTCTGGAGCAGGCCATCTTCGAGGAGCAGGTCCCCGGCTGCCCCTCGTTGGTCCTACGTAATGGTGTAGATCTGGAGTACTTCCATCCTCAACCCGACAAGGCCGAGCGCGAGCACTTGGTGTTCACCGGGGTCATGGACTACTACCCCAACGTGGATGGCTGTGTGCATTTTGTGCACGAGGTCTTCCCCCTCATCCGAGCCCAGGTTCCTGACTGTCGGTTCACCATTGTGGGCTCACGGCCCACGGCACAGATCCAGCAGCTAGCCGAGGTAGACGGCGTGAGCGTCACGGGTTTCGTGGAGGACGTCCGGGATTTTCTTGAGAGGGCAACCATCTCGGTCGCCCCCCTGCGCATCGCACGCGGGATTCAGAACAAGGTGCTTGAGGCCATGTCCTCTGGGCTACCGGTGGTTGGTACAACCTCTGCCACGCAGGGCGTGGAGGGGCAGGCCGGGCGCGACTTCCTCTTGGCCGATAGTGTCGATGATCAGGCTGCCGCAATTCTGGGTCTGCTGCGCGATCCAGCCGAAGCGCAAGCCCTCGGCCAGCGTGGGCGCCGATTCGTGGAGGAGAACTACGACTGGTCCGAGACGCTCAAGCCGCTCGATGGAATCCTCGACCAGTTGAACCAGCAAGGCTAGCCCCCACGCGGCCTGCCGAAGGCCCTCCCTTGCGCTATACTGCTCGCCCCAATTCGGGCCAGCGGGCCCAAACCGACCCTCTGAACGGCGCCCCCATGACCCACGAAAATATCATCTCCACCTTCAACTCTTGGGCTCAGGATGGCCGCGCCGAAGGCATGGAAGAGGGCCATGGAGACGTGGTTCGCCAGGTCATCTCCCAACTGGAAATTCGCCCGGGCATGCAGTCCCTCGACGTCGGTTGTGGTTCGGGTTGGGCCACGCGCCTCCTGGCATCATCAGCACCGGGCGCCGGCGCCGTGGGTGTCGATGCTTCACCTGAGATGATCGCCCGTGCAGAGGCCGGCCATGACCTGACCTCCCGCGCCCGCTACGAGGTGTGCACGTTTGAGGGGCTCGACTTCCCTGACAACCGCTTCGATCGGATCTTCTCCATGGAGGCCCTGTACTACGCCGTGGATCTTCCCTTGGCCCTGGCTGAGGTCTTCCGTGTTACCAAGCCGGATGGCCACTGCGACATCATCGTGGACCGCTTCAAGGAGTCCTCCCTGACGGAGCGCTGGGAGGAGACCTGCGGAGTCGCCATGCACTATCTGAGCGAAGCGGAGTGGAAAGAAGCTCTGGAGGCCGCGGGCTACCAAGACGTTACCTGCACGCGAGTCATCGACTCACGGGGACCAGGCGCCGAGGAGGACTTCGAGACCAGCGCTCACCTTGCCTCATGGCAGGAGAAGGTGGAACTACACGAGGCGGGCAGCCTCTGGATCCACGGCGTGAAACCAGCCTAGGATCAGGGACCTATCAGCAGCAGATCCATGCTGGCCGAGGTCCAGTTCACAAGCGGCTCGGCGTAGAGCAGGAAGATGACGTTCAGGGCCGCGAATATGACCAGCAGGGTCGCCATGGCGGGTTGAGGACGAACGGTCTGACCCTCGCAGTCCTTTAGGAACAAGTGCTTCGCCACGCGCATGTAGTAGTAGAGGCTGATGACGGAGTTCAACAGCATCAAGAGCACAAGCCAGGCGTAGGCTCCTTCTTGCGCAGCCAGAGCTGCGCGGGCAACGGCCAGCTTTCCAAAGAAGCCCACCGTAGGCGGTAGCCCGGTCAAGCTGATGAGGAAGACCACAGCGGATACGGAGATGAGCGGCGCTGCACGGCCCAGACCGTTGAGTGAGTCATAGGTCTCCTTGCCTGTCTGACCGTGGAAGTAGATCAACACGCCAAAGGCGCCCAGGTTCATCAGGTAGTACGCCACCAGGTACAGCATGGCCGCTTCCAGGCCATCGCCATTCATGGCCACCAGCGCCACAAGAACGTAGCCCGCATGGGCGATGGAGGAGTAGGCCAGCATTCGCTTGACGCTCTCCTGACGAACGGCCGCAAGATTGCCCAAGGTCATCGTCACTGCCGCCAGAATGGCGATCAGGCTTCCGACCTGGAGGCCGTAGGCCCCCACCGCCGCGGCGACGTCGGGTGACATGAAGAGCACCGCGAGGAATCGAAGCAAGGCGCCGAAGCCCGCCGCCTTGGAGGCGACGGCCAGGAAAGTCGTCACCGGCGTTGGCGAACCCTCGTATACATCCGGCGCCCAGAAGTGGAACGGGGCCACGGAGATCTTGAAGGCAAAACCACCCAGAATCATCACCATGGCCAGAGCTACGGTGGAGGGAGAGGTCGTCACCGCGTCGGCCAGACTGCGAGTGAGGCCTGCGCCTTCAGCTGTCCCGGCCATGACTTGCAGGTCGAGCGTGCCAGTCAGGCCGTAGAGCAAGCTGATGCCGTAGACCATTACCCCCGCAGAGAAGCCACCGAAAACGATGTACTTCATGGCCGCTTCCGCGGAGCGCTTCTCACCCTTGTGAAAGCCCGCCAAGGCGTAGCTGGCCAAGGAGAGCAACTCCAAGCCCAGAACCAATAGCAGCAGGTTGTTGGTGCCCACCATGAAGAAGATCCCCATGGCTGCGCCTAGTAGCAGGAAGTAGTACTCCCCGATGCGGTCCTTGCGCTCGCGCTGATCGCCCATCACAAAGGCCACTACCACCGCCAGCGCGCCACAAGTGAACAGCTTGAAGAAGTTCCCGAACTTGTCCACGACCACGATACCGAAGGCCGTGTCGCCCACGGAGTCGTCGAAGGCCAAGATCAGCAGGAAGCTGGAGAGGGCCAAGCCTGCGATGGAAATCCACCCGAGGCGACTCGATCCGCGCTCCTTCCAAACCAGATCCATGATCAGTACGAGCAAGCTGACCGCGCCAAGAACGAGCTCGGGGGACAGCAGTCCGAAACCTGTGAGATGGATGTCTTGCACCAGTGGGTCTCCCGTTAGCTACCTGGGTTCAGCAGGCTCATCAACTCGATGACACTCGTGTCCATCCAGTCGAGCAGGTAGAAGGGGAAGATGCCCAGAACCAAGCAGAGGAACAGCAGTGGCGCCAAGGAGAAGACCTCGCGACCATTGATGTCTGGGAAATCCTTGTACTTCTCGTTCAAAGGGCCAAGGAAGACACGCTGCAAGGCCCACAGGATGTAAGCCGCCGTCAGCACGATACCCAGGCAGGAAATCAGGACCAGGATCTGGAAGCGTGTATCAGCCGACTGGAACGCGCCCACGAGCGTCATGGCTTCCGAGACAAACCCCGCCATGCCGGGCAAACCCAGAGAGGCAAAGAAGCCGAAGGTCGCCAAGGCCCAGTACCGTGGCATGGGCTGAGCCACGCCACCGAAGGCGTTCAGGTCACGGTGATGCGCCCGGTCGTAGATCACGCCCACGATAAGGAAGCAAGCAGCGGAGCTCGTTCCATGGTTGAACATCTGGAGCGCGGCACCGTTCATGCCCCACTCGGTCAAGGCCGCCATGCCGAGTAGCACGAAGCCCATGTGCGAGACCGACGAGTAGGCCACCATGCGCTTGAAGTCGGTCTGGCCGAGAGCCACATAGGCCCCGTAGACGATGGATATCACCCCCAAGACGCCCAAGATGTAGGCGTTCTCGCGGAAAGCGTCCGGCACGATCGGGAAGCAACCCCGGATCAGACCGTAGCCACCGAGCTTCAGCAGGATGCCGGCCAGGATGACCGAGATCGGCGTCGGCGCCTGAACGTGGGCGTCCGGAAGCCAGGTGTGGAACGGGAAGCAGGGGATCTTGATGGCAAAAGCGATGAACAGGAACCAAAAGGCCCAGGTCGTGAAGCTCATGCCGAGCAGTTCCGGACCCGTCCAAGCGCCCGCCTTGCCAATAGCCATCATCTCGGGGATCGAGAAGGTGCCTTGGTCGAGGTACATCGCGACCAACGCGATCAGCATCAGAACCGATCCGGCCAGGGTGTACAGGAAGAACTTGATCGCTGCGTATTCCCGCTTGGGCCCGCCCCAGATTCCGATCAGGAAGTACATGGGCAGAAGCATCACTTCCCAGAACACGTAGAACAGGAAGTAGTCCAGGGAGACGAACACGCCGGTGATCCCGCAACCGAGCATCAAGAGCAAGGCGTAGTAGGCCTTGGAGAGGCGCGGAACCGTCTCACTCGCTGGGATGGCGATGAACATCAGCAACGTCGTCAGCCAAACCAGAGGCAGGGACAGACCGTCGATTCCTACCGTGTAGTTGACCTGGAACTGCCCGGCCGTGATCCAAGGCAGGCTCTGTACCAACTGGTAGCCGTTGACTCCCTTCTGGAAGTCGCCGAAGTAGACCATCGTGGCCAGCACCAAGGGAATGAACGTCGCCAGACCGGCGATGCCCTTGATGAGGCTCATGTTCTGGCGAGGCACGCAGAGGATCGCCGCCATTCCGATCAAGGGAATGAAGGTGATCCAGGTCAGGATCGTGGATTCGCTGAGAGTGAGGAGGCTGTCCATAGGACTTGTGGACCGAAGGAGGAGGAGGCTGCCGTTATGGAGTCAGGAAAGAATGTGGAGGGCCGCCAACAAGATGCCGCCGGCCACGGCAAAGGAGACGTATTGCTGAATACGCCCCGTCTGGAGCATTCGGACGAGGGAGCCGCTGACCTGGGTGACGCCGGCCACCAGGTTCACGAGGCCGTCCACAATGTTCTTGTCAATCCAGGCGCAAACAAAGCCAAGAGCCTTGTGAATGCGCCCAATCAAGAGGACCAACCCGTCGACAATATTTTCGTCGATCCAGGTCTGGGTCCGGCTCAGAACCATGGTTCCGCGAATAACGGAACCGTCGACTATTTCGTCGATGTAGTACTTGTTGGCGATGGTCGTATAGACACGACCCAACTTGGCCGTCACTCGCGCCGGATCGATCTTGCGCAAGAGGTAGAACAGCACGGCGCCGATGACGCCAAGGAGCAACACACCCAGGCTGACAATCAGGGCTCGGGTGTGGGCGGCGTGGCCGATGTGCGCGGTGTGCCCTGCATCATGGGCGCGCGCTTCAGCCGCCGAAGCAATGTTCATCTGGGTCAGGTCGAGGCCCGGGTAGAGGAACAGCTCCGTCTCGCCCGTCTCGTGGTCCACGTGCCAAACTAGGCTCTCGAACCAGGTGTGCTCGCCAAGGACGTCCCCATCCATCGCCCACATCTTGCCACCAAACAAGCCCAAGCTAGCCAGGGCCAGTAGGGAGATCACCATCGGAGCCGGCGATTCGTGAGCGTGATCGTGAATGTGCTGATCCCTGGGCTTCCCGAAGAAAGTCATGAAGATCAGGCGGAACATGTAGAAGGTCGTCAGCATCGCCGCCAGTGCGAGACAGACGAGAGCGAAGGGACCTATCCAGCCACCGTGGCCGAGAACCACCTCCCAAGCTGACGCAATGATCTTGTCCTTGGAATAGAACCCGCTAAACAGAGGGGTGCCTGCGATCGCCAAGGTGCAGATCAGCATGGCCGTGAAGGTCAGCGGCATCTTCTTGCGCAGGCCTCCCATCTTGCGCATGTCCTGCTCGTGGTGGCAGCCGTGGATGACCGATCCAGCAGAGAGGAACAGGCAGGCCTTGAAGAAGGCGTGGGTGACCATGTGGAACAGGCCGGCCACGAGCCCAATGCCGACCGTACCCACAGCTCCGCCCGCCGTACCGATGGCGG
>DUDB01000051.1:60191-238630 GCA_012959525.1 Planctomycetota bacterium
CGGTACTATATTGACGCGGAACAAGGACGAGCCAGGCACCAAAGTCTCGGCCCCGGTCAAATGCCTCGCCCGTACCGATGGCGGCGACCATGAATCCCAGCTGGGAGATTGTGGAGTAGGCCAAGACTCCCTTGATGTCATTGATCGTGCACCCGATGGTTGCCGCAAAGAGGGCGGTCACCGAACCGACAACGGTGACGACCTGCAGTACATCGGGAGACAGCAGCGGGAACGTACGGCCGAGCAGGAAGACGCCGGCCGCCACCATCGTGGCGGCGTGGATCATCGCGGAGACCGGGGTGGGTCCCTCCATTGCATCCGGCAGCCAGATGTGCAGGGGGAACTGCGCCGACTTGCCCACCGTCCCGCCAAACACGAAGAGCCCTGCGACGGTCATCCAGGTGGGGTACTCGCCGCCATTGCGGGCCACCTCTTCTGCTGCAAGACGCCACATCTCGCTGAACTGGAAGGTCTGGAAGTGGTAGTAGAACATCGCCATGCCAAACAAGAGGCAGGTGTCCCCCACACGCGTGGTGAGGAAGGCCTTCTTGCAGGCGGCGGCGGCTTGCTTGATGCGCGGACTGCCCGGATCGTGACTGAAGTGGCCGATGAGCAAGTAACTCATCAGGCCCATCAGCTCCCAGAAGATGAACAGGAACAGCAGGTTGTCCGAGAGGACCAGGCCCAGCATCGCGAAGGTGAACAGGCTGATGTTCGCGAAGAAGATGTGATAGCGCCTATCCCCCTTCATGTACCCCATGGAGAACAGGTGCACGAAGAACGAGACGACGCCGACCACGGCGAGCATGGCCGCACCCAACCCGTCGTAGAGGACCCCAGCTACCAGATTCAGGCCGGGGGCCTTGTCGGCCGCCTGATAGAACCACCCGAAGACCGGTCCGCCCTCGTGGACAGACTCATGGAAGAAGGGTCCGTGACCAGCGGCGCCCAACGCCACGAAGAGCATGCGCACCGTAATGCACATGACGACGAACATTCCGGCCGTGGGCAGCCAGTCTCCCTTGCGCGGCAGGTGTCTGCCGAAGAATATCTGCAACACGAAAGCCGCCAGCGGAATCGCCAGTACGGCCAGGAGCAGATTCCAGTCCAGGGATGTTAAGGGGTGGTCCATCTTGTCTTGCGAGGCGTGAGGGAAGAGTGCTGCCTACTCCCGCAGGAAGTCCGCCTCGCTGGGCTTCACGGTTTTCATGAGGTGATAGACGTTCAACACGATGGCCAGGGCGATGGCTGACTCAGCAGCCGCCAGGATGATGATGAACACCACGAAGACCCGCCCCTCAAGGCCACCGCCGTTGAAGCGGTTGAAGGCGGCGAAGTTGATGCTGGCGGCGTTCAAGATCATCTCGATCCCAAACAACACGTAGAGAATGTTGCGGCGGCTGATGATGCAGATCAGGCCAAGTGCAAAGAGAGCAGCGGAGACGCCGATGTAGGCTCCGAGGGCCATCAGGATTGTCCTCCCTGTGCTTCCGACTCCGGCTCGAAATCCGCACGACGGCGACGAGCGATGTAGACGGCAGCGACCAGCGCCACGGTGAGAAGGTAGGCCGCCAACTCAAAGGCCACCACGTACTGCTTGGGGTCCAGGAACGCCAATCCGATGGCGCGCGCTTGGGAGTTGGGCTCGGGCAGCTGATCCGCAACTAGCCAGCCTGCCACGCCGCCCGAAATCTGGGCCACGATGAAGGCCACACCTGCGCCGATCATGACCGTTGTTCCACCGACGCGAGCCAAGCTGCGCTCGTTGTTATCCGGCGGGCTGAGCATCACGCCGAACAGGAGCAGGGCTAGGATGCCTCCCACGTAGATCAGGATCTGTGCCATGGCGAGGAAGTCACTTCCAAGCAGGACAAACAAGCCCGCCACACCCAGGAAGGTCCCCATCAGCGAGAAAGCGCTGCGCACGATCGACTGCTCCCAGATGCAAACGGCTGCACCCCCGAGGGTCAGGTATGCACAGAAACCAAAGGCCAAGCCGGGCCCCCCGGCGGCGACCATGCCCGCTCCCATTGCGCCAGCACCCGCCAAGCCCAGCGCGCCATAGAACAGCTGATTGGAGTTCACGCTTCCCCTCCACCCGTATCGCCACCGCTCTCGGGGCTGGCATCGTCTTGCTCGGCACCACCCTCTTCAGCCGTGGCCTCCTCTGCCTTCTGAGCGGCAGCCGCTTCCTTAGCCGCAGCCTTCGCGGCCTTCTTGACTTCGGCCTCTTTCATGCGAACACGCGCGTCCGGGGCCATGCCTTTGAAGGAGAGTAGGTCGTGGTTTAGCTCGCTGCGGTCTTCCGTCACTAGAGCGAACTCGGTGCCCATGTGGATGCAGTCCTTGGGACACGGATACACGCACAACTCGCAGAACATGCACTTTTGGTAGTCGAGCGTGAACGACACCCACTCCAGCTCTTTGCCGTGCCGGATCGCGTCCATCTCGATGCAATCGATGGGGCAGGCCCGGGCGCAGGCCAAGCAGTTGATGCACTTCTCCTGTTCGAGATAGTGAATGCCCCGATAGCGATCCGGGATCGGCAGCCGCTGATCGGGATACTGGACAGTGATCGGTTTCTGCAGGAAGTACTTGCCCGTGATCCGCATGCCCACAAGCGTGGAGTGCAGAGCATTCCAGACGTTTCCGATGTATTGCTTGGCGCTCACCATTGTTGGGCTTCTTGAATCCATCAGTTGAGCACGACGTGCAGAATGGCTTCCCAGATCGCTGCGCCCAGGACACAGATCAAGGCCAGCGGAGTGAGGTACTTGTATCCCATGGTCATCACCTGATCGATTCGCACGCGCGGGAGGGTCCAGCGCAGCCACATCATCAGGAAGACCCCGGTGAAGGCCTTGAGCACCAGGGTCACGAAGCACACGAGGGAGAATACGATCGTGCCCTCCATGCCCGCTGAACGCAGGGCATAGGTGGCGGGGCTCTCGAAGCCGCCGAAGAAGAACACGGCTCCAACGGCGCTCATGAGGAACATGGCCGCGTACTCCTCCATGAAGAAGAAGGACCAGCGGATGCCGGAGAACTCGGTCAGGAAACCGGCCACGAGTTCGGACTCCGCCTCGGGCAGGTCGAAGGGGGCGCGCTTGGTCTCGGCCAGGGCGGCAATCCAGAAGATGATGAAGGCCGGCAGGCACAGAGGGTTCTGGAAGATGGCCCAACCCATGCCGAAGAACCCACTCTGCAACGCGCTGGCGTCGAGCAGACTGAACGTTCCCAGCGTGATCAGGGGCACCATGAGAGCGATCCCGAGGGGAATCTCGTAAGCCACGACCTGGGCCGCCTCGCGCATCGCGCCGTAGAGGGACCACTTTGAGTTGGAGGCCCAACCGGCCATGATCACGCCAATGGTTGTGGTGGAGCCGATGGCGAGGATGGTGAAGATCCCCAGATCCATGCGCGCGAAGTACCAGTCGTAGGACAGTGGCAACGCGGCCAAGGCGCCGAAGATGGAGGCCAGTACGATCGCCGGTGATAGGACGAACAGGGCCCTGTCAGCTCCAATGGGGATCATGTCCTCCTTTTGGAAGAGCTTGATGCCGTCCGCTATGGTCTGCGCCCAGCCGTGCCAGCCACCGGCGTACATGGGGCCGTTACGGCACTGCATGTGGCCCGAGACCTTGCGCTCCATCCAGACCGACCAGAGAGCGATGAGGGACACGAGGCCCACCAGAATGCCGACGCCGGCACCCACTGCACCCAGGATCAGGGCCCAACCCGGAATCCATTCCGGCAAGGGCAGCCACAGGAGAAGCTCGTGGAGGAAGTTCGTGCCCTCATTGGGAGTCTGCGCGAGCGCGCCGCCCCCGTTCTGCATCAAGGCAAGCATCAGCGATCCGTCTCCCCGATGACGATGTCCGTTGAACCGATGATGGCCACCGAATCCGCCAGGAGCGTGCCAGGCATGAGATCTTCCAGGACGGCCAGATTGACGAACGATGGGGCCCGCACGCGGCAGCGCGTTGCGATCTTGCCGCCGTCGGAGTGCATGTAGTGACCGAGCTCACCGCGCGGGTTTTCGATACCCACATAGGCCTCTCCCGGGGGCACCTTGATCACCCTGGGCACGTCGCCGATCACGGGTCCGGGTTCGATCTGTTCCAAGCACCAGCGCACGAGACCGAGGGACTCCATCATCTCGACCATCCGAACCTGCGTTCGATCCCAGCAGTCCCCCACGGTGCCCTTCTCGCCGGTGCCGATGGGCACTTTGAAGGCTCCGGCATCATGGGCCTCGCCATACTCCAAGTAGGGCATGTCCCTGCGGAGATCGAAGTCCACACCGCTGCCTCGCAGCATGGGTCCGGTCAAGCCGAAGTCATAGGCCATCTCCTCGGAGATGACGCCCACGTTGGCCGTGCGCTGGACGAAGATGTGGTTCTCGATCAAGAGGTCGTAGTACTCCTGCCACTTCTCCTCGAAGACGTCGCAGAAGTCAGCCACTTCCTGAAGCCAGCCGGGAGGCGTGTCGTTGAAAACGCCACCGATGCGGATGTAGGAGTAGGTCAGTCGCGCCCCGCAGATCTTCTCGAACAGGGCCTGGATCCACTCGCGCTCGCGGAAGGCGTAGAAGAAGGGGGTGAACGCCCCGATGTCCAGGCCGTAGGTGCCGAAGGCCACCAGGTGCGAGGCGATGCGGTTCAACTCGGCACAGATCATGCGGATCATCGTGCCCCGGCGGGGGATCTCCAACTCGGGCATCAGGGCCTCGACAGCAAGGCTGTAGCTCAAGTTGTTGTTCATCGCCGACAGGTAGTCATACCGGTCGGTGTAGGGCAGGTACTGCAGCCACTCCACGCTCTCGCCGATCTTTTCCGCGCATCGGTGCAGATAGCCAAGATGGGGTTGGGCACCGGTTACCAGCTCTCCATCGGTGCGCAGCAATACCCGCATCACGCCGTGGGTGGCGGGGTGCTGGGGGCCCATGTTCACCTCGAGGTCCGAGGTGGCCACATCCATGAAGAACTCACGCTCGCCGCTGGGCAGAGTGCGCGCTTCATCGGCAGGCCGGATGGACGGCTTGTGCTCGGCTTGGGGCGGGCTGGTCATGGCGGCAAGGCTACTCGCAGGAGATGCCGTGGTACTCCTTGGGAAACTCGTAGTCCTTGCGCATCGGATACCCGACCCAGTCGTCGGGCAGCAGCATGTTGCGCGGATCCGGATGGTCCTCGAAGGTCACGCCGTACATCTCCATGCACTCCCGCTCGTGCCACTGAGCCGCGCGATACACCTTGGTGGACGAAGGCATGGACAGAGCCGACTTGGGCAGAAGACACTTGATCCCCAACCGCTGGCGGTGACGCACGCTGAGGAGTTGAATCAGGATCCAGAGGTTCTCGTCATCGGCGCTGGGATCTGAGGCCGTCAGGTCCACAAGCACTTCAAAGCCGAGCGCGTCGTCATCGCGACAAAACGTCAGGAACTCCACGATGCGCGACGGCTCGACGCACAAGTAGGGCAGGCCCGAACGCCCCTTGTCCTTGGTCTCTTTGTCCGGGGAACGGGGCAGCTCGACGGAGAGCAGGCCCGGAACCTGTGCCACCGACAGGTGGTCCGCGATTGCCTGGAAGTCCATGATTCTCTTTGCCTCAGGCCTCATCCGCGGGCTGCAACCGCGCGGGCTTACGGATCACGGGGGTGCGACGGATCTTGTCCTGCAGAGTCATCAGCCCCTCAAGCAACGCCTCCGGCCGCGGGGGGCAGCCCGCGATATAGACGTCCACAGGGATGATGCGGTCCACGCCCTTCATGACGGTATAGCCGTACTTGAAGTAGGGACCACCTCCCGTGGCACAGGCACCCATTGCGATCACGTACTTGGGGGAAGCCATCTGCTCGTAAAGGCGCTTGACACGCTCGCCCATTTTGAAATTCACGGTCCCTGCGACAATCATCAGATCGGCCTGGCGTGGAGTGGCCCGGAAGGCCCCGGCTCCGAAGCGATCGATGTCGTGGTGGGCGGCGCCAACGGCCATCATCTCGATGGCACAGCAGGCGAGGCCGAAGGTCATGGGCCAGATGCTGTTCAGCTTGGCCCAGTTGAGAAGCCAATCCACCCGCGTCGTCAGGACGTTCTCTTCAAATGCTTCTTCGAGGATTCCCATGGTCGTTTCTCGTCCGCGCCCTAGGCGCTGGCCGCCTCAGCAGCAGTCTCGGTTTCGTGGGATTCATCCTCGTCCCCCTCGGGAGGAGAGAGCTCGTCCAGCGAGGGTATCGGGTCGCGGTGACGCTCGGCTGTCGGAACGTACTCGGGCCCGTCGTAGGAGAGAACCCAGTCCAGATCTCCCTTGGCCCAGACGGCAATCAGGCCAAAGAACAGGATGACGATGAAAAGCGCCCCTTTGGCCACGGCCCACAACCCGATGTCGGGAGTGTTCAGAGCCTCCGTCAGGACCATGGCCCACGGGAACAGGAACGTGATTTCCACGGCAAAGATCACGTAGATCAAAGCCACCGTGTAGTAGCGGATGTCGAAGTTGACCCAGGCGTCGCCGATCGTCTCCTCACCGCACTCATAGACCTCTAGGCCGACTTCGGTCTTGCGCTTGGGTCGGAGCACAGAGCCGATGAGCACATTCACAAATACGAACGCGAAGCCCACGACCGCAAACACCAGCACGTTGAGGTAGTCGAATTGCACTGGTAGGGGGGAGCTTTCCGGTAGGGAAAGCGGTCGTGAATGGGGAGTTGAGAGGAGGGCGAGAAGCCCGTTCCAGCAGCCCGGGAGGCGCCACGAGAGGGCCTTGAGCAGGGATCTTGGCGAGAGTCTAGGAGGGCCCGTCCGGGGGTGTCAAGCGAACCAGAACCCTTGGGATCGAGGTCCAATCCGAGGCCCGGAATGGAGCCGAAGGGGAATCCCGGAAAGGGCTCTCTAGCCGCTTCGACAAAGGTCGACCAAGGCACTGGACGAAGGCAGAAATCGGACCCTTAGCCGGGCCCCCAGGCTAGAGAGCGAAGCTCTGAAATCCCATGGGTATGGCCCTATATGGGGCACAAATGGATACCATGTGGCCATCTGATGGCCGCCCAACCAGCAGATTTCGGTCGGCGGGACGTTCCCGACCGTCAGGGCTCCCCATGTCTCCCCCCCGCAGGTCTAGCAACGGGCGGGTCTGCTCCGTATCTTCGCCCCGCCAAATAGGGTGCTACCACTCACTCAGGGCCCCGTTGCTGATCGGGCACTCTGAAACTAGTCGCCGCCGGCCCCTGTCTCCCGCCACTCCTCTCGAGCAGGCCCCCCCACGTGTGTCCCATGGACAATACCAAGACAACTTTCCTCTACGGCCCCTCCGTCACCAAGCGCTTCAAGCGCACCCTGGTCCTCGATCTGACCGCCAGCCAAGAGCACCTGGTCGTTGAGCGTGGCTCATCCCTGGCCCGCGGTTCCGTCATTGTGACGACCTGTGCGAGGGAGATGATCACGTCTTCCAAGGCTGGTGACAAATTGGACCACATCATCGTGACGGGTTCCGGCGGAGACCCCGCCCTGCATCCCGATCTGCGTGAGGTCACCGAGAACCTGCGCATGCTGCGCGACAAGTGGTTCTCGCGGGCCAAGCTGTGCATCGCGACTTCGGTCACTGATCTTGAAGACGAGAACCTCCGCGCCAGCCTCACGAAGTACGACCGGATATTCCTTCGGTACCAATGGGGAACGGCCAAGACCTTCGCCAAGATGACCGGCGCCAAGCCCACGCAATTGGGTGAGCTCACCAAGCGCCTACCCGGCTTCGACCACATCATTGTCGAGGCTTCGTTCGTCTCCGGTGGAGCCAACAACGCCGCTGACAGTGAGGTCGCCAACTGGATCAAGAAGCTCCAGGAGATCGCTCCCCAGGAGGTTCACATCCTCTCGGGCACAGCCGGCCAGCCCAAGCCCGCCAAGGCCGTCACCCCCAAGCGTCGCCAGAAGATCGCTGAAGACGTGACGGAGAAGACCGGGCTGACCGTGGTTTTGCACGACGAAGAACCCCTACTCGCCTAAGAGCCTTCTCGCCGTGACCCAGACGCCCCTCGTTGAATTGCGAGCCGTCTCACGTCTCTTTGACGAAACCCTCGCCGTCGACCAGCTGACCCTTGACGTCCAGCCGGGAGAGGTCTTCGGGCTCTTGGGGCCCAACGGGTCCGGCAAGACGACGACGGTACGGATGATCGCGGGATTGCTCGAACCCTCTGCTGGCACGGTGCTTGTCCAGGGCGCCGACGTGGCCCAGACCCCTTTGGCCGCCCGGCGCTCACTGGGATTCGTTCCCGACGGCGCCCCCATGTACCCCAATCTCTCCCCTCGCCAGCACTTGGAGCTGGTCGGGCGCCTGCACGGGATGGACGAGGAGCAGCTACAAGCCGAGGCTCTGCGGCTCTTGACCGTACTTGGCCTGGAGGGGCGCATCGACGAACCTGTGGGCCGCTTCTCTCGGGGTATGCGCCAAAAGACGGCCTTGGTCTGCGCCCTCTTGCCACGCCCGGACCTCCTCGTTTTAGATGAGCCTCTCTCAGGACTCGATGCTCCCACGGCGGCCGTGTTCAAAGAAGTACTGCGAGCATGGGCCGCGGCAGGACGCTCCGTTCTCTACACGTCCCACCTCCTGGACGTGGTGGAACGTGTGTGCGACCGCATGGCCATCCTGGACGAGGGCAAGCTCGTGGGCCTTGGAAGCTTGGAAGATCTGCGCGCCCGCGCCGGCAAGGCGGGAACTCTCGAACAGGTCTTCGGAGCGCTGACCCACAGTGAAGATCCGGCCCTGCAGGCACGCCGCCTACTAGGCGATTAGGTTTCGCTAGACATGACCACACCCGAACAAAAGTCGGAGGCCACCGCGCTTGCCGAGGCGGCATTCATCGGCGCTCAATTCGTGTGGCTCATCGGCACCGGCGGGTTTGCCTGGATACTCCGTGACGGCCTCGGTCCCGATGCCGTCACAACGGCTGGAGAGAGTGCGTTGGCACAGACGTTCTGGACGTTCTACTGGGGCCCGGTGTGCTTGGCGCTCGTCGTCGTAGACATCGTCTGGTGGCGCAGCCGCAGGCGTCGCGACAGCTGACGGCTAACCAGGGCGGCCGGCTCAGCTCCTCGACCAAGCCAAGCGCGAGTCAGGCCGACCCGATGGGGGTGGGCTTGAAGTCATCATCCACGGCCACCATGGTCACCTCGGCCTCGGTGACGTAGATCTGCTCTCCCCCGCCAAAACGCCGCTGCGCCCAAACAGCTACATGCACGGTGATTGAGGTGCGGCCGGTCTTGCGCGTCTCCGTAAAGAACGAGACGAGGTCTCCCACGCGCACGGGCGCCTTGAAGTCGACCTTGTCCATGGAGACGGTCACCACCTGGCCCAGGTGATGGGTGTGCGCTTCGATGGCGGCTGCCAGGTCGATCTGGGAGAGGATCACACCTCCGAAGATCGTGCCCACCGCATTGGTGTCGCGGGGCATCATCACCTGCCTGATGGCCGGCATCTTGTCAGAGGGGTAGGTGTCGGGGATTAGGGCGGTCATGGGCTGGGCTCAGTATGGAGTGCGCGTTGCGCCCAATCACCAATGCGAGCCTGGAGATCTTGCAGCTTGCCGCCGAAGAAGTGGTCCGCTCCCTCGACCTCACCCACCTCGACTCTCGAAGCCAAGCCTGGAAGGACGGCTTTCACGTCCGCAGCAGTGCCAAATGCGTCCTCGCTTGCCATGAGTACCAGCCCAGGACACCGAACGTCGTCCGCCAGGGCGCAGGGAAAGGCCAGGACCGGCAAGGCGATCAACAAGACCTGCCGGATCCGCTCCTCACGTGTAGCCAAGGCCGCCGCCGTTCGAGCACCAAACGAGAAGCCTCCCGCCCAGAGGGGCGCTCCGGCCACCTCCCCCTCCAGCCAGTCGAGAGCGGCGAGGTGGTCCTCCACCTCGCCCCCCTCTCCGTGAAAGGTGCCTGCGCTGGCTCCCACGCCCCGGTAGTTGAGGCGCAGGACGGCTAGCCCTACTTCCTGCAGCACGCGCCCCGCGCGGAACACCACACTGCTGTCCATGGAGCCGCCGTGCAGGGGATGGGGGTGCCCGAGGACGATTGCGGCCCGTGGCGGACCCTCGGGTAGCCAGAGGGCACCCTCCAGTTCGCCAGTCGGAGCCTCGATGCAAACCTTCATCTCCCCGCTACGGTAGGCTCGGCAGCACTCATGTGGAATCGCATTCTACTCATAGCTCGCACGCACCTCTCTGGCGAATGGCTGGGTGAGCGTGGGGCCCGGTTGCCCGTCGCGCCGATCCTGTTTCAGGCCTCGCTGTCCGCCGTCTTGTGCTTGTTGGTTCGTGATCACCTGGAGCCAAGGGCGTTTGCCGTATTCGCCCTCTCTCTGCCACTTGGGCTGACGGCCGTTGTACTGCTCGGAGAGTTGGGTCCCTTGCTACGGGCCGACCCGGCCGCGGAGTGGGTGGCCGCGCTGCCCGTGCGACCCGCTGAACTGCGAGCGGCACGAATCCTCGTGTTGGCCGTATTGCTCGGCGGCCTCGCCCTTGGCTCTCTCGTCCCCGCAGCCTTGCTGGCCCCTGAACAGATGGCCTGGTGGGGACGGATTGCACTGGTCATCGGAGGTCTCTTACAGACCTTCTTCGTGGGCGCCCTGCTGCTGTGGATTCAAGCGGGCTTGGCTGGCCGCGCGGAGGGGGTGTTGACCGCCATTCAAACCGCCCTCTTCTGCGGCGTCATCGTGGGCTTCACCGCCGGCCTCGGCAACCTGCTCCACCTTCAGGATGCCGTGGACAAGGGCACCCTGGATTTCTACTACCCGCCGCTCTGGTTCACTTCGCCCCTGGATCCGGACCCCGCGTCTACAGGCCTGTGGCTGGCTCTGATCGCAACACTCCTGACCCTGGCCACTTTCGCCCTAGCTCCCTTTCCCCCCGCACCCCGTGCGCGGCCCACGCGCTCACCCCTCGGCATCCTGCTCTGGCCCCTAAGGGTCTTGGCAACGCGCTGCTGGGTGCGCCCGCGGGAGAGGGCGAGCTTTGAGTTCGTCTATCACGCTCTTCCCAGCGAGCAGGACTTCGTCACCCGCGCCTATCCCCTGCTGGCCGTACCGCTGGCCTTCTTGCTCCTCGGTGCTGATGGGTCAGGCGCACGGGACGAAGGCCTTCTCGCCCTGCTGCTCTTCGCACCCGCCGTCTACCTGCCGCTTCTACTGCTGTACGTGCCTGCCACCGCCACGCCCGAAGCGCGCTGGATCGTGGACACCTGCCCGCTGGACCGCCGCGACGAGTCCACAGGCTCACGCAAGGCGGTCGTGATCCGGATGGTCCTGCCCCTCTACCTGGCCTTGGGCGCGCTCGTCGCGTGGCGGGGCAACGCGGACTTGGCCCTGCGACTGACGCCTGTGGCATTGACCGCCGGGCTGCTGCTCTTGCGTACCTCCTGGGACTTCTTCGCCGGAGCGCCACCCCTCTCCACGGCTCCCAGCGAGCTGGGCACGGCCTGGGACGACACCCAATCCGGACGCATGTTCATGATCGCCATCATCATGACCTTCGCGGCTATCGGCGCCTGGCAATACGTGCATTCAGCTGCGACGGCCTTCGCAGTCCTTGCCGTGGTCTTGGTGACAGACCGGCTACCTACGCGCCGCGACGCGCATCAAGGAACGCCTGCAAGTCCGGCGCCAGGGGACAGGTGACCTCCACCGGACCTGACGTGGGGCTCTCGAACACGAGGAGAGCGTTGTGGAGAGCCTGGCGTTCGTGCTCCAACTCCTTCAGGTCGGAAGCGCTCAGCTCGCCTTCCAGCGAGCGCTGAAACAGGGCTTCATCGGGGCCGTACAGTTTGTCTCCAACTATGGGGTGACCTTGGGCCGCGAGATGGACACGGATCTGGTGCTGGCGGCCCGTGAACAACTCACACCGCACTAGGGCATGCCGGTGCTCCTCCGGCCCCACCTCCTCCAGGACCGCGTAGTCCGTTCGTGACTCCAACCCGTCTGCACGGACGGCCATCTTCAGGCGGACCGCACTTACTCGCGATGAGCCAATCGCGGATCGAATCGATCCCGTGGTTGGAGTGGGCACCCCACACACGATGGCCTCATAGGCTTTCCGCACGCTGCGGCTCTCGAACTGCAGCCTCAGGTGGGTATGGCCTGCAGGCCGCTTGGCAATCAGGACAATGCCGCTGGTTTCACGGTCCAGGCGATGGCACAGGCGCGGGGCCATGTCGCCCCCCTGGATCTCGTCTTTGAAGTGCGCGTGTACGCGTTGGATCAAGGTATCAGAGTAGTGCCGGCCTGCTGGATGCACCGCGACGTGTGGTGGTTTGTTCACGACCAGAACTTCGTCGTCCTCGAACAGCACGTCGATGGGGCCCATGGCATCGGCCGAGAACTGCCTGCGGTTCTCTTTGGGGATAACCACGATGATGCGTGAACCGTGCCGCAACTTGCGGCCCGGGCGCTTCTCGACCCCTGGCTTGCCGCCTCCGCCGGGGCGGTCGGGAGTGGAGGCGTCCACCAAGACAAAGCCATCGCGAATCAACTTCTGGATCGAATTGCGCGAACGCCAGTTGATGCGTTCGGCAAGGAAGTGATCCAGGCGTATGACCAGGTCCGCCACCTTGACCCTGAAGTCGCTGGCATCAACGATCAACTCCACCGTCTCGGGCGGTTCAGTCAGGTCGCGATCGTTGGGGAGCAGGCCCATGGTGAAGACACGAAAAAGGAGCCGCCCATTCAGGGGCAGCTCCTTTGTACTTGGGCAACGGCCCGGGGCGCTAGCGCGTGACCGTGCGGCGCCGGCGGCGGCGGCGGTTGGGGTCATTCTTGCGTGTGGCCTTTTGGATCGTGCGCAGACGCTCGCGACGCTCGCGACGGCGGCGATCAGATCGCTTTTCGTGCCAGGTGCGAGCCTTGGCCATGCGGAAAATACCGCTGTAATTGCACTGGCGCTTGAAACGGCGCAGGGCGGCTTCCAGAGATTCGTTCGAACGTACGGCGACCTTGATCAAGACGGACTAACCTTCCATTTCCTTGTTTGTGGGGTGCGCAGGCAGGGTGCCAACGCCCAATTGGGGGCGAACACTCTAGCGCCAACCGGCTCGTTGGACATAGGGGTGGGTAGAAATCCTGCGCTCGGGCTGCCATTCTCCCCTCTCCGTGGCGAACCCCAGGAAGAAAAACGGCCCGGCGCGCCCGGGGCAGGGCCCAGGGCAGCAGCAGGCCCCCCTCCAGGGGCAGGTTGACCTCGTCACTTACCATGACGAGGAGAGCCTCTACACGGTTCTAAAGCTAGTTCTTGAACCGGGTTACGACGCTCCAGAGGACGAGGACATGTTTCCTTCCGGACGCGTGACGGTGGTGGGGCGCTGGGCCAACCCCATGGAGGGCGCAAGGGTGCGCCTCCTTGGCCGATGGGGAAGGCACGCCTCCCACGGCAACCAATTCGAGTTCGAGGTCCTCCAACCCCTGGTTCCGGTGGATGCCCCCGGACTCAAGCGCTACCTGGCATCCAAGGCCTTCCCCGGCGTGGGCAAGGCGCTCGCCGAACGCATCGTGGGGCATCTGGGCACAGACACCCTCCAGCGCATTGCCGGGGAAGAGAACTGCTTGGTGGGGATCAAGGGTCTCAAGCCCGGAGTGGCCGCAACCCTGCGCGAGGCGGTGATCGCCCAGACCGCTCTCCACGAGACCCTCTCTTTCTTGCACGGCGTGGGACTGGGGCCCATCCAGGCCCAGGCCGCGCTGACCCGGCTGGGATCCGGTTGCGAGACCCACGTGCGCGAGGACCCCTACTGCCTGATGGGTGTTGCGGGCCTGGGGTTTGTCCTTGCCGATCGCGTCGCCAAGGAGCTTGGGCTGGAGGACGACGACCCGCGGCGATTGAGAGCCGCCCTAGTCCACGCCCTCGAGCGGGGAGCCGATGACGGGCATTCGTTCTTGGCGCAAGCTGAACTCCTAGAGACCGCGCGCAACCTGCTGCGAGTGTCCACGCCGGATGGCCCCTTCGAAGATGCTCTTGCCAGCCTTCGCCGTGAAGGGCTTCTGATCGTTGACGAGGGTGTATTCCCGCATGACGAGGGCCTCGTCGCCGTGTACCTACCGCACCTGCACACTAGTGAAGTTGGAGCCGCGCGTAACATACGAAGGCTGCTGGCTGAGGGACCGCACACGGCGCTCGCCAGCGCCAAGGCCCTGGAGGCCGCGGAATCGGAGGGCGGATTGGAACTACACGCCGGGCAACGGGAAGCGGTACTGACCCTGCTCAGCCAGCCAGTGGCCCTGCTCACCGGCGGCCCCGGAGTGGGAAAGACCACCATCATTCGCTTCGTCGCCAATCTTGCAGATGGGAGCGGAGCCAAGATCCTCCTGGCTTCCCCCACGGGCAGAGCCGCCAAACGTCTGAGCGAGGCAACCGGTCGCCCCGCGAGCACCATCCACCGCCTCTTGGGGTTCGATTCGACCGATGGCGGGTTCGAGCACGGCGCAGACAAGCCCCTCAAGGCCGATCTTGTGATCGTGGATGAGATCTCCATGCTCGACGTCGTCCTCGCCCATCACCTGTTCAAGGCGCTGGGCAGCAAGACCCGACTGGTCCTAGTGGGTGATCCCAATCAGCTGCCCTCAGTGGGACCGGGCAGCGTTCTCAGCGATCTGCTGGACTCGGGTTCCGTCCCCACGGCCCGACTGACACAGATCTACCGCCAGGCCGCCAAGAGCCAAATCGTCCAGAACGCCCACCGCATTCTGGGTGGAGACATGCCGGCAACAAATGAGGCCGCGCCCGAGGAGTCCGACTTTTTCTTCTTCCCCAGTGAGGAGCCCGGGGCCACGGCGGACCTGCTCATGGACGTGGTGACGCGGCGCCTGGAAGATCGATTCAATATCGACTGGACCCAGGACGTGCAGGTGATCGCACCCATGTACCGAGGGGAGTGCGGGGTGGACGCACTCAATGATCGCTTGCGGGAGGCCCAGGGGGTCGGCGGCCGGGAGGTGGTCAGGGGCGAACAGCGTTGGCGCACGGGGGATCGCGTCATTCACACGCGCAACGACTACGAGAAAGAGGTGTTCAACGGAGACATGGGTGTAATCCACTCCGTGACAGAAGACGGCATCGTGACCGTGCGGTACCCCGAGCAGGACGTGGTCTACAGTGGCGGCGAGCTCTCACAGCTACGGCCCGCCTTTGCCATTACGGTGCATCGGAGCCAGGGGGGTGAGTTCCCCGTGGTGGTCCTGCCCCTTGTTCGCCAACACGCGATGATGTTGCAGCGCAACCTGCTCTACACCGCGGTCACAAGGGCTCAGCGCATGGTGGTGTTGGTGGGTTCGCGTCGGGCGCTGGCTATGGCCGTCGAAAACGCCCGACAGGTGGACCGTAGCAGCGCGCTGTCCGAGCGGCTGGCGCCCGGCTCCGACGGCTAATCCGTCTCTTCCGCATTCAGGTAGCGGCGACCTGCCAGAGAGGGGGGCAGGCAGGTCATTTCCGTCTTGGCCTCAGGGTCATCGTGCGCGTAGCGGTAGCCCTTCCCGTACCCCGCCTGCTTCATCAGGTCGGTGACCGCGTTGCGAAGGTGCCGCGGAACGCCCTCGGCGGCTGTGCGCTGCACGTCCTCCTCGGCTTTCCCCAGGCCCGTATAGAGCGCGTTGCTCTTGGGAGCCCGAGCCAGATACACGGCCGCCTGCACCAGGGCCAACTTGCCCTCCGGATACCCCAAGCGCCCAAAAGCCTCGGCCGCGTCAAGGGTCACGCGCAAGGCGAACGGGTCCGCCAAGCCGATGTCCTCGCTGGCCATGCGGATCAGACGGCGTGCCAGGTACTGCCCGTCCTCCCCGGCCTCCATCATGCGAGTCAACCAGTACAGGGTCGCGTCCTCGTCACTGTTACGCACGCTCTTGTGGAGTGCGGAGATCAGGTTGTAGTGCTCCTCGCCGCTCTTGTCGTAGTGCAGGTGCTTGCGCTGTAGCGCCTCGCTGAGAAGTTCGTCGCTCAGAACCCCCGGCTCCCCATCCATCATTGAGGCTGCGGTCTCCAGCAGCGTCAGGGCACGGCGCGCATCTCCATCGGTCGCGTGGGCGACGCGCAGCAGCTGCTCTTGACTAACCTCCAACTTCGAACCGAAACCGCGCGGATCCCCCAGAGCACGCCCCAGAAGGGCGGCGACGTCCTCGGGAGCCAGGGACTCGAGTTGCAATACCCTGCAACGTGAGAGCAGCGCGGAGATCACCTCAAAGGACGGGTTCTCGGTGGTGGCACCCACAAGCAGAATGTCGCCGCGCTCCACGTAGGGCAGGAACGCGTCCTGTTGAGCCTTGTTGAAGCGGTGGATCTCATCGACGAACAGAAGCGTCCGGGTGCCGCTGCCCTTGCGCTCCTGTTCGGCGACGGCCATGACGGCCTTGATCTCCTTGATTCCGGAAAGCACGGCGGAGTAGGGGACGAAACGACATGTGGTCTTCGCGGCGATCAAGCGCGCCAGGGTCGTCTTTCCCACCCCGGGTGGCCCCCACAGGATCAGGCTCTGGTTCAGATCTCCGGCCAGCGCCTGGGTGAGAATGCGGCCGTCCTCAACGAGATGTCGCTGGCCGACGAACTCCTCAAGGCTGCGCGGGCGCATGCGGTCCGCGAGCGGAGCGTCGTCCGGGGCCGGGCAGAGTGGGTCATCGCCCGGATCCGGTGGCACTTCGAAGAGCTCTCTCACGGAGCCTTCGAACCCGCACGGCCGGCGGCGAAGAGTAGTAGGGAGGCGGCGACGGTAACGTTGAGGGAATCCACTTCGCCCGTGATCGGGATGGTGAGGGGTTCGAGACCTTGGCCGCTGTCGGGCAGGGCGCCCGTCTCCGAAGAAACCCAAAGGGCTATGGGACCCGCCCAATCAAACTCAGCGGGAGCCCCTCCGTCGCGGGTCGCCGCCACGGCTTGGCGGAATCCAAGACCGCTCAGCTCGCGCCCCACCTGGAGCGCATCCTCCGCGATCACCACGGGCAGACGCAGCAAGCTGCCCATGGACCCGCGCAGAGCCTTCGCGTTCCAGGGGCTCGCGCCGCCGGACAACAGAACCAGAGCACGCACGCCCGCGGCCTCCGCGGAGCGGGCCAGGGCTCCGAGATTTCCCGGGTCCGAGATTCCGGCGACAACCAGCAGGAGCGGGTCGCCCTCCAGGTTGAGCTGCTCGAGGGTCAGGGCCTTTGGAATGGGAGCAAGCGCCATGACCCCCGGCGAAGTCTTGAGCCCACTAGCCTGCTGGAGAAGTGCGGCCTCCACCAGGCTGCCTTCGCCGCCCAGTGAAGCGTGGATTTCGGGGTGATCGTCCCCCACAAAGAGGCCCTCCAACGGGTACCCCAGCCTGAGGGCGTCACGCACCAACCGCTCGCCTTCCAGCACGAGCGCACCGCGCTCTCGTCCGGCGAGTACCGCTCGCATGCGCTTGAGGCCCGCGTTGGAGCGCGAACGAATGATCTGCCCATCGGCACACATGCTCCTGTTATATAGCATGGGTGGCTTCTATGGACGATGCACCCCAACAGACCCAGCCCGGCCGAGTGCTAAGAGTGGATGCCAAGGTGTGTCACGTACAAGTCGAGTCGGGGGTGATCCAGGCTGCCCCCCGAGGGCATCTGTTCGAGGATCTCGAAGGGCGCAAGAACCCGGTCGCCGTTGGGGACTTTGTGGACGTCTCTCTTGAGGGCAATCCGGTTGCCATCGAGAGCGTGCACGAGCGTCGTAACTATCTGGGCCGGACGGCCTCCTCCCATGACCCGCGAGAGCAGATTCTCGTGGCCAACGCGGATCAGCTCTTCATCGTGAGCTCTCTACAGAGCCCCGGCTTCTCCAGCAACCGGACAGACCGCATCCTGTCCGCCTGCATCTGGCACGAGATTCCGGTGATTCTGGTGATCAACAAGATCGATCTCACCGGGGCTGGAGACCTCGAGGATATCCGTCGCACCTACGAGGCTGTTCCAATCGAGGTCATCGAGACCTGCGCCGTGGACGGCCGTGGGGTGGAGGCGCTGAAGGATCGCATGCGCGACAAGGTCTCGGTCTTGTACGGGCCGTCAGGGGCGGGCAAGTCCACCCTGATCAATGCGGTTCAGCCAGGATTGAATTTGCGCGAGGGCAAGATCAGTTCCTATTGGAAGCAGGGCAAGCACACGACGAGCTACTCACATTTAATCCCCCTTGAAATGGGCGGTTGGGTAGTGGACACACCCGGCATTCGTGTCTTCCGCCTCCATGGCTTGAAGCGCAATCTGTTACGTGATCTGTTCCCGGAGTTCGAACGCATCCAAGACAAGTGTCGCTTTGACGGATGCAGTCACGATCACGAACCTGAGTGCGGCGTGTTTGATGCCGTGGACCGGGGTGAGTTGGCCGCCTCGCGTTATGCAAGCTACTTAGAGATGATGGACGAGATCGACCCCGAGAACGCCTACGACCCTTCGGAAGAGGAGCCGCTCTAGCCGCAGATAAACAGGCGCCAGGCCCAGCCCATCGAAAGGCTGAGAAGGAACGCCGTTCCCCAGCGTCTCCCGCCTCCCTCCATCAACATCGCGAAGGAGTCGGCCCCTCGACGGTGCATACGCATGACCTGCAGACAAAAGGCAAGGGTGCCAAGCACGAACAGGAACCCGAAAGGCTGGGTATTCCACGATTCAACGGGCTGGCCGTGCAGCAGGAGCGCAGCCGCAGTCGTGGCTCCGCAGGCTGGGCAGGGAAAGCCCAGCCACTCGCGCGCCCCGCAGGCAGGTAGGCCCAACTGCTCATGGGTCCCAAAGCCCCGAGGGTCGGGCTCCAACCACAACCCCACAGCCAACCACAGGAGCGGAATGGCTACAGCAAGGCGGACGACCCAAGTATGTTGCGGGGTTCGAGCTTTCACCCCGCCATGGTCGGGCCCCGCGCAGGTGGCGTCAAGCTCTGGCGGCTAGTTGAAGTCGTAGATGTAGGACAGCCGGAACTTGTTCAGGATGGCGTACGGCAAGTTGTGCAAGCCGCTCAGGTCCTGGTCCCCGTGGTCTTCGAATCCGCCTAACTTGGGCTCACGCATGACGAAGAAGCGGCGCGAGTTGCGATCGCTGACCTCATAGGAGGTGGGCTGAATCGCGCCTGCGATCTCCAGGTTCAGGTTGCCCGTGTAGAACACCCGAACGTTCTGGAGGTGTTCATCTTGCTCCTTCGCGATCTGTGCGCGGTGCTTGTCCCCAGCCTCGTCCAAGAACTCATGAGCCATTAGCACCTCGTCCACGTTCATGTGCAGCAGAGGTGTTTGGATGCGCTCGCGGGACCGCAGGTCAATTAGCGTCACGTCGCGGATGCGCAAGAAGGTCTTGCGGTGCTCATCGAGAAGCTTCGACAGTCGGGTGTACTTGTTCTCGACGTTGCCCTTTATGAGAAAGGCATCCGTCAGGAAGAGGTCGGAGCAGAGGGTGAGCATGGGGGTGATTCTTGGGTCGGGAGCGATGGCCGCAGAGCGCCGACGAGGTAGAGGGAGCCTGTCACCAGGACCCACCCGTCTGCACCGGCCCTCGCCTTCGCTTGGGCAAGAGCTTCACCCGCATCGGGTTCGGCCATGGCCTCGAAGCCGAGTTCACGGGCCAAGCCCGCCAACTCGTCTGCGGGCCAATGGCGGCCACCCCCGACACAGGTGCACACCAACCTATCGGCATGACCCTCAAGGGCCTTGAGTAGCCCCCGAGCGTCCTTGTCCTTGGCCAGGCTGAGTACCGGCTGACACGGCCCAGAGAGGTCCGGATCGCCCCTCAGCTCCTCTAGGACCGCCGTCAGGCTCGTGGGCACGTGAGCCCCGTCGAGGACCAAGGGCACGCCCTCATACCGCCTCTTCTCAAGGCGCCCCGCCAAGCGGGCCCCGAGGCGCACTGTCTCGGACACCAGCAGGTGGGCTCCAACGGGCCGGCCGTCTGCGCACTTCAGGCCGATTTCGCCCAGGACCTCGAGGCATTTCTTGGCCAGCTTCTCGTTTCCCATCACCAGCCCTTCGAGAGGACCGGGGGCCGACAGCTCGCATCCAAGCTCCCTGGCACGCTCGGCGATAACTCTCGCGGGCCCCGGATCGGTGTCGGCTCGCCAACAGCCCACCGCGCTAACGCAGGGCTTCCCTCTCTTCAGGATCCCAGCCTTCTCCCCTGCGATGGCCTCGCGCGTGCCGCCCAGCACGTCGGTGTGTTCGAGATCTATCCGGGTCAGAACACACAGGTCGGGATCGAGAACGTTGGTGGAGTCCAGCCGGCCTCCGAGACCCACCTCGACAACGGCAACGCCCACCCCCACGGCCTCCATTGCCACGAAGGCCGCGGCTGTGATGAGGTCAAACCACGTGGCCGCCGCCGCAGGGGTCTGCTCCGCTTGCGCGGCCGCTTGAGCTTCCAGGACCTTCTCGATCCCATGGGCCAGAGCATCGTCAGCGATCTCCTCGCCGTCGATAACAAGGCGCTCGTTCACTCGTTCCACATGGGGCGAGGCGTAACGCCCGACGCGCAGACCGGCCGCACCCAATCCTGCCGCGATCAAGGCAGCCACCGAACCCTTGCCCTTCGAACCACCCACGTGCACCGATCTGAAGGCCTCCTGGGGATTGCCGAGGCGCTGCACAAGGTCCGACATGGGCGCAAGGTCCACGCGCATGGCCCCCCGATCCGTGCGCTCCCAGTTGATGCGCACGTCCAGTCGCTCCATTGCAGCCTTTAATCGCGGTGAGGGGCATTCCATATTGAGACTCGTCGTAGGTGCAGGCGCCCCAGAACGGGATTCCGTTTGTGCAAGCCCCTGCGTCCTCATGGCCTACAATTGAAGTAGACCAAGGCACTACGTCGATGGAGGACCATCGTGCAATTGTTACACAGGATCAAGATTTTCGTGTATCGCCAAGGCGATGCGAAGCCCGACTACCTGCTGCTCAAGCCGGAGCAGGGGATCGAAGGTCTATGGGGTCCGATTCAGGGGAACCTTGGCCTAGGTGAGCAGCTTGAGCAAGCCGTCCGCAGGCGCGCAGTTGAAGCTACTGGAGTGCCATGCCTCGGGCCCGTGATCGACCTGGACCTCCAGAATCGCTGGAGTCTGGGCGACGAAGAGGTCATCGAATGGGCCTTCGGCTGCCGTCCAGCTCACGACCCGGACCCCGCGCACCTGAGCTCCGGATGGGCCGATCACCGCTGGGCCAATTTCGCCCTGGCCTACCCGGCCCTAGGCTTCGAAGACGACCGTGAGGCCATGATCCGCCTCCACACCTTCCTCGGCGCGGCCTGACCCTGCAATCACGAACGAGCGCCGGGGGGGGGCTTTTTCTCAGCCGAGAAGTGGCAGCAACGAGTACTTCTTCCCGAGGACGGCCTCATGGGGAGTCTTGAACCAGTGCTCGATGATAGATCCATAGACAGAGCGGAAGTCCGTGGTGGCCGCCAGATCACCCTCGTCCAGATCTACTAGTGATGGGTGCTTCCCATAGAGGCCACCCTTCACAGAAGAGCCAAGCAGGAACATGGGCCCCGCCTTGCCGTGGTCGGTTCCCTTGGAGCCGTTCTCCTCAACTCGGCGGCCAAACTCGGAGAACACGAGCACCAGGGTGTCTCGTCCCGCAGGGCTCTTGCTGAGGTCATCCATGAAGGCGCTCAACGCTGTGTCCAGGCTCTCCATCAGTGAATCGTGACTGCCCCGCTGACCGGCATGGGTGTCGAAGCCCTTCATCTTCAACGAGAAGACGCGCGTCCCGAGGCGGCCATGGATAAGGGCCGCCACGTCACGCAAGCCCCCACCCAGGCGGTTGCGCGGATATTCCACGCGCTCCCTGTAGAGGGCTGCGGCCTTTCGAATCGAGGCGCTGGAATCGTGGGCGTCATTCAGGATAGAGCGCAGGCTTGCTAGTGCCTTGTCACGGCCGACATGCTTGGGCCCTGCGGGTCTCTTGGAATCGGCACCGGCCGCCTCCATCCCGTAGGCCAACTCAACCTGCTGCTTTCCGAACCACTTATAGACGGTGGGCGCCTGAAGAGCCGCCGCTGGGTGGTCGGTGGAGTACACCGAATAGGGAACCTCGCCCCCGAGGTGCACGACCAGGTTCGGATGGTCTTCCTTATCCCAAGCCGCTTGCGCCAATTGCCCCACCCAGCCCTCGCCGCTGTTTCGACCCGCGCGCCGTCCCGTATGCCAAACCTCCAGGGCCCTGAAGTGGGAACGGATCATGTCCTCGTACCCCACACCCTCAATGATGGCCATCTGCCCCTCCTGGTACTGCCGGTGGAGTCCCTTGAGGTTGCGATGCATCCCGCGATAGTCGTCGAGGGGCAGGACGTCTTCTTTCACCAAGCGTGTTGCCTGCCGCGCCGCTGCGTAGCCGTCATCGGCAAACGGCACGATGGTGGAGAGGCCGTCGTTGCCTCCGGACAGCTGCACAAGCACGAGGGAGCGCGGAAATGGTGTCTGGTCGGATACCCTCTGCAGCGCTTTGGCGAGGGGGGTTGCAAGGCTCATCCCGCCCAGGCCATAGAGACCTCCGGCAAGGAACTGGCGGCGTGCTAAGAATGAGTGCATGGCTTCGGTCATCCCAGTTGGGCCTCCGGCAAGGACAAGATCAGGTGGGCGAGGCGACGCAGCACCTCCTCTGCGGCCGCGTTCTTCTTCACGAGGTTTCCGGGTTCGATCCCCTGGGCCTCGCGGTCGGTTCTCAGCGCGGCCACGAGCATGCGTCGTGTTTCGAGGGGAGTATCGATGGCGAGCAGGCTGGAGCACATGAACTCCACGATTTCACGGTCCGTACTGGCGCCGGATCGGAAGAGCCGCGCACCCAGACTGATTCGGGGGTGATGCCCACCCGACCCGATGACCCGAGCCACCTTGGCCATGAGATTGCCTTGGTTGCGAGCCTTCTTCTCTTTTTCAACCTCCGCGCTTGTCCCCATCATCTCTCCGCCTCCCATCATCGCTTCGTCCAGGGGAAACTCCGGGCCCAGGCCATTCATGCTGGCCATCTCATCCTCCGTCAGCTCCATGTCATCCAGAGGGTCGACCTGCATCTCTCCCGGCTCGATGGTCCCGAGCAACACGCCAGCGAGGTTGGCCCGGTTCATGAGGGTGGCGGTTGTGATCCAAGCGGGGCCTTCATTCCAACCCTTGACGTTAGGCGGTTCGAAGAGGCTCATGCCGAGTAGGCCCGCCCCGCGGACAATAATCTCGCCCCGCACGTCGGCACCCAAGCGCCGGCAGATCCCCACGAGATAGTCGATGGGTGAGCTCACGCGCGCGCCAACGATTTCGTCCCGATAGAACTCCGGGTCGAGCAGGAGCTTCTCCAGCATGGGTGCAAGCTCGTAGTCTGCCGTGCGAAGAAACTCCGCGTAGTGCTCGAGGCGGTCCGTGGCGGGCTCTACGCCTTCAAGATAGGTAATGACGCTGCCGGCCACCCAGCGGGCGCAGGCGGGCTGCGCAAGCAAGATGTCCACAACGTCGCGCCCGTCGTGCCGGCCCTCCACGCCCAGAATGGTCTTCGAGCCGAAGTCGTGGGTGCGGGGGTTGACCATGAACTCGCGCTTGCGGTCGATGCCGTAGCCCGTGAGGGCGCGCGCTACTTCCCTGATGTCCTCTTCGCTGTAGTTGCCTTCGCCCAAGGTGAAGAGCTCCATCAGTTCGCGGGCCAGATTTTCGTTCGGGCTGTCCTTCTTGTTGGAGATGTTGTCGAGGTAGATCAGCATCGCCGGGTCGCGCACGATCGCGTGCAGCATCTCACCAAAGTTGCCGAGCGCGTGTTCGCGCAGGAGCTCGTTTTGGGCGATCATCAGCTCAACCAGACGCACCTTGGTGGAATCACTAGTGAAGAACCCGTGCCAGAACAGGGTCATCCTCTCGCGCAGGGGCGACTGGCCCGCAAGCATCCGGTTCACCCACCAGTTCAAGAACTCTTGACCCTGGCGGCGATTGTCGTTGCGTAGGCGGTTACGTTCTTGGCTGCGCTCTTCATCATCGCCACCCTTCAGCAACTCCATATTCGGCTCAACGGGGCGGGTTACGAAGCGCGGCCCATCGTCCTCCCCCTGAATGAGCTGCCGTACGAGCATCTCCTGACCGGTCCGGAGGCCCCGGCGCACGTCGAGGTTGTGCGCGCCAAAACCTGCCCGGTTGAATAGGTGCTCCACAGCCCTGGCATCCCAAGAGGAGTCGGGTTTGGGCTTGAGGACGGTCAGGTCAAGTGTGCCCTTGTCCTCCAAGCGGTCCGCGGACTGGCTCAATACGGGGCTCGCGACGAGCAAGGCAAGGAGTGCGAGGTGGAATGGGTAGTACATATTCTTCCTGAGGGGCGGTCTCGGGGCACAACGAACGGATGGTCTGCAACCGCCTCAATGGTCCAGGTTCCGGGACTTCCAATCTATCTTTCGGGGGTCAATCGGTGCACTTGAACTCCCTGGGACCCCGTGGCGCCTATCTCAGAAGCCGAGGACACGGCCTGAGGGGGTCCCTTGAGCCTGACTGATGTCCATAATGCGTACCCATGTCCGCCGCCCCCCACGACCTGCAGTCTTTTCTACGGCGTTTGCGCGCCGAAGGAGAGTTGGTTGAGGTCCACGCGGAGGTCGATTCAGATCTTGAGGTAGCAGAAATCCACCGCCGCGTGATCGCCGCGAACGGCCCGGCCCTGCTCTTCACAAACGTACGCGGAGCAACCTTCCCCCTGGTCACCAATCTCTTCGGTACGGCGAGGAGAGTGAGTTCAGCTTTTGGGTCGCGGCCCGAAGAGACGATCGCCGCCGCAGCACAACTCCCTGAGACTCTGCTCCCACCGACTCCCGGCAAACTCATCGCTAAGCGCAAGCTCCTCACACGATTGGCCCGGGTCGGCTTGCGCAGGGGTCGAAAGGGGGCCGTGACCGAGGTTGTGAAGACCAAGCCCGACCTCGGATGTCTCCCCGCCCTGCGCACCTGGCAGCGCGACGGCGGACCATTCATCACCCTGCCGCTCGTTTACACCGAGCCGGCTGGCGGTGGGCCAAGCAATCTTGGCATGTACCGCGCTCAGGTGTTCGAAGACAACGCCGTGGGTCTGCATTTTCAGATTGGCAAAGGTGGCGGTTTCCACCTCAGCGACGCTCACGCGCAAGAGCGGCCCTTACCGGTCAACTTGCACGTGGGTGGGCCCCCAGCGCTGATGCTCGCGGCCATTGCACCCCTGCCCGAAAATACCCCCGAAGTTCTGCTGGCCAGTCTGGCCCTTGGGAAGCGGCTGGCCATGTGCCGTAACCCTGCAGGCCCACTACCCCTTATCGCCGAGGCGGAGTTCTGCCTGGTGGGACAAATTCAGCCCGGGGCACGGCGGCCCGAAGGGCCCTTCGGAGACCACTACGGTTACTACTCAGAGCGTCATGACTACCCGTTCATGCACGTGGATGCGCTCCTTCACCGGCGCAACGCCGTCTTCCCAGCAACGGTGGTTGGCAAGCCGCGACAAGAAGATTTCTTTCTGGGGGACTACCTACAGGAGTTGCTCTCGCCGCTGTTCCCCGTGGTAATGCCCGCTGTCCGGGATCTCTGGAGCTACGGTGAAACCGGCTACCACTCCCTGTCCGCCGCCGTCGTTCGTGAACGGTACAAGCGTGAGGCCATGGCTTCTGCTTTCCGGATTCTGGGCGAGGGGCAACTGTCGCTGACCAAGTTCCTGCTCGTCACCGATTGTCCGGTCGACCTACGGGATTTCCCTGCCACGCTGCGCCACGTCCTGTCCCGAGCCGATTTCCGAAGCGATCTGTTCATCTTCGCCAATCTCGCCATGGATTCCCTCGACTACGCGGGGGGCCAGGTGGGTGAAGGCTCTAAGGGGGTCTTGCTCGGGGTTGGTGAGCCGAGGCGGAACTTGCCGAAGGAGTTCAAGGGCAGCCCCAAGAAGCCCATCAAGGCCGTGCGGGTGTTCACAGACGGCTGCCTGGTGGTCGAAGGCCCGCCGCACGCCAAGGACCCGGAGGCCGCGGCGACCATCGCCAGGGACCCAGCCCTTGCCGATTGGCCCTTGGTGGTGCTCGTTGACAGCGCCGAGCAAGCTGCCCGCAGCACGACGAATTTCCTCTGGACCACCTTTACCCGATTCGACCCCGCCAGCGACATCTACGCCTCCGCTGTGGAGCTGCTCCAGAACCACGCTTCGTTCACAGCGCCAATCGTGATCGACTCCCGCATGAAGGCCAGCTACCCCGAGGAGCTCTTCTGCGATGATTCAACGCACACGCTAGTGGCCAGCCGCTGGAAGGAGTACTTCCCGGGTGGAGGCGTGGAGATGGGGGATTCCGCACGCGGGCATCTGGACTAGCGCACGGCCATGCGCTCCTGGTAGCGCTCCATTTCCTCGACCATGCGAAACTGCACGCGGGCGCGGTCCAAGTTCTGGCCAGTGCGGTCAATCTTGAAGTAGACGTCACCCGAGAGATGGTCTGCCAAGAACCGCATTCCAATAGTGAGGGTCACGAGGCGCGCGGAGAATGGCATCAACTCACGCTCCCTAGGGGTGAGGAAATCGGCTGTGCTATCCAAGTAGCCCGCAACGAGGGCGTCGTAGAGGTCGAGGTCCACGCCGGCCCGATCGGTCTTCTGCTCATCCTCGTCACAGGTAGCCGCTGTGAATCGCACCAAATCGCCAAAGTCATACAACGAGTACCCGGGCATGCAGGTGTCAAGGTCAACTACACAGCGCGCATTCCCCGTGTCTTTGTCGAACAAGACGTTGTTCAGCTTGGTGTCACCATGGACCACCCGAGCGGGGAACTCGCTGGCAGCCAGGCAGGCCTCGATAACCCCCACCTCAGATGCGTGTGCATCCACAAACTCCAATTCACTTCGGCAGGTAGAAACGCGCCCCATGACATCGGCCTCACGGGCATCTTCAAGCTGTTCGAGCCGGTGAGTGGAACTGAAGAACCTGGGCAGGGTCTCCCGCAAGTCTGTGGCGTTGAGCCCCAGGAGTCGGGCCTGAAAGCCCCCGAAGGCGCGCGCGGCCTCAAACGCTCGCTCCGTTGAATCGCATCGATCGAAAGACTGGGTATTGTCGATGTACTCGTAGGTGCGCCAGGGTCCAGACGAGTGCTGCAGAAACGGATGCCCCTCGCAAGTGGGCACCAGACGTAGGACTGCCATGCCCCCCGAGTGATCCTTCACGCCGGCCTGCAAGTGCTGCGTCACCAGTTCGATGTTGTGCATCAGGCCTGGAATGTCTGTGAACACACGATTGTTCATCCGCTGGTGTATGTAGCGCCGCTGCTCGGCACCACAGGTCCAGGTGGACACGTAGGTGTCGTGTATGTGGCCCCGCGCGTGGGCGCGCAAGCCCACGAACTCGCCCTCCGTGGCGAATTGCCTGGCGGCATGTTCAGGGCCGGCGGTCGAGTCGGGGGTCAAACTTGTTCCTTCGCCTTCGCGCGGTGTTTCAGAGCATGGCGTCTGGGCTCTTATCCATCGAGGCAGCTATTGCGCGTCGGGATAGGGAAGTCCAGGTTCCCCGAAGTTTACGTGAAAATGAAGATGCTTGGAGTCTTGGTACTGCCCGAGATTCGTCAGAACTCGCGCCCCCCCGTGCTCCAAATTCACTTTCGCCGCCACGTGGCGCACGACGGCCATGAGCTCTATCAGGAGGCTGGGGTCACAATCACCCAGATCCGTGAGTGAAGGCGCGTGCGCCTTCGTAATCACAACAATGTGCACCGGCCAAAACGGGCGTGTGTGGTGGAACGCGAGCACGTCGTCCGTCTCCAGGACAACCTCAACCGGCGTCCTTCCGCTCAGCACTTGTTCACAGTAGAAGTCGTCTGACATGTAGTGGCGTTGGGCTTCCCGGCTAACGAAAGCTAGCCGGATACGAATAGAATCGCCGTCGATGTTCCTCGTTGCCAGCATTGCCCTCTCGTTTGTTGCACAAGAGCCTCCCGCCGAACCCGGGGGCTCCTTTTTCTATCGCGACGGCCTCTGGGCAGAGGGGCCGGAGGGCCTCCCCCGGGCCCGGCTGAGAGGACGATGGATGCACGATTGGGGGGATCTCGACCCCAATTGGCGTGACGACCCGGGTGAGTCGGACCAAACTCGGCGCCTTCGACTGCTCTTACAAGGAGAGTGGAGCCCACAACTTGCGTTCAAGACCCAAGGCGAGTTCAAGGGAGGAGACCCGAGTCTGCTGGAGTGGTGGCTTGACTGGAGAAGCCCAGCGCAACCTGACGTTCGCGTCGGGCATTTTCGCGAACCGTTCGGTTTGGATGCACGCACGTCTTCGGCGCATCTGACCTTTGTAGAGCGCGCCTCGCCCACACAGGCGCTTACCTTTGGCCGCAATCGGGGGGTGGAGGTCCACAGGGCGGGCTCCTCCCTTAGTTGGGAGGCGGGGGTGTTTCAGGAATCGGCCGGCACGGCAGACGAAGGTCTGCTGAACAATAAGGCCATCACGGGCCGAGTGGTCTGGTTGCCCTTAGGAAGCGTCGAGGGTGAAGAGCTGCTGCACCTCGGCCTATCAGCTACTTACCGGGATACCCAAGCGGACGGGGTCCGCCTTGCGGCCGATCCTGAGGTTCACCTCGCACGCAATGGGGTGGACACGGGCCTCGTCCCAGCGAACAGCATCGCAGGCCTAGTCCTCGAAGGCGCCTGGCAACGGAAAGCGCTCGCCATGCAGACCGAGCTATTCTTCGCAAGCCTCGAGCAGGCCAATGGGCCCCATGCCGCACTTCATGGCGGCTACCTACAGGCCAGCACGATCTTGACCGGAGAGCGGCGAAGGTACCGCGGCTCCACCCACTCGGTGGGCCGGCTGCCGGTGTCGCACCCAGCCCTGGGCGGCGGGGGGTTCGGGGCCTGGGAGCTGGGTGTTCGCTACTCCCAGACAGACCTCCGCGATGGCTACGTTGATGGCGGAGTGATGAACAACGTCACCCTTGGTATCACCTGGCACCTCAACTCCGATACTCGATGGATGGTGAATCACGTACGGACTTCCAGTGACGGAGAGCGTGCCGGCCTGCTGCTGATACGGCTGCACTTGGGGTTTTGACCCCTGTGAAGATTGTTAGCCGTCGCTGCGGAAACCGTAAAACTCGGGCCTGTCGAGCTCAGGGGTGGCCCCGGGTCGGATCATGAGTGTCCGCACGGCCCACAAATCCCTGAAGATCCGGTAGCGCAGAGCGGTCTCGTCGAGATACTTGACCCCTTCGCTTCCGCCCGTTCCCGTCCGAGAGCCGATGATCCTCTCCACCATCCGCGCGTGGCGCTGGCGGAAAATGAGGAACCGCTGCTCGACCCTTATCAACTCATTGAGCACCTCTCGGGGCCAAGCCAGAAGGGGAAGCTCTCGATAGGTCTCGATGAAGACCATCGCTGCGCGAACGCGCGCGATGCGGGCCCCGCCTTCATCCTCTGAGGGCCGCAGAAACTCCTCTGCAGACTTGGCTTCCCACCGATAGCGGTTCTCCAAGTCCTCATGAGCCGTGTTGCCCTGCATGATGGCCTTGGAGTGTTCGAGGTTTGCTTCGACCTCGCTTCGATGAGCCGCAAGATAGCGGGAGATAAATCTCTCCAGGGCCACTTCGGCATCGGGGTCGTCGTGCGCGACTCCGTCAATCGGCGTACGTAGCAGCCAAGACTCGATGGCGCTCCTGAGGCTCGGACCATCCTTCATTTGATCCGCGACGCGCTTATATGCGGGGCCTTCTGATCCGTCGGCCTCGCGCAGGATGTTCATGTGCCAGTCCTTGTCCCCTAGGGGAACGCGGTCCTTATCGTCGAGCCCGAATAGGACTTCGATCTGGCGCATTTGCGCACTCTGCCCCCCACTGGCCGGGAGGAGCTTCTTGCGGAATTCCAAATACTCCCGCGTGGGCAAGGTTTCCATGACCCGGAAGTGGTCGGCCGCCACCGACAGAATGGTGCTGATCCGACGTAAGCTCGCGACAGCCCCCGAGAGTTCCTGCTCTTGTACAAGGCCCTTCCCAAAGAGGTCCCGTGCCGAGTTGAGCTCTCGCAGGACGAGTTGAAACCACAGCTCAAAAATCTGATGGACGGTGATGAAGAGGACTTCATCGTTGCTGGGAGTCGCAACCTCTTCGGGAAGCCCGTCCTGCAAGGACAGGAGGTCCTCGACATGGATGTAGTCCCAGTAGCTTGTCGGTCGGGGAGTGGTCATGGTTGCTGGTGTCGCGGTCTCAAGGATCCGCGCCAGCATAGAGAGCCCAGTCTCCGGCGACCACCGCCACCGTGCCTAAGCCCTTCGGCCCCCGGGGGGGTACTAGCTCTCCAAGCCCCTCTGCAGCTCGATGGATGCAGGAGAGGTGTCGAATCCATGGGGGCTGGGCTGCATGGACAGAGGGTAGTCCCCCCAGCCCTCACCTGCGGCCCACCATGCAGCCGGCACTTCAGCCTTGTCTAGAGCGTCCAGGAAGCCAGGCAGCAAGTGTGACCACATTTCGGATTGAACCGGGAGACCAAACTCCCCCAGAAAGCCCTTGGCCCGGTTTTCACTCAGCCAGGTCAGGAAGGGCTCCAGCCGCGCTGTGGGCCGGGCAGGCAGTGTCGGGTCGCGCTCGAGCTCCTCTTCATAGGAGAGTTCGTATTCACCTGAGCCATCGTGGTCAAAGTAGCAGTGCGCCTCGTAGATAACCGGCCCCTTGCGTTCGCTTATCCACGGGCGGCTCGGATTGACCTGATTCCAATGCATGGAGCTCGCCCAACGGTCGCCCGAGACGTACAAGGCCGTGTCATCACCACAGGCTCGGATTGCCTCGGCGGCCGCAGTCGAGGCCTCCACCCAGACGCCGGGACCCAGGTCATGGGGTTCGTTCATCAATCCGTAGCCCGCGATTTCTGGAAGACCGCACAGGGCATAAGAGATGCGGGCCCAAAGGTCTGCAAAGTCGTCCTTGGTCAGGGGTACCCAACCATTGTGATCTTTCTCGAGCTGGCACTCGACGGGGCCGCTATCCAGTGCGCGCACGTAGCGCCCATAGTTGTGGAGATCCAAGATGATCTTGCCCTCAACCCTCGACGCAAGGTTGGCCTGGAAGCGTATCTGCTGGACGGCATCGGGGTCCAACGGAGCGCCAAGCACGGGCTGAATGCGCTCCCACCGGAACGGTACCCTGAAGGTCTTGAACCCCTGATCTGCCAGCAGGTCATACGTGCGAGCGCGAGTCTGTATGTAGTCGCGACCGATCTTGCCCGGGTGCTCGGCGCAAAACCCGGGCAGCAGAGTTCCAAACTCCAAGCCCGCGATGTTCATCGCTCTCGGCTGAGGCTCAACCGTCTTGCGAGTTGAAGTGGGCCGGGGCTGAAGACGAGGCTCCTCCCTTGAAACGGAGGGGCGGCGGCTTCTGAGGCCTCGTTGGGGATCGGAAGGGGCGGGGTCCATCTCTGGGCTATCGGCAAATCAGGTTATCAGCTTGAGGCTCCCCCGCGGGAGTGCTCCATCAATAGCGGGTACTGCCGCTGCGACCCTTCTCTCTGGCCTCAGAGAGGAGAGCCCGATAGTGGTGTTGGGCCTCGGAGTGCCTGCCTGCAGAGCTGAGCGCATCGGCGAGACGCATTCTCAGTCCCCGATTATCGGGGTTTTCCTTCACTGCGGCATGCAGCATGTCCAGTGAACTCGTGAAGTCCCCGACAAGGGTCAAGGCCGTGGCCAGACGCCCCGCGATGTCCAAACTCGGAGGCTCGGCGGCGCGGTTGTACAGGCTGACCATCCACATCAGGCGCCGGGTGTCGCTGTCCGTGCGTCGCTCCGCACCCAAGAAAGCGTCCAGGAAACCTGCGAGGAGACGCCAATCGTCGTTGCCCTCATCGATCATATGCCCGTATTCCACAAGCGACAGGTCGGCTTCACCGGCCCAGGTCATGGTCTCGGCCAGCGAGATGCGAATGTCCACGTCGTAGGGGTTCTGAGCCAGCAACTCGCGGTAGATGCGCTCGGCCTCGTCGTAACGCTTCTCCCAGGTAAGCAGCTCGGCCAACTTCATCTGGTATCCACGGTCGCTCGGGTTCTCCTGCAACAACTCGCGGATCAGTTTTTCCGCTGCCCCGAAGTCTTCCAGCGCTGAGTAGATGGCCACCAACTCCATGCGCACAGTCAAGTCCTGGGGGATTGCCGCGTATTGCCGGAGGGCCTCATCGGGTAGACCAACCTGAAGTAGGAGGCCGGCGTACTCCTTGCGCGTTGGAATGTCGTCGGGGAACAGGGCCAAGGCACGCCGGAACCGATCAAGGGCGGCGAAGGCATCCCCGGACGCCAGGGTGTTCCGAGCTTGCAGCACCTGGAACGTCAAGAGGTCGGTGGGGTCGGCGCCGTCTTTGCTGATGCGAGACACCCAGTACTGACAGATGTCCTCGGATTCTCGATAGCGGGCCGCGAGGGTCAAGGCGCTCGCCAAGGCCATTCCCATGTCCGCATCATCGGGGCTTTGGGACGACAAGATTCGGCAGACACGCACAAGCTCTGGGAAGCGCTTGCTCTCCTCCAACGCATCCTTCAAGAGCAACAGGCGCCTCTTGTCAGGGAGGTCATCCGCCAGAGTTTCGGTGAAAATCCGGTCCAGATCCTCCGTATTGACCGTCTCCATACGCATGGCCAACTCTCGCGTGGATCCGGCCAAGAGCAGGTCGTCGTCGTGGACCTGACGGAATACGCCAATCGCCACTGGCGAGAAGATTGCCACGGCCAACGCGCCGGCCAGGACGGGGCGTGAGAATGGACGCCGCGGACGCTCGTGCTCGAGGTTCAACCCAGATCTCAGGCTGGGTTGGCCGCCCAAATCAAGGAGAGACTGCAACAGGCTGCGGCCCTGGTCCTCAAATCCATCAAAGGTGAAGACGTACTCTGACACCCGGTGCGGTGGTCCCGTGATGACGCGCGAGACGGTGGACCGTGCCTTGACCTTGATCGGACCAATCGGGCTCACGATCTCAGCATCGAAGACGCTGCCGTCCTCAATGGGCTTGGCCATGATACAGCGCATGGCACGAATGCTCAGGTCACGGGTGGTGCAATGCACCTCTTCGTCTCCCATTCGCATGATGACGGGCAGCTTGAATTCTTCGCGGGAGACCTCGCGATCCGAGAGGTGTCCACGGACGCGGACTCCGGTCTTGCGGTTGCGTTCGAAGACGGAGTACCACGGAGCCACGGCGAAACGCTGGGCGATGCGACTCGCAGCATCCAGAGCCTCCGGCGTCGGATCAACAAACTCCAAGCCATAGCGATACAGGTTGGGTGCTTGGGCACCCCGGTGTGCTTCACCCTCCCTGTGAGCCGCATAGCGGATTACGGCTTCGGCCTTCATACGGTCGCCGTTCACGATGACCTCCACGAGTCCGCGCACGTTCGTGGGCAGACTTGAGTAGGCCACAATGCCCAGGCCCGAATCACTCAGGTCCGTCGTGACGCCAATTCCTTCATAGGTCTTGCCCTCGTTATTCTTGAACTCATAGCGCACGGGCAAGTTCAAACGGTGGCGGTAGATAGCGCGCTTGGAGGCCGGGGCCATGGCACAGCGCAGGTAGGCCACGGCATAGCGCGAGTGATGCAGGATCAGGAAGGTGGCGATGCCCAAGCCGACCAAGTCGAGCTGAGGGTCGAACAGCAAGTGCCGCACCCATCCATACACCAGGCTGCACCACAGAGCAGAAAGCAGCAGGACCTGAGGCAGGATGTGGGGAACGGTCGAACCTTGACGGCCCCCACGCTTGTGCGTCACGACGAACTTGGCTTTCTGCTTGGTGAAGATCGCCCTCCACGTCGAACGCATCTGTGTCCAGAAATTCGCCATGTTGAAGAACTCGATCAGGTCGTAGTTCGTATACCCGCGGTAGATCACCCGCAAGGTCAACATCATGCTGCCCAGGTAGGTCAGGAAAACGACCGCCAACGTAGGGGTGATTTCGGCCACAGGCGCCACACCAGAAAGCAGCATGAGCACGGGCGTCAGGTAGAGGGCCAAGCGCGGCACACCTCCAGCCCAGTGGATGATGGACGCGAAGTAGGTCAGGCGCTGCCCCATGCTCAGACCACGGATGGTCAGGGGGTTGTCATACCGAAGTATGGAGAGGTTGCCTTCAGCCCACCGCAGACGCTGAGAGTGGTAGGTCGTCACATCTGACGCACCCTGGCCAGCGATCAAGCGCTCACTCACGTAGACCGTGCGCCATCCGTGGGCAGACATGCGAATACCCGTGTGCATGTCCTCGGTGATCGTCTCGGTTGCGATGTAGCCTACTTCCTGGAGAGCCTTACGGCGGAAGATGGCCGCGCTGCCTGCGAAGATGACGGAGTTGGTAGCGTTGCGTCCAGGCTGAATGACCTTGTAAAACAGGAGGCCCTCATCCCAGAAGCGGCCTTTCTCATAGTTGACGCGTCCTTGGAACGTGTCGAAGTTCGAGAAGGCGTGTGGGGACTGAACCATGCCCACTTCCTCATCGCGGAAGTGCCCGATCATCTTTGTAAGGAAGTTAGGCTCCGGAATATGGTCCGCATCCAGAATGGCCACAAACTCACCTTCGGTCTGGTCGAGGGCGTTGTTTAGGTTGCCCGCCTTGGCGTGCAGGTTGTTATCCCGGGTGATGTAGTGGACGCCCAGTTCCTCGCACAGGAGCTTCATCTCCCCCCGGTTGCCGTCATCCAACAGGAACGTCCTGTGGGGGTAGTCCATGGCCAAGCAGGCCTGCAGCGTGCCCCTCAGGATCGAGATGTCTTCGTTGTAGGAGGGCACGAAGACGTCTACCTCTCCCTCCTCCAGGGGCGGCTGCTCGGGGGGCTCGCTGGGGTCCCAGACCTGCATCAGGAACAGAAGCAGCGAGACGGTTCCCCAAATTTCCGCCAGGTAGAGGGTCCAAGAGGCCACCACGGCATATGGGCTGGAGTGGTTGAGCGTGAAGAGGCCCCTATAGACCAAGTACCCGATACACACGACCGAGCACAGAATCATGAGGGATTGGCGAATCTTGTTAGTCACGGGCTACTCTCGTTGGCAAGCAATATTGAGGGGACTTCAGACATTTCTACGATGCTGCATAACACTACCCTAGGATGGCGCATAGTCGGAGTTGAGGGCTAATTCTTTTCATAAGCAGGACTTAGGGCTTTCGCCTTCGTCCTATTGTGACACAACCCGTCCCCAATGGAGAATGGGAATCAGGTCAAGTCTAGGGGCTAGTTGAGCCGATCCACTGCTTCGTTCTGACCCATCCCCATACTGATCTAGCTATGCGTCTCCCACCCACCGCCCCCCGCTGGCTGCCCCTTATCCTGTTCCTTGCGGCCTGCAGCCCTAGCGAGAAGAAAGCCACCTTCGTGGAACCCACTGGGCCGACCCTCGTCCAAGATCGTGATCTCCAGGCCTCCATCCAGCCCGAGAAGGATGGACTGCCGTCACGCTTCGGCCTGCAAGACCCCACCACGCCGTCGACGCCGAAGTTCGCTCAAGATGACACACCGTTGCGCACCGACGAGCAGGAGCTGCTTCTCCGCTCGGCCCGCAACGCCGTTGCACTCGAGAGTTGGGCAGAGGGTATCGCGCTCTTCGAGTCCTACCTGCTGCAAGTTCCCAATGACTACGGCGTCCGCATGGAGTATGCAGGCCTGTTGGTACATGAGGGACAACTCTCCCTAGCGCGAGAGGCCTTCGAAGACGTCCGGGTGGGACGGCCGGAGGATCTCGATCTGCGCCGGAGCCTGGCCAACGTGCTCATCATCGGTGGTGAGTATTGGTCCGCCATGGAAGAGCTCGAGGCTATCCTCACCGAAGAGCCCAACGACGTCACCTCCGCCGCCATGCTTGTGCGCGTCTACGCATGGGTGAAAGACTTCGAGCGCGCTCAGCAGATCTATGACCGCTACCTCCGCAAGCTCGACCCCTCCAACGAACAAGACCAACTGCTCCTCGCCCCCGTGCTGCTCGACATGCAGCGCCCCTCGGAAGCCCTAATCTACCTGGAGAGGCTCCACCGTCGATACCCCATGGAGGTCGAGTGGGTCACCAATCTGGTGCTCTGCTACCTGCAAACCGGGGACCGGGATCGGGCTCACCGGTTGGTCAGGGAAATGTCGGAGCTACAGGTACATCACACCCAACCGCGAATTCAGCTGGTCGATCAACTGCTGCTCGTCAAGAACTACAAGCTGGCCATGCAAGTCAACCGCCAGGTGTTGGACGTGGCCCCCACGGACCCCATCGCCCAGCTGATGAGCGCCCGAATCCTATTGGAGGCCTATGACGTCAGCGCCGCTCGCGATGCGCTTGCACGTCTCGATAGCACCCTGGGGAACTTGCGAGCGTTCCAGCTCGCCCAAGCACGCTACTTCGCGTTGATCGGCCGCTGGGTGGATGCCCAAGGCATCTACCAGGGCCTGCTGATCAGGCACTCGGACGACTACGAAGTGCGTCTACTCATGGCCGTGCTGCGACGCGAAAAGGGCGATGCGGAATATTCCAAGGCCGACCTGCGCAAGATTCCCATGTCCAGCCCCCTCGGGCCGCGGGCACGCGTTGAGCTCTCCAACACACTCATCAGCCAAGGGCGCTATGAGGATGCCGCTGCTGTTTGCCAGTCCGTCCTCGCCGAACGGCCCAACTACCTAGAGGGCGTCCTGGGCCTGGTGCGTGCGCACCTCAAGCTCAAGGCCTACGCCCAAGCCCGTGCAACGTGCCAGCGCTACATCGACAATCATAGCAACGACCCCCTAGCCGTGGCCCAGGTGCAATTGGCCCTCGCCAAGACGCACTTGCTCTCGGGGAATGCCGTCCTCGCTACGCGCACCTACCGCGAAGCGCTGGAGAGCCCCATGACGCACACGCCCGAGGCCTTCTATGGTCTGGCCAGCGCGCGCTTGAAGGGCGGAAACCGGGACGGTGGCGAGATGGCCTTGATGTCATCTACCGTGTTGGCTTCTGGTGAGGACATTCGTCTGCGCGTTGAGCTAGCCAAGCTGTCCCTGGGCGATTACGCCTGGAATCGCGCCAGTGGCGAATTGCGCAACGTACTGCAGTGGCAGCCCGACAATGCCATGGCCCTCGTCCTTCTTGGCGAAGCCTACAACCAGAAACTGAAGGCCGGCTTTGTCGCTGACCCGGCGCGAGCTTTTACTTCCGTTCTCGCCCGTGACCCAAACAACAGCCGTGCACGCTTGGGATTGGCTCGCGCGTTCGTGATTCGCCACGAGTTTGCTAAAGCCATCGCGGAGTACGACATCCTGATCGCCCAGGATGCGTCCTACACCTACGTGAAGCGTGAGCGCGCACGCACGCTCTACTGGAACCAGGAATATGCCGCATCTTTCGAGGCCTATGACGAACTCTTGGCGGGCTTGCCCACGGGGGCCTATCCGGTCGACGTGTTCGGCTCAACCACCCCAAACGCGGGCTTGCGCGCGGGCATGGACTTCGAAGCCGAGCTTGAAGTTTCCGAGGGCATTCGCCTTGAGCGCGAAGTGAAGATGAACATGGCCTGGCGCCCTATGATCGCCAAGAATGCGCTGGATAAACTCATCGTGATCGAACCTGCGAACCTGGAGGCCCGCTTCGATCTGGCCCAACTCCACCACCGTGAGGGTCACACGCGGATGGCAGCTCAACTCTACGAAGAGCTGATCTCCCAGGTCACCGGACACAAGGAAGCCGAGATTGCGCTCCAGGGCGCCAACCTCGTCGGACGGCCGAAGTTTGTTCTGGATGTCCGCTCCGAGGACCGCAATGGACGCTCCGGCCTAACACTGATGCATGAAAGCAGCCGCATCGGAAACCTCATCTTCCCCATGGGTGACGCCGAGGATTTCTTTGCGGTCGGGCTGGGTCAGCGGACGTATGACCGGGTCGACACCACAGCCCTTAACGCCAATGTTCTGCTTGTCCGTGGCTCTAAGAGCATGGGTGAGAGAACGGCCGTACATGGCTCCATGGAGGCCCCCCACTACAACGTGTCGCAGGATGCCTTCGATGAGCGCCTGCTGTTTGAGGTCGGAATCAAGCACCAGACCCTGAACGAACTGGGTGTCGACGTGGCTCTTTTCGCCGACAACGTTGCCGAGAACAGCGTCACCATCATGAACGACCTGCACCGTACGGGCGCTCGCATGGGTGTTACCAAGAAGCACAGCCGCGCCATCGACTATGGTGCGAGCCTGATGTTTGCCGACTACTCAGATGGCAACGCGCGCTTCGAGATGAATCTGTTCGCCGCGTATGAATTCACGCCGGCTCCTCAAAGCCTGCGCATCCTGACCAAAATCGACACCCTCGACTTCTCGAAGAAGAGCGACGACATCGTCCTCGGTGAGGACTTTTCGCTGAATCCCATCCCCTACTTCGCGCCCTCGGGCTACTCCATCTTCTCGACCCAGATGGACTGGCGCCACCAATTCGGTGAGTACTGGTTCACGGGTTCCCCTGAGATGTGGTACGGAGCCTCCGGCCGCTTGGCTGTGGACAATAACGGTGCCGGCTACACGGAGTTGGGTGTCCAGGCCGGATACGACTTCAGTGAATGGTTCGGTATGAAGTTGGACTCGCGGATGCTTCGATCCTCCGAGATTGACATGACTTCCAATTCGCTCCTGTTCACCATTCGCTGGCCCTAGGCCTAACCCCTACCCGCGAGAGGAGTCACACCTTGAAGGTGGCTACGCAGATTGCCCTCCTGGCCGTGGCCTTGACCGGAGCGGCTCTCCTTGGGCCGCGAACCGTAGGGTTGTCGGTAGGGGGTGCGAGCTCCTCCGCCTACCGTGGGGTCAGCCTCGCCGGGGCAGAATTTGGCACGCACCTTCCAGGCTTTGGTGGCTCGAAGCCCGGTACTTTCGGGGTGGACTACACGTACTGTACCCCCCAGACCATGCGCTACTTCGCGCAGCTGGGCATGACCCACTTCCGTCTCCCCGTTCGGTGGGAGCGACTCCAAAGGACTCCCGGTGGAGCTCTCGAAGACGGGGAATTGGGCCGGCTCATCGAAGCGCTCGACGCCGCGAGCCTGCTTGAGTGCCGTGTGGTGTTGGATCTCCACAATTACGGGCGCTACTGCCGCGGGGAGAGTCGGTACCCCAGTGGGCGGATTGTTGGAGCCCCGACTATGGATGGTCTCGGCATCACCCAGGAGCACCTGTCGGACCTGTGGTGCAAGCTCTCTGACCGACTCCGCGGTCACCCAGCCATTGAAGCCTTCGCCATCATGAATGAACCGCACGACATGGGTCGAGCGAGTTGGCGCAAGACCTCTCAGCACGTTGTCGACGCGCTGCGGCTCCACGGGAACCGCACAACCCTGTGGGTTTCGGGGGATGGCTGGTCCAACGCCTCTAGCTGGCAGAGGAACAACGGACCCCGACCTTGGATTGTCGACCCGCTCGATAACGTCGTCTACGAAGCTCACTGCTACTTTGACCACGATTTCAGCGGAACCTACCAACTGTCCTTCGCCGAAGAGCAGAGCCGAGATGGCTCAGTCCTCGCTCGCGGCATCTCGCGCGTAGCCCCTTTTCTGGACTGGTGCAAACGCAATCAGGTACGGGGCGTTATTGGTGAGTGCGGGATCCCCAGAGATGAACCCCGCTGGCTCCCTGTATTGGCCGCCCTCTTGAAAGGGGCCGCCGCGCGCCAAACTCCCGTCTATTACTGGGCGGCAGGAGAGTGGTGGGATGACAACCCACTTTCGATTCAACCACAAGATGGAGAGCAGGCCGCTCCACTGCGCGTTCTGCTTGAGCGCTAGACCCTCAAAGGGTCCCTCTCAGGATGAACTCTCGTCGGAAGGGGCCTGAGTGCCCGGAACCGTAGAAGTTCACCGGCACCAGGGCGCGCCACTCGAAATGCCCGGGTCTCCCCTTCCATTGAACGTCATTGATGCGCAGTGGTTCCAGGGAGGCCGACTCGAAGGGCCAGGGAAGGTCTGCTCCGGACTTACGGGGGGCCTCGATCTTGAACATCCCCACCTCCTCGCAGGGAAGGTCCCAGGTGGACCAGCCTTCATCTTGAACCCACCTGAGGTTCTCTTCCACCTGAGCACGACCCATCCGAGCTACTGCACCAAGCCGCAACGGGTCCATTGGAAGGGAAGCCAGTCGGCGCACCTGCTCGGGTTCACGCAGATCGACAGCAAAGCCTGCAATGAAGACCGAGCTCGGGGGGCTTGGAGTCAATGCCATCGTGCGTAGTAGCACCTCCCCCGATTCAGCCAGGATGAGACTCTCGCTGACGACCGGGCCCCCACCGCGAGGTTGGCGCTGGACGCGGAGGGCCTCGAGTAAAAGAGGTCGCTCACCAGATGAGGCGACCGTCTTGACGGAGTGGTAGACCCATTCCGATTCACCATCTGCATCGGCAAGAGCTGTGTCAGGGAACAGATGTTGAATCCGCTTCAGCACATCCCACCGAAGGCGGGAAGCGACGCGATCAGCTTCTCTCGGCGCAAGCGCCACGGCCGGACGGGGTGGCGGCCACGCACCGGGGTTCTCAGAGCGCACGCTCAGGCTGGTTCCGCAGGACGCGAGTAGAGAAAGAGGGAGTAAAGTTGCGCGCACAAGCACGCTTCGATCCTACTGTCCCGTGCGGTACGCCACCATGGACCACCCAACGTCCTCCTGAAGCGTTCCCAATTCAGCCTGGCCCAAGTGGGTTCCTCCGAACCAGTCGCCATCTGCATTCAGGTTGGTGTAGGTGTAGGTCCACAGCCATCCGTAGTCCTCGTAGCGCCGGGCGAGTGTGACCTGGCTGTCGTTGACGATCCCCGTGAAGCACTCACCATCAGCGCGCTTGGCTTCAAAGAAGCCCTGCATGGGCCCGCTCATTTCCTGAGTGATTTGATAGACACCACTCTCGGTCATGCCGGAAAGGTAGGAGAGACCCCCTGTCGCCCAATCCAACGTATGGTCGATGTCCCACACGCCGTTCAGGTCGCGCTGGGGGAGATTCATGATCTTCACCATCGTCACCATCTCCGGTTGATTGGGCGCGGATCCGACGCGGTAGGTTGCGTCACCAGCCGCATGCCCCCAGCTGAATTCCCAGACGAGCGTGTCGAAGGAGAAGTTCGTGCCGTTCCAGTTGTACTGACCCTTCAGTCGTACACCCCCCGAAGCGCCTGTCGCAGTCACGCTAACGGCCTCCGTAAACTCCCCATCGCCATCCAGGTCGAGGTAGGCCTTTACCCCTTGGCCGCTGTCAGAGAAGGTTAGGAACAGGGTACGGCAGGGCTGTGTCCCGGGAGGAACGGTCCCTCTGACGCGCGCATGCATGACCCAGCTGCCCGTCATGGTCACTGCGCCACCACCGCCATCTCCGCCGCCGCCGGCATCATCCAGGCTCATGGAGGGCCCACAAGCCGCAATCCAAGGGGCGAGAGTGAGGACGTACGCCACGGCCAGCCTTCGAGTAAGAATTCCCATACTCCAGGATACCGCCCGCAGGGGGCGCTCCTCGGAGCATCGCACAGAGTGGGAAACGGATTCCCTATCGGCCAACCCAAGGACCCGCTCGGGCCCTGCATTGCGGGTTGAACCTCTGTCTCAGTTTGCGAACATCACCTGCAGACCGTCCGACAAGTTGCTGCCGCCGATGCCGTTTTTGTCTCTGTACCAGTATTGGAACTGCCAGATGCTGCCGGGGAGAAGGGTGCCTGGCCCCGGCAAGGTGGTGTTGTCCATGGGGTAGAACACGATCCCGGCTTGATCGCTCTTCAGGACGTCGAAGCGGAATAGCTTGGCGCCACCGACGCATCGGTAGCCATCGCCGAGAGGCAGGTAGGTCGGTGCAGAACCATAGAAGAACAGTCCGAACTCACCGACGGGCAGGCTCTCGCACTTCAGGGCAAAGTCGTTGGCTTGCAGGCTGACTGAGCCCGCATTGCTGATGAGGGCTCCTGTCCCGACGGAGTTTCGAGATGTAGCGCAGAAATTCATCGAACCCGGGTCGATGCGATACATGTTCCCGTCGGAGAGGCTCACAAAATAGGGTGTGCCATCCGGCTTGTGCATGATGTTCGCGGGGAAGGACGCACCCACCGAGATGGGCACCCGCTGCCCATCCCTGTTGTATTCGACGATCGAGCCAGAATTGGGTGGGAATCCGGAGGACGGATCGAATGAGGCAGCGAACTCCGCAACAACCAACCGGCCATTGGTCGGATCGTAGTCGAAGCTTGTCGCCAGGTTCAGGCCCGCCACCTCCACTGAGACCGTGCTCGGCCCATCGATCGTGTAGATTTTCGAGAGCCCTGGCAGGTATGGAAACCCTGTCATCGTGCAGACGCGCAGTTTCTTTCCGTCCCAGCGCATGCGGGTGGGAACGGCCGCAATGATCGGCGGGCCGACGCTCGTCGGGTTTACCTCACCGGGGATGTCCGCGTAGACCGAGAGGGTCCCCGTGCCGATGTTGTAGCGCAGGATCGCGCTTGCTCCCGCATCCGCGATGAACAGGTTGTTCTTGCGCCCCAAGACCATGCTGTGTACTCCGCTGTATGCGTACCCCTGGCTTTGCATGAAGCTCTTGACCGGGATGAGCGTTGCCGCATCCGCAACGGTCAGGGCCGGGGACCCGATGGACCACGGCGTAGCCTGCAAGTCAAAATGCAAGATGGTGGAGTCCAGCACGGGGTCTGCGTTTTGGCCCAGGGCAATGTACAACTGATCGCCCGAGAGGGTGGCATCACGCGGCCCTGAGGCGAAACCCGCAACCAGAGTTGAGGGTAGGCCCGCCACAACGGTTTGTCGGTCAAAGGTGACGTCTTCCAGGAAGGTCACGCGGCCGTCGTTGATGCCTGTGCCCGCCTCCACGACAATAAACCCCGATCCGATCGAGGACCCTTGGAGGGAGTGCATCCCAGCAGCGCTCAGGAAGCCTGAGTGGTTGGTGATGGTGACCTGGGCCTGGAGGGTCGCGACGAGGCTCAAGGCAAGCGTGAGAGTTCTTGTGATTCGGGTCAGCATGGTTTTTCGGAAGGTGACGCGGGGCCGTAGGGAGCAACAGCCTCGGTAGAAGGGATCGCTCTGTCTAATCTCATCTTTAGACACAATACCCACAAGCCTTTGCTGCGGCCTTTTTTTAGGAGTGCCCATTATTGAGACAGGAGCCCTCACCGTCTCACAATGGGACACCCTGAGGAGAGGCCTCGTCGCCAGCAATGGCCCACTTTGCAAGCCCTTAGCAAGCAGGAGCCAGCTACTGTCCACGCGCCAACGGGTATCAGCCGCCGCGGCCCACGAACCTCCAACCTATGAGCAACACACAGAACGCGAACCCTAACCAGCAGCTGTGGGAAAAGGGTTATTTCACCACGATCGCAGAGGCCTTCATGCGTGTGCCTGGTTCAGCACTCGTTGACTCGCTCGGCATAACCCCGCAAATGCGCGTCCTCGACGTCGGATGCGGCGACGGAACAACGGCACTACCTATGGCCAAGCACGCCGCTGATGTGCTTGGCATCGACATCGCAAGGAATCTGGTAGACGCGGGCAACGCACGCGCCGCAGCGGCAGGCCTTAAGAACCCGCGCTTCGAGCATGGCGATGCAAGCGCGTTGACCGATGTTCAAGACGACACCTTCGATCTGTCGATCTCCATCTTCGGGGCCATGTTTTTGCCCAAAGCCATTTGATGTGACCCGCGAATTGGTCCGCGTCACAAAGCCAGGTGGCCGTGTCATTATGGGCAACTGGATCCCCAACGACCCAACGTCGTTCGTCTCCGATATCCTGAAGATCAGCTCCGCATTTACCCCACCACCACCCGAGGGGTTCATCAGTCCTATGCTCTGGGGTGTCGAGGACGAAGTTCTTGAACGATTCGGTAGCGCCGGTGTAGCCCCTGACCGGATCACCATGGAACAAGGCACCTTCGAGTTTGTCTCTGATACCCGTGGCCCTGATGACTGGGTCAGCATCATGCGGGACTACTATGGACCGACCATGAACGCCTACGAGGTAGCGCGGACATCCGGCAAGGAAGCGGAGCTCCACCGTCAACTCACGGAGTTAGCACACTCACACAACTGCACATCCGGAAGTGGCCTCCGAGTTCGTGCCACCTACTTGCGGGTCACGGTAGAGCTACCCGCCTAAGAGCCTGCTGCCTCCCTGGCACGGCCATGCCCGATCAGTCCGTGAACATCACCTGCAGGCCATCGGACAGGCTGCTGCCCGCTCCTATCCCTTTGTCCCGGTACCAGTACTGGAACTGCCACACAGAGCCAGGAATGAAGGAGCCCTGCTTTGCGAGGGCTGTGTTGTCCACGGGGCAGAACGCCACGCCTGCCTGATTGCTCTTCATGATGCCCAGGCGAAAGAGCTTCGGTCCACCCACACACCGATAGCCACCGCCTAGGGGCACCATGGTGGGCGCTGAGCCGTAGAAGAAGAGGCCGAATTCGTCCACCGGGAGATAGTCGCACCGCAGCGCAAGATCGTTGGCCTGAACGCTGACCGATCCCGAATGGCTCATGATGGCTCCGGTGCCAACCGAGTTCCTGCTCGTGATGCAGAAGTTCATGGCCCCGGGGTCGATGCGGTACATCACGCCATCACCGAGGCTCGCGTAAAATGGTGTTCCGTCCGGCTTGTGCATGACCACCGTCGGCAAAGCTGCGCCAACCGAAATCGGCACGCGCTCGCCCGAGCGGGCAAACTCCACAACTGATCCCGAGTCGGGAGCAAACCCCGTGACCGGGTCGAAAGAGGAGGCAAGTTCGGTCACGACCAGGCGGCCATTAGTCGGGTCGTAGTCAAATCCCGTCACCAGGGTGAGGCCATCCTTCTCGATGGAGAGCTGCTTACCAGCATCAATCGCGTAGATCTTGGCCAAGCCGGGCAGGAACGGGAAACCCGTCAGCGTGGACACGCGCAGGGTCTTTCCGTCCCATCGTAGGCGGGTAGGAACAGCGTCGATGATCGGCGGACCAACGCTCGTCGGGTTGGGCTCTCCTGGAATATCGAGGTACACCGACAGGCTGGCGGTCTTGAAGTCATACCGGACAACCGCGTTGGCCCCCGCGTCCGCGATGAAGAGGTTGTTCTTGCGCCCAAGAACCACGCTAAAGACGTTGCTGTCCGCATACCCCTGGGACGCCATATAGGCACCCACCGGAATGATCTCCGCGATGTCGGCAGCGGTCAGCGGCGGCATGCCCAGAGACCAGGGCGTGGCGTTCAGGTCAAAACGAACAACCGTCGAATTGAGCGCAGGATCGAGAGTTTTCCCCAGCGCAACATAGAGGTTGTTGTTCGACAGGGTGGCATCGTGAGGGCCCGACGCGAATCCCTCAGAGATGATGGAAGGTAGAGCTGCGACCACCGTCTGCCGATTGAATGTGCCGTCCTCCAGAAAGGTCACACGGCCGTCGTTGGCACCCGTCCCAGCCTCGGAGACAATGAACCCTGATCCCATCGACGAACCCTGCACACCATGCATACCGGTGGGACTGAGGAAGCCCGAGTGGTGGTTTACCGTGACCTGGGCGGATGCGACCGCGCCAAGCCCAATCAAGAACGCGAGTGGAGCGAGAAATCGAGTGAGCATGGGGATTGGATTGGAGAAACGTGAAGGAGGATCCCCGCCTACGACAGCGAGACTTCCATGGACCGATCTATTGGAGTCTCCCCCGGTATGTGCGTTGAGACAGGGCCGAAATTGCCGTTTTTAATAGGAATTCCCGTATTGACCCGCGGTGTGGGCTCAGTACCTCGGGAAGCCCGCTCCTAATTCTCGCTGGGGAGAATCCGAGCTCGGAGAATCTCACCCGGCATGAACATCCCCGACTCCCCCATGGGGACTCGCAGGGCCAACCCGTAGGCGGGACTGGCCGGATGCGGCCAAAGACGCTCAGGGAGGAGTTCGGTCTTGGGTGAAAGGCTGGCGATCTTGGTCTCCAGCGAGCGCCGTTCACCTGCCCGCAATTCAACGCTTCGTCCCACCAGGGACTCTCCGCTGGCCACCTCGGGGTCAACAAAAACAACCGCCTCCCGGGCAGCGCTTGCGGTGACCAACATAACGGCACGCCCCGCCATGAGGGACTGGCCCTCTCCCACATACAACGCCGACACCTGACCGTCGATCGGCGCCTGGAGATTGAGCGCGTCCCGCTCCAACTCCAACTCGGCTATCACTAACTCTTGGACCCTTATCGCCGCCTCCAAGGCTCGCGTGGCGGCCGGAATCCGAGGCAGGTCCATAGCTCCCGTCGCGGCGGGAAACCCCCTTCGTATCTCCGCGGTGCGCTCGACAGCCTGAAGTAGCTCTTCTCGCTGGCCGGACAGCCGGGCAGCCGTGCCTCTGTTCCTCTCCTCGGCCTGCCGTAATTCCAACGCCAGATCTGCGGCCTCCGCCTCCCAGCCCGTGCCGTCCTCTGCCAGCCTCGAAGCCCGCAGGTGCTGAGCCTGCAGCAAGTCGGCGCCGACCTCATCTGAGGCCAGCTGGACTTCAAGCTCGAGCACCCCCAAACGCAGATCGGACTCATCAAAGGAGGAGCGCAACAAATCGCCCTCCATCCGCATTCTCAAGGAATCTGCGTCACTCGTAGCTTCCTGCGCTGCCAAACTCTCCGCTTGCTGTTGCTCCGCATCCGCTAGTTCACGAGCATCAGCAATCTGAGCCCTCAAGCTCAGGACCTCGGCGTTCGCCGTGGCCAGACGGGCCTCCAGTGGGCGCGGATCCAATTGGGCAACCAACTCTCCCTTGCGCACCTCCTGGAACGCCCGGACCAGGACCACCCCCAGGACCCCCGAGCTGGGTGTGGACACCTCATACTCGACGGGGGGGACCCAGGCCCGGTGCTCAAGCGCAACGGGGCGATCTCGTAGCAGGGCCACACACAGCGCGGCCGTGGCCAGCCAGACCAAGCCAACCAGGGGACCGCGGACGAAGGCACTCAGCCTCTGGTCGAGCGGGATGGGAACTTTGGTAACGGCAGTCATTAGATTTCGATGTTCTCGTCGCGCAGGACCAGCGTCACGTCCCCAATTCCTTCCAGTCCGCGCATGTCCTGGACCAGCTCGTTTCCTCGCTTGCGATCCCTCAAGCGCACCTGCTGCACGTACTCCACCTCGTCGCCAGTATCATGCACAGTGACAACGTGAAGGTCTTGGCAGTACCGGGTGAATACACGCTTCAGGAGGTCCCCCACCCCAGCTCCGCTCTGAAGTCCGCTCATCCTGTAGGACAGGTGCCCATCAAAATGGCTCCTCACACCAAAGCGCGTCACATGCAGCCACACGGCAAGCAGCAACAGAAAAGCCCCTCCCACAAGCGCCACTGCAATACGCTGCGACCCGATCGCCATACCCAATACCAGCGTCAGGAACACAAAGGCAGTGTCGCGAGTGTCCTTCAGGACGTTTCGGAATCGGATGATGGCCAATGCACCCATGAGCCCAAAGGCGGCAACAACGTTGTTGCCGATGACGAACATCACCAGGGTCGCAATCACCATCAGGTAGACCAACGACTGGCAGAACGAGCGGGAATAGGACAGACCCGCATGGGTCTTGGTGTAGACCCAAGCCGTCAACTGCCCCAGGGTTAGGGCTAAGAGCAGTGACATCACAAGCCCCTGTAGGGTGGGCGGAGGCGCCATACCTGTCGCGTCAAGTTGACGGAATAGTGACTCGAAGTCGTTCATTGGGCATGCCTATGCTCGGCTCCACCAGCCGCGGCGATAGAGCGGCTGAGGGAGAGGACATACTTTGGAATCGAAAGGTTCTCCAAGTTCATTTGGCCGACCATCGCCGCGATCCAATGCGGGCAATTGTCCGTGAACTTGACCTCCAGGATCACTCCCTCGGTAGGCGTTGTTGACCATCCCGTCCCTCCCAAGGACAGGTCCCCGTCGTGTGTGGCCTTGAACATCACCTCGCTATCCAGGGTGATCCTGACGGGGTCGCGCCCGACAGACTCGTAGGCCTCCCGTTCATAGCGGACGCGGATTACCGAGCCCGCGTCTAGACGACGCATCTCACTGATGAACTCCGCAACCCCTTCATCCGCATCCTCCATGTCCATCCTTCCCCCCCGCAGGAGGGCCTGGGCGCCCGCGCGGGAGACGCGCGCCCTCACCTTCCGAACGACCTGGTTGGCGCGCCGCTTGATCTCCAAGTACACCGGGGTGCCCGGCTCATCGCTGTAGGACCGGATCCGCAACTTGAAGCGGTCCTTGTGACCCTCCACCGTAGTTCTGTACAGATCGTGCGCGCGTGTGTCGAGGTACAGGCTCGAGATCGGGTAGCTGTTGCCGTGTCCCAGTCGTGCGAACTGATCTGGCTGAACGAAGGGCCCGATCGCCTCCCGTATAGCCCTCAACTGGCTCGGATGGAGCCAGTACTTCAGCTCGTATCGGGACGAGAGGGTACGGTCAGTGAAATCCATTGGGAGGGCCAAACCTAAGGGGCCACTGGATTATAAACCCCTTTGCCTCCTTGGGCAGGCCTCCACGCCCGGGTGGAGCAAAATGGGACCCCAAGAAGTTCCCGCACAACTCCGCCCAAAACTCAATCGCCGAATTTGCTTGTAGTTCTGGTGATTTGCCGCCATCCCAGCTCATCACCAGAGCGCGGGGGGGGGGCTCCGCCAACGGAGCGGGATTGCGAGAAGAGGTCCTGGAGTTGCGGCAACACCCCCAATCGGGTCGGCCTGCCCCCGAGGCGATGCAACCCATGCCCGGCCCTGCCCCCGTCTGAGTCGAGATGGTACACCCTCCCCCTCCGTGTCCTTCCCTCACCACGAGCTCTTCGCCATCGGCATCGGTGGCCCGATTCCCCTGGCCTTCCCCCAGGGCCTCGTCTCCCCGGAGCACGTGTTCGATGGCCTGCCTGCGGGAATCTACGAGGCGCTACGGACGTTCGAACACAACCGGTTCATTGGTCTCAAGGCGCATCTAGACCGTGCCCAACGGTCCATGCAGCAGTTCGGGATGTCTACCCCCCTGGAGACCCAAGGCCTGCGCAGCGCGCTGCATACCATCGCGACCGGGTTCGCAGGCAAGGACGCCAAGATCCGCATCGACTTTCTCACCAGCGCCGCCACTGCGCTGGGTACCGACTGCCGCGTGATTGCCCTCGCCAGTGAGCTAAGACTCCCCGGTGCGGAAACCTACGCAAGGGGTGTGTGTTCTGAGCTGGTCGACCAGTTGAGGCGCAACCGCCCACAGATCAAGGAGTCGAGTTGGGTCGTGGATCGTAGGCCGGCGGGGGGAGGAACCCCGACAAACTACGAATCCGTCCTCGTGAGCCCCGATGGGATGCTGCTGGAGGGGGTCATGAGCAACTTTTTTGCGGTGAAGGGGGAGAAGGTCATCACGGCACCGGAGAGCGGGGTCCTGCCTGGGATCACGCGTGGAATAGTCCTTGAGCTCGCGCGCAAGCTCGGCCTGCCGTGTGGCGAGCAGCCCATCCAACGAGGCGACATTTCCTCCCTCCAGGAGGCTTTCTTTAGCACCTCTGTGCGCAGCATCGTCCCTGTCGTGAAGCTCGACGGGACGACCTTAGGCTCAGGAGTTCCGGGGCCGGTGACGCTGCAGCTGATGGAGGCCTATGGCGACTACTGTCGCTCCGAGGCCCGCCCGGCGGAGCCTGAGGCCTGAGGCCTGGCCCCCAAGGCCCAGCAGGCCCATCCACCAAGAAACGCCACTCCGCCCAGAGGGGTCACGGCACCCAAGATGCGAGGCCCTCCAAGGGTCATGGCGTACAGACTGCCCGAGAAGAGAATGATCCCAAGGGTGAAAAGCCATCCCACCCGGGTCGCGGTGGGGTCGGGCCCAGAGCCGAGAAGTGCCCTCTGGCCCAGAATCAACAGGGCCAGGGCGTGGGCCAGCTGGTAGTGCACCCCGGTGTCCCACCAGGCGAGCTGCTCATCGCCCACCAACGTCTTGAGCTTGTGCGCCCCGAACGCTCCCAGCGCGACGGCCAGGAAGGCCAGGATTGCTCCCGCACGGGTCCATGAGGCTGGCTTGGCTGTTTCTGAATGATCCATGGCCACAAGGTAGGGCCGGAGACCCCCAGGCTCCCAGAATGAGACTGTCTTTCTCTAATGGCTGCCGAAGAAATGGGTGGGGGGAAAGGGGTGGAGGAAAGGTCTATAAGGCCCAATCACGCCCAGCCCCGGAGCCCTCCGCCGGATCGCGCATTGTTTTCCTGACCACCCCCACTCCCACGCACCCTCCGCTGGGCCCCTTATAATCACGTAGCGGCTCTGCCCATCCTCCCAGGGTGGGGATCGGCCGCCCTGTCCCGCCCCAGGTCTCCCAGCCGAAAGCCGGACACAACACCGCTCCCCAAGGTCCATTCATGAAAAGCCCCTCGCTGCTCCTTCTCGCATGCGCCCTCGCCTGTTCGGGCTTGGCCTCTGCGGCACAGCGGCCCACCCACAAGGCCCATGAGCCTCTGAGGGCAGGAGGCCGCTTCGTGCAGGTCCCCCAGAAGCTGGCTGTCCATAGCGGCGGTGGCTCCCAAGACGGGATCCTGCGTGGAAGGGATGGGGAGATACTCGGCAGCGAGGAGGATCCCGAGGCCGCCCTCGGAGGCAGCTTTGGCAACCCCTTCGGCCTTCAACTGCAGGCCAACCTGGTGGGCCGGAACCTAGTCAACTTCACCATCGACTCGGCCCAGATCGCTGGCAGCACATGGAGTGAGTCCTTCCTGGTCGGCTTTCCCAACAATCCGGTACAGCCCACCCCCGTGCTGGTGCTCTTCCATGGCTATGGCGAGACTCCTCAGGACGTCCTGGCCAACTCGGACTTCTTCGAGATGGGTATGAAGCGTGGGTGGATCGTCATCGCCCCGCTGGGTGCCCACACGTACAACTACGGGATCGAGTACTCCCAACTGAACGTTGAGGCCGCGCTTGAGATGTTGGCCGGCACGATTGCCCCCAGCCTGGGCTTGACCGTCGATGCGGACCGGTTCTATGCCGTGGGATTCTCCATGGGGGGCGGGGGAGCGGCCAGCTTCGTCGCCCGTCACGCAGACACCTGCGATGGGTTGCACTTTGCGGGAGCCGCGATTCACACCGGCTCAACCTCCTTGAGCTACACCTACTGGTCCACGCCTAGCATTCAGAGCACATTCGACAGCGCGCTGATGTTTGGCGGGCCGCCCAACGACCCCACCCTGACCTTCGACTACACACGTTGCTCGGCCTCGGACATCGACTGGACGACGGGCCTGGTGGACCCCGCTACCGACATGGTGCGCGATCTCACGCACATGCCCGTCTTGAGCTACTACGCAGATCAAGACCCCAACGCCACGCTGATAGCCCAGACCACTGCGACCCATCACCAGTTCCGAAAACGCGGTGGCAAGGGGAGGTTGATCCACTCACCTCAGAACAAACACGACTGGCAAACGCTGAAGGAGCGCCGCGTCTTCCGCATGTTCCGGCATGCATTCCAGGCGCCCACAACTCTTACGCGCACCCTCGCTGATCGCGACGGTGACTGGCACGGGTTCAACATCACACAAGCCACGGCTCGCGTGTTCTCGCCATTCCGCTGGGTTGTTTTGCCTTCAGCGAACAGCTTCGTGGTGGACGAGGTCGCCAACATTCAGAACCTCAAGTTGGCCCGGCCCACCGATGTGGGTTTGAACCCCGATGCCGACCTGGAGCTCATCTTCGACAGTGCCGATCACGTGCCGCTCGAGATTGTGATCGGTGAGATTGATGACCAGCCCAGCGATGTGTGGCTCGCCGGCGTACCCACCAGCAGTTGGTCCTACGATGCCGCCAGCAAGGAGCTCACGCTCTTCGAGAATGGTCAGGGCAACTACCTCAAGTGGACCGTGTTTAACTAGAGCGGGCCGCACCCATGATTGGCAGCGGCCCGGCACCATCCGCTAGAGAGCTGCTCTAGCCGTTCTTCTCCTCCAGGTCGTTGTAGATCCGTTCGCGCAGGCGCTCCTCCAACTCATCATTGCGGCGTTCGAGGTCCTTGAGTTCCCGATCGTTGCGACGGTCTTGCAAGCGTTCGCGGTCATCGAGTTGGGCACGCATGTATAGATACCGCTGATACTCGTCCAGTGCGAGGTCCACACCGGTGCGGTCGAGCAACTGAAGCGGCAAACCAAGCGCCATCGTGCGCTTGACCAGGTTGGCCAGTTCATGGCTGTCTTCGTCGCCCTCCTCCTTGGCAAGACGCGCGGTCTGGTCATCGAGAACACGGAAGGAGTCCTCCCGTGCGTGGGACGAACGGCGCAGGAATTCCGCAAGCTGAGCCGTGAGAATCGAGCGGCGGTAACCCGCGCTCGCCTCTGCGAAGCTCTGGTGCGCACCCTCCATATCCACGGTGGCGCTGATCTCGGTGACCTCGACCTCCAGAGGATGCTGACGGGCGGCCTTGGGCGCCTTCCACCGCAGGCGAACCGTGGCCAGGGATCCTTCCTCGACATCGATAATGTCGGGGCTCTCCCCGGGAACCATATCCAGTTCGTACAGAGCCACGACCTGATGGCCGGCTCCGATTTCACCGGCGTCCACCGCATCGTTGCGGAAATCCGCATCGGCCACGGCGCGGTTCTCGTAACCCAGAAGGCGATATGAATGCACCTGGGTGGGATCGAACTCAACCTGGATCTTCACGTCGCCGGCGATGGGGATCAGGGCACCGGTAAAGCGCTCGACAATCGCACGCCGTGCCGCAGCCTCGTCATCCACGTAGTCGCAGATCCCATCACCCTTGTTGGCGAGCTGCTCAAGGAACACGTCGTTGTGGTTGTTCATGCCCACGCCGATGGTGTTGAGATAGATCCCCGCCTCGCGGTGACGGGTCACGTCCTGGTTGATGCGGTCCTGGTCGGTCGTGCCGATGTTGGCCACGCCGTCCGAGAGCAGAATCACGCGGCTGTGGGCCGCAGGGTCCAGGGAGGTGAGCGCCAGCTCATAGGCCATCTTGAGGCCCGCCTCGGCGTTGGTCCCACCATTGGGGGAGAGAGGATGAAGGGCACTCTCAATCAGGCCGCGCTCGCTGGCATCGGTCATCGGAAGCACCATGCGTGCCTCGCGGGAGTACGCCACAAGGCCCACCTTGTCGCCCTCGTGCAGCTGCCCCACAAGCAGGCGGATCGCGTGCTTGACGAGTTCGAGACGCTGGCCCTCTTGCATTGAACCCGAGACGTCGATGGCAAAGGTCAAAGAAAGAGGCTTACGCTCACTGGCGCTCACTTCCTTCCCGCGGATGCCCACGCGCAGCATCAGGCGCCCCTCCTTACCACCAAATAGACTGGGCGCCAACTCCGTGTGAATGGTGAGGGCTCCCTCGGTCGGAGTGGGAAGATCGGGCTGGGCGTAATTGACGAACTCCTCAGTGCGGATCTGGGCTTTCGTGGGAAGCCGCCTTTCTTCTAGGTAGCGGCGAGCCAGCGCGTAGCTGGCCGTATCCACGTCCGCAGCGAAGGTCGACAAGCGGTCCTGCTGCGTAACGACGAAAGCGTTGTCGCCCCAAAAGCGGAAAAACATGTCTCGCGGGGACTCCTCGGGCCGACGCTTGCATTCGCTATAGATGCGCTGAGAGTGGCGATCCGCCAATGTCTGCAACTCATCGGCCGAGAGTCTCCGATCCTTCGCAAAGGCATCTACTTCCTCGGAACCGAGATAGCCCAAGGCCTCCAGTTGCAACCATCCTCTTCCGTCGAGTTCCCTGACGGCATCGGGTCTTCCCGCCGTGACAACAAGCTCATCGTTCAGTTCCAACTCGGCCATCTCTTTCGACCTTCGCTTGGTCTTCTTCCCCCCACCCTGGTAGTAGGTGGTGCCCGCCTCCGCAAGCGGAACGGTGTCCGCCGGATCGGCGTGCCGGCGTTGGCTCTCAAGGCCCAAGGCATCCAAGTATAAGATTGTGTCGGTCTCGGCCTCACGCCCATTGAAGAGGTCGACGGAGGAGGTGGGAGCCGCAGAGCTTGTCATCCGTTTCCGCTCCGCCGCCGAGGCTTGGCCCGGTTCAGATGGCTTCGCAGGGGACGTAGCAGCAAGGGCCTCAAGCCGGAGGGTTGAGGGACTGCCCCCACCTCCGCCAGCGGGCGCCTGTTTGAGATAGGCCTCCAGTGAGCCCAATGCCGCTGCGCCTTCTGCAGCCTCTCCTGACTTCAGAAGTCGCCCCTCGTTGAGGTCTGGAGCCTCTGCATCAGCCTGGTCCATGCCTCCTTCACCGAGAAGCCTACCCCGAAAGCGGGGCGCCCCCACCGCTCTCTCCGCGCGAACGGCGCTGGCCGGCGAGGGAGCTTCCGAGAGCGCCACATCCAGTGTGGACTCGGACATGAACTGATCTCGCATGGCGAGTACACCCAACACACCGCCGAGAGCCACAACGATGCCAGCAGCCGCGAGCAAGACCGGCGAGGCATGCCAGGGGCGCAGGGGCGCAACGGGAGCGGCCCGACCGGGCGCGGCGGCCGCGGCGACCAGAGAGGACATCGCCTCGTCCGACAGGCTCAAGCTGTCTCTCAGGCCGTGCTTCACCAAGCCGACGGTCTGCTCGAGCTCCACCCGCTGAGCGCGCAACTCGGCGCTGGCCGCCAAAGCTGTTTCTACCTCGCGGGTCTGTTCCTCAGACGTTTCGCCGAGGATGTAGGCGCACAAGAGTTCATGCATGGGATCGTGATCATTCGCGTTCATGAGAGTTCTCCTTGAGCCAGACCCATTCCCAGGTCGGGCTCTCCACCGAGTAGAGGTCCCAGTTCGACGCAAAGCGCCTTGAGGCCAACGCTGACGAGCCATCCAACCGTGCCCACCTTCTTGCCAGTGATCTCACTGATCTCCCGGTAGCTCTTCTCGGCCAATAGCCTCAGGACCAGCACCTCGCGCTGGTCCTCGGGGAGCCGTCCCAGGGAACGCTCGACGGCCTGGCGGGTGTCTCCCGCCTCGACCTCGAGAATCCCGCCGGTGTGGCGGTCGGGTTGAGCAACGCTGCGCTCACGGCGCTTGCGTCGAGTTTCGGATCGGATGACGTCCATGCAGAGATTCCTCGTGACCTTGTGTAGCCAGGATGAGAGGTGGGCGCGCTCGACGTCGACATCCCCGAGGGCAGCCTCGGGAATGACCGGCGGCGACTGAGCCAGCCTCATGAAGGCCTCTTGCACCACGTCCTCGAAAGCACTCCCCCGGCCCAGGAGCCCACGCGCGAGGCGCAGTAGCTCACCTTGATGGCCCTCGACGAGGGTTACGAAGGCAGTGGGATCCCCGGAGTTGTGACGCTCCAGTAGGACGGCGGAAGAATCGAAAGGCATAGGCACTCGAGGCATCTGAGGGGGTGAACGTCGTCCCCCTCGGACATATTGGAGATTGTCGCCAATTCCCACCGGAAACGAACAGGAAGGGGTATGCGGGCCATCACGTGAACCGGGCCCAGAGGTGCCCTGCACGCCCTGAGCCCGGCTGTAGTGGATTCTGCGGACCCTGCAGGGCCCTTCCGCTCGTCAGTCGCCCGAATCCGCACCAACCAACAACTTCACCAATCCGTCTACGTCGAGCACGGAGGGGATGGAGGGGTCGTTGGAGTTCAGGGTGACGCTCTTGAAACGCAGGTTCTCGGCGGCCAGTCGCGCGAGAAAAATCCGCCCCCCGAGGGTGTTCAGCGCCTGATTCCGGAGTTCGTCACGAAGGGCCTCGGCCTTGGTCATGGCCAACTCACCGATGGCCACGGCGGTTTCGTAGTCCGCCTCCGCGGAGGCACGGGTTTCCTGGTTGTACTTCTCGGCCTCGCCAGAAATCGTGGCGATTTCAACCTCGTTCGTGGAACTCGCCGTCTGGAGCTTCTTGTCCCAATCACCGCGCTTTTCCTTCTCCTGGGCCTCTGTCTGGGCTTCATAGCCCTCGGTCAGTGCCTGCTTGTCCTCTACCTTGCGCTGGGCCGTGGCGAGGAGTTTCTGCTGTTGAGTCAACTGCTTCATGCGCAGCTTGGTTTCGTAGACGTCCGGGAAGTTGACGGCGCGGATCAAGAGTCCTTGCGGCACGAGGTGCACGGGTGCCAACTCGCGCGTCAGCGCGGGCATGGCCCGCTTCACAAGTTCGAGACGCGTGTCCGTATCGTAAACCTCCTCCGAAGAGAGTTGCGCCAACTCCGCGCGCAACACCTTGTTGACCGCCGTGTCCGCCATGATCCGGTACTTGTCCTGGTTACCGTCCATGACAATCAGATGGCCTTCGCCGGGTTTGATGCGGTAGGTCACCGTGACGTCAAAAAACGCAAAGTTGTTATCCTTGGTTCGGATATCAAGCACCGGGCGCTCCGTGCCCGAGCCCTTCCCGCTGGATCTTTGAGCATAGGTCAGGAAGTGCATGGTTCCATCGAGCAGGTGCCACTTGTGGACGCCCGTGACGCCCACGTGGAAACCCGTGGCAAAGTCCTCTTCCACGATTCCGCCGCCGAGCATGTTCTGCTTCACTCCTATCGTTGCGGGAGGAACGCGCTCAAGGAGTGCGCCGGCGACGATGAAGAACAGAAGGACCGCCACGAAGCAGCCCACGAGTATCTTGGCTAATTTCTGCATCAGTTGTCCCCCCCTGCTTCGGCGGATCCGGACATCGCATCCATCCCCTTGGCGTCAACGTGTTCGAGTCGTGTGGGTTGTGAATCGCGGCTGTATGGAACGAGTGTGAATTCGATGCTGGTGAGCTTCTTGACCAGCGCCTCCCGCACGACCACGTCGCCCTTCAACTCCAGGGCTTTGGCCTGACTCTCAAGCCCTTCGGCCTCTTTCGTGTAGCGGGCCACCAGGCCGCGGGCCTCTTGGGTCTTGCCCGCCTCGCTGGCCTCGCCCTCCAATCGGCGACGCGCGGCAAAGGCATCCGCACCCCGCTCTACTTGAATTCTCATTCGTTCCGCCTCAAGGAGCTCCTTCTTCAGTTCACCGGTCAGTTCAGCCATCTCCACGCTCTTCTGGCGTTCCACCGCGGCGAGCTTCTGATCGCGCTCCTCCACGAGTTGGTCGAGGACAACCTCCAGACGCTCTACTTCCTGATCGGCGGATTTACGGTCCTCGATGGCCTGCTCGTAGGCCTTGTCGAACTTGGGTGTAGGCGTTCCGATCAGCACGACCTCGATGCCGTGTGGTTCGAGGGCTATGTTCAACCTTCGCTTGCTCTCGGCCTGGGCCTGCAGAAAGACGGTGGGGTTGGCGGCCTCGACAGGAGTGAAACGCCCAAACTCATCGCGCAAGATCGAACGGGCGTGAGCCTTGATCCACTCCTCCTTGTACCGGGCGCCTGGGCCGGAGTCTTGCAGCAGGGTTGTCACCATCCCGGGCTTGATCTGGTATTGGATCGGCATCTCTTCGAAGTAGAAGCTCGATCCATCGCTGGCACGCACGGTCAATTGCGGCACATGGTTGGATTCCCTGTAGGAGTTTCCACTCATGGTGAAGCGCTGCTGGCTGCGATCGAAGATGAAAACCTCTTCGATGAAGGGCAGGTAGAAGCAGTAGCCAGGGGAAAGGACCGCGCGCTCGGCACCGGAGATGTAGTTCACGACAACGGCCACCTCCTTGGTGCCCACATTCGTCACGCCCAACCGTCCGGTGAGAGCCATCAGGCCCAGAAGGCCCGCGGCCATACTGATGAGGGCTGCGCTGAGCACCTTCGGGGAGAACGCCGAGATGCCGCCGCCATGGGGCTCTCGAGGGCCGGGATTGGTGGAGCGGCCGTCCACGTCGATAGTTCTTGCCATAGTGAATTCAGGGGGGAAACAGTGCGGTGGTCGGCTCCGTACCCACGGAGCGCCTGCCCATTCAACGCTTCTTTGGCTACATTGCTAGAGCTAGCCCCAATCCGTGATGGAGCACCATCGGGGAGCGCTGCGGCGCATGGCGCTGACGCCCCCAAGGTGGAACCCTGACCCCGTGACCAACCCCTTCGATCCCGACGCGCCCGCTCCCCCCGGCAGCGGACTTTACGGCCTCGGTACACCCCCTGAGAAGGCGGCCGTGCGGGTCCTGCCGGTGCCCTTCGAGGCCACCACGAGCTACCGCAGGGGCACCGCGGGAGGGCCCCTCGCCATCGAGGCCGCCAGCCACCAAGTGGATCTGTACGACCGCCAGACCGGCAGGCCCTATGAGAGTGGAATCCACTTGGCCGAGGCCGCGCCCCAGGTGGTCGCCTGGAACGAGGAGGCCTCCGCGCTGGTGCAACGCCTGCACGCACAGGGGGGCTCACACCCCGAGCGCGAGACCATGCTCGCGCGGGTCAACGCCATTGGTGCCGAGCTGAACGCCTTCGTGTTCGATTGCACCCGCGAGGTCCTGAACCACGGACAGTTGCCTGTCACGCTCGGTGGCGACCACTCCGTTTCCTACGGCGCGATCATGGCGTGCGCCGAGAAACACCAGGGTATGGGCCTGCTGCACTTCGACGCCCACGCGGATCTGCGCGACAGCTACGAGGGCTTCACCTGGTCTCATGCTTCGGTTCTCCACAACGTGATTCGTGGAGCCGCCGATCTGGGCCAGGTCGTCCAGGTGGGCGTGCGCGATCTTGGGGAATCCGAGGCTCGTGCGATTGAGGGAAGCGGCGGCGCCATCCACACCGTGTTCGACGATCAGTGGGCGCGCACGCGTCTGGATGGTCTGAGCCTGCGAGAGCTTGTGCGCCGCACACTCGATCGCCTGCCTACGGAGGTCTACCTGACTTTTGACGTGGACGGGCTCGACCCGAGCCTGTGCCCTCAAACAGGCACCCCCGTACCCGGCGGCCTGAACTGGCACGAGGCCATGCTCTGGCTGGAAGAGCTCACCAACTCGGGTCGCCGAATCGTGGGTCTCGACCTCTGCGAAGTGAGTCCCGGCCCAGAAGGCGACGCAGCCGGCCAAAGCTGGGATGCCACCGTCGGGGCTCGCCTGCTCTACCGGTTGATCGGCACGGCACTTCTCACGCGCGGCAAGGGCTCCAGGGAGTCACTCAGCCGGCCAGACTGATGTAGATCAGATAGGCCACGTAGCACGAGAGCAGGAGGAATCCGGCCAGCCTGCCCGCACCGACACTTCCCTTGCGGGGACCCAGCGAGGACAGGGCCAAGAGCAGGACGGTAAACCCAATGCAGAGGGGGAAGTCGCGACTCAAGGCGAGGTTTATCTGCTCGCCCCCGCCAAAGGGACTCAAGGTCCCCGCCATGCCGGTAACGGCCAAAGTGTTGAAGACGTTGCTCCCGACGACGTTACCCAAGCTCATGTCGGCATCCCCTCGCCGCACGCTCGTCAAGCAGGCGAACAGCTCAGGCAAAGAGGACCCAAGCGCGAGGATCGTTAGGCCCAAGAAGGCGTCTCCCATGCCGAGGCCTTCAGCAATGCGCGTGCCCGCCCACATGACCGTCTCTGCTCCCAAGTAGATCACGCCGCTGCCAAGCAACACTAGTACCCATGGGCGCACTGTCCCCTTCGGCACAGAAGGCGCGGCGCTCGGAGGGTCTGCCGCTCTACGGCCTCGCCCCCGGAATAAGTGCACGTTGTAGGCGACAAATGCAGCGAGCAGCAGCATGGCGTCCATACGCTGCAACTCCCCGTCGACCATCAGACCCCAGAGCAAGCCCAAGGATCCAAGGAGCCAAAAGCCCTCGCCCAGCAGGTTCCTGCGGCTGAAGACCGTCGGCAAGATGACGGCTGCCGCCCCCATGACCATCCCGATGTTGGCCATGTTGGACCCGAGGACGTTGCCCAGGCTTGCCGCAGGCCTACCCTTCGCTGCGGCCACAACCGACACGACCACTTCGGGAAGGGACGTCCCCCACGCCACAATGGTGAGGCCCACCACGAAAGGTGCAACGCCCCAGCGCCGACCCAGGGTAGAGGCGCCGTCCACCAACCACGCCGAGCCCTTGGCGAGGAAGGCGAATCCCAGCACTACCCCCAGCAAGTCAAGAGTCCAGCTCATTGGGGCGAGATCCTACCTTCTCCAGACTCTCCGTTACTCGCGGTTTGGTGCCCCGCGCTCTACGGTCCATAATGGCGCCATGCCCCGTGCCCCCCTAATTGCCGTGAGCGGACTGCTTGAGACCGGGGGCTCCCCGAGCCTGCGACTGCACAATCGGTACGTTGCGCCTCTAATGGAGGCGGGAGCCGTAGCCCTGGCGATCCCCCCTCTGGGCTCACCAGACCAATGGAATGCCTTACTGGAGCGGGTCGATGGCCTGCTCCTCACCGGGGGTGACGACTTCGATGCCCAGCGCCTGGGACTGGGAGAGACCCACGCCACAGCTGTGGTCACCCCCCCCGAGAAGCAGGACCAGGATCTGCACCTAGCCCGCAGGGCCCTTGAGGCAGATCTGCCGGTCCTCGGAATCTGCTACGGCATGCAACTCTTGGGAATCGCTGGCGGTGCCAGCCTCCTGCAGCACCTTCCTGAAGACCGTCCAGGCAGTCAGGAGCACAGCGGAGGAGTCCTGCACGGCGTGCGGGTTGCCCTGGGCTCGAAACTCGCGTCCGCGATGGGGGTAGGCCAGCTAGAGGTTCAAGTTGTCTCCCGTCACCATCAGGCCCTTGAGCAGGTGCCCGAGCCATGGGTTGCGGTAGGCTGGGACTCGGAAGGCTTGATCGAAGCGATCGAGCACTCCGAGCACCCCTTCGCCTTGGGCGTGCAGTGGCACCCTGAGTTGGCAGGCCCAGGACCCTCCCCACACACCGAACTCTTCCGCTCCTTTGTCGCGGCGGCCGAAGCCCAGCCCCCAACCAAGCCACTCTAGACCCAGCCCTCATGAAACGCATTATCTCCTCCTCCGTGGGCAAGAAGATGTCCCTAGAGGAAGCACAAGAGCTCGCACGCCGGGACAAGCGACGCCTGCTGCTCATGGGTGGTGCCGCTATCGCAATGGCGGTGTTCTACTTGGTGGTCAGCACGGAAGAAGGGAGATCAGGTACCGGCGGGTCACTGCCTCTGCCCGATGAGGGCGTGGAGGCTCCCCTCAACCTCCCGGTCGAGACTATTCCGTTCGATCAGGCGGACCTGCTGGCCAACATCCTGGACGACACGCCCGACGGGCGCCTCAACGTGAGCAATGAGGCACTAACTGCGCTGCTCTACTACACCAAGCTCCTCACCCATGGGAACTACGAGGCGTTGGGTATCGAGGACCTGAATGAGAGTCGCTGCAATGCCATCTCTGATGATCCGAGCAGCGCTCGCGTCGCGCCCCTTAGAGCCCGAGGGCAGGTCGAGACGTATTCAAGCCGTCAGCGCGCGGAAGTCAAGTTCACCGAGTTCTATGGGACCCTCGCTCTCGATGGGGGCGGACATGCTCACTTTGCCTTCACCATACCCCCGGACGACGCACCTGAGGTTGGGGAGTACTTGATGATCGAAGGCGTGCTGGTCCAGATGCTGCGTGCGGAGACCCCCGGCGGATTTGTGGACGCGCCATTGATCGCTTCCCGCACGGCGACACCTTCAACGCCACCCACGGCGTTGCTCGACCACCAGGCACTGCGTCTCGCTCTGTTCGAGGGTGTCAAGGACGATGAAATTGAGGACGTCTCGGGCCTCCCACGGGTACCCCTGGATCAACTCCTGCTCTACGCACGAGAAAACAGCGCAACTGAGAATTGGGAAGAGGCCTCCGAACTCAACAATCACACCCTCAACGGGATCCTGCAGGGTGGTGATGCGTTCCGCGGCATTCCATTCCGCGTTCCGGTCAGCGGCAATCTGGGCTCGTGGACCGAGCGCGCTGATGAGAACGGTCTACGCCTCGGCACCATGACCCACGGATGGATCGGGAACTTTGGCTGGACCGGGGCCACTGGCGTGATCCAGTGGATTGCACCCTTCGATGAGCCGAAGCTCGACCAGCGGTACGGCGGAGCGCGACTCGTGACGGCCAAGGGCTACTTCTTCAAGAACGTCTACTACCTCAAGCAGGATCAGAGTCCACACCGCGCGCCCCTGTTCGTGTTGAGCGAGGTTACCCCGTTCATTCCTGTGCACGATCCGATGCCCTCCTACATCATGTACGGCGTGTTGAGCATCACCCTGTTGATGATCGCACTAGTGTTCTTTCTCTTGCGTCGTGACAAGAAGGCAGCCGAGCAGTTGCGGCAGGAATTCGTGCGCCGCCGCAAGGCCCGGGCCAAGAACCGACAGGCCAGCCCGGAGACCACTTGAACGTCCGCCGAATCGAGGTCCAGACCAACCCACCTTATGCGGTCCACGTTGGCCCATCTGCCCTGAAGGGGGTTCTCGAAGTCGGCAGCCAAGAGAGCGGTATCTTTGTCCTCGCCGACGAGAAGGCCTGGTCTCTCCACAGCGGGGCCTTGGCGGGCTTGGAGTCTGCGCCTCGGCTAGAGATCGCCGGCGGGGAGGGCGCCAAGTCCATGGCGCAACTAGAGGGGGTTCTGGACGCGTTGACCCAATCGGGTTTGTCGCGCACCTCCACCCTGATCACCTTTGGGGGCGGCTCCATCTCGGACCTGGGAGGGCTGGCGGCCTCGCTCTTCAAGCGCGGCATGGATGTGGTGCACTGTCCCACCACACTTCTGGCCCAAGTGGATGCCGCAATAGGCGGCAAGACGGCCATCAACCTGAGGTTGGGCAAGAACCTGGCCGGATCCATCCACCAGCCCCGCAGCGTCTTTGCCGACTCCGAGGTTCTGCGGACCCTGCCCGACGAGGAGTGGGCCTCCGGGTTGGGGGAAGCCCTCAAGACCGCTCTTTTGGGGGGCGAGGATTCACTCAGCAGCCTCGAGGCCCAGAGCTCTGAACTCGCACACCCAGGGTCCGTGGCCATTTCGGCCTTGGTGGCCGACTGCGTACAAACCAAAGCCCGCATTGTGGCTGAAGACCCCCTAGAGCAGGGGCCGAGGCGTGTTCTGAATCTCGGTCACACTTTTGCCCACGCCATCGAGCACTGCGCAGGCTATGGGACCGTCCCCCACGGGGTGGCGGTCTCGGTCGGGATCTCCCTCGCCCTGGAAGCCAGCGCGGCAATGAGTGTCCTGGAGGACGTCGGGCTTCCGGACCGGGTGCGCAAGCTGCAGGAGGCCCTGGGCCTGCCCAGCTCGCTAGCAGAACTGAGGGGTCTGCACGATCTGGGACCAGAGGGCCTTCGGGCAGGGCTTGCCCAGGACAAGAAAGGGGCGGTTGGCCAGCCCGAGTTTGTCCTGGTCCGCAGCCCTGGCGATTTGGTCCTGGGGATTGGAATGGAAGACTCTCTCTTGCAATCCCTCCTCGGCTGAGCAGGAATCAACCCATGCGAGGCGCTGACCCTCTCAAACCTGAACCGGCCGATCCGACCGAGAACCAGTCCTACCCACGGGAGGAGCTGGTGGCGCTGGTGAATCGGGCTCAACGGACTGCCAGATTGCGCGGTCACCTTCAGGTCTGGGCTCTCGGCCTAGGCTTGGCACTTCTGGCCCTGGGCCTTTCCTCCGAACGCCTGTGGGGCTCGATGGAGCTGCCCAGAATGGTGGCGGGGCAGGGAGGCGGGCTGTCCTACGGCCTGGTCTTTCCCCTGGCCACTGGCCTGCGTAGCCTTGGCATGGATCCGGAGCAGGCCTGTTTTCTGGTCTCCGCATTGGCCTTTGGGCTCTGCCTTCCAGCCCTGGTCTCCCTGTTAGGCACGATCGGTTTCCAGCGCGGAGTCTCCCTGTGGGCGGCCCTCACCATGCTGTTGAGTGGCCTGGCCTGGCTGGGCTCCACACAGCCCGGCGATCTGGCCCCGGGAGTGCTGGGGGCGACCCTGTTGATGCTCAACCTCTTCAAGGTGACAGAGCGGGTTCCGGGCGAGTACCTGTGGAGGGTGAGCATTTCATTCATCCTGGCCTTCTTCATGCGCCCGGAGAACCTGTTGCTCTTTCCTGCAGCAGCTTGGGCTCTCTCCCAGCACCGCTCTCCGCACCGCCTCGGGGGGACCACCGGGGCCTTGGTGCTCTCCATGCTGACGGCCGTGTGCTTGTGGATCCTCATGGATCCTGGCGCCGATGAGACCTCGATGCAGCACCTTCTGGACAATCTTCTCGCTGGACGCGGGGGGGGGCTGGATCAATTGCCCCGCTGGCTACTGATGGGATTGGGAGGGTTGGGCGTGGGCTGGCTGGGGATCCACGTACTCCTCTTCGGTAAGCGGTTACCCCAGGAGTCTCCGCCCCCCAGTTGGGTTGTTCCCTGGTGTCTGGTCGCCCTAGCGCCTGTGGTAGCGGGCAGGACCGATTTCGGGCCCGCGGGGGGCTTCCTTCTGCCAGCCGCAGCGGTGGGACTGGCTGACTGGCTGTCCCGACGCGAGCAGAGCCCCGTGGGTTTGGGCATGGGGGCCGTCCTGCTCCTTCCCCAGGCCATGGTGCTGCTGGGTTTAGCCTCGACCTTTGAGCGGGAAGACCCACTAGGCGAGTGGCGCCCGGCGATGAGGGCCGAGCTACAGACCTCTGACCGAATCCTCTCGGCAGACCCCCAGAAGAGCTATCTGGCGGCGGTGCGCTGGAATCTGGAGCTGGTGCCTTGGCCTGTGGCCCAGGATGCCACGCCCGGGGAGGGACGGGTGGTCTTCTTGGATCGCGGATCGAGCGAGGAGGGGCCGTGGCGCGGCAAACCTCTCCACCCGTGCGAAGCCGTCACGATCCTCTGGCCCGGGGGGGAGGAAATACTCCCCGCAGGCCAGGTCTACGAGCCACGGTGAATAGCTCGCCGTGCGTCGCATTCCTGCGCACGGTGTGATTCAATGGGGCAGTTTAGGACCCGCCGTCCGGGTCCCGATTTAAATACCGCCTCCGCAACCCACCTGCCCCTCGCCCGGCCCCCCCTATGCCGAGACGCGACGACCTCGAGTCAATCCTGATCATCGGCAGCGGCCCCATCGTCATCGGGCAGGCTTGCGAATTTGATTACTCGGGGACCCAGGCCTGCAAGGCGCTGCGCGAGGAAGGCTACCGCGTCATCCTCGTCAATTCGAATCCAGCGACGATCATGACGGATCCGGAGACGGCCGATGAGACCTACATCGAGCCAATCACCGCCGAGGCCGTGGCCAAGATCATCGCCATCGAGAAACCGGACGCGGTACTGCCGACACTCGGAGGCCAGACAGGCCTCAACACGGCGTTGGAACTGTTCGACCAGGGCGTCTTCGATCTCCACGGCGTGGAGATGATCGGCGCCACCGCCGAGGTAATCCGCAAAGCCGAGGATCGTGGTCTTTTCCGAACGGCCATGGCCAACGCGGGTTTGGAGTGTGCGCGCTCGGGTGTCGCACGCTCCATGGACGATGCGCGACGTGTCATGGCTCAGATCGGCCTACCTTGCGTGATTCGCCCCGCCTTCACTCTTGGTGGAGCCGGCGGCGGGATCGCCTTTAACGTGGAAGAGTTCGAAGAGATCGTCACACGCGGCCTGTCCCTCTCCATGAACAACGAGGTCCTCGTTGAGGAGAGCCTCGTGGGCTGGAAGGAATTCGAGATGGAGGTGATGCGGGACAAGGCGGACAACGTTGTCATCGTCTGCTCGATTGAAAACCTCGACCCCATGGGCGTGCACACGGGGGACTCGGTCACCGTGGCTCCCAGCCAAACACTCACGGACCGTGAGTATCAGAATCTCCGCAACGCCTCGCTGGCGATCATGCGTGAGATCGGTGTGGAGTGTGGTGGGTCCAATTGCCAGTTCGCCATCGACCCGGACAGCGGGCGCGTCCTGGTGATTGAGATGAACCCTCGCGTCTCGCGCTCCTCGGCCTTGGCCTCCAAGGCTACGGGGTTCCCCATCGCCAAGTTCGCCGCCAAGTTGGCCGTGGGATACACCCTCGACGAAATCCGCAACGACATCACCCGTGAGACGCCTGCTTCGTTCGAGCCCACGATCGATTACTGCGTCGTCAAGATCCCACGCTTTGCGTTTGAGAAATTCCCTGGAGCCGACCCGACTCTGACAACACAGATGAAGAGCGTGGGCGAGACCATGGCCATTGGGCGCACGTTCAAGGAGGCCCTGCAGAAGGCCATCCGCGGTCTGGAAACGGGCAACCCTGGGTTCGGGTTGAATGACCGGGATCCAATCGAAGCCCTGGCGAGCGACCGCGAGCTACTGGCCTCACACCTACGGACACCCAACGCGGAGCGACTGCTTTGGCTGCGGGCTGCCTACCGCACGGGGTGGAGCACGGAGGAGATCCACTCGGCCACGAAGATTGACCGCTGGTTCCTGGAGAACATGCGCGAACTTGTGGAGTTTGAGCAGGAGCTGGCGGGCAAGCTGCTGGACGAGCCCACCCTGCGCCAGGCCAAGCGGCTGGGATACGCAGACACTCAGATTGCACTGGCCGTGGGAACCACCCCGGACGCGGTCAAGTCCGAGCGCATGGCCATGGGCATCGTCCCCACGTACAAGCTGGTAGACACCTGCGCTGCAGAGTTCCCGGCCGTCACTCCCTACTACTACTCAACGTGGGAAGACGAGACCGAGTTCATACCCTCTGAGCGCGAGAAGATCATGATCCTCGGGGGCGGCCCTAACCGCATCGGCCAGGGCATCGAGTTCGACTACTGCTGTGTCCATGCTGCTTTCGCCGCCCAGGAGATTGGTTGCGATGCCGTAATGGTTAACTCAAATCCTGAGACCGTCTCCACGGACTACGACACGTCTAACGATCTGTTCTTCGAGCCCCTGACGCACGAAGATGTGATGAATATCGTGGAGGCGGTAAAGCCCAAGGGAATCATCGTTCAATTTGGTGGGCAAACGCCGCTCAACCTTGCGGCCGGCCTTGAACGTGCGGGCGCCCCCCTGATTGGCACGTCGGTCAGCTCAATTGACCGCGCCGAAGATCGTGCGCAGTTTGGTCGCTTCCTCGACAAGCTCGGCCTTCTTCAGCCGCCCAACGGAATCGCAACCAACGTGGCCGAGGCTTTTGAGGCGGCCCGGAACATTGGCTACCCGGTGCTTGTGCGGCCCAGCTATGTCTTGGGTGGAAGGGCCATGGAGATCGTGTATGACGACGAGAGTCTCGAGCGCTACATCCAGAACGCCGTTCAGGCCTCCCCTGATCGCCCGATCTTGGTGGACAAGTTTCTTGAGGACGCCATCGAGGTCGACGTGGATGCCATCTGCGATGGCGAGCGGGTCGTCATAGGCGGGATCATGGAGCACATCGAGGAGGCCGGTATTCACTCGGGCGACTCCTGCTGTGTCCTGCCAGCCCACACTCTTGCCACTGAGATAACCGATGAGATCTCGGTGGCTACGAAGTCCATGGCCATGGAGTTGGAGGTGCGAGGCCTGATGAACGTCCAGTTCGCTGTGAAGGGCAACAAGATCTACGTCATCGAGGTCAACCCGAGGGCCTCTCGAACCGTGCCCTTCGTCTCCAAAGCCATCGGTGTGCCCCTAGCCAAGTTGGCCGCCAAGGTGATGGCGGGCATGAGCCTGGAGGAACTCGACTTCACAGAGGAAGTCATCCCTCCGTTCTTTGCAGTCAAAGCCCCCGTCTTTCCGTTCAATAAGTTCCCTGGAACAGACATGATCTTGAGCCCGGAGATGCGATCGACCGGCGAGGTCATGGGAATCGATTACGACCTGGGTTGTGCATTCGTCAAGGCCTACCAGGCCGCCGGCATTCACTTACCTCTCCGTGGCCGGGTGTTGATCTCCGTCAAGCATACCGACAAGCGCGCCATCGTCGGGGAGGCGCGTATGCTGGTAAGCCTGGGGTTCGAGTTGATCGCAACGGAGGGCACTCACAAGGCATTGACCAGCGCCGGACTTGAGGCCACTCGCGTCAACAAGGTTCACGAAGGCCGCCCTCACATCGTGGACATGATCAAGAACCGCGAACTTGACCTCCTGCTCAACACGCCAGCAGGTAAGCAGCAGCGCTATGACGACTCTGCAATCCGCGCATCAGCTATTTCCGTGGGCATTCCCTGCGTGACGACTCTCGCAGGAATCCGGATGGTGGTGTCAGCCTTGGGCACCCTGCAACGCGAAGAGTTGTCCGTGCGCAGCCTCCAGGAATATCACTCCGATCTCAAGCCGACCGTGCAGCCGGTCGAGGCTTAGAACTCTCTACCGCTAGTGTTGGAGTTCCTTACTCCGACGCGGGTCGGCTGCGCGAGGTGACCTTGCAGGTGAAGGTCCACTTGTCTGAAGGGAACTCTTCGGGCAAGACGTTTTGCTTGCCCGCCGCAGTCAAGGCATCCATGCTCAGTTGGGTCACTCGCAGGCGCCGTGTACGGCTTTCCAGGGTGTACAGGAAATTGCCGATATTCACGCGCCCGAAGGCCCGTCTCGGATCGTCAGGCTTGACGGTGAAGGTCTCGTCGACGATCCCCCCGCTGGACTCCGATCGCTGTGGCTTGGGGAAGTTGATGCGGCCCATCTCCACGAAGTCGTCCCCGGCTATCTTCAGAATGTACGCTGTTGTCTGGTCCTGCCCCTGAAGGGACTCCCCGCTCTTCTGTGCATAGAGCTGGGTGTATAGCAGGCTATTGGATTGGATCTGCCCCACAATCCGTGAGAGGTCTCCCCCTTCGGACACGGCTGTCGTCAAATCGTTGATCTTCTTGTGATTGGCGTAGACCAGTGGGGTGAGCGCGATCCCCACGAGTAGGCACACGATGATCATGCTCTGCGCCAAGGTCATCTCTTTTAGGAACTTCACTGTGCCGCCTCCAGCGCATCTTGGCGCTGTTGTTCGTAGTACACGGATACGTCCACCTCGATGGGTAGGCGCTCGATCAACAGGCCCTTATCGTTCGCCAGCGACACCACGTTGGAGCGAGTGGAGTTCTTGTGCCACGGCTGCAGCTTCAACTCGTTGAGCAAGGCTTCATAGTTGGATGCGGCCGCTTGCACGCTGTCCGCTAAGAGCACCAGGGTCACGGTGACCTTCACGGACTCGGAGCGGGTTGACTTGCCCATACCCTGCGTGACGGCGTCGATATGCCGGATGGATGGGCGCCAATCCTTTTGGTGCTCCTCAAGCAGGTCAAGAACAAGGTGGGTACCAACCAAGGCTGACTGGGGTTGCTGGATGGAAGTGTCCGCACCAAGTTCCTTCTTCAGCTTCGCCACCTCTGTTCGCAGAAGCGCGTCGACTCGCTTGGTCGCCGCGTAGTAGTCATCGCTAAACGGCTTGCCGTCCGAGCCCCCCTCGCCACCCTCCAGCTTCTTCAAGAACGCGCGAATGTCGTCGGGAAGAGGTGAGAGCTTCCCCAGCACGTTCCGGTCACCCTTCATGTAGGCGTTGGAGTAGCTGGCCCATTGGCCCGCTCCGTGGACATTCAGCGTCATGAGCTCTTTTTGCTGAAGGATAAACATGACCGCCAGGAGAGTCGCAAGTAGCAGGCTGCAGACGGCCAGCGGGAATTCCACGCGCTCCCAGGTGCCTGCGTAGGTGAGGTTCTCACGGCGCAGCCGAGGGCTCAACTTGGCGCCGCCGAGCTCGCGCAGGGCAGAGCCGAAGGCCACGACCCAACGGCCGCGCTCCTCAGCAGGCAGATCCTGCTTGATCCGCGAAGCCTCGGGCCCGAAGGCGCTCATCTCCTCGACGGGAATATCCATGACACTCTCGCCGATCAGGCCGGGAAGGTTCAGTCCGCAGGCGTAGACCGCCTCGATGTCATTGCGCGTGCGCGCAGCGGAGATGCTCCGGCCAAGCTCGCGTCGGATGCGACGCAGGGCCTCTCGGTTGACATGCTCCTGCTCTTGTTCCTGTCCGCGGGCAACTTCGGCGACATCTTGCGGCGTATCCTCTTCGGTGGCTTCTTCAGCGCTACTCTCCGACGGCTGGGCTCCGAGAGCCCCCGAATGCACGACACGCATTTCGTTGACCTGCCCACCATCGATGATGACCACGGCGGTGGAGTGCTCGCCAACATGTACCAGGACTTGAGCCGTGTCGATGGGGCAGAGATCAGAGTAAAAGGCCGCGTTGACCATTGCCGTGGTCTCAAGTTCCACCTCATAGGGTTCCGCCCCCGCCCATTCGCAGATGGCCAAGGCGGCGCCCAGATCCTCTTTGGGGACTGCGGTGACCAGCAGATCTGACGATATGTCATTGCTGGCCATGACCAGATGGTCCGCGACAACATCGTCGATGTCCCATTGGGGCAGATCCTTCTCCACCTCAAACTTCAAGACCTGCTCAATCTTGGTGGCATCGGTAAGAGGCAAGGTGAGGCGCCGGAATGCAGCGCCGCCCGCATCAATCACCAACCCCACGTTTTCCTTGGATACCTTGTGCTTCGCTAGCGCTTCCTTCAGGGCCTTCCCGGGATGGTCGGCGTTGGGGTCCAACTCTCCGGCCACGGCAGCCACGAGGGTCTGTTTCTTGGGACCGCCGTCGAGAATAACTATCTCGAATCGACGGGTTCCGAGGTGAATGCCACAGGATCGGGCCATGATCAGCGCTGCGCTTTTTCGGAGGTGAAGGGGATGCCGTGGGTCAGGGCGTCAAACCGAGCACGCTGCTCGGGGCGCAAGACCTTGTCGCGGATGTAGCCGTTGTACTCGATTCCGATCGGCCGCAAATCAGATTGCAAGGATTCGTGATACGAAGCTCGGTGCGCAAGACCAACGCGACGAATATCCGCATCGTATTCGCGCAGGATGACCTCTAGGTGAGCTCGGCGCTGCGGGTTCAGTTGGAACTCATTGTTCAGCAGGGTGGCATAGCTGCCAAAGGGCCCCTCTGGAGCCTCTGCGGTAGTCGCGCGAGAGAACATGACCCCCGCCCCCGCACCACCCAGGAAGGTCACGCAGCAAAGCAGAGCTATCCAGGGCCGAGGGTCCTTCATCGCCCAGAACTCCCGTCCCGTGTCCCCTGGAGGCCATTGGTGCCCACTGCACGCAATTCTTCTCGGTTGATCTGATCCAACGCAAAGAGGCTAGCGTCCAGGGCCTGGCTCTCGTGGGCCTTCAGTTCCTCGGCGGCCGGCTGATCCAAGCGCCGCATGGCAATGGAAACCACAACAAGAGCGATGGCCGCTACGGCAAGAGCGTGGAGGACAAACTGAAGGATGGGCTCTGAGTGTTCATGGTTTGAACTCTCCGCTGGAGCGAAGGGCCTCTTGCTCCCGGTATCGCCCGCCACGGCACGACGCGCCACGTGAGCTGCAAAGCCCGTCGGCACGGGGATCTCGGCAGTAGGAACAAACCAGGCGTGCAGGGACTGTTCCGCTTGGGCCAGACCACGACAGGCTGGGCAGCTGAGGAGGTGCGGCCGCAGCTCCGCGCTTTGGACGGAGGTCAATTCTCCGTCTACGTAGAGGGGCACCAGCGGTCGGGCATGTTCACAGTTCATTCGTTTAGCCCCTGGGCGAACTCGGGGTATTGGGTGACCAACTTCTCCTTGAAGCGGGCCCGCGCCCGGAAGAGGCGCGATTCTACGGTTCCGATTGAGATGTCGAGAACGTCAGCGATCTCCTGGTATGCCATATCTTCGAGCTCCCGCATGATGAGTACGGTACGGAAGATCTCGGGCATCCCCTCAAGAATCGTGTGGGTGATCTCCGCGACCTCCTGCCGTTCAAGGCGTGCATCCGGACGCACGATGCGATGATCCGTCTCGGGCGAGCCAACCAACTCGGGGTCTTCAACGGCCTGTACAGGGCAGCGGCCCCGGCGCTTCAAGAAGTCCAGGACGGTATTGGTTGCGATGCGGTACAGCCAGGTATAGAAGGCCGACTGATGCTGAAAGGTGTCGAGACGGCTGTACGCCTTGAGGAAGGTGTCCTGAACGATGTCCTCGACTTCCACCGGACTGGACGTGTAGTGCCGCGCCAGGGCAAAGAGACGGCCTTGATACCGCTCCACCAGTAGCTGGAAGGACAGCGGGTTGCCCGCAATGGCCTCGCGAACGAGGTCAGCGTCTTGGAGCGGAGCTTCTTGCACGAGCTTGAGGGCCATGGCCCAGGGTTGGACGCCGGAGGGGCCGTTCTATTCCCGGCTCTCCCTGAGGGGCTGGTCGACATCGCAGCCTTCCAGGGTGTGTCCCAACTTATCCCTCTTCGTCTGTAAGTACCTGAGATTTATGGGGTTAGGCGCAATTTCTAGCGGAGTCTGCTCCACCACCTCTAGGCCGTGCCCTGCCAGTCCATGGATTTTCTTGGGGTTGTTGGTGAGCAGACGCATACGGCGCACACCCAGGAAATGGAGGATTTGAGCGCCAATTCCGTACTCCCGGAGGTCCGCGGGCAGACCGAGGGCATTGTTGGCCTCTACGGTATCGAGGCCTTCATCCTGGAGCTCGTAGGCCTTGAGCTTGGCCTCCAGCCCGATCCCACGGCCCTCCTGGCGCAGGTAAACCAGCACCCCCCGATCTTTCTTGGCCAGGAAGTCCATGGCCTGGGCCAGCTGCGCGCCACAGTCACACCGCATCGAGCCGAACACGTCCCCAGTCAAGCACTCGGAGTGCACACGCACCCAGACCGGTTCCTCGATTGCGGGACGCTCGCCGGACAGTTCGAGCTCGCCCTCAAGGCCGATGCTCATGGCCACGTGCTCTTTGCCGTCTACGAGACTGCGGAAGAGGTGCATCTGAAACTTGCCGTGGCTAGTGGCCAAGGGAAGGTCCATCTGGAGAGCCTCGATCAGGCGTTCGTGACGCCGCCGGTATTCAATCACGTCTGCGATGGTGCAGATCTTGAGGCCATGGGTCTTGGCGAAGATCTCCAAGTCGCCCATCCGCGCCATGGTCCCATCGTCGTTCATTATCTCACAGATCACGGTGGCCGGACGAGCGCCGGCAAGCTTGGCCAAGTCCACTGATCCCTCGGTCTGCCCCCCGCGAACGAGGACTCCGCCATCCTTGGCCCTCAATGGGAACACGTGACCCGGCCGCGCCAAGTCCTCGGCCTTACAGTCCGCCCGAGCCGCAACCTCTATAGTCTTGGCACGGTCTGCGGCGCTGATGCCCGTGGTTACACCTTCAGCGGCCTCGATGGAGACCGTGAAAGCTGTCTCGTGTTTATTGGTGTTGCGCTGGGCCTGGCTTTCCAATCCGAGCCGGTCGCAGGTCTCCCCATCCATGGGCATGCAGATCAATCCACGCGCTTCCTTGGCCATGAAGTTGATGGCTTCAGGGGTCACGCGCTCGGCAAGCATGACCACGTCGCCCTCGTTTTCACGGTCGGGGTCGTCCACCAAAATGATCATGCGCCCTGCCTGCAGGTCTTCGATCGCGTCTGAAATGGAGCACAAGGTCATGGTCTGGGCGGGTTCGGGAGGTGGCCGAGAAGGGTTGTTTGCTGCCGGGGCAACCAATCAGGATACGAGATGGAGAGCTAGTGGGGCTATGGGCCCAGGCCACCTCTCGGGGTTGCCTGAGATCCCCCACACCCTCTCCACAGGGTCTTCCGTAGCGCTGGGGACAACGGTGGAGAACCCAAGAGGCTTCTGACGCAAGTCCTTGCTGGGCAATGACCTACGTCGAGACATGCTCCGTATTGAGAATGTGCAGAAGTGCCGATCTGCGCTCCATTCCTCCCCACACCGGTGCCGATGACAGCGGGGCGCACAGCGCCTCCCGCAGCCATGCATCGGCCCACCATTCTACTCGCCACCTCAACGGTTCTCCTGGCCTTCGGCTGGGTTCACCTGACCGATTCGAAAGAGGCTGCCTCCAGCGAAGCCGTACTACGCCGCCTCGGGCAACTGACGGGACAGCTGGAGACCTTGTCGAAGAGCGTGGACAACTTGTCCAGCAAGGTTCGGGACCTCGATGCCCAGCGGCCTACCGTGGAGACCGATCAACTCCTGGGCCGGATGGATGAGTTGGACGCCGAGGCGCTCGACCGCTACAGCGGCCTGGCACAAACCGTGGATGCGAATGCAAGCTTGGTCGAGGAAGCCGGGCGCGGCCTCTCCGAGTTGCACAGTCAATTGCTGCCAGCCTCTAGCCATCTCTGGCGAGGCCTGCTGGCACCCACCGTTCAATTGTCGAGCCCCATGACCGTGGGCAGCGGCGTTCTCTTGCCCGCCACCGAACATGAACCGGTCCGCGTTCTCACGGCTTGGCACGTGGTGCGCGATATTCTGGCTGATAGTGGTACCGGTCTGTCGGAGGTTCCCGTGCGCATCTATCGCCAAGACGGGGCGACGCTCAATGCCAGCGCCAAGCTCCTCGCCCACGACAACGCTCTGGACTCCTGCCTTCTCGAGTTGGTTGGAGAGCACACCGATCTTGAGGGAACGGCACTGCCCACCCGCGCCCATCTTGCGAGAATGCAGGTATTTGATCCGGTCTACGCGGTAGGCTGCCCCCTCGGCAGCGACCCGGTCCCAAGTCACGGGGCCCTCTCCGCACTGGGCCACTGGGTCGATGGTCAGAGCTACTGGATGATCAACGCCCCGACTTTCATCGGCAACTCCGGCGGAGGCGTGTTCGACGCCCGAAGCATGCACCTGCTCGGAATCGTCTCCAAGCTCTACACCCACGGCGCACGCCGCACGGTGGTCCCCCACATGGGCCTTGTGACGCCCCTGGGTGACATCTACGACTGGTTGGACCGCAGCGGATATGGGGAGCTGATCCCCCAGTAGGGTGATCCTCCCTCTCGCCCAATTCCGGCTAGTGCCGGAAGTGGCGGGCGTCGCTGAACACCATTGGTATTCCGGCATCATTGCAGGCTGAGATGATCTGATCGTCGCGCACCGAGCCCCCAGGCTCAACCATCGCCACGACGCCCGCATCAATCGCGACCTCGACTCCGTCCGGAAAAGGGAAGAAGGCGTCGGATGCCAAGACCGAGCCCGCACTCCGGTCCCCGGCCTTGCTGACTGCCAAGCGCACGGAATCCACCCGGCTCATCTGTCCGGCTCCGACCCCGTAGACCGTTCTCGGGCCGGAGAGCACGATAGCGTTGGACTTGACGTGTTTGGCAATGCGGTTGGCAAAGGCCAGGGCTGCGGCCTGCTCACTGGAAGGGGTGACCTCGGTCACGGCTCGGAACTCAGCTTGGCCTTCCGCGGTCAGATCCCGCTCCTGGAGCAGGAAGCCACCCACGACCTTCTTGACCTCAACCTCTCGCGAGTTGCGCGAGGAGGGACCGTACTCTCCGCAGGCGAGCAGGCGCACGCTCTTGCCCCACTTCGGCTTGTGAGTCAGGAGGTCCAGCGCGTCTTCATCGAAAGAAGGTGCGATGATCGCTTCCACAAAGCGGTTGCCATCCACGAGGAACTGAGCGCTGGCCATGTTCAACGGGCGTGTGAAGGCCAGCACCGAACCAAAGGCTGAGATGGGGTCGCCGGACCAGGCCTCCTCGAGCGCCGCCTCGATGTCCTCATGCACCGCTGCGCCACACGGGTTGGTGTGCTTAATGACACAGACGAAAGGCTCTTCAAATTCTTTGGCCAGGGCGAATGCCGCGTCCAGGTCCACGATGTTGTTGAACGATAGGGCCTTGCCGCCCAGCACCTCCGCGTCCGCCACGTTAGGTTCACCGGCTGCGCCCGTCTTGTAGAAGGCCGCGCTCTGGTGGGGGTTCTCCCCGTAGCGCAGATCCAAGGTTTTGACCCCGCCCATGCTGAAGCCGCTGGGGAACTCTGAATCTCCCGCGTGATCTGCCCCATCTTGCTCGAACAGCCAACAACTGATGGCGCTGTCATAGCGCGCCGTCAGGGCATAGGCCTTGAAAGCCAACTCCGCCCGCAGCTCATCAGAGAGAGCTCCATCCCGCTTCTGGAGGTCATCCAGCACGCGCCCGTAATCAATGGGGTCGGTGACGATACCCACATGGGCGTGGTTCTTGGCTGCGGAGCGCACCATGCTCGGTCCACCGATGTCGATCTGTTCGATGGCCTCGGCTCGCGACACGCCCTCTTGGGCTACGGTGGCCTCGAACGGGTAGAGATTGACGACCACCAGGTCGATGCCCTGGATGCCATGCTCATCCATCGCCGACACGTGGTCGGGATTGTCGCGCAGCGCCAGGATGCCGCCATGCACCTTGGGGTGAAGGGTCTTCACTCGACCGTTCATCATCTCCGGGAAGCCGGTGTATTCAGCCACCTCGGTGACGGGAATGCCCGCTTCGGCGAGTACGCGGTGAGTGCCCCCGGTCGAGAGTAACTCCACTCCCATCTGGCTCAGATTGCGGGCAAAGCCCTCGAGTCCGGTCTTGTCGGAAACGCTCAACAGCGCGCGGCGGATCTTTTGTTGCATGCTCTCACTCCGGCCCACCCGGGCCTGAAGGATCCTTGGTGAATTAGAAAACGGGCAGGCCATTCTAGCTTCCTGCCTCGCTCAAGACGATGGCAGAGCGTGTCCAATTGCGGCGAACTCCGGCCGTCCGTCAATTGCTCCCTCTTCGAGACGGCCCCTTGGCCCTGCGATGACCCGAGGGGGTCAGAGAGTAGCGCCGACCCTGAACCTCATGTGCCAGGTCGGCTTGGATCAGCTCAACGAGAATGCGCCGTGCTGCTTGGCGACTCATGCTGGAGGAGCGGGCCACCTCACCCTGATCAAGGGGCCCGCTGGCCTGCAGTAGATCGAGTACGCGTGCGGCCTTCTTGTCCAAGTGTGCGCGGGACGGCCCGTCCCCTCGGCGCATGCGATGCAAGGCCTCCTCTTCCGCAGGACGCGTGGAGGACCCGTCGCGTACGTAGACGCGCCGAGCCCCTTCAACGGTCACCTCAACCGGCCCTGGGCGCGTTGGCTTGACTCTGGCCTCCACCAAAATCCGTCCCCCTTCTCGGTGCCGGCGCAGGTTCAGGGTCGGCTGAGGCTCACAGAGTTCGCCCGCCGACCGCATGTCCGCCATGACCTGCCTGGGGTCGGCGACCCCGACACGCAGACCATCATCGGTGATGCCCACCCAGAGGTGACCGCCCACTCCGTTGGCGAAAGCCGCAAGGGTAAGGGCCACGCGTTCCAAGCGTGGCAGGATCTCCTTCCACTCACACTCGGGCCCTTCAGGCGGAATGGAAACGCTACTCATGGAGCCTACGGTCTAAGGAGCTTTCTTCTCGCTGTGCACGGCCCCCATGAGTGCCTCCACGACCGATTTCACGTCGCCCGTTGGCGCCTGACATGCGAAATCCTGGCAGAGGTAGAGCGTTGGCCCTTCACCCACGACGCTCTGCGACTCCACGTAGGGCACGATTTTTGTCAGCGCTTCGTGCCCCGTGGACGGTCGCAGAATGACGACCTTGCTCGGCACAAAGGGGCGATGAATCTGGCGCAGAGCGTCCTGGGTCTTGGGGTCAGAAGGATCTCCAGCAACGACGACCTCCTTGGTGGGGCCTAGTGCAAAGTCCAGACCCATCAGGAACTGGGTGTGCGTCCCCGGAGCGCGGGTTATGGATCCCGAGAGACCCTCGAAACTCTTGGCTGCCGCCGTCTCGTAGCGCACCTGCCCCGTTAGGCGCCCTAGGCGCAAGAGGGCCAAGGTCGCCACCGAGTTTCCAGAGGGGATAGCCCCATCCGAACTCTCCTTGGGTCGCACGATGAGCTGCTCACCGCTTGCCGAAGAGAGAAAGAAGCCCCCGGCATCGGTGTCCTGGAATTCAGCCAGCATGTGGTCCGTCAGCTCCTGCGCGGCTTGTAGGAAGCGCAGCTTCTGACTGGTTTCAAACAGCTCCAAGAGGCCCCAGCACGCAAAGGCGTAGTCCTCCAACAGGCCCGAGCCCGCCGTCTGGCCTAACCGCGCCACCTTGTACAGAGACCCGTCATCGGCACGCAAGATGTTCAGTAGATGATCTCCTGCGCGCTCGGCAATCTGCGCGTACGAAGCGTCATCCAATACACGCGCGGCCATGGCGTAGGCACCGATCATCAGACCATTCCAGTCCGTCAGAATCTTGTCATCCTTAAAGGGGTGGATGCGTGGCTCGCGGGCAGTGAACAGCCTCTGTCTGATTACCTCGATCCTCTCCGCATTCGCGCCTTGATCTTCACCGGAGGCCGCGGCTCGTTCATTCAAGTCCTGGTCCAGAAAGGGGATGTTCAGGCCTGTCGCCTTCCCGCTAGCTTCTTCGTGGTAGTTGCCCTCGGTAGTAATACCCCACCAAGCGGCCGCGAATTCCGCATCCTCCTCCCCCAACACATCAGCGAGTTGCTTGTGCGTCCAAAGGTAGAACAGGCCTTCCTCGCCCTCCGAGTCGGCGTCCTCAGCGGAGTAGAACCCGCCGCCAGGTGCCGTCAAGTCGCGTGAGACGTAGGTCAGAATCTCGCGAGCAGTCTGAGCGTACTCCTCCCGGCCAGTGACCTGCCAGGCCTCTAGGTAGGCCATCGTCAACAGAGCCTGGTCGTAGAGCATCTTCTCGAAGTGCGGCACGAACCACTCGCGGTCGGTGGAGTAGCGGTGGAAACCGAAACCAACGTGGTCCCACATGCCTCCTTTGCGCATCTCACGTAGGGTTGTCTCCACCATGTCGAGGGCATGGGCCTGGCCATTTCGGCGGTGGTAGCGCAGAAGAAACCGCAGGTTGTGGGGCACCGGGAACTTGGGAGCTGTATTGAAGCCGCCTTTGCCCGGATCAAAGCGTCGGGCGAGACCCGCATAAGCTGCGTCTAGCGTGGTGGAATCGAGCTTCTCGCCCGGCACACCCTTCACGAGCTGAGCAAGCTGTGCCGTAACCTGATCGGCTTGACGGATGAGGCCATCGTGCTGGGTCTTCCAGGCTTCCGAGATGCGCGGCAGCAGATCCGTCATGCCCCACCGACCGTAGCGGCCGCTCTTGGGGAAATACGTCCCCGCGAAGAAGGGCTTCTTGTCGGGCGTCATGACCACGGTCATGGGCCAGCCCCCGCTGCCCTGATTCATGGCCTGCGTGACCGTCATGTACACGTGATCCAAGTCCGGTCGCTCTTCGCGATCGAGCTTGATGCAAATGAAACTATCGTTGAGCAGGCGAGCTACATCGTCGTCTTCGAAACTCTCGTGTTCCATCACGTGGCACCAGTGGCAGGTCGAGTAGCCAATGGACAAGAAGATCGGCTTGTTCTGAACCTTCGCTGCACGGAACGCCTCTTCGCCCCAGGGATACCAGTCCACTGGATTGCGGGCGTGCTGTAGCAGATAGGGGCTCTTCTCGAAGACCAGTCGGTTGAATTCCTCTCCCCCATCGGAGGGAAGGGTAGCGATGGCTTCTTGGTTAGGCAGGGGTTGACGCACGGGTGGCTCCGGATCTTGGCTCAGATAAACCGTCACTGGTACTAGTACAGCCCCGCCTGAGATGGCGGCAAGAACAAGAGTCGGCACCGCGACCAAGATGTGGGGCAAGGAGAGCATTTCTGGATAAGCTAGGGTTTGGGGAGGACGAGTCCTTGTCACCCAGAGAGGTGAGTTACACTGCAGGGGACCCCCCGGTGACGGACCATGATGATACTACGCTGCGTGCCCCTGATTGCCTTGATCTGCGCCCCCGGCTTGACCTCCAGCCCGGCGCAGGACCCTGACGGGGGAGAGAGGTGGGCGCGCCCTGGCGTTTTCGAGTTCCGGGTCGCGCCGGGGCCGGAACTCTATTACGAAGTCCGATCGCTCGCCGCCCAGCCAGATGCACCTGTGCCCACGGACTTCGCTGAGGCGGTGGCGCAAGTGCGGGAGATTCAGACCTTCCTGGCGACACCCCTGTCCTGGCCTGTTGTCGACGGCGCATTTACCGCCGTGGACGTCCCTGGACAGTTTGCCATTGGCTTAAGCAATCGTGTCCTGCCCCCCCCTGAACACATGGCGGAGGGCATCAAGCGCATCCGGGTCGCCAACGCAGCTGCCCGTCTAGCGGCTCATTTGGACACTCTGGCACCCAAGTGGCTAGAGGAGCACTGGCCCAGCCGTCGGGACGCCCTCGAGGCTCGAGCGCGGGAGTTGACAGAGCTATTTCCGACGGACGTGCAGTGGCGCATGGCCGGGGAGCTGAACGAACAGCTTGGAATCAAGTCAACTGACTGGGTTGTACCGGTGAAGCTTGTGAGTCAGTTGGCGGGAGCGCCTAGCGGTTCTTTCCTTGAGGCCAGCGGAAGCATGGCCAGCTTCCTCGCCACACAGGATCTCGCTCTCTCCATCGTTGCGGAGCATGCCGTGTACGAGATCATGCACAGCCTCAATGCACAGCCCTTCTACCCTGCCAGCATGCCCGAGACCATGTTGAAGAAGTTCCGCAAGGCAAAGATCGAGGTCGGCCTTGGCAACGCCGCCCGCAACAAGCTCATGCGACTCTGCGCGGCGAACCTGATGCGCCAGTTTGTGGATCCCAGTCATTCCGACGCCGGGTTGGCCACAGGGGACTACACGCGCAGGCCCAAGCTTCACGCCCTCGAAGAGAGTCTCTGGGTCCAGTTCTGTGCGGGTGACATTCTGCGTCCGGAATTGGTGGACACCCTGTGCCTTGCTCTCGGTAGCGGCTGGGACGAGAAGCGGCCCTAGCGCCTACTTTTCAGATAGGCCTCGATAAAGGGGTCAATCTCCCCGTCCAGCACGGCCTGCACGTTGCCGTTGTCCACGTTGGTGCGATGGTCTTTCACCATCTGGTAGGGATTGAGAACGTACGAGCGGATCTGGCTGCCCCAGGCAATCTCCCCCTTCTCGCCATAGAGCTTGGCCATTTCCGCATCTCTCTTACTCTCTTCTAGGGCGATCAACTTCGCCTGGAGGAGCTTCAAGGCGGTGGCTCTGTTCTTGTGCTGGCTGCGCTCATTCTGGCAGCGCACAACAACGCCGGTCGGAATGTGAGTCATGCGCACAGCGGACTCGGTCTTGTTCACGTGCTGGCCGCCAGCACCACCGGCGCGCATGGTGTCCACCTTGAGGTCCACATCCTTGATCTCGATCTGGATGCTGTCGTCCAGTTCGGGCGTCACATCCACCGAGGCAAACGCCGTTTGCCGCCGAGCCTGAGCATCAAACGGACTGATGCGCACGAGACGGTGCACGCCGGATTCAGCTTTCAGATAGCCGAAGGCAAAAAGGCCGCTGATACGCAGAGTCGCGTGCCGGATTCCGCCCTGGGTCTCCTCCTGCACCTCAATGCCCTCCACGTCAAACTCGCGCGCCTCTCCCCAACGCGTGTACATTCGCATCAGCATGGCTGCCCAGTCGCAGGCATCGATCCCGCCCGCTCCGGCGCTGACTTGCAGGAATGCTCCGGCGCGATCGTTGGGCCCTCCAAGCATGACCTGGAACTCGAGCTTCTCGATCAACGTCAGGACCCCGCTGAGGGCCGCCTTGATGTCGTCGAGCACCTCGTCTTCGCCCGCCTCCGCACCCATCTCCGCGAGAACGTCCACCTCTTCTAGGCTGCCCTCAAGCTCTCGAATGGGATCCACGACCGCGCGCGCCACCTTCATCTCTGCCACAAGGGCCTGACCTTTGGCTGGATCGTTCCAGAAATCCGGGTCGTTTTGGGCCTCTTCGATTTCCTCGAAGCGAACTAGGTGCTTGGGGTAGTCAAAGACTCTCCTGCAGTTGGTTAAACCGACTGCGGAGCTCCTTGGCGATATCCAGCTGATCTTCTAGTGCACCCATGGGTGATCATTCTAGCGGGCGGAACTTGGCAGGGAAGTCCTCACACCACCTTGCTTGTAAATCGGGGGCGGGATACAAGTCCGGGCGTGCAGATCGAATTGCCCACGATTGAGGGACTCCTCGTGCGGCGCTATAAGCGCTTTCTGACGGACGTGAAGGGCCCGGATGGCGAAGTCCTCGTGGCCCATTGCCCCAATACCGGCTCCCTCAAGGGCTGCCTGGAGGAAGGTGCGCGGGTTGTCTTGCGCGACAGCCAAGACCCGAAACGCAAGCTGCGCTACACGTTTCAGAGCATCGAGGTGAACGGCTCGTGGGTAAACGTCGACACGGGCCTACCCAATGCTCTGGTGACCGAGGCCATCCAAGAGGGGCTGATTGAGAGTCTGGCCGGGTATGACTCGATTCGCCGTGAGGTGAAGTACGGCAAGGCTTCACGTATAGACGTCTTGCTGGAGCGTAACAGCGGGGAGCGCTGTTACGTTGAGGTGAAGAGCACGACCATGGCGGAGGGCTCACAGGCACGGTTCCCCGATGCGGTCACCTCTCGGGGTCTCAAGCACCTCTTCGAATTGCGCGACATGGTGCGCGAGGGCCACCGAGCCGTGATCTTCTTTTGTGTCTCGCGCAGTGACGTCACCACGTTTGCTCCCGCAGATGACATCGATCCGGCCTACGGCAAGGCCCTGCGCGAAGTGGTTGCCGAGGGTGTGGAGGCCATGGCCTGGTCCACCCATGTGGAACCGCGTCGCTTCGATCTCCTCAAACCCCTGACGATCGAGCTCTGAGAGTTCGGCCTACAGCGAGACGTATGTCTCGCCTTCTTCCCCGCCCACCGGGTACTGGGGCCCGCCAGGACCACCGACAGCACGCCACGGATCCGGTTGTTGTGCTGGTCGACGCACGATTTCTTGGCTGACCTTCACGCTCGCGTGGTAGCGCGCGCCACGTAGGATCTCGCGCACCATCAGGCCCACCAAGCCAACCACGAGCATGGCTACGACAACCCCCTGCGAGGGGCTTCCTTCGAGCACATCCTCGAGGCTCCGGGTCACCCAACCCAACAGAAGGGTGACCAAGACCAGCTCCACAAGGAAGATCGACATCAGGGGGCGCAGCGTCTTGATCGGGTGGAACAGGATGGCAAAGCCCGTCAGAAAACCCGCCTTGAGGACGGACGACCCATCAAGAAGTGCCATCCGGGTTCTTGCAAAAGTACCCCATGCCAGGATCAGGGCAAAGCCTGCCGCGTGGCTCCCATCACGGAGCCACTCCAGTCGTCGCATGCCCCACTCTGAACTTTGGTTCTCGAGGTTCTTCCAGTCAGAATCAGGGACGTCAAAAATCCCGCCCAGCACGTACTCATCCCACAGGTGCCCGTAGATCAACCTCTGCCAGAGAGCGAGGAGCACAGTAGACAGCAGCAGCAAACGCAAAAAGCGCCAGAAGTAGCGTGCGCCCCCTAGGAAGAACCTGCGCAACGAGTGCCCGTGAGCGCGCTCCAAGATGACTTGTAACCACCCACCCGCCGCAAACACACCCAGCAGGATGGCAACGAATGCCAAGACCGCGCCAAGATTGGCCGTGGCCTTGTTCAGGTTGGACAACCCCTCTGCGTGGTCGTGGGTGAAGCTCGCGGTCAGTGAGTACGCGATGTCGTCCCAGGCAAAGGCGTCTCCGGCTTCACTTGCGGTATCGGGCTGGTAGCGATGGGCCACCGCATCCCTGAACCAGGTGTTCCAAACAACGCCCACCGGTAATGCGGTTAGCGCTATCAGACCCCAGGTAATGAGCCACAGGGGCGGGCGCTCCGCGACCTTGCGAATCGAACGCAAGAACAGAAGGGGGCCCGTGGGGACCGGCTCGTCAGTCAAATAGGTACGCGCCATGATCAGCCCCCCAGGGACGAGTACCAGTGCAGGAGGTGCACGTATTGGGTGAAGGCGCGCTCGGACCAGCGCAGCGGCGCCACCAGGTCCTTGCCCATGTACCACTGATTGTCGGCCATGTTCCCGTCGAGGTAGTAGCGACGCGCAGGATCGATCAGTACGCGTTCGATTCTCTTGGAACCCGGCTCGAGGGGCAGGCGCCACCATGTCGCTCCCTCCTGCGCCTCCCTGGTCCACTCGAAGGGCTCAATGGCCCCGTCGGTGAAATGCACTTCTATCTCCAGCGGCAAGCGCAGGGTCCCCTTGCGGGAGATGATCACGTCGTAGATCCAATCCTCTTTGGACTCATCGGATTCCTCGCCTGAAGGGGCGGGATCAGCCGTGGGTTCTGAATCGGGATCAGCCGTGGGTTCTGAATCGGGGTCGGCGTCTGGTTCCAACTCTGGCTCACCGCCCCCGTGAGCCTCCACGCTCACGAAACCATCAGCGCCCTGCACCATCCCTTTCAAGACCGGCATGCGCTCTTGTTCCACATTGACGCCCCAATCCACCGTGGCTGTGCTCTCGAACAAATCGGCGAAGTACCAACCCACGTCCGCGCCGGCACCCTCATTGAAGGCCGCATAGAAATCCTCCGGATAGGGATGGCGATAGCGCCACTGCGCGGAGTAGTGCCTCATCCCTGCCAGGAATGCCTTGTCTCCCACAATCGCCTGGAGGGAGCGCAGGACCACAGCTGGGCGGGGGTAGCTGTTCGTGCGGTAACTGCTGCGGTCGCGGTATTCCCAGGCGTTGGTTGCAACCGGATCCACGTCCGCTGCGGCGAGATAGCCGTTGCGATCTGACCATCGGGGGTCCGTTTGATCCTCCGCCAAGGTCAGCAGGGGTTGGTCGCGCCAGAACGAGAGGAATGACGTCGGGCTCAAGGGGCTGACGCTCCGGAGTTTGGAGCCCAGATTGATGTGCTGCCCGGTAAGAAATCCTGCCAGCCCCGTCGCCGCAGGGCCAGACGCCACGCGCTTACCCCAGACCGGCAAGCCCGAGTATCTGGTCACGCTGCGCTTCTCTTTGTAGACCCGGAACAAGACCTCCGAGTCGGCGTAGGAATTGAAGCCCTCGTCCAGCCAGGCCGCTTCGTACTCATTGTTGCCGACCAGTCCATACCAGAACTGGTGGCCACACTCGTGAACCGTGACGCTCTCGGGCCGATAGGAGGCCTCTTCGGTGAAAAGGCTGGTTCCTGAAGTAAAGAGGGTGGGGTACTCCATCCCGCCCGCCGCGGAGCCGCTGAAGGCTGGGTCGACCACGGTGACCTGCTCGTAGGGGTATTCCCCAAACCAGATTCCGTAGAAAAACAGGGCCGCCTCCGTAGCCTTGATGTGGCGGTCGGCCTGCCCCTCGTGTTCGGGCTGCATCAACGCCACAACTCGCACGTCTCGCAGAGTGAGCGTGCCGGGAGCCATCCCCGCGGCGTCCTCTACGCGACTGACCTCTTCCGGGAACAGCTCCTTCCATTCTTGGAACTGAAAGGTGTGCTTCTTGATGATGTTGTCCGGATCGGCGGTCCAGGCGAACCCGTGTACGCGTGGTCGCGGAGTAGCCCCGCTCGCAAAGGGGTCGCGATAGCTGCGGTCGCCGTTGGATGGAGCTAGAAACCGAGTGATCACCCTGCCGCCCGCGAGTGTCGCATCACCGCTCTGCACTCCAGAAGCCCCGATGTGTTCGGCATACTCCTCTGGCAAGTCGAGGGTCACGTCATAACTGCCGAAGTCGCCATAGAACTCTGTGCTCGCGTGGAATTGGTGGCAGTTCCAACCACGTCCCCCCTCGTAGACACCGAGCTTGGGAAACCAGTGCGCCATCAAGAGGAAGTTGCCGTCCCCTGAAACTCCCGTGCGGCGCCGCACGCGGGGCAATTGGGCTTTCCATTCGATCTCCATGACCAGCCGTCCGCCCGGAGGAACGACCTCTGGCAGTTTGACCGAGAACACGGTTCGGTCCTCCTCGCGCCCGTCATCCGGAGCGCGAAAGACCATCGTGTCGACCAACTCGTGCTCACCCACTCGAATCGATGTGACCTCCTGCCAACCCCAGCCTGATTCGATGGGGTGCCCACGGAGCTCTCCCCGCTCTTCCCAAAGAAGGGTGGAGTGCGTGTTCGAGAATGCGTTGTGGTGCAGATGGAACCAGGCCTCGCCAACCCGATCATCCGATCGGTTGAGCCACATGAGGGTCTCCCTCCCTTCAAGGGTGCGCGCTTCTGGTTCGACCCGAGCGAAAATCTGATAATCCGCACGGCTGGAACGGTTGTCCTGAATGATTCCAGGCGTTGCCCAAGCCGTCGCCAGAGTGGTCCATTCGAGGCCACAGACTAGTCCCAGCGCCAATCCATGATAAATGCGCGTACCCATGATGGAGGCATGATGCGCCCCACCCGCCAGCGGTACAAGAGCGTCATCGCCTATCCGGTCAGGCCCCCCCGAAGGGCCCCTAGAGCAGACCGGCGAGTTGATGCACGGCGAAACGAACGAGCCGCTCAGGACTCTCCAGGATGGACTGGAGACGCAACAGATCATCGCCGTCCGCCCCGCCAGGCAGCTGGGCCTGCCACTCCAGGATGCGGTTTTGTGCTTCGCCGTTGGTGGAGTCCACCCAAGCAGTGGCAGACCAAATGGTGAGACCCGTCTCACACGCGATGAGATCCAATCGCACCTCCAACGCTTGAGGGGCGCTCATCTTGCTTGAGATCACCTCGGGCACCAAGAGGGCATCAAGGCCCTCCAAGGCCTGGGGTGGGAGGGTCTCCAGGGGGAATGGGGACCCGCTACGTCTCGTGGTAGACGCCTCAGGACTCAGATCACCGGTATAGGTGGGAGCGATGAGATAGTCCGACGCCTCAAGAAATTCGATCCGGATCGCCCGGTCCAAGGCGCGATGGAGGGCGTCGTCATGGAGCCTGATCAGTCCTACGCGACGGATGGAGTAGGTGTGGAAATTGGAGGCGATGGTCGCGCTTGCCTGTGGCCGAGGATCAGGCGCCATGACGCATCCGCAGAGCAAGACCAGAGCGAGTCCCAGTTTGCGATTGTCCATGGTTCGAAGGCCTGACCGGCGGGCCTCTAGCACAAGACTAGCAGAAGGGGCGCGCCGCGAAGGGTGTGGCCTTCAGGCCATGGACCGGGAAAGAAACGCCCAGTGCCCACACCCCCCAGAGGGCCAAGAAGGTCGATTAGAGAAGGATTTTCCGCTTTTGGCGTCTGGCCCTTCAAGCCCGGAGCGCGAACCGGACGACACACGGGCAAGCGACTCCCACTCCAAAGCTGCGCCTCAATCAACCTAACCCATGTCCGAATCCAGCCTACATATCCTGCTCGTCGAAGATGACCGCTCTGTGGCTCACACCCTTGCCGCCATCCTTCGAGATCGCTCGCACCAGGTCACTATTGCCCACAGCGGGGAGGAAGCTCTGCGCTGTCAGCCCTGCGACGTCCTCGTGACCGACGTGGGTCTTTCCGGAATGAGCGGATTGGACGTTCTGGAGGAACTCCTTCTGCGCGGAGAAACGCCTCGTACTCTGGTCATATCGGGTGAGAAAAGCGTGGAGAACTGCCGTCGTGCGCTGCACCTGGGAGCCGTGGATTTCCTCTCCAAGCCGGTCAACATTGATCGGCTGATCCGTCTGATCGAGCAGGAGCCCACCAAAGAGCCTCAAGCTCTCAGCAGCTACAAGCGCACCTACCGCGCCTCCCGTGCAACTTGCGATCGTGGCCCCCGTGATCTGGTGGCCTTCGCCCTGCGCTGTGGTGTAGGCCCCTCAGCCCGGGCACGCATTGCCACCGCCACGGCAGAGGCGCTCGAGAACACCTGGCGCCACGCCTACCCCGATGGACAGGGAAGCGTGACCGTGGAAGCCGACCTCGGCACCTCCGAGCTCGTGGTTCGCGTTCGAGATGGCGGCCGGGGTATGGACACGGTCGCAGTGGGACGTACGCCTGTTCAAGCTGGCCACTCCTGTGGTCTTGCCCGCATGTCGGCCCTAGCGGAAGACGTCCTGGTTCGGTCCGGGCTGAACACTGGCACGCAGATCGAGATGCGATTCACGATCTTCACTGCCTGCTTTGACGAAAACGCTCAGACAGATCTGTCCGAGCTCGACTGGTTCAGTCCGCAGATGGCGCGAACCGTAGTGAAGAGCCTGGATGATCCCGAGCACCCGCGCGCATTTCAATTCTCACCTGCCTTGGCAGTGAGCATCGGCCGGCTACTAAGCGGACCGCGCCCACTACAAGCCAACCCTACAACCCATGCCCCTGAGTTGGGGGCCTGACTGCTCCGTGCGCCCCACGGCGCATCACTCCCCTCAACACTCCCCTCTCCATCCAAGGAGACCCGCCATGACCGTTCAACGCATCCTGCTTATCGACGACGACCCCCGTTCCCGTGAGACCCTGACCACCTCCCTTCAGGGCTACGGCTACAACATGCTGGCCACCGCGAGCGCCGAGGAAGGCCTTGAGCGCATCGGCATGGAACACCCCGACCTCGTGGTCTGCAACTTGCGCTCGGGTACCTGGAGCGCCGCAGAATTCTCAACGCGCCTGCACAATCGATATTGCGACCTGCCGCAACTCCTGATCGTGCCGCGAGCAACAGAGGATCAGGCTCTTTCCGCCATCAAGGGCAGGACGGCCGAGGTTCTCGTCACGCCGACCTCTTCCAAGAGCGTCGTCGCTGCCGTGAAGCGCGTCGCCCGCACTCACCAGCAGAACCAGGAGGCGACCTACCTTCGTGGGCAAGCCTGCAGCGTCGAGGCCCCACCGTTTGTGGTGGAGAGCGACAACCTTCGGGATGTCCTGCGGTCCGCCGCCCGCATTGCACGTGTTTCGGGCCCCGTGCTGATTACGGGTGAGACCGGGTCGGGCAAGGGTCGCCTAGCCGAGTACGTCCACCAAGCGAGTTTTCAGGCCGGCCACGCCTTCATTCGCATCGATTGCACCGCCTTTGGCCCTACGGGCCTGGAGAGCGAGCTATTCGGCCATGAGCGCAGCCCTGAGAGCGGGGTGAACCAACAGCGAGCGGGCTGTTTCGAGCTTGCAGAGGACGGCACCCTCTTGCTGGAAGGGGTTGGCGTGCTACCTCCGCGCATCCAAGCCCGCCTGCTGCGTGTGCTGAAGTGTGGTGAATATGAGCGCGTCGGCGGTACCGGCACCCTTGTCACCAACGCCCGAATCATCGCCACCAGCTCCCGTGATCTACCTGCCGCCATCGCCGCCGATGAATACCGCGAGGACCTCTACTACAAGCTGCATACGCATCCGTTGCATATCACTCCTCTTCGGGAGCGGCCGACAGACATCCTGCCCCAGGCTTATCAGGTGGCGCTTAGCCACTCCTTGCGTCACTCCCTTCCGGAACCGGAATTTACGGCGGAGTTCGAGCAGTGCCTGCTCTCCTCAGCCTGGGCCGGCAACACGCGCGAGCTGGAACAGGTCGTCGAATTGGCTGCTTGTGCGGCCAACGGAAGCTCTTTCACCAAGGAGCATCTGCCCCAAACCGGTAACCGGTACGCCGCCGGTGAGCTTGACCTGGATGACTCCCGCGTTGCTACCGCTCTGGCGAATCACACTATGGCTGACGTCGAACGCATTGCTATCCTCGCGACGCTGGATTGCTCACGCGGCAACAAGACTGAAGCGGCGAGGCGCCTCGGGCTTACCGCTCGCACGCTCTCCAACAAGATGAAGATCTGGCGTCAGGCCGGACTTGTCGCCTGACAAAACTAGGCGAAGCGCCCGGGCGACAGCGCCTTGGGATCGAACGCACTGACGGGTTGGCCGAGGATCATCTGGGCCAACCCTTCTCCAATGGACGGCGCAAGGTGGAAGTCTCGACCCGAAAAACCTGTCATGATGTACAGGCCTGGGATCGACTCAACGGGGCCCACCACGGGCACGCCATCAGGCGAGACGGTCAGCCAAGCTGAATGGGTGCCAAGGTCCTCTTGGTCCTTGTAGATCGGTAGGCGACTGGAAATCGCCGCCCGGGCCCATCCTCCAAATTCCTCGGATTCCTCAGAGGTCCATCCGTCCGGGCTCTCGATCTCCTCGGCGTTTGCCAGCCCCAATTGCTCAACTCGCGTGCGGCACTGCAGCGGATCGCAACGGGCCTGAAAATCACGCTCTAGGTCTATCAGTACCGGGTGCGCAACCGGTGCGCTGTCGAGAGGGTCGACCAAGAAGCGCGTCTCCATGTCTAACGGGGAGGCCTCCATGTCCATGTCGTCCTCTTCAATCCCCTCAACCGGTGGCATGGACAGAAAAGACTCGCGGGTCTTCAGCGCACGCATGGGGATATTCACGCCGTAGTCCGACAAGAAGGTGTGCGTCCACGCCCCGGTGGCAAGAACAACGTTCTCGCTGTAATAGGTGTCCGTCTCTGTCTCCACGCCCACAACCCGGCCCGCGTCGAGCAGGAGCTTGTGGGAGCCGGACTGCTCCCGGATGGTCGACCCGTTCTCGCGCGCAAGTGAGGCAAATACGCTGATCGTTCGGGCTGGATCTATGAAGCCCCCCTCCGGCTGCCAGGCCCCTACGGCCCCATCGGCGACGTCGATGGCGGGAAAGAGCTGCCGCATTTCATCTGCCCCCACGCGGGTCACATCGATGGCCAGCGAGCGTTGAACTTCAATGTTCCTATCGAGTTCGGCGATAGCATCGGGAGCATCCCCAGCCAATATCAAGGCACCGGTGCGGCGGTAGCCAAGCGAACGGCCCGTAGAGGACCGCATACTCGAATAGACCTTGACCGCATCGCGCGCCATTCCCGCCATGGTTCGATCCGCGAACCCCTGGTGAACTATGGCCGAGGTTCGCCCGGAGGCGCCGGAGGCCAGTGAGTCGCGCTCGATGAGCACGACGGGCTCACGCATGGCATCAGAGTTTTTGGCGGCATACAGAGCAGTGCAGGTGCCCATGGCACCTCCGCCGACTATGAGGATATTTGCTTTCAAGGGACCTCCACCGTGACTGGCTGAGCCCTGAGTCTACACCGAAGAAGCCCAGCCCCCCCGGGGCGCGGTCCGGAAAGGGCTGGTGGATAGGCAACCGGGGTCACCTATCGTTCGGGAAGGCTGCGGGCTGCTACATGTCCAAGCGGGAGGGTGTCCTCGCTGGCACAAGTCGCGCGGCCCGGTGCCGGGTTCACTTCGTCGTTCTTGGCACCCACTCCGAGCGTGATCCCCCGGTGGGTGCACAATCCCTGCGAATTATCCGCTCCAGGCTCCCTGAGCCCATCAGGCTGGGCTGAGAGGCCTGATAGACTCCGGGGCATGCTCCCCCCACGCAAGACGCGCGCCATTCAGGTGGGCTCCCTCTCCCTGGGAGGATCGAACCCGATTGCGGTCCAGAGCATGGCCGCCACTCAAACCCGCGACGAGGAGGCTACGGGCCGCCAGATCGAGCTGTTGAGCGCTGCGGGCGCGGATCTCATTCGAATAGCGGTGGACAGTACCCGGGATGTGGAGAGCCTCATCCGCTTGAGCGCCACCACCGATGTGCCCATCAGCGTCGATCTACAGGAGAACTACCGCTTGGCGGAGAGCGTCGCACCCCACATCCAAAAGATCCGATACAACCCCGGACATCTGCACCATCACGAGAAGGACACCCCGGTCGCGGAGAAGGTGCGGTGGATTGCCCAGGTGGCCCAAGCCAACGATTGCGCCATTCGCATCGGAGTGAATGCGGGGTCTATCGCGCCAGAGTACGACGAAGCCCATGCCGATGACCACGTTGGCGCGATCGTCTCTTGCGCCGTTGATCACTGCCAGATTCTTGATGATGCCGGCTTCAAGAACTACCTGGTTTCGATCAAGGACTCCGACCCGCGACTGGTCATCGACGCCAATGAGCGCTTCGCCAAGCAACGGCCCGACGTGCCCCTGCACCTGGGTGTGACGGAAGCTGGCATGCCCCCCGATGGGGTGATCAAGACGCGTATCGCTTTTGAACAGCTGATCACGCAGGGAATCGGTGACACCCTGAGGGTCTCCCTGACCGTTCCCTTTGAAAACAAGGGCCAGGAGATCGAGGTGGGCAGACAGATTCTCGCGGACATCGAAGCGGGCCGCTTTCGCTCAGTTCCCAAGGGGTTTTTTGATGGACTCAACATCATCGCCTGTCCCTCATGTTCGCGTGTGGAAAACGACCGCTTCATCGAATTGGCTGAAGAGGTCAAGGCTCTGACTGCCTATGCGGAGGATCACGACGTGACCATAGCGGTGATGGGTTGCAGGGTGAATGGCCCGGGAGAGACCGATGATGCGGATCTTGGGCTGTGGTGTGGGCCCAACACGGTCAATTTGAAGCGCGGACCACAAACCGTGGGCACCTACTCCTACGACGAGGTTTTGGGTGCTCTCAAACAAGAGCTTGATCGGATCATCGCCCCCCCGGGGGTTACAATCGCGCCCCATGAGTGAAGCACCCACAACACACCTGGAAGGCGCCCTGCAAGATGCCGCACAGACCCTGTCCGCTTTCATGACCGATGGCGAGCAGATGGCGGCCGTCCTGCGATTTGCCCAGGAGGCTGAAGCCACGCTGCGACGAGGTGGCACCCTGTTGTCGTGCGGAAACGGTGGCAGCATGTGCGACGCCATGCACTTCGCCGAGGAGTGGACCGGCCGCTTCCGGGGCGACCGAGCCGCTCAACCTGCGATTGCCTTCTCGGATCCCGCACGCCTTTCATGCGCTGCAAACGATCTGGGCTATGAAGAGGTCTTTGCCCGCGAAGTCCAGGCGTACGGAAAAGAGGGCGATCTGCTCTTGGCCATCTCGACCTCAGGAAACTCCCCCAACGTTCTACGTGCTTGCGAGGAAGCTCGGCACAGAGGCCTTGTCGTTGTGGGGCTGCTGGGGAATGGCGGAGGTGAGATGGCGAGCAAGGTGGACATTCCCATCGTCGTTCCCGTGGCTACAACCTCTGACCGCATTCAAGAGATGCACATCAAGGTCATCCACATGACCATCGAGTTGGTCGAGCGGCAGATGTTTCCCGAGAACTACGCCTAGGCGCCAGCGCTCAGAGCTCTAGCACCGTGCAGGAGCCGTCTTCTTCGCCCACGAAGCAGATCTGGGCCAGCCCCACAAAGAGGCCCGACTCCACGACGCCCGGGATTCTGTCCAGGTCGGCCTCAAGGGCAGCGGGGTCGCTGATCCCGTCGGGAAACACACAGTCGAGAATCTCGTTGCCGTTATCGGTGTGGTACGGCTCGCCCGAATCTTCCGTCCTCAGTTGTGGGTCGGCGCCCAGAGCGGTGATGGCTCGCACAACCATGGGGCGAGCGAAGGGTATGACCTCAACGGGCAATCGAAAGGTCGTACCCAGCCTTTCAACGACCTTGTCGCGCCCAACCACGATGGCCTCGCGCTTGCTTATGTAGGCCACCACTTTTTCACGAAGTAGGGCACCGCCCCCTCCCTTGGTCAGACAGAACTGAGCGTCGATCTCATCCGCGCCGTCAATGGTCAAATCTATGGCCTCCACCTCATCAAGGCTCGCCAGTGGGATGCCAAAGGCGCGCGCCTTCTCTGCTGTATCTTCGGATGTCGGCACACCTCGGATGGACAGACCCTCGCTCTCGATGCGTTCGGCCAATCGCACGAGAGTGAAGTAGACGGTGGAGCCCGTGCCCAGGCCGACGGTCATGCCGTCCTCCACCAGCTCTGCAGCCTGACGGCCTGCTGTTTCCTTTGGGTTTGTCACGGTGTAGCGGGTAGGAGAGGGTCAGCGAGGGAGTCCTACAGGGAGGATAAGGGCGCGCAGGCCCGCGTTCCACCGCCGAGGGCCTCCACCTTGGCCACTCCCGCCCGCGGCTCAGCCATGGTAGTCTCTCCGCCTTGATTGAGACTGAATCTCAATAGCGGCCCCATGACTCCCCTCACCTCACTACCCCCCGGCGGGTGCGGACGCCTTCTGAGCCTCGGAGGCGAGCGGTCTTTTCGCCGGAGGTTGATGGAACTTGGCCTCCTACCCGGGACGGAGTTCCGCCTGGTGCGCCTGGTGCACGTAGGCGGCATGGTCGAGGTTGAAGTGCGCGGGTGCCACATCAGTCTGCGCATGAGCGAGGCGGAGCAGATCGAAGTCGAGGCCATCGCGCCGTGAGCAATCTCAACGAGGGCTCCATCCTCATCGCTCTGGCCGGGAACCCCAACACGGGCAAGACGTCCCTGTTCAACCGTCTCACCAACACTCACCAGCGGGTGGGAAACTACCCCGGCATCACCGTCGACAGGCATAGCGGAAACTTCGAGCTTCCCAAGGCCGGAGAGGTCGAAGTGCTCGACATCCCCGGCAACTACAGCCTCTCCGCTCGCAGCGCGGAGGAGCAGATCGCCATCGGCGCGCTCTCGGGGCTCCCCCCCTATCCGGCCCCAGACGTGGTCGTGCTGGTGGTCGACGCAAGTCAACTCGCCCGAAATCTCTACCTTGCATTGCAGGTCATCGAACTGGAGCAGCCCGCTGTCGTGGCCCTGAACATGGTGGACATGCTCGATGACGAAGGGCGAGAAGTCAGCCCGCATGCATTGGAACAGGCACTGGGGGTGCCCGTGATTGCGATCAACGCACGCGAGGGCGACGGGCTGGAAGACCTCAAGGCCGCCCTCGACCGCGTCCTCGCCCAACCCGAGAAAGGAACCCCCGGCGCACGCTGGGCCCACGAGGACCCCCTCCTTCAAGCCGACCTGCTGGCTGTCCATCGTGCCCTGCCTGAATCCTGGAAGGACGGGCGCGCCCACCGCGAGGAGGCCCTTGCCGCCTGGGCACTGCTCTCTCTCGGTGATGACGACGAACTGCAGCGTGTCCCTGATGATCTGCGCGCGGCGGTGGCCCACCGCAGGCGCTTGGCTGCCGGCTCAGGCCGCGACATCGATGAACAGTTGATCTCCGCACGCTATGAGTGGATCGATAAGCACGTGGCCGCAGCCACTCGCCATCCGAACCGGTCCAGCGCGTGGAGTGAACGCGCGGATGCCCTTCTTTTGCATCCGGTGGTGGGCTTTGCCGCCCTGATCTTCATCATGGGGTTTCTGTTCCAGACCCTCTTTTCGTGGTCGGGACCGCTGATTGAATGGATTGATAGTGGCTTTGGCAGCGTAAGTGCGTGGATCGTGACGGTCATGCCCGAAGGTACCCTGCGCTCTTTTCTCACCGAGGGGCTGATCGCAGGAACGGGGTCGGTGCTGGTCTTCTTTCCCCAGATCATGTTGCTGTTTGCGCTTCTGGGGTTGATGGAGGACTCAGGGTACATGTCCAGAGTGGCGTTCCTGATGGATCGCATCATGCGCGCGGTTGGCCTCCACGGACGCGCGTTCATCCCAATGCTCTCGGGATATGCCTGCGCCATCCCGGCCGTCATGGCCACGCGCACCATGGAGCGGCGGCGCGACCGCCTGTTAACCATGATGGTCGTCCCGCTCATGTCCTGCGCAGCGCGCTTACCCGTCTACACGCTGATCATTGGCGCACTGTTTCCGACCGGAGGGGACACCGGCTGGATCGACGTACAAGGTCTGCTGCTGGTCGGCATGTACCTGTTCAGCACTATCATCGCCCTGGTCGCTGCAGGGGTTCTCTCGCGCACCCTTATCAAGGGCCCCAACGTTCCCCTCATTCTCGAATTGCCTCCCTACCGGTTGCCCCAAGCGAGGGTCGTTGGGCGCATGGTCTTCCAGAAGGGAAGGGTGTTCGTCACCGAAGCCGGGACGGTCATTCTGGCTTGCACGGTTGGCCTGTGGCTCTTATCAGACTATCCGGGCTTGAGCGACGCTCATGCACAGCCTCTGGATGCGCGCCTGGCCGCTCTAGAGCAGGCTGAACTGGACCCCGCCACGCGAGCCGTCGCGACAACGGAGATCCAGCGCGAACGGGGTGCCCTGCAGCGCGAACACAGTTGGGCGGGAAAGCTCGGCCACACAATCGAGCCGGCAATCGCTCCTTTGGGTTTTGACTGGAAGATTGGCGTAGGTCTGATCGGCTCCCTAGCCGCCCGCGAGGTCTTCGTGGCTACCATGGCCGTGGTGTATGGGGCCGGGGAAGGTGAGGGTGCCACCCTGAGTAAGCTTCGAAAGAAGATGCGCGAGGAGAAGCGCTCTGATGGGGCCCCCGTTTACACCCCACTTGTAGGCCTCTCCCTGCTGGTCTTCTTCGCCCTTGCCTGTCAGTGCCTGAGCACCGTCGCCGTGGTCAAGCGGGAGACGGGCACCTGGCGCTGGCCATTCTTCATGCTCGGCTACATGACCGTTCTGGCCTGGGTCGCCAGCTTCGCCGTCTACCAAGGCGGCATGGCCCTCGGCTTTCACTAGGGCGCGTCGCCCGGCTCTCGCTTGGCCCACGCATCATCCAGAAACTGGATGAACGGCTCGTCGGAAATGAGGGAGGGGCCGTCGTGACGCCCGAGGACCTCCTCACTGGCCGGATCGACAACCAGGAAGAGGGGCTGGGAGTTGCTACCTGTCATCTCCAGTTCGCGTTCCATGTTGCGTGGATAATCCACATGCAAACGGGCCTCGATGAAGTGCTCGGTGAGGGGGCCGGCGACCGCCGGGTGCAGGAAGACACCTTCTTCCATCTTGCGGCAGTTCACTCATGTGAACCCGGTGAAGTTCACGAGCACGAGTTTGCCCTCGGACTGTGCTCGCGTCATGGCCGCCTGCCAGTCATCCTTGATGATGGTGTGCGAGGCCCTGGTTGGCGAGGCAGACTCGAAGACCACGTACGGAGGCAGCAGGGGTGTTGTCACAAACTCGTCCAGGGCGTTGCCCGGCACCCCGTAGCCGAAGTAGCCCGCGAGCAAGATCGTCGCAAAGCCGATGCCCGATTGCCTGGATTTCGGCCTGCCTGATTTTCTTGCCTGCACAATGAGGTAGATCCCGGCTGCGGCGAAGATCACGCACCAGGCTGCCAGAAAGACGTCACGCCCCAGGATGCCCCAGTTCCAGACGATGTCCGCGTTAGAAATGAACTTGAGCGCCGCCGCTATTTCAATAAATCCAAGGAACACCTTTAGCGTATTCATCCACTCGCCCGCCTGGGGCATCTGTTGAATTTTGCCGGGCACCAGGGACAGGAACACAAAGGGGGTGGCCATCGTCAATCCGAAGACGCCCATGCCCAAGACGATGCGCAGAACGTCCTGCCCCGCCCCTTGGCCCGTGGCCGCCGACCCCAGAAGGGTCCCGACAAAGGGGGCGGTGCAGGTGAAGGAAGTGACCACCAGGGTCGCCCCCATCATGAAAACCCCGAGGTACCCCCCTGTAGCCGAGGCCTTCCCCGCGACGGCCATCATCCGGCGAGGCGGTTGCAGTTGGATGAACCCGAAGAGAACCAGGCTGAAGAAGAGAAACAGCACCCCGATGACGATGTTGGTTACGGGGTGGGTGGCGAAGGGAATGATGACCGGCGCAAAGACGAGCCCGATCAGGATGAACACGCTCACGATGCCCACGCCGTAGGTGAGGGAGAGCGGCAGCACGTTGCCATCCCGAGCATCCGCCTGCTTCGTGAAGAATGAGATCGTGATCGGGATCATGGGGTAGGTGCACGGCATCAGGAGGGTGAAAAGTCCCCAACCCACGGCCGCCAACAGGAACTTGAGCAAGGACGGGCGAGGCCTCTCGTCCGCTCCCACGTCCGCTCCCACGTCCGGTCCTGCCTGGACGGTGGGCTCCCATGCAAAAGCATCGTCGGGCCCCGTACCGGAGACCTCCAAGCTCAGTGCCCAATTCTGACAACCGTTGTCGTCACACACCTGGCCCTTCACGTGCGCTACGACGTCAGCGGGGTCGAAGGTGTCGTAGAGGAAACCCTCAATCTCAATGCGCACTGTGTCATGGTGGGTGTTGATCCAGATGTTCCCATCCCCCTCCATGGCCGGCATGCCCTGATCCGTGCGTTCTGGAGTCGGCATGCGCATGCGGGCGCTGTCCCACTCCACTTCTTCACTCTCAAAGGTCACGGTCGTCGGCGTTCCGATGGCCTCGGGGTGGCCCAGGTCTTCGGTCGTTGGGCCGTGGTAGATGTGGTAGTGCTCGGCCACTTCCAGCTGGATCACGGCCCGCACCGACTCGGTTCCCTCGTCCGCACGCGCCCAGAGAATGCCGCTTACATTGCTGGGTGGGGCACGCCGGGTTGGCGGGCCCAAGGCCAGCGGGCGGCTTGGAATTTGGGGGTTTGCCGTTGATGGCACACTGGCCTGCTCCTCGACGGCAGCGGCGGCCACGGCACCCAAGCTCTCCGGCCACCCGGCCCAGTACTTGTCACGGCCCTCTCCATTACTGGTCGCCGTCTCCTCATAAGGGACGCAAACCCCGGTGAGGTCTGTGCAGGTCTGCCCCGTGAGGTGCAACTGCGCGTCGTCAACGGCACCCGGTGTGGTCACCTTGCCGGTGGCGTAGGCGGTGATCTTGCCGACGTGGTAGTTGTAGGTGTACGCGCCCAGCACCTCGTCCTTCACCTGCTTGACGTGCGGTTCAGGCAAGACAAATTCGCCCCATTCAATGCCCTCCGAGTTGAGCTCCAACTGCAGAGGGGTGCCGATCGCATCGGGGTGGCCGAGTTCAGTGTGGTAGACGTACCAACCGGGGGTGACGCGCAGGATGAGTGCCGCGCTAGCGCGCTCGCCATCAATGCGCGTGTAGAGGCTGGCCTTGGCTTCGTTCCCTTGGGCGGCGACAGGGGCCGAGACAAGGGGGCTAAGGCAGAGGGCGAAAAGGGCAAGAAGGGGTCGAATCATGGGTGGCGCATCACCTGGCACAAGGTGGTGTTACTGGTGCGAGCTACTGTCCTTGGGATTGACGTGGACCGCAACCTCTACGACACGCGTCTCGCTCGCAATGATTGATTCTTCCACTTTGTGGGCGATTACGTGTCCCTGACGGACACTCAGGTCGCCATCCACCGAAATCTCCATGTCCACGCGCAGCTGGTGCCCCAAAGGATGAATACCAACCCGCTCCACACCTTCCACACCCTCCACCAGGTTGACCGTCGCGGTGATGTCCGCGCGCAGGTTCGGATCTGGAACGCGATCCATGAGTATGTCGGTTGCCCCCCGCAGGGTCTTCAGGCCCATGAGCAGGATCAAACCGCCGATAACGCCCGCCGCCAAGTTCTCCGCCCGGGGCAGATTCGCCATGGAACATCCCACGCCAATGATGACAAGTCCGCTAGCTAGGGCATCTGAATAACAGTCCCGGGCGAGGGCCATGAGGGAGGGGCTTTGCAGGTCCCGCCCCGTGCTGGCGGCCAACCTGTGGAGCCACGCGTTCACCACCGCCGATACGCCCGCAATGCTCATGGCCAGGATCCCCTTTGAACGCTCCTCATAGCGCGGATCCTCTCCAACCATGGCGTCGATGATCAGGAGAACTCCGGCCGTGACAAGTACGAGACCCACGAGCGCCGCCGCCAGGGCCTCCGCCTTGCCGTGGCCGTAGTGATGGTCCTCGTCCGCGGGCTTGCCCGCCCAGCGAAAAGAGAGCAAGCCGGCCAGCGAGGTCACCCCGTCGGAGAGGGAGTGCACGCCATCAGCCAAGAGCGCGGGCGATCCCGCCCACAATCCTCCCAGCAACTTGATCGCCGCCAAGGCCATGTTGACCCCAAGCCCAATGAAGTGGACACGGGATCCGCGGGCTTGGTGCTTGGGGGTTCGGCCCTTCATGGAGTGGGATTGGCGCGCAGAGGAGGGGGACCGGCGTCTGTGGCCTCGATGGGGATGGACTCAAGGGGGCCCGGACAGTCTATGCTCCTCCGGGGGGGCAGCGTGTGTTGGTCCCCGATGGTTCCCAATCCGCGGAGAGAATTCCCATGCGCCCCACGTCCTCCCGACATTTGCTCTTGCGCCTTCCGATCGCTTGCCTGCCCCTTGCTCTGGCCTTTCTGTCCCTTGGCCTACAAGACGATGAGGGCAAGAAGGCCCCGCCGACGGACGGCCCGCCGCTGGAACGAGACATCTTTGGGCGGGTTCCCCCCCAGGCCAAGGGCGAGGACTCTGCCCTGGAGGGCGCCTGGCAGTTGCTCGACATGGAAGTCGAGGACTACCCGAAGCTGGGAAGGCAGGCACTGGGATTCATGTTGATCCAGGACGGACACCTCTCCCTGCAACTGGAGGCCTACTGGGAGGACGACGACTTTGGCGATGCACCCGAGGATGGCTACCAGGCCTTCGTGGCCGAGTTCATTCGCACGGGCAATACGCTGGCATGTTCAACCCTGATGGGGTCCTACATCGACGAGGAGGAGGGGGAGATCGCCTTCGAGGACCCCGGCGGAAAGCGCAACTTTGAGATATCCGTCAACGGCGCCTTCCTCGAGCTCACTTGGGGCGAGGGGCAAGTGCTGACCTTCGCCCGCAGGATTTCCCCGAACCAAAAGCGCCTCTCCATCTACGGCACGGAGATTCCGGGAACACCGGATGGTGACCCCGACATCTTCGGTCGGGACGCCAAGGCCAAAAAGGAGGGGAAGGAAGGCGACGGTCGGCCTTAGTGAGTTGGCGCTGAACTCCTTTCCATAAAAGCAGGGCCGCCACCCTTGGGTCGCGGCCCTGCCTGTATCTGATCCAGCGGTCTAGGCCCCACCTTTGGTGGGACCCTCGTCTAGCACTTGCTGAAGCCGCACCCGTAGCACTTCATACAACCCTCTTCAAAGGCGAGGTTCGAGCTGCACGCCGGGCACTTGACCTTGTAGCTGGCCATCTCCCTCTCCCGCTTGACGCGCGAGATCGGCCGGCTGCTCATGGGCGAACCCGAGCCCCCGCCCCCGGCAGATGAAGGGGTTGCGGACTTAGAACTCGCGCTCGTGTCGGCTGAGCCCACACGCCCGAGCAACATAGCTTCCAGTCCATGCTCACGCTTGACCTTCATGTAACGGTACAGCGCCGTCGCCATTCCGTCCGCGAGCGAATTGACGTTGCCGTCCTTGGTCGGCACGGTCAGGCTCGAGCCGATGCCGGAGAACTGCCGGACGGCCATTTCAAGGCTTCCGTTTGAGCGCAGCCACAGGGAGAGGATGCGGCAGATCGCTTCCAGGTCCGAGTTGGCCACGTCGCCACCCTTGCCGAGTTGGGCAAACACCTCTCGTTCGTGCCCCGTCTTGGGGTCCACGGTGACTTTGATGTGCATGTTCCCAAAGGGCGTCAGTTGGGTCAGGCGCAGGGCCGGCATGATCTCGGGCAACTTCATGGGCTTCAGAGTTCCACCGGCCGTCACCGACGCGGCTTCAGTGGCTGCAGACTCCTCCCCCTTCTTACTGTGCTCAGTGGTCGCTCGAGTCATCGGCTGCATGTCGCGGCATCCATCCCGATAGACGGTGACCCCCTTCACGTCGAGGTCAATGGCCAACTGGTAGACCTCACGAACCTCGTCCACCGTTGCGTCGTGGGGGAAGTTAATGGTCTTGGAAATCGACGAATCGCAGTGCTGCTGGAAGGCAGCCTGCATGCGCATGTGCCACTCCGGGGTGATGTCGTGAGCGGTGACGTACACGCGCTTGTGATCTTCCGGCGCGCCCTCGATGCAGCCCAGGGGGTCGCCGTTGAGGAGCTGCTCGACCACCTCCTCGCTGTAGTAGCCCGCATCCTTGGACGCCGTTTCGAAGACCTCATTGACCTCGCGCATCACCGTCGGGTTGCCCTCGGTGTCCTTCATGACCTGCCGGTTGAAGGCCAAGCTGAACATGGGCTCGATGCCGCCGGAGCAACCGGCAATGATCGAGATCGTCCCGGTAGGCGCGATAGTCGAGGTGTAGGAGTTGCGCATCTTGCGGCCCTGCTTCTCCCAGTCCGAGCCTTCCCAGGCGGGGAAGCACCCACGCTCGTCCGCCAGAATCTCGGAAGCCATATGTGACTCATCATTCAGGATGCGCATCACCTCCGACCCGAACTCCGTCCCCGCTTCCGAGTTGTAAGCCAGACCCAACTTGAACAGGGCGTCAGCAAAACCCATCACGCCCAGACCCGTGCGACGCGTCGTCTTCGACATGTTGTCGATCTGCGGCAAGGGGTAGCGGTTGACCTCGATCACATCGTCGAGGAAGCGCGCAGTCGTGTGGATGACGGACTTGTAGTCCTCCCAGTCGAAGGTCGGCTTGCCGCCTTCGGTGCTCACAAAGCGGCCCAGGTTGATGGAGCCCAGGTTGCAGGAGTCGTAGGGGTGCAGGGGCTGTTCGCCACAGGGGTTCGTGGCTTCGATCAGGCCCACGTTCTTGATCGGGTTACGCGCATTGATGCGGTCGATGAAGATAATTCCGGGCTCGCCAGAACGGTGAGCGTGCTCGGTCATCACGTCCCAGATTTCTCCTACCGTCCAGTACTCGCCTGTTCCTCCGCCCTCATCGTCACGCTTCTCCACCTGCGACCAGACCTGCGTGCGGGGGTTTTGTACCTGGTGGATCGTCCCCGGGTCGGCCTTGAGCTCGTCTATGAAGCGGTCCGTGATGGCCACAGAGATGTTGTAGTTGGTGATCTTGGTGGGGTCGTCCTTGAAGGTGATGAACGCCATCACATCGGGGTGGTCCACGCGCATGATCCCCATGTTCGCACCACGCCGGAACGCGCCCTGCTGGATGGCATCGGTCGCCTTCGAGAAGACCTCGATGAACGACAAGGGCCCCTCCGTGGTTCCCCCCGAAGAGCGCACTATGTCGCCGGCGGGCCGCAGGCGTGAGAAGCTGAAGCCGGTACCACCACCAGCTTTTTGGATCAGTGCCGTGGCCTTGATCGAATCAAAGATGCCCTCGATTGAATCCTCCACGGGAAGCACGAAGCAGGCGGAGAGCATCCCCATCTCCCGACCAGCGTTCATGAGGCAAGGACTGTTAGGCATGAAGCGCCGCTCAGCCATCAACATGTAGTAATCCCGCGCCACTGCGAGAGACCTCGTCCAGGCGCCGGCGTTGAAGGACAGCTCGGCCCGCGCCACGTGCGAAGCCACACGCCAGAAGAGTTGGCGCGGAGTCTCGATGACCTCGCCCGTTTCCGGCGACTTCTTCAGGTACCGCCTTCCGAGGACCGTCTTGGCGTTGTCCGTCAGGCAAGGATCGGGAAGATCTGCGGGGGGGTCCTCCGACTCGATCGCCGCCTTTGCGCTGGCAGGATCAAGCACCTCGCGTTCGTTTCCGGTGACAGCCTCGGTAGCCGTGGCTGTCATTCCTTGGTTCAGGTTGGTCGCGAACGTTGTCTTGGCGCTGTCGGCAGGTTGAGCGGGAATCACGCAGTCATCTCCTATATGTCATGGGGTTGTTCGCTCCGCGGGTTCGTCGCAGACCTCCATCAGGGCGGAGATCCTTGCGGTTGAACGGACCTTTGGGCGAGGGGCGATCTTCTCTTCCCTTGTCCCTACTTTCAAGATCGGGGTCTTCACAATTCGCCGCCGCGTCACATTCAATCGGACCCACCTTTGAGATTCTGGAGCTTGGCGCGGACGCGCTCTTGGAGCTCGCGGAACTCCTTGATGGAGAGGGCCCGGGCCGCAAGAGCGTAGGCGAATGCTCCGGCCCCCACTGCGAGCGCCAGTGCCCCCAGGTCGCCGAGTGGCTCACTCCCAAGGTCATGGGTCACGCCAGCAACAAGTCCGCACACAGCGGCAGCGAGGGCCATTCTAACCGTTGGTCCCAAAAGTGGGTCCTCTGTAGCTGGAAGTCCGAGACGTCCTCCCAATCCCGGGAAGAGCAGCAGCAGGTTGCCCCAGGCGGTGATGGCACTTGCGAGAGCGAGGCCGGCAACGTCCATGCCCATGCCCCGGATGAAAACCACGTTCAGCACGATGTTGGTAATCAACATGGCACTGGAAATGCGCACGGGGGTCTTCATGTCCCCCATGGAGTAATAGGTGCGGGCCAGAAGCCCTGAGGCACCCACCGGGAGGATCGTGAGGGTCAGAAGACGCAGAGCCTCGCTAGTCCGCTCAATCCCCTCTGCCCCGAACTCACCGCCGCCCAGACAGACTGCAACCACGGGCTCGGCCAAGATCCAGAGCCCGCAGGTGGCAGGAAGGGCCCAAAATGCTATCGCCCGCTGGGTTCGATCATGGAGCTTGCGGGTCGCCAAGAAATCCCGGCCTTGGGCGTGGGCCTGCAGAAGCGGAAAAACGGCACTCGTAGCAGCTACTGCAACCATAGCTACCGGGAACTGCTGAAGCCGCCCAGCGTAGTAGTAGCAGGTCGGCCCACCGTCAGGCAGAAGACCTTCCGCCATGAGCCCGTCGACCATCACGTTGATCTGGTACACCGCGGCGCCCAGGGCCAAGGGAGCACTGCGCTTCAGCACGGTCCAGGCCCCTGGAGCTCCGACAGGGCGGGGAACCAGGGAGGCCTGTGGCCCCATCAACCCCTGTGCCCGCAGGGTCGGAACCTGAACGGCCAACTGCACGACGCCGGCCAGGAGAACGCCCCAAGCGAGGAACTTCGCCCGTTCGAGATCGCGCTCCACCCCCGGCGCGGCATCGCCCACCAGCCAGGGCAGAGCCAGCAGGGTCGCGATCCAGACGACGTTCATGCACACCGGCGCCCAAGCCGGAGGCTCGAATTTGCCGCGTACGTGGAGGGCCCCGGTCGCCAGTGCCGAGAGACAGGCCAATAGAACGAAGGGCATCACCCTCAGCGCCAACTCCCGCACCGGGGCCGGGTCGCTCCCCAGCCAATTCCAGCCGGTCACCGGCATCTGATCGGGCATCAGATAAATGGCCCCCATGGTCACGACCATCACTCCCAGGAGCAGGCCCGTCAGCATCCGCGCCGTATCGTGGAACAGCCTGCGGCCAGCCTCTTTTCCGTGGGCCCCTTCGGTTTCCGTCTGAGCCGTTTGGAAAGCGGTCGAGAGTGCGCCCTCTCCAAGGAAGCGTCGGAACAGGTTCGGCACGCGCCACGCCGTGATGAACGCATCGAAGACGGCCGAAGTGTCTCCAAAAAGGGTCGCGCTCAGTTTCTCGCGCAGCAGCCCAAGAATGCGGCTGAGAAGCGTCAGGCTCGAGAGCAGAGCCGTTCGCTTTCCCAGATTCTTGTGGCGCCCAACAAGATCCTCACCCTTGGTCTTTCCGCTTCCCCCCACAGGTCAATGCTTACCACTCAGGGCGACCTAATTCAACTGTCGGGTAGGCGAGACGACGGCCCGACCCCCATGCGAGACTTGGCTCAGTCCAACTCTTGGGCAGCCACTTGCTGGACCAACTTGCCATCCACGGTTCCCTTGTGATCAGCCATGATTGCCTTCATCAGCTGCCCCATCTCCTTCTTGGATGTCAGGCCCAGCTCAGCAATTTTGGTGCGAACGACTTCAGCGGTCTCCTCCTCGCCGAGCTGCTTGGGGAGGTAGCCCTGGATGACCTCAATCTCGGCACGCTCCTGGTCGGCCAGATCCTGACGGCCGTTGGCCTCGTACTGGGTCACGCTGTCTGTGCGCGACTTGACGGCCGAGAGCAGCACGGCAAGCTGCTGGTCCCCGTCCAGATCCTCGCCCACCTCGATACGGCGGTTCTTCATGGCGGCAAGAACCATCCTCAGAGTGTCCCGGCGCAGGTTTTCGCCTGCACGCATGGCGTCTTTCACGTCTTCACTGAGCTGCTCGAGCAGGGTCATGTGGGGCTCCCTCGCGTCTAGGCTTCGTCGGGGCTGTCGGTTTCGGAATCCGTATCGGGGTCAGCCTCCACGGCTGGGCCAGCGCCAGAATCAGCGACAGAATCAGCGCCAGAATCAGACGGCGCCTCGGGCTCCGGGTTTGCAGCCTCCGCGCCACCTTCCCCGGTCTCATCGCCTGCAGTCGAGGAATTGAAACGCTCCAGGTCCGCCTCGCTCACGACCTCGATTGCCACTAGGTGATCGTCCTTGCGCAGGTTCACTATGCGCACCCCTTGTGTGTTGCGGCCAATGCACGAGATGCTCTCCACATGGGAGCGAACGATCATTCCGCGCTCCGTGATCAGCATGGCGTCATCCTCTGCCCTGCACTGGCGAACCGAAACGACCGGCCCGTTGCGGGTGGTGGTACGGATGTTGATCACGCCTTGCCCACCGCGACCCTTGATCGGGTAGTCCTCAAGCGGAGTGCGCTTGCCGTGGCCGTTTTGACAGACGGTCAGAAGATCGGCGCCTTCTTCTGCCACGACCATCCCAACTACCTCGTCGTCGCCCTTGAGCTTGATACCTCGCACTCCCCGCGCCGTGCGACCCATGGCGCGCGCCGCCTGCTCGTCGAAACGAATGGAGCGGCCGGACGAGGACGCCATTAGGATCGTGTCGCCCTTGCGGCACAAGCTGACACCAACGACGGCATCCCCCTCTTCGAGCAGGATGGCCTTGATGCCGCCCCTCTTGGGGCGCGAGTAGGCCGAGAGGACGGTCTTCTTCACGACGCCCTTGCGAGTCGCGAAGACGACAAAGCTCTCATCGTCGAACTCGGGGACCCGCAGCAGCGAGGAGATGTCCTCCCCCTCCCGCAGAGACAGGAGGTTGGTGATCGAGCGGCCCTTGGACGTTCGCGTCGCCTCTGGCAGGTTGTAGACCTTCAACCACAAGACTTGGCCCATGTTGGTGAAGCACAGGATGTTGTCGTGTGTCGAGGCCACAAATAGGGACTTCAGCACGTCCCCCTCCTTGGCGTCGGCTCCCTTGATGCCCACGCCGCCGCGGCCCTGGGCCCGATAGGTGTCGAGGCTCATGCGCTTGACGTACCCATCACGGCTGAAGGTCACCGCCATCAGGTCTTCGGTGATCAGGTCCGCCATGTCGAAGTCTGTGTCGACCTCTTCCGAAGAGATCTCCGTGCGACGTTCGTCGCCGTAGACCTTGATCAGATCCTCAAGGTCCTCGCGCATCATCGCCGTCACCCTTACGGCGCGCTCCAGGATGTCCTTCAGATCTGTGATCTCCTCCAGCAAGGATGCGTGCTCGGTCAGCAACTTGTCGCGCTCCAGCCCAGTTAGGCTGCCAAGGCGCATATCTACGATGGCCTGGCTCTGACGATCTGACAGTTGGTACTCAGCGCTCAGTGCACCCTTGGCCGCTTCGCGATCCGCCGACGCCCGGATGATCTCAATCACCCGATCGATGTTGTCGGTGGCGATCAGGAGTCCGTCTACGATGTGCTTGCGAGCCTCGGCCTTCCGCAGCAGGTACGAGGTCCGGCGCCGGATCACGTCCCTGCGGTGCGCGAGATAGGCGTCGATCAACTGGCGCAGGTTCAGGGTGCGCGGTTGGCGTTGGTGAATCGCCAGATTGATGATCGAGTAAGTCGTCTGCAGTGGCGTGTACTTGAAGAGCTGATTGGCGATGACCGTTGGGTCCTCGCCGCGCTTGAGATCCACGATCAGCCACATCCCGTCCTTGCTGGAGTGGTCCTCGACGTTGTGAATGCCCGTGATGCGCTCATCTTTGACCACCTCCACCATCTTGGCGATGATGCCCGTCTTGTCAGCCGCCTTGCGCGTCTGATAGGGGATCTCAGTGAAGACTAGGCGCTGTCGCTTGCCCATGTCCTCTACGTGATGCCGTGCGCGAACCCTTATTCGGCCGCGACCGGTAGTGTACGCGCTGTGAATTCCATGGCGGCCCATGATGATGCCACCTGTCGGGAAATCGGGCCCCGGAACGATATCCATCAAAGCGCGGATGGAGACTTCCGGATCGTCCAGGATGGCGAGGGCCGCAGTGCAGATTTCGCGCAGGTTATGGGGCGGCATGGACGTCGCCATGCCAACAGCGATGCCGTCCGATCCGTTGCAGAGCAGGTTGGGGAAACGGCTGGGCAGCACTGTCGGCTGCGTCCGCGTCTCGTCGTAGTTGGGCTCGAATTCGACAGTGTCCTTGTCGAGATCGCTCATCAACTCCGTGGACATGCCCGTCATTCGCGCCTCGGTGTATCGCATGGCTGCGGGCGGGTCGGCGTCGATCGAGCCGAAGTTGCCCTGCCCATCCACGAGCGGGTAGCGCAGAGAGAAGTCCTGCGCCATGCGCACGAGAGTCGGGTAGATGACCGATTCACCGTGCGGGTGGTAGTTGCCCGAGGTATCGCCGGCGATCTTGGCGCACTTGCGGTACTTGGCCCGCGGGCCCAGGTTCAGGTCGTTCATGGCGACCAAGATCCGGCGCTGGCTGGGCTTGAGGCCGTCGCGCACGTCGGGCAGGGCCCGCGAGTGGATGACGCTGAGTGCGTAGGTCAGGTACGACTCATGCATCTCGCGCGTGATACTGCGCGGGACGGCCGGATTGGATGAGGGCTCGGTTTGGATGTCCGTCATGGGGTCTTCGAGAGAGAGGGCAGGTCGCCCTCCGCCGTGCGCAGGAAGCGCAGGGAATAGTCAGCGGCCGTCGAGGGGCCTGATTCAGAAACAAATACGTTGGGAAGGTCGGCCGAGACGAGTTCATAGGGCTGGGATTCAACCCGAACCCCCTCCGGCGCATCACCCCACAGCTGCCAGGCTGAGCTTTGGCCCCACGCCGGGGCGGCCAGAGGCCAGCCGCTGGGCAGGAGCTTGTCGCTTGAAGCCAGAACGGCAACGGGGACGCCCTGAAGCCGGGCCTGTTCGCAAAGGTGAGCGCAGCCCATGAGGCCCAGGAATGCCTCGGCTCCGACGGCCTCTGTACCGAGCCAAATTCGGTCGGCCCTTGTGGCCCAGATGTGCAGGGCCGAGTCGTACACGTAGCGCACGTGCAATCCCGCCTTGTTCAGCCGTCGCGCCAGACGCCGGCCACCAAGGTCAGGACCACCTTCCGAGACGATGACCTCTGGTGCCAGGCCGCCTTGTCCGGCGGCCTCCAAGGCCAGGGCAACGGTGTCGGAGTAGCCGTGCACGCAGATCACTTCGCCGCGATCCAGCTCCACCAGAAGCTGCTGGGCGCACTGCCCGCGATCGGGAAGTCGACGGCCGGCGGCGAGCGGAGCGCCATTCCAAGGTGCTTCACCCGCACCGGCACCCCCGAGCCATAGGCCCATCTCCTCGGCCAAGAATTCCTGGACCGATGTCGTGCCGTCTTGGGCGAGGTACTGGCCGCAACGCCCACCTTCCATCAGTTGGTCAATCGTGTAGAGCCAACTGGCAACGGTGCCGCGCCAACCCTGTTCCTCTCGCAGGTCGCCCATACCCAGCTCGAGCGCTTCGCCGAGTGCTTCCCACTCGTCTGTCCGTTCGGATTGGATCTGCTCCGCTTCTCCAACGACACCATGTCGGTCAGGAAGAACCGCAAGCCAATCCAAGAGAACGCCGGACGCATCCCGCACCAATTTGGCACCCGACGCCGCACGGTCTTCGCACACTTTTGCCAGCGCGCGACGCAGTTCAAGTCCTGGCCCGGAGAGCTCCTCTTGGGGAGATTTATAGGGCATGGAAGGTGAGTCGGAACTCATGGTGCGGGGTGAATCGGGAGGGCTCTTAGGGGCTCTCAAGAGCCCCTCGGAATGCGGTGCACCAAGGGTCCTCAAGCTCGGAATGAAGGGGCGATTATCACCCCCCCAGGGCTGTTCTTCCACCCAACAGCCTCACAATAATAGTGTCTTGCGCCCAGCACCCCGTCGGATAGGTCAGTGGGGGACCTTCCAGGAGGGGGGTAATCGGGCCTCCAAACTCTCCGCTTCCCGGCCCCCGCCCGCCCCCTCGTCGACCAACTCCATGAGGCGCAGAAAGTCGGTCGCAGGCGCACTCCCGCGGAGGGCCAGGAGTGCCGCCCAACCACCAGCGCGCACCCATTCCTTCCGGTTCAAGTCCTCGGTGAGGGCCCGTTCAAGCTGCTCTTCGCCCACCGGGCCACGCTCCGCCAGACTCGCCACAAGTTGTGTCAGAGCCCGGAGTTCCGACCACTCCCCATCGAGTTTTGCGGCGCGTGCGATGGCCGCCGGATAGCGTCCCAGCGCCAAGTCAGCCCTCGTGCGCTGCGGTCCGTAGGCCTCGCCCATCTGCCTCAATTCCAGCGCCCCGGTCACGGCCAAGAGCCCGGCTCCGAGCCACGCCCCCACCCGCATCCGACGCTTGAATCGGCGCCCCACCTCGGGATCCGTCGAGACGCTGGCGAGGAATCCCATGCGTATTGAAGCGGAGAAATGGCGCCAACCACCGCGATCGCTCATCCGCTGGCCCACCTGACCCAGAGCCGAGGCCAAGGCTTCCGAATCCCCCAGCAGGTTCAAGCTGTACAGGTCGGCCTCCAGCTCCGAGCGCCTCGACAACCAACCAAAACACAGAATCCAAGTCCCGAGGGCCCCCGCCAGGAAGACGCTCCCCCACAGTTCGCTGGCCGGTGCCAGAAGGTCGGCAGCCAGAAAGAAGCCCAGACTCCAGGCCAAGAAAATGCTCACGTGGCGGCACTTGGCGTGGCCGATCTCGTGGCCGTAGACCGAGGCCAACTCGCGCGGGCCCAGGGTCTGGAGCAGCGCGTCCGAGAGCAGGACGAGGCGTCGCCGCCCGACACCCACGATGGCGGCGTTTGCAATCAGGTTCCCGGTGTCCCACACGCGTACCTCGCGGCAGGTAAACCCCGCTCGCTCTGCCACGCGGCCCAGTATTTCGCTCGTGGGGCCCGGCTCCAGTGGGCGCGTGCGCCAGGCATTGGCGATGAGGTGCGGCACGCCCAGGCTCATGCCCACCAAGAGCAAGGTCAGGAAGAGGGCGTGGTAGAGATCCACCTCCTCCACGAGGGTTCGGGCGAGGGGGACCGCACCCACCACCCCAAGTACTCCCAGATAGACCGCCAGGGGCGTGACCGTGCTCAGAAACATCCGCAGAGCAAGCCCCCGGGCCGCGCTGCGCCCCACTCCCGGCCGTGTATTCACCCGAGCTTCGGCGTCGATGCAAAGCACCTGCAGGATGACGAAGGGTGCGAACGCCGGGATCAGGGTTAGCTCGGGCCAGGACTCCGGATCCAAAGACGACCCCGACCATTGACGAAGAAGAGCTATCCAGTTCGTGCCGAGCACGAAGACTCCAAACCCCACCACACTCCAGAGGCCCAAGAGACGCCCCAGAAGTGATGCGCGTCGGAAGTGGCCCGCAAGCATGGATCGGCGGCTCAGCCTCCCGACCACGTAGGGAGCCAGCAACAACAACAGGCCCCAAAGAGCCGAGGCCTGGCCTTGGACAAGGCCTAGCTGGGCCACCGTTAGCAGGGCCACGGCTGTCAGTAGTTGGGGGAGGAAACCCATATTCTGATCCGGGCCCTAGAGCGGGCCGTCAACCACAGCGTGCACGCTTCCCTGTAGCCAAAGCCCGTCACCGCCCTCGCAGGGGCTAATGGTAAGGACGCCGCCGGGCAGCTCGACCCGCACGGGCCAGCTCGCGAGACCGTGCTCTACCGCCACTCGCGCCACAGCGCAGGCGCCACTGCCACAGGCTGCGGTCTCCCCCACGCCCCTCTCCCAGACCCGGGTCAGAAGGCTCGCCGGGCCCATTTGGACAAACTCCACGTTGATGCCGCTTGGGAATCTGGAGTCGCGGCTCAGACGCGGCCCCCATTCCTCGACGGCCAGACCGTCTCCGAAGAGCACGAGGTGCGGGTTGCCGCAGTCGACCCAGGTCGCCTCGGGAACGGGGCCCTCAAGGGGTACGGGCTCGATTATCCGGATGGGGCCGAGGGAAACTCGGACCTCCAGTTCACCCTCAGAGGTCCGCTGTACTTGCGCACAGGTGAGGCCGGCGTCCGTTGAGATCTCGAAACTGCCGCACTCCTCGTAGCCCACATCCACCGCGTGCCAGGCCAGGCAGCGCAGCCCGTTGCCGCAGGTCTCAGGACGCGAACCATCGCGATTGTAGAGCGCCATCGCCAGTCGCCCACCTTCATCCCTGTCCAGGTGCAGGACACCGTCGACATCCGAGGCCCCGTCCGCACACACTCGGCGCGTGTGTTCGACAGGATCGCCTACCGAATCTCCTCCCAGGTGGTCCACCAAGAGGAATCGGTTGCCGTCGCCATCCAGGCGGCGCAGGGAACAAGAGGTATCCGGCACGGCGCCCAGCCTAGCCGAGGCGTCGGGCTATTTTGCCTGTGTTCTTGAAGTGCAACTTGGCCACTCGGCCCAAGGCATCCATGCCGTTGGCCCGCGCGAAGGTCACGCCAGCTTCGTCCGTGGGCTGCCCGGCTCCTTTGTGAAGGCTGACCCCCTCCTGGGACTCCAATTCCGCCAACCCCAGCAGGAACTCCGCACGGGCGAGAATGCTGGCCGCCGCCACCGCCACGTGCCGCTCCCCGCGGTGGGCCTGGAACAGGCGCACATCGCTGCCTTCGAGGGCCGCTTCCATGACAGAGGCCTTGGCAAACTGGTCCACAAGGACCGCATCGCCCGGTTGGGCCAGAGCGCGAATGGCCTTGGCGTGCTGAGCGGCCAAGAGTGGATTCAGGGTGCGAAAGCGCGTGTACTCCGCGTTGTACTCGGGCGGCTGGAGGCTCTCGATTGTGTACTCAACCTCTTCTCGCAGCAGCACGGCCAACTTGAGCGCGCGCTTGTCCGTAAGCTTCTTGCTATCAGCGACACCCCACTCCGTCAGCTTCTGAGATTGGTGTGCATCCATCCTCACGGCGGCGACGACCAGAGGCCCGAAGTAGTCCCCCTTGCCGGTCTCGTCTGAACCCACGAACGGCCCCGTAGCGTGTGCAAATGGGTCGTCGGCCTCGGGAGCCGCCGAAGCGGGCTCAGCCTGCTTCTGTGCGCCCGCGGGTAAGTTCAGGTCCGTGTGCTGCAATACGAAGGCCTCGGGGTCCGCACCCTGCACCACCAACTTGCCCGATTTATAGAGTGTCACCACAGCGCCCTCGCCGCGGGCGCTGAAGCTCGCATGAGGAACGCTACGCCACTCGAGGTCGAGAGCATCCAGGCGGGAGCGCAGGCGCTGCTGGTCCGCAGGGGGGACCTTGAGAACAATGGTTCGTTGGCTCACGGCAGAAGATGGACGGTGTGGGGAGGCGCCGAAGGGCGGGGCTGGTAGCCTACACCCAAGATGGACACCGCCGCAGGGTTGCCGTTCGAGACTGGAGTTCGCCCCGAAGATTGGCCGGAGGGTGGACCCCGGCCTTTCCAAACGCCCTGGGGAGAATATGCCCTCCACGCCCACGATGGCCGATTTGTCGCGGCCCCGGCCTGGTGCCCGCACATGCACGGACCCCTCTGGGAGGGCACCCGACACGAGGGTGAGCTGGTGTGCCCCTGGCACGGTTGGCGCTACTCCCTTGAAGGCGGCCACTGCACCTGGACGCCCGCCGGCGAGGAAGAAGGCTGCGCAGATAGAGCCTTGGCCCTGCTGCAAGTAGTGACCGGCCCCGAGGGAACCCTCCACATCCTCCCGCCGCCACAGACCTCCGAGTCCCGGTAGAATGCCCGTCCCAAAGGCCCCCCCCACGAACCACACCATGTCCCCGATCCAAGACAGCATCCTCGCCTCCATCGGCAACACGCCGCTCGTTCGCCTCCAGCAGGTGGGCAAGGAAACCGGCTGTGAGTTCCTTGTGAAATGTGAGTTCATGAACGCAGGAGGCTCGGTCAAGGATCGCATCGGCCTGCGAATGGTGGAAGAAGCCGAGCGCAGCGGCCGTATCCAGCCCGGCGACACTCTTATCGAGCCCACCAGTGGCAACACCGGTATCGGCATGGCCCTCGCGGCGGCCATCAAGGGCTACCGCATGGTGATCACCATGCCGGAGAAGATGAGCCGCGAGAAACAGGTGGCCCTTGAGGCTTTGGGTGCGGAGATCATCCGTACTCCAACCGAAGCCGCCTGGGACGCACCCGAGAGCCACATCGGCGTGGCGCGGCAACTGCAAGCGATCATTCCACGCGCTCACATACTCGACCAGTACTCCAACGTGGACAATCCTGATGCCCACTATCATGGAACCGGTCGCGAGATACTCGATGCAACAGGTGGTGAGTTTGATTACCTCGTGGCCGGAGCCGGAACGGGCGGGACGATCAGCGGCGTGGCTCGACTCCTCAAGGAAGAGGCGCCGCACATCAAGATCGTCGGCGCAGACCCCGTGGGCTCGATCCTCGCCGGCCCTGCGGATGTGGGCTCCTACAAGGTGGAAGGGATCGGCTACGACTTCATCCCGGACGTGCTTGACCGCGACCTGATCGATGAGTGGGTGAAGACCGAGGACCGCGAGTCCTTTCTCATGGCGCGGCGCCTGATCCGACGCGAGGGCCTCTTGTGTGGAGGCTCATCCGGCACGGCCATGTGGGCTGCCCTCGAGATCGCTCGACGTGAGGGCCCCGGCAAGAAATTCGTGGTCATCCTGCCCGACTCGGTGCGCAACTACATGACCAAGTTCATGGACGACCGCTGGATGAGGGAGAATGGCTTCACGGAGCCCAGCTGGGGTAATCAGAGCGTGGACGAGGTCTTGCGTCGCATGCCCCAGCGCGAGCTGCATACGGCCGACGGAGCCCAGTCCGTGGCGGATGGCGTCATGCGCATGAAGGAGCAGGGAATCAGCCAATTGCCCATTCTGGATGGAGGGCGACTGGTCGGAATCGTGACCGAGTCCGACCTGCTAGCAGGCCTGGTGGAGGGACGCACAACCCTTGCCAGCAGTATCGCTGAAGTCATGTTCCGCAACGTGGAGACCGTCCGCCCGAACGACGACGCCAGCGTCCTGCTCGATCGCTTCTCGCGCGGGTACGTGGGGCTCGTCGTCAATGACGACAACTGCTTGGTCGGGATCCTGACCAAAATGGACCTGGTCGAGCACCTGGCCGCGCCCATCACATAGGGGTGGGGCGAAGGCCCTAGCCCGTGCTCGTCTCGTTTCCCCCGATGACCCCGAGTGCCTGGAGCCCACCGATCACGGCGCACAAGCCGATGACGATGCTCAGCGGTCCGCTGTTCATCAAGCCCAGAACGGAAAGGATAATCAGGGTCCAAGTCCATCCGCGCTCGCCGTTCCAGCTGCCCCAGCAGGACGCCAGGACTAGGAGATAGAACAGGAAGACGGGCACGATGAGGAGCATCCCCATCGTTGCGATGAGACCGGCTATGGGCAGGCTACTCATTGGTCCGCTCAGCCCGGCAAATGCCCCCACGCCCAGAACGGCCATGGACAAGATGGCCAAGACAAGGAGGAGGAGCAACGCATGCAGCGCGTTGCAGATGATGCCAATGCTGAGCAGGGTGGGTCGGTTCATGGAACGGTGGGTTTGGATGGGTGACCTAGGCCAACTACTTACGTATTGGCCTTCCAATGATTCACTCTTCTTGCGGGCGACACCAAGCCACTGCCGCCCAGAGGGCCCTAGTCCCCCTTGAGGGCCCATTTGTGGGCCAAAACCAGCTCCTTCACTTCCTCAGCCACGATCCTGTACCCCTCCCGATTGGGGTGATAGCGGTCACCCTTCAAGAACAGCTCACCCACCGGGTCCGACTGGCGAGCGCGACGGCGGAACTCCTCGGCCAGATCCACGAACGGCAACTCGAGATCCGCGCAGGTTTCGCGCAGACGATCGATCGGCGTCGGGTCGAAGGAGTCGAGATAGACCTGGCTCTCATAGGGGAAGAGGAACACGGCAGTCTGGGCGCCGATGGCTGAGGCCTGGTCGCGAATGCTCTCGAGATATTTCACCTGCTCAATCCACGCTTCGCCGTCTGCGCTCGAAGCCTTCGCCCCACGCGCGAAAGCCTCTGCCTGCTTCCAGTCGTCCTCCCGCTGTGAGTGGTAGTAGGCCTGCCTCAACCAACGGTAGGTCGCCGTCCTCCCCAGCAGGTCACGCAGGTCCTGGGAGATCAGGCGCCGAGCCTTGCGGTCGCCGAAGACATGCTCGTCCACAGCTCTTATCGCATTGGGAAAGTCGTTCAGGTTGAAACCCACGACGACTAGGTCCGGCTCAAGTCCCAGGCCCACCTCTCTGAGAATCCGCTCATAGGTGGTTCCCGAGTATCCGTTGACTCCGAGGTTTGCCACAGACACCGAGCGCACGGGGGACAAGGCCTCGCCCAGTAGGGTCTCCAGTTGTCGCGGCCAAGTGTCGGCCTCGGCGACGCCCTTGCCAAAAGTACACGAGTCGCCCAGGGCGACGATGCGATACCGGTCTGCTGGCGCGTCCGCTTCAATCGCAGGGCAACGCAAGCCCAACGAATTGATGTGATACCAGGTCCCATCCCAGCGCCCTTCAAACCCGGGCCGGTGGAGCACCACGCGAGGGTCTTCGGGGTGGACAACGTAGGGATTGCGATCGAGGAGGGAGAAGGGCCCCGGCTCCAGGCTGCGGGTCAGGGTCTCAGCGACCAGAAACACACACACCAGGGCTGCCACCGATATGGACGCTTTGCGGAACAGTGTGCGGAGAGGGGGCATGAGCCCCCGATTCTAGCAATCCAGCCTGCAGGCAACGGGCTGGACAACGTTGTCTCCACCTTGGGAGAAGGTGATGATGCCCACGGCCCCATGGCTCCACCCATCATGCACATCTCTCAAGAAAGCTCTCCCCCCACAGCCGAGAACGACTCGCCCGGGCCGCTAGCCATCGGGGTCACGGCGGTTCTTAGCTTGCTCGTCCTATGGGCCTTCATCCGCTGGAGGAAGCGCCCCCTGCCCATTGAGCGCCTGCCAGAGGTCGCTCGTCGGCAACGCATGAAGGGCCTGTAACCCAGATCCGTCCCACGCCCCCCGATCTTCCCGCCCTTCCGGTGACGCGCGGGGGCAGGGGGCCCATACTCCGGCGGTGCGCAACTCCCTCCTGATCCTGACCTCGTTGGCCCTCTGCGCCTGCGCGGACTCCTCTGGCGGCGCTGCCAAGACGGCCGAAGGCCCGACACCCGAACAGCTCAGGGAGTTTCTTGAGCACTCGTTCACCGACCAGGATGGTCAACCCCTGCGACTCGCCGATCTGGCCGGGCAGGCCGTGCTCCTGTCCTACGTCTACACGAGCTGCCCCATCCAAACGATGTGCCCGCTGACCACCAAGAAGATGGCCGAGATTCAAACCGCTCTTCCCGAGGAGCTCAAAGGGCGAGTCGCTCTCGTGAGCATCACCCTCGACCCCGAGCGAGACCCCCCTGAGGCCCTCAAGGGCTACGGCGAGTTCTACGGCGCCGACTTCACGTCTTGGTCGTTTCTCACCGCGGGCGAGGACGCCATCCGCGCCTCAGCTAGTTGCTGCAACGTGACCTTCTCCCTCGAAGACAACGGCATGATCGGCCACAACATGAACCTGGTCATTCTCTCTCCCGAGGGCCAGATCGCTCACGAATACCCCGGCATCGACTGGAAGGTGCCCTCTGTCATCGCCACCCTGCGCAAGTTGCTCACCGCAAGCCCCAGCCAATCCTGACCCATGCGCCTCTCCAAACTCCACATCGTCACCCTCCGGGATGATCCCGCCGACGCCGAACTCCCCTCACACCGTCTGCTCGCCCGCGGTGGCTACATCGTCAAGGCCGCATCGGGGCTCTACACCTACGGCCCGTTGATGTGGCGCACGATGAAGAAGATCACCGCCATCGTGAACGAAGAGATCACAGCCGAAGGTGGCATCGAGGTCATGATGCCGATCATGCACCCCCGGGAGTTGTGGGAGAGCTCCGGTCGCTGGGATAGGTATGTCGCGGACGGCATCCTCTTCACCCTGAAGGACAGCAAGGGCGCCGATTTCTGCCTCGGCCCCACCCACGAAGAGGTGATCACGTCCTACGCCGACCAGACGATCACCAGCTACAAGCAGCTGCCCGTCAACCTCTACCAGATCCAAGACAAGTTCCGCGATGAGATCCGGCCCAGGTACGGCCTCTTGCGCGGGCGCGAGTTCATCATGATGGATGCCTACTCGTTTGACGCGGATCAGGCCGGGCTCGACGAATCCTATGCGGCCATGGATCGCGCCTACAGGCGCATCTTCACCCGCTGTGGCGTGAGCTTTCGCTCCGTGCAAGCCGACGCGGGGGCCATTGGCGGAAGCGGCAGCGAGGAGTTCATGGTCATCGCCGAAGCCGGCGAGGATGCGATCCTCTACTGCGAGGAATCGGGCTACGCCGCGAACGTGGAGAAAGCGGACTCCATCCCCGCTGAAGCCCCGCCCTGTAGCGAAGCGGTCGAGATGGAGAAGACGGCCACGCCCGACGTGCGCACCGTTGAACAACTCGAGGCCTTCTTCGACCTGCCGGCAGCGGCCATGGCCAAGACGGTTCTGTACAAGGCCACCTGGGCCGAGGAAGAGGCCCTGATCGCGGTGATGATGCGTGGTGATCTGAACATCAACGAGGTCAAGCTGACCAACGCCCTCGATTGCCTCTCCCTTGAGTTGGCCGAGGACCAGGCGATCGTGAAACTCACGGGCGCAGAGGTCGGTTTTGCCGGCCCCGTGGGCCTCGACGAGAAGGTCCGTCTCCTAGCGGACAAGACCCTTGAGGGTCGCACCAACCTGCTGACCGGCTGCAACGAGACCGGCTTCCATTGCCTCAACGTCAATGCGGGGCGCGACTTCCCCGCACCCGCCTATCACGACCTGCGCGAGGCGAAGGCGGGCGAATTGTCACCGGATGGAAAGGGCCCTCTGCTGGAAGCCCGCGGCATCGAAGTGGGGCACATCTTCAAGCTCGGCGATAAGTACTCCACCGCCATGAAGGCCTCCTTCATCGGTGAGAATGGCAAGCCCGCGCCCTTCGTCATGGGTTGCTATGGCATCGGTGTCTCGCGCACCGCTCAGTCCGCCGTGGAACAAGGCCATGACGACAAGGGCATCGTCTGGCCCGCAGCCATCGCCCCTTTCGAAGTTGCCGTGGCCATCGTTGACGTGCGCAAGGAAGACCAGGTCGAGGTGGGCGAGCGCCTCTACGCCGAACTCCAAGCCGCCGGAGTCGACGTTTGCCTGGACGACCGCAAGGTGCGGGCGGGCGCCAAGTTCAAGGACCTCGAGCTGCTCGGGTTTCCCGTGCAGGTCACCGCAGGGCGCGGGGTCAGCGAAGGCAAGGTGGAGGTCACCCTGCGCGCCACCGGCGAGCGGGTTGAGGTCCTGGCTGAAGAAGCCTGCGCCCACGTGCAGGCCTTCCTGGAAAAGGCCTAGTCGCTGAGGGGCAGGTGCCGCTGAAGGTGGTCTAAACTGACCCCGAAAGCCGCCTCGAGGTCTTCGCCGCAGCCCTCGAAGGGGTGCTTGGCGCCAAAGGTGTGGCCCGCCCCGGGTAGCACGCAGAGGTGTCCGGTGTCCTTGGGCAAAGCCGCTTGGATGCTCTCGGCGTCGCCCAAGGGAACCGCTTCGTCAGCGCTGCCATGGACGATAAGGGTTGGGGTTTGCGTGCGGGCTGCCGCACCGAGGATGTCCAGTTGCGCGGCGTTTCGCTCGATGTCGTCCAGCAGGTCCAGCCCGATGCGGTGTACCTGCCCCGTACGCCCGTTGGGAATCTGCACCTCACCCTGTTCGCGCCACCGTAGACGGGTCGCCTCGTCGAAGATCTTCACCCGGTTGATAGGACCCCAGAGGACGCTGGCCTTGTAGTCACCCCAGCGCTCAGCGTGCAGCAGGGCCATGCCCCCCCCTCGACTGTGACCCCAGATCGCGAGACGGTCCCTGTCCACGCAAGGCCCGTTTTCCAAGAGATGCTGCCGCACAAGATCGAGGTCTTCCAGGTCGTGGCTGAACGTGCACTGAAAGAAGGCTTGCTCTTCGCTCAGGGTTTCTAGGTCGTCACCCACACCGCTACCGGAAGTGTTCAAGCTCACCGCCACCATGCCCCTCTGAGCTATGCGCTGGGAGAGCTCGGGGAAGAAGCCCCAGTGCATGAAGCCCTTGAAGCCGTGCAAGACCAGGACGTGCGGCAGGGCCTTGGCTGCCCCTTCGTATCCCTCTGGCCCTTCAACCCGAACCTGGACCCTGCGCTCAGGGGCCTTTGGATGGCATAGGTTGAACTGGACGAGTTGAGTGGCGGCCATGGACAGGAGGATACCCTCAGCCCTGCACGTACCGGGCCCTCGTCGAGGGCAGGAGCGTTACGGAAGGGGAACCCCGGGTCTCTTGAAGGCCCAAGCACCCCCCTCCAAGATTGGCGCTTTGCCCACTTTTTGGCCCCCCAGGAGGGTCCAGGCTCGGAATGAGGCCTCAACGCCCGAGGATCTTGAGCCCCCGGCGCCCCGTCCGGCACGGCCATTGCACAATGGCGTCGGATCCACATCCCATGTTCGTGCCCCCCTCATCCTCCCCGCGTCCCCTGGGACGCCTTGCCCTCAGTGGCCTTCTGGTCGCTCTGGGTTTGGGAGCTTGTTGTGCAAGCGACCCGGGCCAGGCCTCTCTGCCCCCCACCGCGGGCCCTCTCGCGAATGTGCGCAACGCCTTTGAGTCGGCCAGCGAGGTTCAGTTGCCCGCCCAGGAGCCGATCAATGAGTTCGGTCTGCGCAACGCTTTTCGTCTCAGCGAGAGCGTCTACTCCGGCGCAGAGCCCGGCTCCGAAGAGGCCTTCGCACGCCTGAAACAGTGGGGAGTGAAGACGGTGATCTCGGTGGACGGCAAGACGCCGGAGGTTGAAACGGCTGCTCGCCATGGACTGCGGTACGTCCACCTACCCCTGCACTACAAGGGCATCGAGGACGAGACCCTCGCCCGCCTGGTCAAGATCTTCCGCGAGATGCCGGGGCCGTTCTATGTGCACTGCTTCCACGGCCGCCATCGCGGTCCTGCCGCGGCGGCCGTCGGACGGTTGGTCCTGGATGGCGCCTCACGCGAGACCGCACTGGCGGAGATGCGCCAGTGGTGTGGCACCTCCAGCGCCTACCCGGGCCTTTACGAATCCATCGCCCGTGCTGACTTGCCCTCCGTGCATCAGACCACGAGCCTTGCCTGGGACTTCCCCAGCCGCCATCGCGTGCGCGCCTTCCGTGCCTCTATGGCAGACTTGGCGCGTTGCCTTGACCAGTTGGTCCTCTGCAGAAAGCAGCACTGGGTGGCCGGCACGGCCCACCCTGATCTGGAACCCGCCCGGGAGGCTGAGCGCATGGTCGAACTCTTGCGGGGAATCTCGCTGCTGGAAGAGATCCGCAACTCGGACGCCGAGCAGCGCAAGTGGATCGCCGACAGTCTGGCCGCCGCCCGGGATTTGGCCCAGGCCATTTCAGACGTGACGGACCCGTCCGGGGCAAGACCCATCGTCAGCCCCACCGCGGTCACCTATTTCTACCTGGGGAGTGAACCTGACGGCCGCGCCCAGGACGCCCTGGACCGCCTTTCCAGCAACTGCACGGCCTGCCACAGGGCAAACCGCAACCGCTAGGCCGGATTCCTGCCCGAGGCCGGGCCATAGAGGTCCCGCTGCCCCATCACGCGGGTGATGTCTGCCAGATGCGGGAAGGCGTGTACGAGCTCGGCGGGTGCAGCGACCGACTCCCGCCCCCCCATGAGCCACCGCAGCTCAAGAGCATTGGCAAGGGCCTGACCCTCGAAGTGGTTGTTCGTCGCCACCAGGGTCTCATCGCTCGCCTTGGCCACCGCATTGATGCGGTGAGCAATCTCGCCCAGTTCGGGCGGACTGTAGAGGTAGTCGTAACGGTCGTTGCGGCCCGCCCCCGAACGGAACCACTGCTCGCTGTTGCGGCCATGCAAGCGCACGTAACCCACCGGACCCACGGCTGCGTGTGAGGCTGGAGGGTGATTCCAGGAGGGCGGAAGATCGATGTGGGCCAGGGAGTATCCCAGACCCCCGATGGTCGTCAGGGAGGGCGGCTCGAACCACTCTCGGTGACGCACCTCAAGCACCAAGGGTAGGCCGTCGAAGAGCCGGGCGATGTGTCCCAGCCGGGCGACACTATCGTCGTTGGGCTGGAAGGTGACCGGAAACTGGACCAGGACGGCGCTCAGCAGCCCTTTTTCTTCCAGGGGAGCGATGCCGCGACGCCACTCGAGGGCCAACTCTTCCCACTGCGCCAGATCCTCGGGTATGGGCTTGTGGGTGAAGTCCTGCAGCAGTTTGGCGCCGAAGCGAAAGGACTTCTGGTGGGCCACGCGGGCCACCCAGTTGGAGGAGTTCCGCGCGCGAGGCACCGCATAGAAGGAGCTATTGACCTCTACGTAGTCGACAAGCGTCGCCAGCAGATCGAGCGGGTGGTACGCGCGTGGTTTCGAGCGCGGGTAGACCGGGCCCTCCCAATCGGGATAGCTCCAGCCCGAGGGCCCGATACGAATCATCCCTCGAACTCCGCGCTGTGCTCGATCTCCTGCTCGGGAACCCAGTCCCCCCAGTCCGGCTCGAGATCCAGGTGTGCGAAGGCCTCGCGCTCGGCCTTGCGGATGGCTGCCCGGATACGGGAGGAGTACTCGGCGAGCGCATCCCCGCTGGCTTCACGTGGGACCTGGATGGGCTCCTCGCAGGAGGTCACGAGACGGGAGCCCAGCCGCGGCAGGGTGTAGCGATCCCAGGTATCCAGGCGCCGGGCACGGTCGATGCCAAAGCCGATGGGTAGGACCGGAACGCCGGTGGCGCGGGACATGAAGGCTGCACCGGGAGACATGGAGTGCATGGGCCCCCTGGGGCCGTCCGGGGTCAACGCCACGTGCTTGCCGCGCTCCAGGCAGGACAGCATGTCCCGTAGGGCGCGCACTCCCCCACGACTCGACGAGCCCCGGATGATCTCATAGCCGAGCCGCTTCAGGATGGTCGTCGCCATGGATCCGTCCTCGCTTGCCGACACCAGCGCCGTCGTATTGCCCGGCCTGTAGAAGGGCGAAGCCAGAACACCTCGCCCATGCCAGAAGGCCAATATCAGGCCCTTGTGCTCGGACTCTGCCCTTTCGCGAACGGCTGCGTTGAGCTCGATTTTGCGGCACCAGCGGGCCATTTGAACGATGCCCGCCGCCCCGAAATGCTGGCCCAGCCAACGTCCGGTGTTGTTGCGTAGCTTGCGAATTCGACCCCTAGGGGACCTGGGAGCCCCCTTGAGCTTGCTGGGGTTTGGATCCTGGCTCACCGTTGTTGGGAATTGCCGTCTTCCTCAATGTCACCGCTGGTCGGCGCAGCGGGCACGGAGCTTGGGATGGCAACGGTCTGGACGCTCGAATCGGTGACGAACCAGATCGGCACGAGGCCCGTCATGAGCATAAATTCGGGCCCAAAAGAGGAGCGCTGGTAGGCGTAGCCGCGGCCCTCATTCACCTCCATCCAGCTCAATGAGGGTTCAAAGAAGCTCTCCACGTAATCTGACTCCGGCAGTGCCGCCACGTCGATGGGCAGATTCCCTCCGGCCGCGCCCATGGAGGCCAACGCCTTCAAGCCACCGTAGACCGACCCCAAGAAGCTCGCCCAATCCGCCTGTGCTGCCCCACTCGCGCCAGAGGGGACGCCTTCCAGGGCGAATGCTCCCGAGCCTGCATCCTCGTCCTTCAGGGCGCGTCGCAACTCGCGCTTGGTGTGATTGGGCAAGGGGGTGAGAATCACCCGGTCGTCCAGGATGGCCAGGCACGGGCGCATGAGACCCTCCATACCGATCATGATGGTGGGAAGTTCCAGTGATTGGGCCTCGGCTTCGGACGCGTTGAATTGAAGGGTGTAGAGGGGTCTGCCGCGATACTCATCGACCTTTATGGTCAGTACCCCTGCCCCCTCCTTGGCTCCCCAGGCAGCCAATCCGTCCATCCCCCGCTTGAACGCCGCGGCGTCCTCCAGGGCAATCACGCCGATGATGGGTGGAGCTGCTAGAAGGGACTTGGGCTTGGGCAGGCCTACGGCAATGGAACTGCCGAGGGGTGCCAATAGATCCGAGCGGTAATCGAAATCCAGACCGGCTTCTTCCGAGCCCGGGAGTCCACTGGTGAGCTCCTCCAGAGCCGACTTGTTGAGGGAGGCACACCACTGGACCATGGCGTCCTGGGGAAGCAGCCCCAGAGCATTCTCCGTCATGGGCTCGCTGGACAGGAGCCGGCTCGCCGGGCGGGCGGGCACTTCAAAAACGCCCTCCGTTACAAACTGTCCCTCGGCGTCGACTACCGACCTCCAATGACCGCCACGTAGGACCATGGAGAGGTTGGCCCCGAAGAGAGCCTCGCCCATGCTCGATGCCAGTTCAGCCATGGCGAATTCCGGTGTGGATGCGATCAGGTCCCCGGTCGGAAATCCGGAGCGGCTGAGCCAATCAAAGACCACGGTTCCCTCGGCGACCAACTCCCGGCTCCCGGCCCCTAGGCTCTTGGGGTCTAGGCCCGGGGCCGTCCCCTGTAGCCTCTGGACAAGGCTCTCGGGGTCGGGGCGGCCGAGGAGAATGGCCAGGTGCGCTCCGTGGTGAACGAGACTGGCCTGGGGTTCGAGGCCTGTGGACGCCTCGGCAATCCGGGTCTGCCCGCTCTCCTTGCGAACGATCTTCGCCCCCCCCACCGCGGCAACTGCAACGGCCATGTCGAAGGCCTTCGCGGCGACCGCAGCATCTTGGAACTCAATCTGCAGTTGAAAAAGGGGCAAGGCGGAATCCTCAGCGGATTCGAACACGCCCTGGACCGCGGACTGGACCAGTCCAGATCCATTGAAAACAAGGGAGGCCGAGACCGCCTCGGCCTTCTCGAGCAGGGGCAGGAAGGGAGGCAATTTCCCCGCCAACACCGCCTTCTCGTAGAAGCTCAGGCCTAGGTCCAGGGGGCTATCGACCTCCTCCCCTGCGAGCCCACCAATGAGTTCACCAAGGCCCTCATCCTGGAAGAGGCGCCCCAGGGATGTGCGCGGGTAGGCCTCTCTCAAGCCAGGCAGATCCGGGACCGAGAGGAACCAGACGGCCTCCGGTGAGTGGTGCTCGACGTGCCGTTGCGGGGCCGCCCCGGCTTGGGAGCCCACCAGAATCAGGACAATGAAAAGGCATAGGCCTTGGTAGAGATTTCGGGTCATGGTCAATCGATAGGGTTAGAGGCCGGCAAACGCCCGTAACTCGGATTCATGTGCCTCAACACTCTTACGCAGGGCGCCGAAAAGCTTCTTGCTGTCCTTTCCGGCTCGCAGGGCCTGCTTGAGTTCGGCGTGGGCCTCAATCACCTCTGCACACCCCCCATCAACGATAAAGGACATGATTAGGCCGGCACCGTTGATCAGGGAACCTGTTCTGCGGTTTTGTGGGTCTAACTCAAGATCGAAGACCGGTCGCAAGAAACTCAGGCCCCCTTGCCGCTTGAGGTTGTCAACAGACCACTTCCGCACCCACCACTGATCGCCGCCGCTGCCCACGGAGCTGTCCTCGTAGTAGCGCGCGCCATAGCAGGCGGCACCCCAAGAGAACCATGCGGGGATGTCCTTCTCCCCGTAGAACGACTCGACAAAGTCGGCCCGGTATCCTTTCTTGGTGAGCTTCTCGATGGCTTTCGGGCTGGGGTCCATGCGGTCCACAAAGGACAGGCCAAAGGCCATGCGGGCGTCGTGAACCCCGAAGCTGTCCCCGTTCTCCTGGGAGGCGTCCCAAAAGGAGGCTCCAGCCCCCAGCCAGCCCTTCCCCTTGTCCGTCAACCAGCTCTCCATGAAGGTTGAGCTCAGTGCCTCTACCAGCCGTCGGCCATCTGCCGCGGGGCGCCCGGCGGCCGATTCAGCGGCAAAGAAGCCCATCTGGTCTGAAGACTTGAAGAGAGCCACCCGGATACGGCCGCTCGGTGGTGTCCCATAGACCTTGACCATGTCTCGGTAGCAGCGCTCCATCTCGCCGATGGCTTTCTTCGCCGTGGCTCGGGAGCAGGAGGTCCACAACTCAAGGTGGTCGCTGGGGATGACCCAGCTCCGCTCGAATCGGCCGTGGTGGCGGTCGGCCTCATCTGTGGTCAGCCACTCTTCACCGCACTTCCAAAGGCCCTCCTTCATCTTGGGGATCTCCTCTGGGGAGACCCAGACGAGGTCCTGGCGGACCCAACCCCCTTCTAGGCGCTCAAGGTCCTCGGGGGCAAGCCAATCGCCGTTCGGCCCACGAACGAGGCCCTTTTCGAGAAACGGCAGGTCTGCAGGTTCGACCCATTGGCCATCGTGCTTCACCAAGCCGGCGTCCTTTGCCTCTTTGTCGCGTTGCTTGGCGATGGCCTGGTCCACCTTCTTCTGGCTCGTGTACCAACGGCCTTCATGTCGCACGTGCCTCAGTGCCTTGCGGGCCTCCAGGTGGTCGGTGTCCGCTTTGATCACGGCCCGCAGGGTCTCCTTCCCGGACGCATCCCTGCTGGTGTCCACACACCACTGATAGAGCATCCAGAGCTTTTCAGCGTCGCCCTTGGCGTCAGCCAGGCGCTTGTCGAATTCCGCATCGGCTTCGGAAACTTCCTCGCACGGCTGAAGAACGGGAAATCTGGGCGGAGTCGCGGGCAGGGCTAGAGACAGCAGAATCGCAAGCATGGAGCCTCCTCGGGCAGGGATGACGAAGCGCTCCAGCCACAATAACGCGAGGGCTGCATCCCGCGCCCGAAAAGCGCCGAATCCGGGAGGCTAGCGCCGGTTCTCTCCTCATTGAAGCCCTTGTGGCCCGACCCGGACTGCCCATAGAATGCCGCGCCATGAGGTCCGCAACCCGGACCCGTCCCACCAATCTCGTCCCTACCACGCCATGGCACATTCCAAGTCCCGCACCAAGCACAAGGCCGCCACCGAGGTGACCATTGTCACCGATGAGAAGTCCACATTCGCCGAAGCGGTGGACAGGTATTGGCGACCCGTGGCGCTGCTCGCTCTGGCCTCGGCAGGCTGGGTCCTGTACGGCGAGTACCAGGAAGAGGAAACCACCAATGCACGCAATGCAGAATGGGAAATCCTAGTAACTGCCGCAACTACGGGCGATCCTGAAGAGCTAATGAAGGCGGCGCAGGCCGACCTCGCCGGCACCGGGGTCGAGGGGTGGGCCGCCCTTGCAGCCGTTTCGTCGTTCGCGGCAGAGCGCGACTACTCGGGTGCGATGGAGGCCGTCGCCGCAATTGAAGCGTCGGGCGCGCCTCTCCTTACAAGTCTCAGCCTGCCCATAGGGAAGGAGGGTGCGGAGACAACGATCGCCGGAATCCTCAAGGCAACCCTCGGTAGCCAGCAGGACCAGGACCGGGCACTGGGGGCGCTTTTCGAAAACGCCCCGCCCCCGGAAGGCTCGCCCGTGGTGGAAATGGACGTGGATCTTGGGGGCAGGACACTCTCGATTGCCCTGGCCCTCTATGCCGAGCAGGCACCCCTGCACGTGGAGAATTTCCTGAAGCTGGTGGGCGAGGGGTATTACGACGGCACGAAGTTCCACCGCATCATCCGGGGGTTCATGATCCAGGGCGGCGACCCGAACACCAAGGATCCAACCAAGGGCGTGGAGACCTGGGGCCAGGGCGGACCGGAATACAAAATAGACCAGGAGGGCGGCGATCGGGTCCATTCTCAATACGTACTGTCCGCCGCTAAGAACCCAAATGAACTCCAGAGCTCGGGCTCCCAGTTTTTTATCACCACGGGCAGCCCACACCACCTGGACGGAATCCATACGGTGTTCGGTATGGTGATCGAGGGCCAGGCCGCGGTTGACGAGCTCGACGGCGTTGCAGTCCGCCCCCCCCAATTCCAGGGGCAGAGCATACCGGCAGCCCCAGTCCCCACCATCACGAGCGCCCGCGTTCGGGAACAATAGACCCAGGCTCGCCGCATAGGCTCTCGTCTCTAGGAACGCCCAATATTCTGGGCCGACCATCGGTAGTGTTCCACGTGGAACACTCTGACCAAGCTTGGTCCGATAGGCTTGTGCCGAGCCTCCTCGTCGAGGCAGTTTTCCACGGACCATCCACTCGGGCCCCCCCCTGGGAAAGCTCCCCTCACGGCCCAGGATGACCTATTTAGGGCCTCTATCCCTGGCGGCCCCAGAGTATTCCACAATCCATGAACCGCTCGCCGTCAGGCCGGCGCAAAGGGTGACGAGAGCTCCCCTACTCTACCGGCGGCCCGGCTCGCACACGGAAGTGTTCCACGTGGAACACTCTCGAATCTAAACCTCGTCTTGGGGGGCCAGGGTCTCCATGAGCCGCTCCAGCTCATCACGGTCGTGGTAGTGCACCACGATTTGACCCTTGTAGCCCTTCCGGTTGGTGACGGACACCTTGGTCCCCAACGAAGAGCGTAGTCGCCCCTCGAACTCCCTGGCCCAAGGCTCCTGCTTGGGCGTCGGCCGGCCGGAGACCTTAGTACCCGAGGATCCCGCGGCAACCTGAGTGCCATCCTTCACCAGGGCCTCGACTTCGCGAACAGAGAGCTCTTCCCTCACAATCTTCGCGAGGAGGGTCGGGATGATCTTCGGGTTTGCGGCGCCAAGTAGAGCGCGAGCGTGCCCCATGGTCACTAGCCCGGCAATCAATGCCTCTTGAGCCTCCTTGGGCAGATCGAGAAGCCGCAGGTGGTTGGCTACCGTGGCCCGATTCATACCCACCCTGGCTCCGACCTGATCCTGGGTCATACCCGCGCGGTCAATCAGATCCCGATACCCCCGGGCCTTCTCCATGGGGTCCAGATCCTCCCTTTGGAGGTTCTCCACCAGAGCCAACTCCAGGGCCTGAACCTCATCGATCCCAACCACCACCCGCACAGGGATCTCGGCCAGGCCAGCCAGCCGCGCAGCACGCCATCTCCGCTCACCGGCGACGATCCGATAGCGATCGCCTTGGGCGCGAACACAGACCGGTTGGAGCAACCCGTGCTGCACGATGCTCTCACGGAGAGACTCCATGGCCTCACTGGCGAACACTTTCCGCGGCTGGTCCGGGTTGGGGTCCACATGCTCGATGGCCACCGTGCGTAGCTCTCGGGATTCTGAAACCTGATCATCTCCTGTGGGGATTCCGACGTCGCCTCCGAGCAAGGCGCCCAAGCCACGGCCAAGTCTGCGTTCCATGATTGTCTAACTCCCTGCGGGGACTTACGGTGGGTTCTCCAAGAGTGTTCCACGTGGAACACCTCCCCTACCATGCCCCGAACCGCCCACATACTCAACCCCGCCTGGCTTTGGGGCTCGCCGGTTCTCACCCCCAAGCTGCTGGCGTGATTGGCTTGTCCACCTCCAGGTGGGTCGCATCGCGACTGCTGCGTCAGCCCGCCTTCTGGGTGCTCGGAGGGACGATTGGCGCCCTTTGGCCGACGGTTGCCTCCCTGAGCCCGATGGGCTTAACGACATCGGAAGGCAGCATTCCCGGCGTTCTATACGAAGCTGCATTTCTATCCGTCCTTGCTGGACACTGCCTTGCCATGACGATGGCAGGAACGTTGGAGTGGTTCGTCAAGCCCTTGACCCTTGTCCGCCGGGCCACTTTCTACCTAGCCGCAAGCACAACCGCAGCCGCCCTCTTGTTGGCCGCCGCCCTCTGCCTGCCGGTCCTCCTGGGAACACCCAGCCCCCCCCTGTTGGCTTTGTGCCTAACCCATCTGCACTTGGCGGCCATCAGTCTCATCCTCGTCCAGATCCCTGTCCCGGCTGCCGCGCGCGCCCCCGCTTTGCTTGTGAGCGCATGGATTCTGCCCGCCCTCGGTTACGCGGTGCCCCTGCTTGGCCCGGCACTTGTCGGCATTTTCGATGCAGGCGGACACCTGGATCTGGCTCGTCTCTCCGGCGGGACTTCGCCGACGCACCTCCTGCCCATAGCTGGCCTGGCTTTGGCGGCCTGGATGCTGGAGGGGTCAACGGCTCCAGAGCAGCCCGCGCCCCTTCAGGCTCGGGACAGGTAGCCCAGTTCCGGAGGCAGCGTATCGGTTCCGCCTTCACCCAGATCATGGTGAAAGAGCAGGGCAATATCGCGTAGAGGCCGCTCATCCCCACGGAACCGGAACCGCTTCTCGTCGGATTTGGACCCCGCGGCAATCATCATCTCAAGGATGGACCCGGCGCTACAGGTCACGCCGGCCACTTCAAACTCCACGGGGGTGGCGTAGTGGACGACGATGGAAACCACCAGGGAGATTGGACGTGCGTGCAACACCAGGCCCTCTCCCAGTTCCACGTCAAGCACCTGCAGGTTCGTGTAGGAGGGCAGCAGGTCTTCGGCCAGAACCCGGCCCTCGGCCATGAGCCTCCCGGCCCAGAGCAGGAGCACGTTCAAGATCACATTGGAGACCTGGGCCCGCGGAGCGAGCCGGGCCAGCTGGCTGCGGGCCCCATCATCACGCACTTCGCTCTCGTGGCGCTCCAGGAAGTGAACCAGCTGTGTGGCGGCCTCTAGGAGGTGCAAGGAGCCCGATACGTGCCCGCGCAGCTTCGGGAGCCGCTCATCCGCGCTCTCCAGCCGGGTGTTGCCAATGTAGGTGTCGTAGGTGGACTGCAGGTTGTGAACCGTCGCCGTATAGACCCGGGCTGTTTCCTCGGTAAGCGACTCGCGCAGGAATGTGTCCCTTTTCGCAGGCTCCTCGATAATGCCGCTAGCCCCCTCATCCAGCATGGTGCAGGCCTGCAGGTACTTTGAGGCCACTTCAGCAATGCGCTGCTCCTCTTCGGCGATGTCCTCCAGCCCCACGTCCCTCGGGAGGCGGAAGCGCACCAGGGGAAAGCCCGACTCACCCTCCTCGTGTCCCTCCTTGGGGTGAGGAACGCCGTGGCGCTCGGCTTCTGCGCGGATCTCTCCCAAGAGCGCCACCAACACATCCTGGACCCAGCGGCGAGCGGCGGTCAGATCCTCTCGGGCCATGTCCGCATCCAGCCCTGACAAGGACTCCAACACCTGATAATTGTCGAGCCGCCTGATGAGGTGCTCCAGTGACAGGCCCGCCATGGAGAAGCCCCGGATGGAGGCCACCAGCTCGGTGACCGGAGCGTAGCTCTGGTTGGAGCGCGCGCCGTAGTCGTCGAGGAAGGACTCAAGCTCGTCAGCCTCGGAATACAGCAAGAAGAACAGGCGCTTCGTCCAGGCGCCGATCTGAGGGGACGAGAGCGTGTTGGTCAGGCGCAGCAGATCCTGGGCTCGGCTGCCAAACAGGTTTGCAAAATCCCGCTCTGGGACAAGTTGTTCGAGGGAGCCTTCAGGGGTCTGACCAAGCATGGTTGGGCGGGAGCCACCTCCCTCAGGGTAGTCTACCAGAGCATGGCCCAAGACCTCGCCTTCCTCGTGGTTATTACTCAAGTACCGCGCCAGACCTGGACGACAAAAGGAAGACGCAAATAACCTCGAGGGGCTAACCCCCCTCTCCCCGCCGCAGCCCCAACTCCCCTCGAGGGCCAGGAGCAGTCCCATTTCTGCCGAACGATGTCTCGAAACCTATCTGCAGGAGATCAACGAGGTCTCCCTCCTTACCGCCGACGAAGAGAAGGCCCTTGGCCGACGCATTCAGGGTGGCGATCTCGCTGCCCGCGAACACCTGATCAGGGCCAACCTGCGTCTCGTGGTCTCCATCGCCAAGATCTACTCCAACCGCGGCCTGACTCTTCAGGACCTGATTGCCGAGGGGAACCTCGGCCTGATGAAGGCCGCTGAGAAGTTTGACCCCGCCGCGGGCTGCCGCTTCTCGACCTACGGCACCTGGTGGATCAAGCAGTCCATCCGTCGCGCCCTGACCAACACGGTCAAGTCCGTGCGGGTCCCTGGATACATGTCGGAGATGATCGCCAAGTGGCGCAAGGTCTCCGCGGAGCTGGGCTACATGCTTGGCCGCACACCCACGGTGGAGGAGGTTGCCCAAGAGCTCGGCGTTGCCCGTGAGTCCTGGCCCTTGCTCAAGCGCACCATCGAAAGCAACGGCTCGGGCTCCCTGCTGTCCCTCGATCTGCTCTCCGAGAACCAGGACACGGTGCCGGACGACCGCTCTGAGAACCCCGAGGAGTCCTTCACCCAGCGGGAATTGCTCCGGCACATGGCCAAGCTCCTCGAGTGCATCGATGAGCGCGAAGCCACCATTCTGCGTCTGCGCTACGGCCTGGAGGACTCCAGCGGCGACCCGATGACCCTCAAGGAGATTGGCAAGATCGTCGGCCTGACCCGCGAACGCGTGCGTCAGATCGAACTTGAGGCCCTACGTAAGCTGCACATCATCATGGATGCCGCCTAGGGAGGGCAGAAAGGGGCGCCGAGGCTAGACTCGGCGCCCATGCCTCATCCCTCTGTGCCAGCTCCGGGCCTGGCGGCTCCGGCCCCGCCCGAGGCTCCTCTGCCGCGTGCGCCGGCTGGGACAGCGCTCTACGTCCACGTTCCCTTCTGCGTGGTCAAGTGCCCCTACTGTGACTTCTTCTCGGTGGAAGCCGAGGGCCAGGATCTGTCGGGCACGGTTGCGGCCCTACTTCACGAGGCACGCGCCCGGGCGCCACAAGCTCCCAAGACCGTCTTCATTGGGGGCGGCACGCCCTCCCTGCTGCCGGAGCCCCTGCTCGTCGAACTCTTCGACGGCTTGGATGGGCTGACCGGTTTCAGGTCTTCGGCCGTTGAGGTCACTGCAGAGTGCAACCCCGAGAGCCTAGACCGGGACAAGGCCAGGTTGCTCGCCCAGCTTGGTGTGACGCGCCTCTCGGTGGGAGTTCAGTCCCTCAACCCGGACACCCTGAAGTTCCTGGGCCGAGCGCATGAACCCGAAGACGCCCTGCGCGCCCTGGAGGCCGCGCGGGGAACGGATGCCGCCGTGGGCGCGGACATGATCTACGCCTGCCCCGGCCAGAGCGTCGAGGACTGGGAGGATGAACTGTCGCGGGTCCTCGAGTTCGAACCGCAGCACCTGTCGGCCTACAACCTCACCATCGAGGAAGGCACCCTGTTTCACGTCCAGCGCGAGCGGGGGGAGCTTATGACGGCTCCCGAGGAGGTGGAGCTGGCCTGCTTTGAGCGCACCCGGGAGGTCGCCGAGGCAGCCGGCCTGGGCCGCTATGAAATCTCGAACTACGCCCGCCCCGGCCACGAGTGCCAGCACAACCTGACCTACTGGGCCAACGGAGCCTACGTGGGTCTGGGGCCTGGAGCCGTGAGCAAGGTGGGTCTGGCCAGAGCGGGCAATCCCCGTTCCCTGGCGCCCTATTTGCGCTGGGTGCAGAACGACGAGCACGCCACGCTTTGGCGTGAGCAACTCGACCCCCTGCACCGGCTGGGGGAAACCTGGTGGCTGGGCCTGAGGCGCAGCGCTGGAGTCGACCCGATGGAGGCGCTCCTCGCAGCCGGTCTCGATGGGGCGGTGGATGATCCGGCCCCAGGTCTGGCCCAGGAGTTGGAGCAGCAGGGTCTGCTTGAGAACGTCGATGGCCGCTGGCACCTGACGGACCGCGGTTGGCCCCTGGCTGACGGGGTGGCGCGCAAGTTTCTGGCGCTCGGCAAGCAGCCCTGACCGACGGGTGAATGTCACCGTGCCACCGCGGGCCCCCGCCCGCCTCTGTGGGGGACGAATGGCGCACCCCTGCGGTAACAGGCCCTACCGCTTTTCTGTGGCCCCGGCCACCTCTGCTTTGCCAAGGTGCTTCCCGTCGGCGCAATCCGCCAACGCCGGTTCCCAAGAATAGAGAGCCAAGGCCGCACGCGCTCGCAGCCCACGCCCCCAGCCACCATGCCTTCTTCCACGCACTCGGCCAACGCTCCAGAGCGGCCCAAGGGCCCCCGGAAGGGGTTCTTCCTGCGCGGCCTTGCCGTGGTACTGCCAGCCGTGCTGACGGTGTTTGTGTTCGTCAGCGTGGGCCAGTTCGTCAATCGCTACGTAGCCGGGCCCGTCAACCAGGCCATCTACGCGGGGCTCGAGAGCAACTCGATCGGCTGGACGGTACTCGGCTGGGTCGACATCGACCCGACGGACACCACGTTCCTGTTGCAGCGCCAGGACCAACCCGAGCCCATCCGGGAGATCTGGGACGCTCAAGGGGGGCCCTCCAAGGAGGGCTTCAGGGATGGGTTGGGCAAGCACCGCTCCAACCTGCCAGGCTTCATGCGGGACCTCTCGCAGTGGGGGATCGACCCCGAAAGCCTGCGCACCGCCGTTCAAGCGCGGGTGGGCATCTGGGCCGGGATTCTCATCGCGGCGAGCCTGATCCTGCTGGTGGGCTACCTGGCCAGCGGCTTCCTGGGCCGCGCCCTCATCGCCGGCACCGACCGCACACTCGCGCGCCTGCCCTTCGTGCGCGCCGTCTACCCACACGCCAAACAGCTGGTGGACTTCTTCCTGTCCGACAACGAAATGGAGTTCGACAGCGTCGTAGCCGCCCCCTACCCGAGCCCAGGAATCTGGTCCATCGGCCTCGTCACCGGCGGCGGGTTGCCTGAGCTCCGCGATGATCAGAAAGGTGAGATGCGGGCCATCTACATCCCGTCCTCCCCGCTTCCCATGACCGGCTACACCGTCTTCATCGCAGCGGAGGATCTGGTTCCTCTGGACATGACGGTGGAAGAGGCCTTCCGACTGGTGGTCTCAGTGGGCGTGCTCGTGCCCGAAGGTCAACTGAAGGCGGCCCAATCCAAGGCCCTCCAGGGGGCCCAAGAAGCGGAAGACAGCCCTGAAGACTCGGTCTAGGGGGTGCCACAAAGCCCCTCAACGGCGACAATGGCAGGCCGCCATGAACTACGCCGACCGCCTCGACCAAGCCGTCCTCTCCAAAGGCAACCCCTGCCTCGTCGGACTCGACCCGCACCTCGACCTGATGCCCGAGGAGTTCACGGCCGTGCGCGATCCCGAGGCCACCCGGCAGGAGTGCGCGAGCGACGTGACCCGCTTCCTGGTTGGCATCCTCGACGCCGTGGCAGACATCGTGCCTGCGGTCAAACCACAGCTGGCCTTCTTCGAGGTCCTCGGGCCTGAAGGTCTCGCGGCCTATGAGTCGGTGGTGGCGGCCAGCCACGAGCGCGGCCTTATCGTCATCGGCGACGCCAAGCGCGGCGACATCGGCAGCACCGCGGCGGCCTACGCCCAGGCCTTCCTGACGGGCGGGCCGGGCTCAGACCCCGCCACCCTGTGCGACGCCCTGACCATCAACCCCTACCTCGGGAGCGACTCCGTGCAGCCTTTCCTGGAGGCCTGCGATGCGGCCGGAGCAGGGCTGTACATCCTGGCGCGCACCTCCAACCCCTCCAGTGCCGAGTTCCAGACCCAGGGCTCACCCACCCTGACCGAGCGGGTAGCCGATGCCATCGGGGCCTGGGGAGCCGAGCGCCTGGGAACCTGCGGCTTCTCCAGCGTAGGTGCCGTGGTGGGCGCTACCCATCCGGCCGAGCTCGTCGCCCTGCGCGAGCGCATGCCCCATACACCCTTGCTCCTACCGGGCTTCGGCGCCCAAGGAGCCACCGCGGCCGACGTAGTGGGAGGCTTCACCGAGGGCTGCCGGGGAGCGCTGGTCAATTCATCCCGCGGAATCCTGTTCGCCGCCCGGGATGGCGGGAACTGGAAGGACGCCGCCCGCCAGGCTGCGCAGCAGATGGCGGAGGAGTTGTCCCAGGCCCTGTCGAGTCCCGCCTGAGGACCCGGCCGTGGACCTACGCCTCGAACACCTGCCCGCCGACCTGTTCGGCCTGGACGAGGCAACCCGCGAGGCCCTCTCTTCGGGCGGCCTGAACGGCATCCCGGTCCCTGGCCGTCTCGAGGATCTGCCCCGACCGACGGATCGCCACGGTGCGGGTGAGCGGGGGCTCCTGGCCCAGGCTCTGGGCAAAGGGCACGAGTTCCACGAGCTGCCCGGGCGGGCCCGGACTTCCCTGTCCGTCCTGGCCGAGGAGGGCACCTTTTGCGTTGTGACCGGCCAGCAACCAGGCCTGTGCGTGAGCCCCCTCTACAGCCTCTACAAGGGGCTTCAGGCGTGTCGGTTAGCCACGGACCTCTCGCGCCATTGGGGCGTCCCCGTCGTACCCCTGTTCTGGAACCACGGCGATGACCACGACGTGGCCGAGGTGCATCACGCCCATCAGCTCAACCGCAACCTCGACCTGCAGAAGGTCAAGCTCGCCGGGCTCTCGTCGGGACGCACGCCTCTCTCAGAGATCCACTTCGACGAGGAGGTCCACCACCTCTCCGCGACCCGCGCACTCCTGGGCGACATGTACGAGGAGTTCGAAGGCACCGACTCCGCCCTGGACCTGTTCTTTCCTCGCCCTGGAGAGTCCTTCGTGCGCGCCTTCACGCGCACCATGAGCGAGCTGCTCGGGCCCATGGGACTGCTCGTGGTCGAGCCCGACTGGATCCGGCCCTCTCTCTCCTCGGCCCTGGCCGATCTGGTGTCCCTGGATCCCGAACCCCTGCTAACGGAGGGCTCGGGGCCCAACAGCCCCATTCCTCCTTCGGAGGCCGCTCTGGTCTATCAGGTTCGAGAGGGCCAACGCCGAGCCTTGCGCCCGGGCGGCGAAGGCTTCGCTTTTGATGGGCAGCCCGGTTCGCGCACAGCCTCCGAGCTGGCGGCCGAGATCGCAGGGCAGCCCGAGGAGTGGTCAGCGGGCGCCCTCCTGCGCCCCCTGGTTCAGGACGCCGTGCTCCCCGTGGCAGCCACCATCGGCGGCAAGGGTGAGCTGCTCTACCACGCCCAACTCGCTCCCCTGCGTCGCGCCGCAAACCTCCCGAATACGCCCTTCGTGCCACGCATCAGCATGACCCTGACCAGTCCCGACGTGCGTGCCGCTTTAAAACGGGCCGAGGCGACACCCGCTGAGGTGCTCGCCGCCCTTGGAGCGTGGCGTCCCAGCGGGCAGCCCACAGCCGGCGAAGAGCCTGCTCCTGGCGACATCCTGCGTAAGGAAGCCGAGCGCGCGGCGGAACGCCTGCGCAGCCTGCGCGCGGAAATCGCCGCACTGCCGGACAATCTGGCCGGAAATCTGGAGCGCACGGCCCGCCAGGTGAAGGCCGCCATCGAGAAGCTCGCCATGAAGGTCGACCGGGTCCAGGCCAACCAATCGGGCAAGGGCCAGCGAGCCCTACGGCGCATCAACCACAGCCTGGTCCCCCTGGACCAGCCTCAGGAACGGGTGCTTGGCCCCCTGCAGTTCTGCGCCCGCTTTGGGTCCGGATGGGTGGAAGATCTCTATCGTGAGCTGCCCCCCATCTGCTTCGAACACCTCGTCGTCCACCTCGACTCCGATGCCGACCCCTCCCATGACTGATTCCAACCTGCGCCTGGACGCCCTCGTCATTGCCGCACACCCCGACGATGCGGAGATCTCGCTGGGGGGCACGATCCTGCGCCTGACGGCGGCCGGGCTGAAGGTGGGGGTGCTCGACCTGACGGCCGGGGAGATGGGCTCGCGGGGGACCGGCGAGGACCGGGCTGCGGAAGCCGCGGAGGCTTCCGAGCTCTTGGGGCTGAGCCTGCGCATCAACCTCGGCCTGCCCGATGGGCGCGTCGTGGCCGGAGTGGAGGAGCGCGAGAAGGTGGCGGCGCTCCTACGCGCCCACCGTCCGGACATCGTCTTCGCCCACAGTGAGTCCGACCTGCACCCCGACCACGTCGCCGCCGGACGCATCGCGCGGGAGGCCTGGTATGTGTGCGGCCTGCGCCGCCTCGCCCAACAGGCCGGTGAAGAGCCCTCGCCCCGGCCCCGCCACCTGCTTCGGTTCATGGGGCACCTTGCGTTTGAGCCCACCCTGGTGGTGGATATCGGGCCCGTTTGGGAGCGCAAGATGGCTGCCATCTCGGCCTATTCGAGCCAACTGACCTCTGATTCCGACGATGGCAGCCACTTCCTTTTTGGCGCCGATATCGCGGAGCGCGTCGAAACAAAGGCGCGCTACTTTGGAGAGTTGATTGGCGCGCGCCATGGCGAGCCGCTGATGCACGACGGGCCCGTGCCCCTCGGTCAGGAATTGTGCCCGGCCTGGGGCGCCCTGCTCTCCTGGGCGGATGTCGGGGATTCACCGGACTAGGGCCCGCGGCTTGGGCAAGCCCGGATACACTGCTAGGCCCGCGGTCCCCGCGCCGCGCCCAAATACATGCGCCGCATCGCCATTATCAACCAGAAAGGTGGAGTCGGAAAAACCACCACCGCCGCCAACCTCGGGTCCGCCCTCGCGCGTCTTGGCCGACGGGTCGTGGTCGTGGACCTGGACGCCCAGGCTAACCTCTCCCTTCATCTGGGAACCGATCTGGCCTCGGGAGAGCCCTCCACCTACGACCTGCTCTTGGGTCGCAACTCCTTTGCCGACTGCCTGAAGGACACGACAACCGCCGGGCTTCGGCTCCTGCCGGCACATATCGATCTTTCCGGGGCTGAAATCGAGCTGGCCAGCGCCTTCGGCCGTGAGATCCTGCTGCGAGAGGCTCTTGATACCTGGGAGGCCGCAAGCATGGAGGCCAGCGGAGAGGCCCCCGCTGACTACGTCATCCTGGACTGCCCCCCCAGCCTGGGCCTCCTATCCATCAACGGGCTGGCCGCCGCCAATGAGGTGATCGTCACCCTCCAGACCGAGTTCTTCGCCCTGCAAGGCATCAGCAAGCTGGTGGAGATCGTTCAGTTGATGCGACGCCGCATCAACCCGAACCTGAACGTCGCCGGCATCCTGCCCACCCTCTACGACACCCGCCTGCGGCTTGCTCGGGAGGTTCTGGCCGAGATCCGCCGCTATTTCCCGGGCCAGGTCTTCTCGCACCCCATCCGCACCAACGTCAAATTGGCAGAGTCCCCCAGCCACGGGGTTTCGATCTTCGAGTACGCCCCCAACTCCCCGGGAGCCCGCGACTATCTGATTCTGGCGCGTGAGATCATGGCGGCCGAGAGCCAAGACCCCGAGCTCGCCGTACGCGAGCTCCCCGTCCCAGCCGTGGAGCAACTCGAGGCCACCTTGGCCGAGATGGCCCGCCCGGCGAGAGCCTCCAAGAACCGCAAGACTCCCGCGCCGACAGTTCCCACCGATGCCGAGGATCCGGACCTGCCGACGGTCGTACTCACACCTCCCGCCGCACCCAGGGTTGAAGCCGATGCCAGCCCACAGCCGAGGCCTGCGGACCTCAAGCCTGCCGACCTCAAGCCCGCCGATAGCGGCGGACCTCAGGGCCGGGATGAAGCGCAAACGGAAGCAGCAACTCATCCGACATTAACCGCCATATGTGATGAACCTGCACCAACATTGGTGTCCACTTCAGCCCCGGCACAGGACCCCTCCGTGGAGCTGGATGCGGCCAAGGACTCCAGCCCGGTGGCAACCCCCTCCCCTGAGCCCGTGCGGCCGGAATCTAGCTATAACTTCGCACCCAATAGTGGTGCAGAAAGAGACCATATGCCAACCCGCTCAAGGCTTGGCCCACTCGCCGGGAAGGGCCTTTCCGGCCCCACTGCCAACTGAAAGGGTCCCACATGCGGCGCCAAGGCGGGATAGATCATGGCGATGACAGATAGGATAAAAATAGGGGTCCTTTGTCACCCAACCTATGGTGGTTCGGGGGTCGTCGCCAGCGAGTTGGCCCTGTCGCTTGCCGAGCGCGGGCACGAGGTGCATCTCTTCTCCCACCAAGCTCCTCCGCGCCTTGCCCGCGCCTCCGGCCGGGTGGAGTTGCACGTCGCCCAGGGAGCACCCTACCCGCTCTTCCACGCCACTCCCCATGATCTGGCGATCACCTCGGCCGTGCTGGATCTGCACGAGAGCCTAGGGCTCGACATCCTGCACGCTCACTACGCCCTGCCCCATGCGGTGTGCGCCCTGCTGGCCCGGTCCGCAGCCAAGGGCCAGGCCAGGCAGAGGGCGCCCCGAGTTGTCACCACCCTGCACGGCACCGACATTACCCTCGTGGGCAACGACCAGACCTACGCCCCCTTGGTCCGGTACACCCTGACCGCGAGCGACGCGGTCACTGCCGTCTCAGCCGACCTGGTGCGCCGCACGGCCGAGAATTTTGGGCCCCAAGCCATGGCGGGGCGCATCGAGGTCGTCCCCAACTTCGTCGACCTCGCCGAGTTTCACCCGGGGGCCGCCCGGGCCCAGCCCGATGCGCCGCCCACCGTGGTGCACGTGAGCAACTTCCGGCCCGTCAAGCGCGTGCCCTGGCTCGTGGAGGCGTTTGCCCTGACCTGCGGCCCAGGCAGCCCGGGGGAAGCAACGGACTGGCGGTTGCTACTCGTTGGCGATGGCCCCGATCAGGCCAGCGCTCGCAAGGCCGCCAAGAACTGCGGGGTCGACGAACGCGTCACCTTCCTCGGTACCCGGGACGCCCTGCCGAGCCTCCTTGCACCAGCAGACGTGTATGCCCTAGCCAGCAGCGAGGAGTCCTTCGGCCTCTCCGCCCTGGAGTCCATGGCTTGCGGCACCCCCGTCCTCGCCTGCAACGTAGGCGGCGTCTCGGAGGTGGTTGAGGACGGAGTGAGCGGGTGGCTGGTGGATGCCGACGATCCACAGGCGTTTGCCGACACCCTCGGCCGAGCTCTGAGCGACAGGGAGGGGAGCCGGGCCATGGGCGCTTCAGCAAGGGAGCGCGCCGAGAGCCTGTTCGCCCGCGACCGTATCGTCGATCAGTACGAGCGCGTCTATCGCAAGGCCCTGGAAGGCCCCCCGCGATGAAGCGCGTCTATCTCGATCACAACGCAACCACCACCTTGCGACCCGAGGCTCGAGAGGTGTGGGTTGAGACCCTTCAGGAGTTGGGGGGCAACCCCTCCAGCGTGCACACCTCGGGCCGTGCAGCCCGGGCGGTGATCGATCGCGCCCGGGAACGGGTGGCTGGAGCCCTCGGGGTCAGCGAGTCCGGCATCTTCTTCACGTCCAGCGGAACGGAGGCCAACAACCTGGCCCTGCTCGGCACCATGCGTGCGGCCGCCCCGGGGGCCGCCCTGACCGTGCTCGCCAGCGATCACGCCTCGGTGCTGGAACCCGCCCGCCACCTGGAGGCAGAGGGGTGCGAGTTGCGCCTCGCCAGCGTGGACCCGGAGGGGTTGGTCAACCTCGATGAGCTGGCCCAAACGGCGCGGGGTAGCGCCCTGCTTTCCCTGGCCGCCGCCAACAACGAGACCGGCGCCCTAGTGCCCCTGCGCGAAGTGCGTGAGGCCCTCGGGGGTGACGCTCTGCCCATCCACACGGACGCAGCCCAGGCTTTGGGGCGCATCCCTTTGGACCTCACCGGGTGGGGCGTGGATCTGGCCTCCCTGTCAGCCCACAAGGTTGGGGGCCCTGTGGGCGTGGGGGTCCTCGTGCGCTGCACGTCCCTGCCTCTCAAGCCGGTGCTCTTCGGTGGAGGCCAGGAAGAGGGCCTGCGGCCAGGCACCGAGAACGCTCCGGCCATAGCGGCCGCCGCCTGCGCCATCGAACTCGCCGTGGCGGAGCAGGAAGAGGCCTCCGCCCGTTGGCGCAAGCAGACGGCCTACCTTTGGGGTGAACTTCAAGGGGCGTTGCCACACCTTCAGGTTGTCGGGCCCCCAATGGACTCGCCCTTGCGCCTCCCCAATACCCTGAACGTCCTGGCACCGGGAGTGGACGGACGGGTGATCGTGACGCGCCTTGACCTCGAAGGCCTGGAGGTCTCCGCCGGCTCCGCCTGCTCAAGCGGCTCCCTTGAACCCTCCCACGTGCTGGCCGCCATGGGATTTGACGAGGAGTCCGCCCGCGCAGCGGTGCGCCTTTCCCTCGGATGGGAAACTGGCGACGCCGATCTATGCCGGGCAGTTGAAATCCTGTCGAAAACTTTCTCGCTCGCGCGTAAGTCGGGCTAGTTCAACACGAACTCGCAGGTCGAGGGGGTCGCCTGTGGAGAACCGTTGACGCGAGCAAATGTCGTGGCAGAATGCGAACGCTCATCCTGCTTTCACTTCGGGGCGCCTCGACAGCCGCACCCCCACGCGGTTCGACCCAGCCCACCCGCAGAATCACCGCAGAATCACCGCAGAACCACCGCAGAACCACCGCAGAATCACCGCAGAACCACCGCCGGCCGAACCGCACCACACCGCAATAGCCCCCCCAGCTCGCGCACTGCTCCGGCAGCGCCCCCGCGCCCTCCCCGCGCACCCCATGCCCCCCTCTGACTCTACTGCCATCGGCCCGTCGCTGGACGTGCCACCGGGAGAGGCCCGCGCTCCAGCGCAGGAGAAAGCCAACGCGACCGTCGCGGCGAGTGATGCGGAGGGCTGCTGGCTGCGCGTCCAGGAAGCCCTGCGAGCGCGCATCGTCCCCGAGCAGTTCGAAACCTGGTTTCTCCAGGCCCGACTCCTCGTCGCGGACGGGCCCGAGGGCGCGCAGGATGTCTCCCTAGCCGTCCTGAACTCCTACACCTGCGACTGGATCAGCAAGTACTACGGCCCAGCCGTCGAGAGCGCGGTGCGCTCCGTTCTCGGAAAAGGGTGCCGCGTCCGCATTACGGTGGATCCAGAAGCAACGGTTCCGCCGGCGCACGCCGCCCCGGAACCCGCCAAGACCGACCGGGGGGCGGCTCCCGGCGCGCCAATCGGGGCGCCCAATGGCCAGGCCACAGGCCTCGCCCCCGGAGCCGGCCTGCTTTGGAACAGCGACGTGGTCCTGAACCACAAGTACACGTTCGAGAACTTCGTGGTGGGCCCCTGTAACCGCTTCGCCCATGCAGCGGCCGTGGGGTCGGGCGAGAGGCCTGGAATGAACTACAACCCGTTCTTCCTGCACGGCCGCGTAGGGGTCGGCAAGACCCACCTGCTGCAGGCCTTGTGCTTCTCCATCCTGGAGCGCGACCCCTCCGCGCGCATTCTCTACCTGTCCTGCGAAACCTTCGTGAACCACTTCATCAGCGCCCTCCAGAACGGGGACCTAGACGAATTCCGGACCAAGTATCGCAACGTGGACGTGCTCGTGGTCGACGACATCCACATCCTGGCCAACAAAGAGCGCACCCAGGAAGAGTTCTTCCACACCTTCAACACGCTCTACCAGGCCGGCAAGCAGCTCGTCCTCTCCTCTGACTCGCCCCCCAAGGACATCCCCACCCTCCAAGAGCGCCTCGTGTCCCGCTTTAAGTGGGGCATGGTGACCGAGGTCGAGCCCCCCTGTTATGAGACGCGCATGGCGATCGTCAAGCGCAAGAGCCGCGATCAGGGCCGCGAGCTTCCAGACGCCGTTGCCCAGCTGATTGCTGAACAGATTGACCAAAACGTCCGGGAGCTCGAGGGGGCTGTGACGCGCCTCTTGGGCTTCTCCAGCCTGACAGGCAAGCCCCTCACCTTGGAGCTGGCGCGCGAGGCTCTGGGAGACCTGCTGCAGGTAAACCAGGGGACTCCCACCATGGATGACATCATCTCCGCGGTCACGGGCAAGTTCGGGGTCAAGCTCTCGGAACTCCAGTCCAAACGGCGAACAAAGTCCATCACACATCCCCGCCAGGTGGCGATGTTCCTGGCCCGCAGGATCACCCGCCACTCCCTGGAGGAGATCGGCGGGTTCTTCGGCGGACGCGACCACTCCACCGTGATCTATGCCGTCGACCGGGTGGCCAAGGCCGTCCGCTCGGACCCCGAGGTGCGCGAGCAGGTCGAAAGCCTTCTCGGGCGACTTGGCGCCCCCTCCGATGGCCCACTCTAGGGGCGTAGCCGCCCCCGTTGCCCGGCGCCTCGAACCCCCACAGGGGGGCGCTCAACGCCGCCCGAGGCGTGATGCAGGGGCGCCTTCCCTGGGGGCAGCAGCGGGCGCCTTCGGGCCACCCCAAATCCGTCGGATCTGCCCGGAATCCCCACCGTTTTCGACCCTTCTTCACCCCGCTTCAGGATCGACACCCGGCCCCTTGGCGATTACCCTAGGGGTCGCCTTGAAGGGCCCGGTTTCCCCCCCCTTCCACCGCCCGCCTGCGGCCTCTCTTCCTCTTGAGAAGCCCTTGGTCCGTCGTGGAAAACCGGTGGGGGACTTCGGGGTCCAGCGCTCTTTTTCTGTGGATGATCTGGGGAACACTCAGCACCCGAACCCCGGTCCCGGCGGGTCTCTGGACAAGTGTTCACTTCTCCCCGGTTATCACCAGCACGCCCACGCCGAGTGGCCTTCCATCAACGCCGCCCGCCCGTTCCCAACCCATCCATTCATAACCACTTACGTCACCAAACCTCTGCGTTGTCCCCAATTCAGCGTGCCCCTTACTGTTAAGAAGAATTTATCTAAGGGGACGATGGGGAAAACCGTTCAACCCTACCCATTTCCTAATTTCCCGCCCCGAGGGCTCCCAGCATGAAGGTCATCTGTGATCGTGAAAAGTTGCGCGAAGGTCTAGCCTTAGCGAACAACGTCATTCCCGCCAAGAGCACCAAGCCCGTGGTGGAAAACGTGTGCCTCGTTGCCACGGACAACGCCCTCGAGCTCGTAGGTACGGATATGGAAGTGTCGCTGCGCTACTGCATCGACGATGTGAAAGTCGAGGATCCTGGTACCGCTGTGATTCCCGCACGAGTGGCCTTTGATTTCGTGCGCGATCTCTCGGGGGAGACCATCACCCTCGAAGTCAAGGGGAACACCTGCACCATCGAGAGCGGCGCGGACACCTGCGAACTCGTCACGGTGGATCCGGATGAATTTCCCGTGGTGGCGCGATTCGATGGAGAAAGCACGATCACCATGCAGGGGGGAAATTTCGCCAAGCTCGTGGATCAGACCGCATTTGCTGCGGCCCGCGAGCCGGGTCGCTATGCCATGCACGGTGTCCTCGCAGAACTCGAAGCGGACACCCTGCGAATGATCGCCACGGACGGGCGGCGCCTGGCTCTCAGCGAGACCCCCGTGGACGGCGCGGGAGGGGACGGGGTTGTGCAGTGCATCGTGCCCACCCGGGGCATGCAAATGTTCGTCAGAGCCATTTCGGACCCCCTGGACCAGATACAGCTTCAGTTCGGTGAGACCAAGGTGGGGCTCAAGACCAAGAATGCAGAGGTGTTTGCACGCCTGATCGACGGGGAGTTTCCCCGTTACGCGGCGGTGATCCCGGCCGAAACCACACGCCGGATGGAAGCGGACCGGGACCTTCTGGCCAAGAAACTTCGCTTGGTGGCAAACGTGACGGGGGACGAGGCGCGAGCGGTAAAACTCAAGATGAGCAAGAATAAGCTTGAGATCTTTGGGCAGTCGGCTGGGCGCGGAGAAGCCACCGCCCACATGGAGGTTGACTACAAGGGGGATAGTGCGGAGATCGCCTTCAATCCGGACTACGTCATCGATGGCCTCAAGAACTGTACGCTCGACACCCTCTCACTAGAATTCACCGAACACACAAGCCCCGGCAAGTTTCAGTTGGGTGAGGGCTATGTCTACGTTGTCATGCCGATCACTGTGGACGTCTAGGGGCGCGATCACGACGGAACATGATGGACATCGATAACCATCCGCGCCGCGGGGGCGTTGCCCCCTTGGGGCGTGCCGTCTCGCAGTTCTTGGCGGCTAGTGGCCTCGGGGACAAGATGCGCGACTGGAAAGTGCACGAGGCTTGGCGCGACGCGCTGGGACCCGAACTCGCCCAGCACGCCACGTCGGTGGCCTTCCGTCGCGGGGAACTCGTCGTAGAAGTGACGTCAGCCGCACACAAGCATGAGCTGGTGAACTTCACCGGTGAACAATTTCGCCAGGAAGCAAACCGACGAATGGGTGACAACCGCATTCGCCGAGTGAGCTTTAAGCTGCGGGCTTGAACCCGCCACCCCCATCTCTCCGCACTACTGCACCGATGACCGATTCGACCATGACCGACGCCGCCCCCAACACCAAGAACCCGTCCCCTTCCCCAAAAAAGCGGGGCGAGTACAGCGCGGAGTCCATCACCGTTCTGGAAGGACTCGAGGCGGTACGCGTGCGTCCCGCCATGTACATCGGGGACACGGATGTGCGCGGACTCCACCACCTCATTTGGGAGGTTGTCGACAACTCGGTTGACGAAGCCCTAGCAGGGCACGCTTCTCATGTGCGGGTGGTCTTGTGCGAGGGCGGCAGCATCCGCGTCGAGGATGACGGCCGGGGCATTCCCGTTGGAATCCACCCCGAGGAGGGGGTCTCCGCCGTTGAGCTGGTGCTCACCAAGCTGCATGCCGGCGGGAAGTTCGACGACGAGTCCTACAAGGTTTCCGGAGGCCTGCACGGGGTGGGCGTGTCTTGTGTGAATGCCCTGTCGGAGTGGCTTGAGGTTGACGTGCACAAGGATGGAGAGATCCACAGCATGCACTTCGATCGGGGGGTCAAGCGATCTAGCCTGGAGGTCACCGGGAAAACGGAAATCACCGGAACCGTCATCTGCTTTAAGGCGGACGCCGAGATCTTCACGACGACGACGGCGGACTGGGAGATCGTCGTGAAACGCCTGCGCGAGACGGCCTATCTGATGGGCACGCGCGGGCTGCGCATCGAACTGCAGGACGAGCGCACGGGCAAAGAGGAGGTCTTCGAGTATCCGGATGGGCTACGGACCTTCGTGAGCCACATCAACCAGAACAAGAACCCACTGCACGGCGACGTCATCCACTTTTCCAAGACGGTGCCCTCCACGGATGACCCTAACGCCGAATACGAAGTGGAGTTGGCGTTGCAATACACGGACGCCTATCAGGAAACCGTGTACACCTTTGTCAACAACATCAACACCCACGGTGGGGGAACCCACATGGCGGGGTTGCGGGCTGGGCTGACGCGCTCGCTCAACACCTACGCCAAGAAAGAGAAGCTCATCAAGGAAAACGGCCAGGCCCCCAGCGGGGACGACTTTCGAGAGGGCCTAACCGCGATCCTCTCCCTCAAGGTGCCCGACCCTCAATTCGAGGGCCAGACCAAGGACAAGCTCGGCAACCGCGAGGCGCAGGGCCTTGTCGAATCCGTGGTTGCAGAGCAGCTTGGGATTTACCTGGAAGAGAACGCGGCGGTGGCCAAAACGGTAATCAGGAAGGCAATCAGCGCCAAGGAGGCCCGCGAGGCAGCGCGCCGGGCACGGGAGCTGGTGCGGCGCAAGTCCGCCCTCGCCGGCGGCGGGCTGCCGGGCAAGCTCGCGGACTGCCAAAGCAAAGAGCGCGACCAAACAGAGATCTTCATCGTGGAAGGTGATTCGGCCGGCGGGCCGGCAAAGATGGGCCGCGACCGGCGCTACCAGGCGATCCTTCCGATCAAGGGAAAGATCCTGAACGTGGAGCGCGCACGCCTGGACAAGATGCTCTCCCACCAGGAGATCCAACTGATCATCCAGGCGCTGGGGTGCGGAATTGCCGAGGAGTTCAACCTCGAGAAGCTGCGCTACAACAAAGTCGTGATCATGACTGACGCCGATGTGGACGGCTCCCACATCCGTACCCTGCTACTGACGTTTTTCTTCCGCCACATGGTTGAGGTCATCGAGGCCGGACACCTCTACATCGCCCAGCCGCCCCTGTACAAGCTGTCCGTGGGCAAGAAGTATGAGTACGTCACCGACGACCCGACGCTGAGAGAATTGCTCATCGAGCGCGGCGTTTCGGCCGTGACGATTCGCGATGAAGTGACGGAGAAGGAGTGGACCGGCGCCTCCCTCAGGGAGCTCTGCCGCAGCCTAGCGGAGGTGGAGGCGCGAGCGGTCGAGGCCATACCGCGCTGGGCGCAGATCCCCTTCGATGATCTCCTTGACCGCTGGGACGGGGCTGGCCTGCCAGGGTTCTGGGGGCGGGCTGGAGAGCAGGAGGGGTTCTTTGATTCCCGTGAAGAGCTCGACAACTGGGTGGAACTGCAGCGCGCCACCGTGGGTGAGGACGCGGCGGTCTACAGCGGACCAGACTGCGGGATCAGGGCAGACGACGCTGCCATTGCCTGCGGGCACTTTGCTCCGACCGAGGACCTCGTCAAGGCGCTGCTCGCTCTCGAGGAGATGGGCATGCAGGTGCGGGGCGGCGGGCGCTGGACGGCGCGCACGGCTAAGGGCGAAGAGACCTGCCAGAAACTTCTCGAGCTGGGGCGGGTCGTTCAAAAGAGCGCGGAGTCGGGCTTCGACATCCAGCGCTACAAGGGCCTGGGCGAGATGAACCACGACCAGCTGTGGGAGTCCACGATGGACCCCGAAACCCGCAAGTTCTATCGGGTCGAGCTTGAAGATGCGATCGCCGCCGACGCCATCTTCACCATCTTGATGAGTGACGGGGTCGAGGCGCGCAGGGACTACATCGAGAGGCACGCCCTCGAGGTCACCAACCTAGACGTCTAGAGGTCCCATCTTGAGGCAGGCCGGATAGGGCTCGGCGGCGCGCGGACGCGGTGCTGGCGCCCCAGGGGTGCTCGCGGCTCCAGTCCTGGGGTGATTAGGCCCGATACATGGGTAGCGGCCTCCCCCGGGCTGCGGTTCCCCTTGAAGCACCCCAAGCGACTGGACGAAACACGCCTCGTTGAGGCCCTCGAAGAGAGGGGGCTCGTAGAGGCCTCCGTCTTGGCGGAGTACCGGGGTGAAGGCCCCATTGCCGCCTTTCTGGTCTCCGGGGGAGCCATCAGCGACTGGGACCTTTCACGGGTGGTGAGCGAGGTGTTCCATCTACCTTTCCTCCCAGTGGACATGGCTCAGCCCGATCGGGATCTGCTTGACGGGATCCCATGCGCAGCCCTCAGGGAGCATGGGTTGGTGCCCCTCCTTCGCCAGGGAAGCCTCCTGACGGTGGCTATGCCCGGGATGGTCGAAGCCGCGGCCCTAGCCCAGGTTGGCGCCGAGACCGGCCTACAAATCATGCCCGTGGTCGGAACGGTGCTCACCAATCGCCGCTGGCTGGAGGAGAACGAGTGTGGGCCGCAAGAGAATCTTGGCCAACCATCCGAGGACCTCAGCGAGGAATGGGCGGGACTGTTCGATGAGGGTGATGCCGCCGTGCGCTTGCAGGACGAAGAAGCCACCGAGCCCCTCAGCCTCACCCCGGCAGAGACCCCCGAGAAGCCCGAGGCCCTAGGCGATTCGTCGGCGGCCCTGCCCCCTCCGCCGCAGTTCGGCTGACGGTGCGGCCTACTGGCCCGCCTTGACCTTGCGGTACTTGGCGCGCAGGTCTATCCACTTGTTGCGCTCGCGGGCGACCTGCATCACCTGCCGGTCATCCTCGCCGTACTGATCGATGATCCGATCCTCAAAGGCCCGGCTGGCATCAAGGGCTCTTCCAAAGCTCTCGCGCGCGGCCACCGCCTTGGAAGAGAACGAGGGGAAGTCGTCGCTGGCCTTGGCGTCCTCGGCCAGGTCTCTGAGCGCGTAGGCGTCTTGGGCAATCTGGACGGCCCCAATCCAGCGAGGGTCATCGAGCAGTCCGGCGGGCGCGCGATTCGTTTCTTGAATGCGCCCCATGCCTTTGGGGGCCGTAGGAGCCTTCTCGGGGGGCAAGTCAGCGAAGGGGTCCACCGCGGGAGCGGGCGGCCCGGGGGCTCCTTCCCTATCGGGCGCCGCCTTCTTCTTGGCGCTCGCGGACCAACCGGCGACGCCAAGGGCGAGGACCAGGCCGACGAAGCAGGCGATGGCCAGGGGGCTTGGGTTGGCGCCGGCCGCAGATCGGCCGGAGCGGGGCCGTTCAGGGTGTACGCTTCGGGGTGGTGGGGTCATGGGCCAAGCAGCATACGGCTATCTCTACCGCTGCGCTCTCCTCACCCCTCTCGTTGCAGCAGGGCCCGGTACCCGCCGTCCAGAGGCCCCTCGGGGTCGGCGCTCGGAAGGTCGAGGTGCTCTTCGGTCAGGGACCAGTCCGGATGCCGGCTCAAGAAAGCTTGGGCGCCCTGGGAGCCCTCTTCCGGCTCAAGGCTGCAGGTGGAGAACACCAGTCGACCCTTGGGTCCAAGCAACCGCGCGGCCTGATCGAGAAGGTCGCCCTGGAGCTTCACGAGCTGGGCCAGGTTGCCGGGCCCGAACCTCCAGCGAGCTCCCGGTCGCGCCGCGAGTACGCCTGTGTTTGAACAGGGCGCATCAACCATGGCTCCGTCAAACAGGGCCGCTTCAGGGGTCAGGGCGGCGAGGCCGTCGCTCGCCAGGGGCTGGACACGGTCGGTAATGCCCATGCGCTCGAGGGCCGCCGGCATGACGGCCAAGCGCCTCGGGTTCTTGTCGACAGCGAGCACCTTGGCCCCTCTCAGCGCCAGAGCCGCCGACTTGCCGCCTGGCGCGGCCGCCAAGTCCAAGAGGTGCTCCCCAGGCTTTGCATCGAGCAGCTCGGCGGCGCGCAGGGCGGTCTCCCCCTGGACGGTCAAGGCGCCGCTGGTAAAAGCCCCCGAGGCCAGGACTGCGCCGGTGGATCCGCGTTCGACGAGCAGGACGCGCTTGTGACGGCCCGGGCGAGAGGGAACGCCCACTTCGTCTAGGGCCTGCGCCATCGCTTCCCGGTTGTCACCTGTACAAACAAGAGAGAGGGCCGGCTCGCGTAGCGCCTGGAGCGCCAAGGCCGTGGCCCCGTCCTGTCCATAGCGCCGAGTCCAGCGCTTGAACAACGCCGAAGGCAGGGAGAGGGCGTCCTCAGCCCACAGGGCGGGGTGCTCCTCCGGGTTCCGAAACAGAGGCTTGTCCAAATGCCATGGAGAGTTCACCAGATCCCGCTGGGGGTCTCCCGAGGATCCCGACCTGCGGGTGCGCAAGACGGAGCGCAAGACGGCATTGACGTACCGCCCACGGCCGAGGCCCAGGGAGTTGGTGGCGGCTCGCACGGTCTCGGAGACGGCGGCGTGGACGGGGATGCGATCCAGAAAGAAGAGCTGAGCTAGGCCAAGCCGCAGATGGGCTGCCACGTCGGCGCTGGGTTTGCCGCGGGCTTCCAGCTTGACCAGTGCGCGCAGGGTGCCGCGGCGGCGGACGTCGGTGCCCACCAATTGCCGGACCAGCCCACGGTCGCGATCGTCGAGGCCGGCTCGCGCACAGTAGGCGTCCACTTTGCGTAGGGGCGCAGTGCTACCCGAGCGCAAGATCCTCCATGCGGTGAGTCGTGCCATGGTTCTTTAGGCGGCGCCCAAGCGAGGGTCGGAACCCATGCGCGCCCCACGCACAAACGCCTCGCCGTCCATGGGTGTCTTACCCTCGGGCTGCACTTCGAGGAGCGAGAGCGCGCCTCCTCCCCCGCACGCGACGCAGAAGCCCTCTTGGCTGGAGAGCACAGCTCCGGGGTCGCCGGAGGCCGCGGGGATCGGCCGGGCTCGGCGAATACCCAGGCGGCGGCCATCGGGCAGGGTTGTGTGTACGCCGGGCCAGGGGGTGAAGGCGCGGATCTTACGCACGATGGACTCGGTGTCTTCGCTCCAATCCAAGACGCCGTCGTCCTTCCTCAGCTTGGGGGCGAGGGTGATTGCTGCGGGATCTTGGGGCGTGAAGTGCGCGCCGCCCACCTCCAGCAGGTCGAGAGCCTGAACGGCGACCTGACCGCCCACGACGGCTAGACGGGCGAGCAGCTCGCCGGCGTTTTCGTCCCCATCGATGGGGGTCTTGGATGAGAGGACCAGGTCGCCTGCATCCAGGGCGAGCACCATGCGCTGAACACTGACGCCGGTTTCGGCGTCGCCGGCGAGCAGCGCATGCTGAATGGGCGCCGCACCGCGCCAGCGAGGGAGCAGTGAGGCGTGCACGTTGAAGGCCCCATGGGGGGCCAAATCCAGAACGGGCTGGCGCAGGATTTCTCCATAACTTGCCACCATCAGAGCGTCCGGCTGGAGGGCCTTCAGGCTCGCGACAAAAGCGTCGTCCCGAGTGGTGGTCGGACGCAGGAGGGGGATGGGCTCATGTCCCTCCCCGGCCAACTCTGCAAGTGGGGAAACCTGTGTGCGTCGCCCGCGGCCCCGTGGCCGGTCCGGGGGCGTGACCACCGTCACAATCTCGTGGGAGCTCTCCAGCAAGTGGCGCAGCACCTCGACCCCGAAGGGCGGGGAGCCCATGAAGATGACGCGCACGGACTCGGGTCGCGACCCGCTACAGGTGCGGGTCCACGGTCTCCTTCAAGGCCGCGTATTGCATGCTTCCCATCGCTTGCGCGACAACTTCACCGCCCTTGATCAGGACGAAGGCCGGGATACCGGTTATGCCGTATCGCGCAGCAACTTCCGGGTTGTCTTGGGTGTCCAACTTGACCACCGAGAGACGACCGGCGTATTCCTCGGCGAGCTTGTCCACGTAGGGGCCCATTGCCTTGCAGGGTCCGCACCAAGGCGCCCAAAAGTCCACCAAGACGGGCGTCTCGCTCTGGAGTACTGCGGAATCCCAGGTGCTTTCGGTGACGTCGAGTGCGGTGCTCATGATTGTTCGGGGCTGAAGGTGTGGGGTCGGGCAGAAATAGGCAGGCTGAATTCTAGCGCTCCGGGGGCTCCACCTGAAGTGGGCCGGGGGTTCATGCTGGCGGGTTGACGTTCTCGGGCTTCCCGGGCTCCTCGGATTCCAGGCCCGACTCCGTTTCCGCCTCGTCCAGTAATTGGGTATGGCCGATCAGGTCGTCGAGATCCTCGTCCGAGACACCCTCGACCCTCTTCAGGAGCACTTCGCTTGCATCGCTTCCACCATGAGCGGCAACAACCCCCAATTTCATGAGCTCAAGCAGCGCACAGAATACGCCAATGAGGGTCTCCCGGGGCGAGGGCCCTGCGCAGCGTTCTACCAGAGCCTCAAGGCGAATTTCGCTGCATTCCTGCACCGCAGTACCCACGGACTTCACAAACCAGCGCAGGGGCCGTGCGTCGCCACGCACCTGGTGGGGCCGGTCGGCGAGGGTCTCGCGCATGAGCCTCGAGAAGGTGGCCAGCAGGTCGAAAGCGGTGAGATCCCCAAGGTCCAGGGTCTTCTCGGGCTCGTTATCCCTTGCCTCGCCCCTGTAGCCGCGCGGGCGTTCGTTGGAGCGCCTCGCGAAGCGCCCCTCCAGGTCATCGGCCGCGCCCTTGAAGCGTCGGTACTCTAGCAGGCGCTGGATGAGTTCGTCCTGCGGGTCGAGCTCGTCCTCGATTTCGACCTCCTCGCGAGGCAGCAGGGAGCGCGACTTGATTGACATGAGCGTGGCGGCTAACACCAGGAATTCCCCGGCGATCTCGATGTTCAGGTCACCGAGAGCACGCAGGTACTGCAGGTAGCCGTCCACAACGGTGGAGATCTCCACCTCGTGGATCTCAACCTCTTGCTCGCGCACCAGGTGCAACAAGAGATCCATGGGCCCCTCAAAAATGCGGTCCAGTTGAACCGTGTAGTCCTTGCTCACCAGATTCCCCCAGTCAGTGTGTCCACGACATCAATCATGGGCCCCAGCGTAGCGCCCAAGATCATCCGGAGGGATCCCGTCATCACCAACAAGAGCACAATCAGCAGCCCGAATCGTTCCAGCGAAACGTAGGGCTCCCGCATGCTATTGGGCAACAAGTAGGCCATGACCCGCGAGCCATCCAGCGGGGGGACGGGGATCATGTTGAACACAGCCAAAATGATGTTGAAGGTGAGGGCCATCTCCATCACGCGCGGGGCAAGGGCGGATGTGGGCATGCCGCCCCAGTAGATCATGGCCTTCCAGGCCACCGAGAAGAGCAGGGCCAGGACGAGATTGGAGGCGGGCCCCGCCATGGCCACGAGGCTCATGTCTCGCAGCGGGTAGCGCAGGCGCATGGGGTTGACGGGAACCGGCCGAGCTCCGCCAAAAATGAACCCCGACGTCATGAACAGGATCAGCGGCAAGGCGATCGTCATGAACGGGTCGATGTGGGCCATCGGGTTGAGGGTTAGGCGCCCCTCTTCCCTCGCCGTCCCGTCTCCGCAGCGATCCGCCACATAGGCATGGGCCGCCTCGTGTACCCCCAGCGACAGGATCAGAAAGGCGATCCCAAGGGCAATCTGGATGGTCTGGGGAGGCACTCGGTGGTCTCGGGGGTTTCAATGGCTGCGCGGGGGGGCGGGGGGCGGGTATCGTACCCCTGCCCGGAGGGCACGAGCAGGGTCTTGGCACCCTTTCTTGCCCTGCCCCCCTTCCCTTGCACCGCACGTCCAGCCCAGACTCTGCGCCCCGTGGACGACCCCAAGAACAAGTTGGCCGAGCGCCTGGCCCAGGCGGCTGAAGTCGTACGCATCGAGGCGGAGACTCTGCTGCGGCTGGCGGAACATCTGGACGAGTCTTTCTCCCAGGCCGTGGACATGGTGCTGGCCTGCACCGGCCAGGTCGTGGTGACCGGCATGGGCAAGGCCGGCCTGGTGGGCCAGAAAATCTCGGCCACCCTGGCGAGCACCGGCACACCGTCGTTCTCTCTCCACCCGGCAGAAGCGCTGCACGGGGATTTGGGGCGAGTCCGTGAGCAGGACCTGATCCTGGCGCTGTCCAATTCCGGCGAGACCCCAGAGCTCTCCGCATTGGTTTCCGCCGCCACCCGGCATGGAACGCAGTCCATCGCCATGACGGGCCAAGTGGACTCCTCCCTCGGGCGGCAGGCCGCGGTGGTCCTGAGTATCGGCCGGGTGGAAGAGGCTTGCCCCCTGAAGCTTGCACCGACGGCATCGACCTCTGCCATGCTTGCGCTGGGTGATGCCCTGGCCATGGTTGTCTTATCCGAGCGGGGATTCGAACGAGAGGACTTCGCGCGCTTCCATCCCGCCGGCAGCCTGGGCCGCCAGCTCTTGACCGTAGGTGAGGTCATGCGCAAAGGCGCGGAACTCCCTCTGGTCGTTGGGTCGAGAACCGTGGCCGAGGTCTTGATCCAGACCTCCAAGACCCCGGGCAAGCCAGGCGCGGCCCTAGTCGTGGACGGGGCTGGCTGCCTGGAGGGCATCTTCACTGACGGTGATCTGCGCCGACTCCTTGAGGGAGGTCAATTCGACCGCCTGCAGGATGCTGTCGCCGACCACATGGGGCGAGACCCCAAGACCTTGAATCCCGATCAGCTCGTTGAAGAGGCGCACCGATTGCTGCGGGAGAACCGGATTGACCAGGCTCCCGTGGTGGACGAAAACCGCATCCCGGTGGGGATCGTTGACGTTCAGGACCTCTTGGAGCTCGGGGAATAGGGCTTCCCCACACCGTGATAATCCATCCACTCAAGGGCTTGGACGACGAGCTCATCGAGCACTTGGCCGCCATCCGGTTGGCCGTGTTTGACGTGGACGGCGTGCTGACCGATGGTCGCGTGGTTTATGTGGGCGAGGAGGAACAACAGACCTTTGACGTGAAGGATGGGCAGGGTCTTGCGTGGCTTTCCCAGGCAGGCATCGAGCTGGCCTGGATCACAGGGCGAGGCTGCCGAGCGACGGAGGTCCGAGCAGCGGAGTTTGGCGTGCACCTGCATATGCGCTCGGGGCCCAAGCAGGAGCGCCTGGCGGCCGTTCAAGCGGAGTTGGGTATCGATCCTGAGGGAACCTTGGCCATGGGGGACGATCTGGCAGACCTGGCGCTGGCTTCACGGGCCAAGGTCTTTTGCTGTCCTAGCGATGCCCGGCCCGAAGTTCGTGCTGCTGCGCACCTGGTCTGCAGTCAGGGCGGCGGCCGCGGTGCGGTTCGCGAAGTGTGTGAAGCGTTGCTCGCAGCCAAGGGGAGCTGGCCTCCCGGCGCCGGTGGGTCGTGCGGCTGAGGCCGTTTCTCCTGTTCGCCACCGTCTTTGCGGTAGGCGGCGCGCTCCTGTGGGTGGCGAGCCTGCAGCGCACGGGTCCGAGCCTTGGCAGGATTGCAACGCCCGGGGATGCGGATTCGCAATCACAAGAGAAGCCGGCTGACTTCACGCCGGCGGTGAGTGCCGCCGGGGGCCAAGACGCGCCCTTGTTTGTGCGCATCCGTGGCCAGGCGAGCGTGGACACCTACGCCGCCGGCGAAGGTGCCCGGCATGGGGCCAAGAGTCGGCTGGAGGGCAACTTCACCGCGCTGGATGAGTCCTTCAGTCGCTACCGCGTGGACGGGCTGACTCTGGAGTTACTGGATCCCGCCAGCCAAGAAATTATTCAGACCCTCACTGCGGAGTCGGGCACCTTTCGGGTCGAGCCGGGCGGAGGGGTCCATGTCCTGACCATCGCCGATGGTGGCCGGATGCTGTTGGACGGTGTGAAATTCGTGCGCCACTCCCGGCACGCGTTTGCTCCCTTGAGCCTTGAAGCTCCACGCCTGGAATTGTCTCTCTCCGCAAATGAGCTGCGGTCTCTCGACGAAGACACCGTGAAGCTCACGGGCAACGGGCTCTCTGGGGGAGGCCAAGACCTTCTCTTCAAGGGAGATTCAGGGCTTCTGCGGCTGGGGCGGGGCGGCGAGGTCGTGATGGATCGCGCCCAGGGCGGGGAGCTCATCTTCTCCACTCCCGACAAGGGCCCGCTTGAGGTTCGCCAAGTAGGCGAGAGCAGCGAACTCGGCTCAATGGAGGCCACGGCCGCAGAAGGCGCACGTCTGATCATGAAGGGCAACCTCCCGGGCCAAGTGGATGCGGACACCTTGCGCCTGATCGGGCACAGCGTAGATGGAACCGTGGTCTTGGAGCGTGCTGAGGCAGAGGGTGAGGTCCTAGTCGTAAGGGAGGACGGGCGCTACAGCGGAGCGCGAGCACAGTTGCAGTTGGGCGACCAGGGGGAGCTGGAATCTCTGGTTCTCGAGGAAGATCCCACGGCGCAATTCACCATGCAGCGCGGCGAGGGCGTCACGACGCACATTCTCTCCAAAGGCCGTGGTCCGTTGAGCGTCTTCACAACAGAGGCTGGGACGCACTTCACTCTAGTGGGCCCGGGCTCGGCCGAGGCACTTGGAGAGAATCTCGAGATCCTGGCGGAAGGATCTCTGCAAGGCGCGATCAATCCTGAACGCACCCGCACCACGATTCTCGCGCGTGAGCGCGTGCGCGTGGTCCAGGGCGCGAGCCGGTTGGAGACCGACACTCTCGAGGCGGTGTTTCTCGCTGGGGAGGAGGAGAGCGCGGACCTGTTTTGCGAGGGTCCCACACGCTTGGCCCGGAGAGATCCGGTTCGGGGCCTCATCAGTGTGGACGTGCGTGGCGAATCCGAAGTGCGCCTAAGAGACGGCCACTGGCAGGTGCCCACCGCGCGCTCGGTGCGGACGGATGTCGTGGGGCCCGAGCCGCTCCGGGTCACCGCGGGATTGATCGAGGACCTGGACCTCGTTGAGTGGACTTTCCAAGCCAGCGAAGGGGTCACCTGGGCTGGACTGGAGGGAGAGGGTTCATCCAATCGGGCGCACATGGATGCGGACGGCGGGCTGCACCTCGTTGGGACCAAAGATGTCGGGGCCAGTGCGCGCGTGATTGGTCGGGGCGATCCCGGGGACAACCCCGAGGCTCTGGTCGGGGCGGTTATTCGAGGCTTGGAGGTCCATGTCTCTCGCGACCATTTTGAGGCTATTGGGGACGTTCGCCTGGAGGCGGAGACGGGCAGCGGGCACCTGGAAGTGATTGCAGATGCAATCCGCTTCAACCTCGTCCGTCCAGAGGGGGACGCTTCAGATCCGATGGGTGCCGCCGGGCCGACACCCTTCGCCCTTGAGGCGACGGGGGTTAGTCGGGCAAGCCTGGAGGGCCCGGACTCTAGGACCCTCGTCTCCGCAAAACACGTGAGTGTCCTTGGGGTGCTCGCCAACAAAGGCGGCGGCGAAGGGCTGGCAACCTCGGACCTGGTGGCAACGGGGGACGTCCAGGTCGAGCGTTTTGGAGCGCTCCCGATAGAGGCCAGCGGCGAGACCCTTGTCATGGAGGGCGAGCGCGAGGGGCGCTTGGTTGCCACCCAAGGCGCAAAGGTGAAAGTGCATGGACGCCTCCTGCCCGGGGGCCGGGAGTTCCAGCTACTCGCGACCAGCGTCATCTTTGATGGCCGAGAACTCAGAGCCTCAGAGCCGGAGGCATCACTGCAGGGTTTGGGTTTGGCTCCACCGGGTGGGGCGGGGTTGGCCTTCGGAGAGTTACGCGCTGCGGCCAAGAGCTTGGAGGCGAACCCTGAGGGCGTGCGATTCTCAGGGGGGGTCCTGCTTCAGGGAACGGACGCCCAGGGTGTGCCCCTGCTCTTGCGTTCAGGCAAGCTCTGGATCTCCGGGGACTTCGACCTGGGCTCCGGGGCGCTGGCTCCCGATCAAGCGCTACGCTCGCTGGAGGCCGATGACGGGTTCAGTTGGGTCTATGGAGGGCTGGGCCGCGCGCGTGGGAAGCGCATGATAGCGACCCGCCAGCACGCCTCGTTTTGGGGAGACTCCGAAGAGCCATGTTCAATAGAAGTGGGTCGCGGCGATGGGATTCTCAGCCTCCAATCCCGATTCATCAAACTAGACCTCGACCGCTTTCTCGTTACCTCTGAACGTGGAGAGATTCGCTCTACAGGAGGTGGCCGAGCTTGGTCCGTTTCTTTCGCCGACCTGCGCCCGGACGATCGAGATGGCCAGACCCTCGTTGCGCTGGCTGCCCCGCGCTATAAAGACGCAAGTAACGAAGCACGGGCCGACTTCGCAGGCTTTTGGATCAATGGGGAGCAGTGGCGGGCGAGAGGTCACGCGGGTCTTTGGGGAACACCCATTCCTCTCGACGGGGCCTTCGGGCCGAGGCCCAACTCCCCCGATCTGCCACAGGGGCCGCTGGTGGACAACGTCTTCCGTCGCTTGACCAAGGGGGAGTTGGGCCAGTTCATTCGCGCTGCGTTTGCCGATGGAAACATCGAAGTGGTGGAGGATGGTCGGCTCGGGGCCCGCGCCTCGGCGATCTACTTGGACATGGAGAAGGAGCAAGGCATCTTGGAGGGGGCGACACTCGTGGCTCGCATGCAGGTTTCGAGGGGGCGAACGGAGCGAGTTCGGGTCTCCGCGAAGGAGATGAAGATGGGGGCAGATGGCTCCATGCGCGCAGACAAGGCAACCCTCACCACTAGCACTCACGACGTTCCCAGCTATGTCATCGAGACACGCAAGTTAGTGCTCGACCCACGGCCGGACGAGCTGTGGGAGCTCTCGGCCACCGGGAACCGTCTCGTGTTTGCGAACCGGATTGGGATCCCCCTGCCCTCGCTTGGAAACCTGGCTCTCAATCAGCAAGGCGATGTCGTGGGTTTCGTGACGGGAGACAACACGGTGCGGAGCATTGAACACCTGGTCGTCGGAGACTCCGCTCGCTTTGGCCCCATGGTCGGAACGGCTTTTCGCTCGGACGTGGGCAGCATGGGCCGCAAAGTAGGCGAGGTGCTGGGCTTCGGCGAAAATGCAACCGGACGCTGGAACTCTCAGCTTTCCTACCTGGGAAGCCGGGGGGCCTTGGTCGGCTTGGGCCTCGACTTGCGCGAGCGCCTGCCCGACGCGACCCAGGATTCATGGCTGCAGGTAACCTCGCGCGGGATTCACGATGACAGCGATGACCGCGGCCTGGTGCGCGTTCCCAAGGAGGAGCGGGATTCCCTACGCATGTGGAGTAGCGCCCGAGGGCGTCATCCATTCTCCGATGTGGCCTGGGTGGATCTCGCCCTCTCAACCCAGACGGACCCCGGTGTGCAGGCCGAGTTCTTCCAGCGCGATTTCCAGCGGTACGAGGAGCGTGACAACTACATGCACTACCGCGACGGGCGTGGGGCCGACTACTTCGATGCCATGTTTCGAGTCCGCGCCAACGACTTCCGCACGGAAGTGATCGAACAGCCCACTGTCGGCTACTACCACGGTGAGCGCAGCATTGGGCAGGTGGCGGGGGTCGAACTGCTCTACGGGGCTGGCTTGGAGTTGGACTCTCTGTCGCGCCGCGAAGGTGACCTGGATTATGAGTTTCCCTTCTTGAACAGCGAGGGGTTGCCGGATGGGCTCGGTGACCGGGACGTGATGCGCGCCGCCACCTCACACCGGCTGTCGGCCCCCCTGCGAACCGACCTGGCCGGGATGCGTGTGACCCCGTGGCTGGAAGGGCGCGGCACCGTCTGGGACAAGGATGCTGTGGGTGGCGGCGGAGTTTCGCGCTCGGCTGCGCTGGCGGGAATCGACATGGCCACTACGCTCTTCAAAGTGACCGGTTCGGGGTGGCGTCACTCACTCACGCCTACGCTGAGCTACTCCAGCGACCTGTTCGTGGATCACAGCGGTGGGCCGCTCGTGCGCTTCGATCCTCTCGACGACCCCCTGGGTGCGGATGAATTTGGCGCGGGCCTACGTGCCCTCTGGACGGATCCGGAGAACAAGAGCCGCTACGATTTGGAGCTGAAAGGGCTGCGGCGCTTCAACCGGGCTTCGGGCGGGGCGGACCAGACCCAAATCGCCAGCCTGGGGTCTCTGCGCACGAAGTTCGGTGAAGTGCCAGTGGGGCTGCTACACGACTCCCGGTTTGACGTGGAGACGGGCAAGACCTTGTACTCCCGAAGCACCTTCGCATGGCAGCCCGCCGAGCCTCTGATGCTGCAGTTCGGCTTCCGTCACGGGTTTGACCCCCTAGAGGGTCGGCTCTTTGAAGTGGGCTCATTCGATGCCCGCTGGCGTGTCGACCCCAAATGGGAGATCGAGGTGGGCGAAGACGTGTCTACCGTGGGAAATGGCAACCTGCGGTCTCACCTAGCCCTGCGTCGTTTCGGGGCGGATTTCCTGTTGGAGGCGTCCCTCGTTGACCGTGCGGGAGAGGGTGGCCCCTCACTCTCAATCAGTTTTGCGCCCTTGTTTTTGTGGTCGCCCAGAAGGATGGGCATGCTGGACGACTAGGATAAAATGAACCGATGATTGCTCTGATTGGCAACCTGCACCTACTGGAACTGCTCACGATTGCGGGCGGCGCTTTGCTTGTGTTTGGCAAGCGCCTGCCTGAGGTGGCGGTACGTGGGGCGGGACAACTGGTTCGCTTGCGGCGTTCGGTGATGCGCATGTGGCGCGAGGCTGGGCTTGAGGAGGAGCTGCGCCGCGTACGGCGGGAGATTGAGCAGGAAACATCCAGCCTGCCTTCTGCCACGGACCTCGATCGCGAGGCCGATTGGCGGGCGGAGGTCCAATCCGACATAGAGTCCCTCGATCTGCCCACCAGCCCCAGCGATTCGTCGGGGGCTACGGGGCCGCGGGAGGACCACCCCGAGGACTTCGACGATCGCGAACCGCCCATGGATGATCCGGACCCCTACGACGATGGCGAGGTTCGTGACGACATCCATGCCACGCCAGACCCGGACTCACCCATCGAGGGTGGGCTTCCCGAGGATTTTGATCAGGCCTCCCCCGATTCTAAGGAGCCGACTTAGGGCCCGCACTTGTTCCGCCTCGGCTACAACACCAACGGCCTCGCCCACCATCGCCCCCTCGATGCCTTGCGCCTTCTGGGGGAGCTGGGCTATGAGGGCGTGGCGCTTACCCCTGACGCGGGCTTTCTCGACCCATTTGAGGTCAGTCGCGGCGAGCTCCTAGAGGCGCGCCGCTGGGCGGACGATCTGGGCCTCGCGCTCTCGGTGGAGACGGGTGCCCGTTTCCTCCTGGACGCCCGCACCAAGCACCATCCCAACCTGATGGACGCCGACCCTGCGGCACGCAAGCGGCGTGTGGAGTTCCTCTTGCGCTGTCTTGTGCAAGCTCATCTTCTGGGTGCCGACGTGCTCTCCTTGTGGGCCGGTAGTGAAGCCGAGGACCAGACGCTAGAGGGCGAGGGCTTCGCCGCGAGCGGCAGCGAGGAGCTTCTTGAGAGATTGGCCATGGGTCTGGTACCCGTCCTGAAGCGCGCGCGGGAGCTGGGCGTTCGCGTGGCCTTCGAGCCAGAACCGGGGATGTTCATCGAGAGACCCGAGGGTTATGGCCGGTTGGTGGAGTACATGGGGAGTGATGGCGAGGACCTGGGCCTTTGCATGGATGTCGGGCATCTCGTTGTGACCGGAGACCTGCCGGTGGAGCGAGAGATAGAGCGTTGGGCCTCGCGCCTGATCCACGTGCATCTCGACGATGCGGTCGCCGGCACCCATGAGCACCTCATGTTCGGCGAGGGCGAATTGGACCTCCCTGCAACCCTGAAGGCCTTGGTTGAGGCGGAATATGGGGGTCTTGCGGCGGTGGAACTCAGCCGGGATTCCCACCGGGGACCCGCTGCTGCCGCGGAGGCCCTCGAGAAATTGCGCCAGGCGCTTCGACCGTAACGGGGGGCCTTTCGTTCCCTCTTGAGGGGCGGTAGGGGATCCCGACGAGCGGTCGGGTTATCCGCAGACCCGAAGTATTTAGGTTGAGGGCGCTCAAAATCCAACAGGGCGGGGGGGGGGCGGGCGCCGACCCTGCCGATGGACTTGACATGAAAGCAGACTCGCAACGAACATGCCCGAGCCCGAGGGACGCAAGTGAGCCCAGGTTCGCCCATCGCATCAGCATGAGCCGTTGCCAGGACCAGCAGCGCAGCTGCTTTCACAAGTGCTACTCCTGCGAATGGAATAACTCCTACCAGGCCCTGAAGGCCCGCGACGAGCGTGCCAAACGGCCTGCTCGATCCAAGCCGGAGCCGGTCTCGGTGCAGGCGCCCCAGGTGGAAGCTCTACCGGAACTTCCGGAACTGACGGCGCAGTTCGTGCTCTCTACGACCGAGTGAGCTCGGAATCGTCGGCTGCATCCAGGACTTCTGCGTCCGTCAACTGACGGGGCGTGGTCTTGGCCAAGTCCAGCACGCGCTTCACACGCTCGTCGGTGGGTTCGATCCCACGCTTCTCCAGGAACCAGATCACGTTTGAACGGCCAGACATGGGCCCCACGGCGATGATCTGCTCGAGGCCAAAGAGGTCGGCGGGAACACCCGAATAGACGCGGTTGGCGAGCCAGTCATCACCCTTGCGCAGAGCCTTGATCACGGCCGAGGCGTGGACGCCCGTGGAGGTCTCGAAGGCATCCTTGCCAAATACGGGGTAGCCGCGGGGTATGGGCACGTTCAGTGAGTCCGAGGAGGCCTGCACGTAGTCGCCCAGGGTGGACAGGTCCTGATCAATCCAGCCCAAGAGCGCGAGGTTCACCAGCAGCAGGTCCATCTCCGTATTCCCCGTTCGCTCACCGACACCCATGGCTGTGCCGTGAATTCGGGTGGCGCCAGCCTCAATGGCTGCCAGGGCATTGATCAGGCCCAGGCCCCGGTCGTTATGTCCGTGCCAGTCGAGGCCAACGTCGGCTCCCAACTCATCCACCAGGTCCTTCACAAAGTGAACCAGGGCGCGCACACCGCTAGGGGTGGCATGGCCGCAGGTGTCGCAGATGCAGATTCGCGCGGCGCCCGCTTCGATGGCGGTCGAGTACAGGGCACGCACGGTTTCGGGTCGGGCGCGGGTCGTGTCTTCGGTCACAAACATGGACGTGACGCCCTGGTCTGTGCAGAACTGCACGGCCTCGCGGGAGAGACTGAGCATCTTCTCGATCTCCCAGTCCTCCGTGTACTGGCGAATAGCGCTTGAGCCGATGAATGTGCAAACCTCGATGGGGGAGCCCAGTTCTTGCTGCAGCTCGATGGCCGGCGCGATGTCGGAGATCAGCGTGCGGCAGGCCACGTTCGGTGTGATCTTTAGGCTCTCCATTTCCTGGCAGAGGACCTTGATGTGTTCGCGTGCCTTGGCGCTGGCCCCGGGCAGGCCCACGTCGGCGGTTTGGATACCGAGGCCATCCATCAGGTGAATGAGACGGATCTTCTCATCCAGTTCCGGGTCACGAGCCGAGGGGCTCTGGAGGCCATCGCGTAAGGTCTCGTCGTCGAATTGGAGTGTGCCGTGGATGGGCTCCCGGTCATTCCAGTCGTGAATAAGATCGTCGTGTTTGTCGGCGCTCATGCCCTGTCTCCTGGCGCGGGATGGGAGGTGCCCGGCGGCAGCGTGCCCGGGGCTGGCGTCCATTCTAGCCACCCGGGCCGGATCCCTCCCCCCCTTTGCGCTTATGCTGGGCCCATGGCTCCCTGCTCACCGGCCCACATCCTCAAGTTTGGGGGCGCTGCCTTGGCTGACGGGGAGGGCGTGCGGCGTGTGGCGGGCATCATTGCCGGGCGCTGGCAGCAGGCCCCTAGTGAGCGCACGGTGGTGGTGGTCAGTGCCCATCGGGGCGTGACGGACCTCCTCGGCGCCGCAGCGTGGGCGGCCTCCAGGGGCGAGGTGGACCCCTCGGGGGTACGCATACGACACCGGGCGCTCCTGAAGGAATTGGGCCTGCCGAGCGACCTGCTCGACCGCTACTGGCGTGAGTGGGGGCATTTCTTGGAAGGGCTCGCCCATGACGGCCCGCTATCTGCTGCCCAGCTGGACCTGGCCCTCTCTTTTGGCGAGCGCCTGAGCGCCAGAATCGTGGCGCGGGTGTGCACCGATTTTGGACTGCCCGCGGTTCCGGTGGACGCCTGGGATCTGGGCCTTGTCAGCGATTCCCGGCACGGGGCCGCGCGCCCCTTGGAGGGGTCGGCCGATGCTCTGCGCCGAGGCCTCGATGGGATCGTCGGCATCCCGGTCGTGACCGGATTCCTCGCCAAGGACTCGAGCGGCAACCTCACGACCCTGGGCCGCAACGGATCTGACCTCACGGCATCCCTGATCGCTTCGGCGCTCGGCGCGGAGGAGATTCAGTTCTGGAAGGCCGTGGGGGGCATCATGACGGCCGACCCCAACCTCGTTCCCGACGCGAGACGTCTGGCGAGCGTGACCTACGGCGAGGCCGCAGAGTTCGCGTTTCACGGTGCGCAGGTTCTGCACCCCGAAGCCATCATGCCGGACCTCCGCGATTCGACCCGAGTCAGCGTTCGCGATGTTCGAGATCCCGATGCTCCAGGGACTCTGCTGGCGGTCTCGGTTGCGGATGACGCCGTGGGGCCTGTTGGTGTGGCCGCCCGGCCCGCACTCCTGCGGATTGATGTCGACGTACCCTCTCCCAAGATGCGTCCCGAACGGGTCGCAGCGTTGTTTGACGTCCTTGGCAAGTGCGGGGTGGAGGCCAGCCTTGTGGATGCCGAGGGCGATCAGATCAGTGCCTTTGTGGAGTCTGGACCCGGTGTACCGGCGGCGCTGGACGAACTGGGTGACATGGCCCAGGTTCACGGCGACCTGGCCTCGGTGGCTCTGATCGGCCACGGAGTGGGTGAGGATCTGGCCCTGGGCCGTGGGGCACTTGAGGCCCTCGATCAGGCGGGGATCGAGGTTCAAAGGGCCTTTCTGGGTGCACGCCGCTCCAGCCAGGCCTTTGCCCTGGCAGCAGCGGATCTGGTTCGGGCAGCGCGCGCCCTGCACGGGTTCGTCCTCTCCCACCCGCGATGGTCCGGCACGGAGCATCGGCGCTAGACCGAAGGGCTGCCGGTCTTGAGTCGGGATCAGATCCTGTGACTTACCCCAAGCCGCTCGTACAGGCGGTTCTTGACCTGCCCGTATTCCGGTGCGCCCAGGTCCCGCGGATGGGGCAGGTCCACGTCGATGATCTCTTCGATGCGTCCGGGTCGTGCGCTGAAGACCACCACGCGTTCGGCCAATTGGATGGCCTCGTCCACATCGTGCGTCACAAACAGGATCGTGGGGTGCCGGTCCTCCCAAATCCGAATCAGCTCGGAGCGCATGGTCAACCGGGTCAAAGAATCGAGGGCACCGAAAGGCTCATCCATGTAGATGACGTCCGGTGACACGGCGAGCGCGCGCGCAACCTCAACGCGCTGTTTCATGCCGCCGGAGAGCTCCATCGGGTAGGCGCGCTCGAAGCCGGAGAGGCCAACGAGATCGATCACCCCCTGGGCGATCTCGTGCTGTCGCTCACGAGAGAGGTGACGGATCCCGAGCACGATGTTGTCCCAAACCGAAGCCCAGGGAAAGATGCCGTATTCCTGAAACACGAACACACGGCGCGGGTCGGGGTCGACGACAGGTTCGCCGTCCACACTGACGGTTCCCGTCGTCGGCGCCTCGAATCCTCCGGCGATGTTGAGCAGGGTCGACTTGCCACAGCCGGACGGGCCCAGCAGGCAGACAAACTCGCCCTCTGCGATCTTCAGGTTGACATCTTCAAGCACCAACAGGTCCTCACCCTTCGTGTTGAAGGACTTGGAGACGCCCTGAAACACCACCTTGTCGGGATTGGAGCTCATCTTTGGACGTACCCCCAGCGCACTTCATCGAAGCGCTCGAGGCGCCGGATGAGGAAGTCCAGAACGATTCCGATCAGGCCGATCAGGATCATGGTCGCGACAACGAGGTCATAACGGCTGCCAGCGTTGCGGGCGTCGTTGATCAGGTAGCCCAGCCCAGAATCCATGCCCACCATTTCGGCCGCGACGATCACCAGCCAGGCCACACCCAGGGCGATCCGCAGGCTCGTGATGATCTGCGGCAGGGCCGCCGGTAGCACGACGCAACGAAAGAGAGCCAAGCCGCGCACCCCAAAATTGCGGGCGCTGCGCTGATACACAAGCGAGATGTTGCGGACCGCGGCGGTCGTCCCAACGGTAATCGGGAAGAACGAGGAGAGGAAGATCAGGAAGATGCCTGCGCCGTCCCCGATGCCGAACCACAAGATGGAGATGGGGATCCACGCAATGGGCGAGATGGGCCGCAGGCCCTGGATGATGGGGTTCATGGCGCGGAACGTGCGCGTGGACCAGCCGATGACGAGCCCGAGCGGTATGCCCACGCCCGCGGCCAGAAAGAACCCCCCGGTGACCCGGAACAGACTGGCCACCACGTCGCCCCATAGCCGTTGACTCTCGATCAACTCAAGAGAGGCCAGCCAGGTCTGGTGGGGGGTCGGGAAAATGACGCTGCCGGTGAAGCGGCAAGCCAGATCCCATTGGGCCACCAGGGCAACCGCCAATGCGATTGGCAGAACCCACTCCTGGGCGCGGCTGCTGAGACGCAGCCAGCTCAACGGCGCAGCGATGACGGCGAGCGCCAGAGCAATCCACGCGGCGGTCATCTTGCAGCCTCCCCTCGAGGCAAGCGGTCCATGTTCCAGTCGATCTGGTCCAGGGGCCGAACGAACGAGTCGTCCGCGTACTCCTTGAATGCGACGCGGCGGGAGAGAACGCCGATCTTGAAGGCGAGCTCCATGATCTCGTCGAAGTCTTCACGCATCGGAGCGAGGTTGGTGTACTTAACCCGATCCTCTGGCTTGGACAGCACATACTTGAGTAGTTCAGGAGGCTGGAAGTAGTAGTTCTTGGCGGTGACCTCGGCTGCGTCCATACGATGCTCCATGTCCTCGTCCAGCCACTTGCCGGACTTGGCGATGCCGTCGATCATCTCCTGTACAAGCTCTCGCCGCTCATCTATCAGGTCCTGGCGGACCACCATCACGCAGGAAATGAACTCGGGCCAGATGTCCTTGGTGTGATAGAGGACGCGGCCAAACCCATCGACCTCGGCCTTCGCCGCGAAGGGCTCTCCCACGATATAGGCGTCGATCGCGCCTGCGCGCAAGGCTGTGGGGTGTTCCGGAGGCGGGACCTCGCGCAGATCAATGGAGTCATAGGGCATACCCCACTGATCCATCATCCTGTGCATGAGAATATTCTGGTTCGCGTAGCGGCTGGGGATCGCGACGGTCTTGCCGCGCAAGTCCCCAAAGTCATTGATAGGGGAATCCTTGCCAACCACGATACCCGTGCCGTCCCGGTGTCCGAGGTAGACAACCTTGATGGGAATTCCGTCGGCGACAAGCTGCATGGCCAAGGGGGCAAGGATGAAAACGCCGCCGATCTCCTTGCTGATGAGCGCCTCCTTCACCGTGGGCCAGTCCGTGAATTTCTTGGAGCTGAAGAGTGTGCCCTCGTCAGAGTGCTTGGTCACCCAACTGGTGACCGGGCAGGTGATGTGTCATGTCACGGGGAGGAACCCGATCACCAACTCCTCGCGCTGCTCGCCCGTCATGACAGCGAATTTCTTCCATATGGTGTCCCAGCCCAGGTTCAACTGGATGTGGCTGAGGGTAATGAGGAGCGCCCACAAGAGCATTCCGATGCCGACCTTGCGTTTCATGCCGCCCCCTCGATTCCTGAATGCAGAGAAGCCCGAGCCTGGGGTGCTGGAACAACCTGGGCCGCGGGCTTCATGGAGCGTCTGGAGTCATCCCCGGACCGCGGGGGGATGGTATTCAGGGTGCGGCGGCAGTAGACGGTCAGGTTGAACATGGTGGCGGACTCTGAGGAAGAGGAGGATCGACTGATTGGAGGCGACACTGAGGTGGCGCAGGGCAAAAAAACTCTACCACGCGAGGGAGGGCCGTGAGGGAGTGCGCTTTTCAGGCCCCCGAACGGGATCCTTCGGATCAGCCACCCGCGCCCTGGCCCGGATTTCGGGGGTGCGGCCCCAAGAACCTCGGCCGATCTGCCCCCCGGGAGCCCAAGCGCACGGAAATCGGGCAGGAGTTTAGAGCCCGGGGGGTCTCCCCCGGCCCAGGGCCCTGCCAAACTGGGCCCAGCCATGTCCACCAGCAATCAGTCCCAAGCCGACCGCCGCCGCTTCGAGGAGGCCCTGGAGAGCTCGCCCCAGCGTGCCGCCGAAGTACTGGGGGAGGTCCACGCCGCCGACGCCGCGTCCTGGCTGCAGGACGTTCGCGGCGAGGAGGCCTGGCAGGTGTTCTCCCTGCTCTCGACGGAGGATCAGGCGGACCTGCTCGAGTATGCCGAGGACGAGCTGGCTCACGAGCTTGTCACACACATGTCCTCCGAGGGCCTGCGGGAGGTAGTCGAGGAGCTGCCCTCCGACAAGGCCGTGGACGTGTTGGCCGAGGCCGACGAGCGTGTCGCGGCTGACGTGCTCGATTCCGTTTCCGAGGAGACGGCCGAGGACCTGCGTACCCTGATCTCCTACGACCCGGAGAGCGCCGGCGGCGTCATGACCACCGAGTTCGTGTTGGCTCAACACGACGCGCGAATCGGGGACGTGGTCAAGGAGATCAAGAAGGAGGGCGAGGACAGCGAGGAGAACCTCGGGATCTTCGTCGTGGACGGGTCCGGTGTGCCCGTGGGCTACATCTCCGATCGCGACCTGATCACCCACTCGATCCACGATTCGGTCGGTGACGTGATGACGGACCCGTTCGTTATCCCAGCCAGCGAGGACCAGGAGGTCGCGGCGGGCATGATCGCCAAGTACGCACTCTCTGCTCTGGCTGTTGTGGATGAAGCGGGAAGCCTGATCGGCGTCATCTCCCTGGATGACGCGCAGGAGATTCTGGAAGATGAGGCGACAGAAGACGTGCACCGGCTCGTGGGTACCTCTCCCACACAGCAGACGCGACTGCCCATTCTGGTCCGCGTTCGGCAGCGCCTGCCCCTCATGGGCGTCACCGTTGCGGGCGGTCTGGCGAGCGCGCAACTACTGGGGGAGTTCATGGGACCGGGCACGGAGTCGCCCATCAACGAGGCCATCCTCCGCTACCTGCCTCTGATCGTTGGCCTTGCAGGTAACGTGGGGGTGCAGACCTCCACCATTCTCGTGCGCGGTTTTGCCACCGGCGAAGTGGAGCGGGACCGGGAGGCCGAAGTCTTCCGAAGCGAGGTATCCGTGGGCGCCCTCATCGGCGTACTCTGCGGGGTGGTGACGTTCCTGTTCGCGTCCTGGCTGGAGGGGTCCCTGGGGCAAGGAACAACACTCGGGCTGTCCGTGGGCACCGCCGTCATCGTTGCCGTGACCTGGGCGTCCGCCCTTGGGGGGGCCGTCCCCATGATGTGCCGCAGGATGGATATCGATCCCGCGGTCATTGCCGGCCCCTTCCTGATCACCCTCTCGGACATCTCGGGAGTGGCCATCTACATGGTGGTCGCTGACCAGATGCTCAGCCGACTGGGTTCGCTCTAGGCCATGCCCATCTCCCGCTCCCGGCGAGCCTTGTGGTGGGTGATCATCGGTGTGGCCGCGTTGCTGGTGCTCAAGACCTTCGTCGTCGACATCTATCCCGTGAGCAGCTCCTCCATGGAGCCGACCCTGCACCGCGGCGAGTGGGTCGTCGTCGCCCATGGCGGCGGCCAGCCTGAGCGGGGCGAGGTCGTGGTCGTACGCCACGGGGACGACGTACTCGTCAAGCGCGTGTGCGGCGTTGGAGGCCAGGGCGGGGAGCGCCTGACGGTTGACCCGTCCGGGGACATCTGGGTCAACGGCGAGCGTCCGGGCAAGGGGCGGTGGCGAGTTGGGAGCGAAACGAACACGACCATTTATCCGCGCGTCGAGATCTTCGACCTGGATCAACAGGATCCTGCGGAGGCCTTTGAGGGCCTAGGCGAAGAGTCCCCGGGTTGGCATAGGGGACCGAACGGGGAGTTGGTGGCGGGAAGCCCGGCGGGAGAGGAGCACTCCTCCGTCCTTCAATACCAGCGTATCCTCCGTGATGGGTATAGAGACCTCGAGGGCCGGGTCCACGATGGCGAGGTGTCGGTGTCCGACCTGGCCGTTGATCTGCATCTTCAGGTGCTGGGGCACCCGAGCTCCCTGATCGTAGCCCTGACGGAACAGGGGGATCGGTTTGAGCTCCGGCTCGAAACGGAGGATCCCGATGGCGGGGCCCGGATGAGCCTCGTGCGGGTGACCCCCGAGGCGGAGATCCAACTGGGCGGACCTTCGAGTATTTCACTGGGCGGGTCTGGTCGGGAGACCCTCATCCATCTGTCGAACGTAGACAATCGCGTTGAGGCGCTTGTTCGCACCGAGGGCGACAGCGTGTGGAACACGCTGGCCCACGACTACGATCGCAACAGCTACCAGCCGGGGGACGAGGAGCGAAGGGGCACCAGCCTGGGGGCTCGTATGCGACTGACGGCCACCGGCCACGTGGTCGTCAGGGCACTAAGCCTGGCCCGGGACGTCCAGTTTAGGCCCCGGGGAAAGCTCGGCCCCGGCGGCGTCCAGGTGGGCCCCGGGGAGATCTTCGTGCTCGGCGACAACTCAGCCGACAGCCGGGACAGCCGGGACTTCGGCTCCCTGCCCGAGAAGGCCATCGTCGGGCGCCCGCTGTTCGCCATCTGGCCTCCAAAGGCCATGCGCAGCCTACGTTAGGGGCGTAGGGGGGCACCTTGTGTCTAGAATGGGGACCGGGTCAGGTCAGACGGAATCCCGCTGGATCCGGCCCGAAACCCGGCCCCGGCTGGTGTGTTCAAGATCCATCGGTGGAACCTGTTCCGCCATCCCACTCTCCCCATGCCGACCCAAGCCGACTTCAAAGACGATCCGGGCGTGGCCCTCATGCTTGCCTGGCAGGGGGGAGACGAGAGCGCGTTCGATGAGCTCGTCAGCCAGTATTCCGGCCGGGTCTACTCCCTGCTGACGCGCTTCCTGGGCCATCACCCGTCCCGGGAGGACTTCGTGCAGGAGGTCTTCTTGCGCGTTGTGCGCGCCAGGGACCGCTACGAGCCCAGCGCAAAATTCACGACCTGGCTGTACCGCATCGTGTTCAACCTGTCGGTCAACGAGACACAGCGGGCTTCCGGCCGCTACCAGGTCTCCTTGGATCAGCCCACCGGCGAGGAGGAGTCGCATCGCATCGAAGTTGAGGACACGCGCGATGCGGACCCCACAGCGGCAATCCAGAGCAGCGATGTCATCCATGCCGTGCGTCGCGCCATCGCGGCCCTGCCGGAGAACCAACGCATGGCGGTGGTGCTTGCCAAATTCGACGACATGCCCTACCTGGAAATCGCCAAGGTCCTGGACTCTAGCGAGAAGGCCATCAAGTCACTGATTCACAGGGCGCGCGAGACCCTGAGAACAGAACTGGCGCCGTTCCTTGAGGAGGACCTGCTATGAGCACGTCCTGCATGGAATTCCGCCAGCAGCTGGAGGCCGTGCTCGGTGGCCGGCCGGACCCTGAGCGCCTGACCGTCTTGGGCTGGCACGAGCACCTGCTTGCATGCGGTGCTTGTCGAGAGATTCTTGAGCAAGAAGAGGCTCTCGAACTGCTGCTCGCCTCCTTGCCCGACCCACAGCTTCCGCCCGACCTTTCGCGCCGGCTGGTCCGGCGCTTGCGCGAGGCGGAGTCGGAAGCCTTGGATGCGAAGGGGGGCGCCTTGGAGTCCTTGCTTGCCCTGGATGAAGTGGCCATTCCCACCGGTCTCGCCGATCGCGTAAGAGCAGGCGTGGCCGAGGCCCGACGCGAGGATCGCCTCGATGCATTGTTGGAGCGAGCCCTTCGCGTTGAAGTTCCCGAGGGCCTAGGCCAGCGAGTGCTGGCAGGACTTGAAGGGGAGCGAAGCCGGGATCGACTGATTCCTACTGCGCCCCAGGGCCGGCCTGAAGGCCGTCTCCAGCCCATGAGCCGCGGCGTTCTGTTGAAGCTGGCTGCCGCCATTCTAGTGGTGGCCTCCGGCATAGCGCTCTGGCGAGGAACGCTGGGCCCTGGCGGCGAGAGCTCCGAGACACCGAGCGATCTTCTTGTCCAAAGGCAGGGCGACGGACTTCCGCAGATGGCCAGCCTGGACGAAGAAGTGATCGAGAACCTCTCCGAGCTCCTCTACTGGGAGTCCATCGAGAGTCTCGGGCCCATGGAGCGGGACCTGCTCTCCCAGTTGGATCTGACGGACGAGGCACTACTCGACAGCGCCCTGGAGGCGGAAGGTTCATGAGCACGCCCCGCACCATGGGCCGGCTGCTGAGTGCCGCCGTCCTCGCCTCCTGCTTCTCGCTCGCGACCGCGGCGTGGGCCGGCTCGGATCAAGACGCCGTGCGCAATCCGGACCAGGGAACCACATCCAGCAAGGCAGACCTGCGCAAGCGCTTCGAATCCCTCTCGGAAGAGCAGAAGCAGGCCCTGCGTCAGCGCTTGGAGCGGCTCAAGAAACTGCCCGCGCAAGAGCGACAGGAGCTGCGCGCCCAGGCGGATCAGCTCGAGGACATGAGCCGCCGGGTCTACCGCAACTTGGCGGACCGGGACCGTGAGCGCCTCGACAGCTTGTCCGCCGATAAGCGCCAGGACTTGCTCCGGGAGATGGCCTTGGCTGAAGCGCGGGACATGGGCCGCCGAATCCTGCGCAAGCTGCCCCAAGAGGAGCGCGAGCGACTTGAGGCCGCCGAGCCCCAAGAGCGCCAGCGCCTGCTGCTGGAACTGCGCCATCAGATGGACAGCCGTATCGGGCAGACCATCGAGCGCATGGCGCCCGAGCTCGGGTTCAGCGCGGAGCAGGTCAAGAAGTTGAACAACCTGCCCTCCGACGAGCGACGGGGCAAGTTCCTGCACATGGTCAAGCGCCGTTGCACTCAATACGTGGACGGCAAGGGCCTGCCCGAGGGCCTGGAGGCGGAGCGCTGGGAGGAGGTCAAGCAACTCCCCCCCGACGAGTTCTATCTGGCCCTGTTGAATTTGCGGCGCAAGTTTCCGGGCCTTGCACGGGCGATGAACTCCAAACCCGGACCCGATTCGGAAGGGAGCGCGCGGAGGCTCTCCCCGGAAATGCAGCGCGTGCGTCGAGCCATGGAGGCCCATCTCGACCCCACCGAGCGGCTGGAGCTCGCGGAGAAGGGCCGCGTTGAGCGGGAGCGAGAGCTCAAGTCGCGAGGGAAAAAGCGCGCCATGGCCGCACTGGCCAAGGGGGGATATGTGATGGGCGAGGACCTGAAGCGACTGGAGGCTCTACCCGATGAGGTTTTCTTCACCTTGGTGAGACGCTTCTTGGACAGTGGAGGCAAGCAGGCTCCCCTGCCCACCCGTTCACCCAAGGAGCGCTCCAAGAGGTCTGATACAGCGACCGGTCGCTCGGGCGACAAGAGATAGGCCGGGGCGCGGGGCTCCCATGCCGGGCCTATACTTGAGCCTGCCATGGCTCGCCCACCCACAACCGCTGCGGACCGAGCCCGGGTACCGATGATCTCCGCGGCTGAGGTGCTGCGAGCACCCTCGGCCCACGTCATCGACCTGCGTACACCGGCAGAGTTTGCAGAGGACCATCTGCCGGGCGCGCACAACCTGCCGCTGCTCTCGGATGTCGAGCGGGCCGTGGTTGGTTTGCTCTACAACCAGAATTCACCCGAAGAGGCCTTCGCCCACGGCCTAGACCGGGTGCTGGACACCATTGACGAATTGGTCGTGGGTATCGGCCGGGTGGCGGATTTGGAGATTGATGGTGCGCAGGTTCGTGATCGGGTGCTGGAGTTGGCAGACGGCGGCATCGCACAGATGCAGGGGCGGTTGGACCCGACCGCCTACAGGCCGACCGAAGACGGTGCCACGCCGATCATCCTGCATTGCTGGCGCGGGGGCCTGCGCTCAATGAGTGTCGTGGCGCTGCTCGGGCGCCTGGGTGTGGCATCCGTTACGGGGTTGGAGGGAGGCTACCGGGCCTACCGCCAGGTGGTCATGGAGCAACTTGAAGGATGGTCGGCTCCGCAAGCCGTCGTTCTGCGCGGCCTGACCGGGGTGGGCAAGACTCTCGTCCTCAGAGAGTTGGAGATGCTTCGGCCCGGCTCCACCATCGACCTGGAAGGGGCGGCAGGTCACCGCAGCTCTCTCTTGGGCATGGTGGGCTTGGAACCCGTCTCCCAGAAGGCCTTCGACACACGCCTCGCGCACCGCTTGCGGGAGCCCTCTCTGGCGAGCGACGCCCTCGTATTTGAGGGCGAGAGCCGCAAGGTCGGCAACGTGATCATCCCCCCACGCATGTGGGAGGCAATGGGTGGAGCCACGAACGTCCTGCTCACGGCTGAACGCGAGCGCCGCATCGACGTGTTGTTGGAGGACTACCTTGCAAGGGAGCAGGACCGGCCCCACCTGCGCGAGCAGCTGGCCCAGGTGGAACGACGCATTCAACCTGAGGCTTCCCTCGTGGAGTGGTTCGATGGGGGCGAGGAACGCAAGCTGGTCGGGGTGTTGCTCGACACCTACTACGACCCGCTCTATCGACATAGCGAGAAGGGCAAGTCCTATCAGCAAACGCTAGAAGCCGACGACCCAAGGGCCGCGGCGAAGAAGATCGATCAGTGGCTCACAGAGGGAAGCCTCTGGGCCCAGCCCTGATCGACAACTTCCGGCGGCCTAGCCCAGGGCGCGAGTGACAATCTCAAGCGTGTTCTTGGAGAGGCTTGAGGCGGAGAGGATTCGCTCCAGTTCGCTCTTCATCAGCCCGGCGCGTCCCTGGTCGTAACGCTTCCACAGCAGGAACGGCCCAACCATCCGTGCGGCGAGTTGAGGGTTGTTGCCATCGATGGCCAAGATGTTGTCGGCCAGGAAGGCGTAGCCGCTGCCATCCGCTTCGTGGAACCCCGCAGGGTTCATGGCCGGGAAGAAACCGAGTAGGGATCGCGCCCGGTTGGGATTGGCCAGAGTGAAATCCGGGTGGGAAGCCAGCTCCCGCATGCGTTGCACGCTACCGGGCAAAGATGAGGCGGCCTGCACCGAGAACCACTTGTCGATCACCAATGCGTCAGCAGCCCAGCGCGTGTGGAATTCTTCCAAAGCCTCGGCTCGCTGGGGCACGTCGAGCTCCACAAGGCAGGCCAGGGCAGCCTGTGAATCCGTCATGTTGTCGGCTGCCTGAAACTGCTCCCAGGCCATGGCCGTCGTCTCGTCCTCTGCAAGGGCCGAAAGGTAGGACAGGGCGCAGTTGCGAAGGCGACGACGGTGGATGTCTTCGGCATCGGTGGTGTAGGGGCCCGTTGGCGCCAGCGCGGCATAGGTTTCCTGGAGAGGGGTGCGCAGGGCCAGAGCCAGTGCGCGACGCATGAACTCGCGTGCCAGATGCAGGTGCTCGGGTTCGATGACTTGCATGCGCTGGGCCAACTCACCTTCAGTAGGCAGGGTCAGCGCCAGTGCCCGGAGTGAGCCGTCCACGCCTCCGTCACTCAGCACCCGGCCAAGAGCTTCCGCCAGCCGGGGATCGAACTCAAGCGCCTCACCCTTGGCGCTGGCGTCGGCGAGCTCCAGGAGTGCTTCGGCGAAGAGCTCCTGGCCCGCGTCCCAGCGGTTGAAGGAATCTGAGTCGTGGGCGAGGAGGAACGCGAGGTCCTCCCGGCTGCGTTCCATTTCCAATAGGACCGGTGCGGAAAAGCCGCGCAACAGCGAGGGCAGGGGCTTGGCCGTCAGGCCGGTGAAGACGAAGGTCTGTTCCCGCTCAAGGAGTTCCAAGACCCGTTCAGTTGGTGCCGAGCCTTCGGCTTCTCCCTTCAGGCGCAGGGGACAGTCGCGTCCATCGCTGCCCACCAGGCCCAGTCGAACGGGGATGTGCAGAGGCGGTGTGTCGCCCCCGGATTGCTGGGCAAGCGTGAGTGTGAACTCCCCGCTCGCCTCATCCCATTCCGATTGCACCCTCAGGCGTGGCGTGCCCGACTGGATGTACCACTGCTCAAAGGGGCCAAGGTCCACTCCATTGGCGTCGGCCATGGCGGCCCGGAAATCGTCACAGGTGACGGCCTGTCCGTCGTGGCGCTCGAAGTAGAGGTCCATTCCCTTGCGGAATCCTTCGGCTCCCACAAGCGTGTGGATCATCCGGATGACCTCGGCCCCCTTGCAGTACACGGTGGCCGTGTAGAAGTTGTCCATCTCGATGTAGGACTCGGGCCGAATGGGGTGGGACATGGGGCCGGCATCCTCGGGGTACTGGCCAGCCCGCAATTTGCGCACCTCGCCGATGCGGGTCACCGCCCGGGAACCCATGTCCGAGCTGAACTCCTGATCGCGGAACACGGTCAGCCCCTCCTTGAGCGTGAGTTGGAACCAGTCCCGGCAGGTCACGCGATTGCCTGTCCAGTTATGGAAGTACTCGTGACCGATGATGCCCTCCACTGACTCGAAGTCGGCGTCGGTGGCGGTGTCCGCTGCAGCCAGAACGCACTTGGAGTTGAAGACGTTCAGGCCCTTGTTCTCCATGGCCCCCATGTTGAAGTCGCTCACCGCGACGATCATGTAGACGTCGAGGTCATACTCGAGGCCAAAGACCTCCTCATCCCAGCGCATGGCTCGCTGCAGGGAACCCATGGCGTGGGGACACTTATGAAGGTCGCGCTCGGCGACAAAGAGCTCCAACTCGACGTGGCGTCCGCTCTCCGTGCGGTACGCACCCTTGTGGCAGGCCAGGTCTCCGGCCACCAGGGCGAAGAGGTAGGAGGGCTTGGGGAAGGGATCCTCCCAGCGGACCCTCTGGCGCCCTCCCTCAAGGGCTTCCGCCTCAATCCGGTTGCCGTTGGAGAGCATGACGGGGTAGCGCTCCCGATCGCCCTCGATCGTTACCGAGTAGCGTGCCATCACGTCGGGCCGATCGAGGAAGTAGGTGATGCGGCGGAATCCCTCCGCCTCGCACTGGGTGCAGAAATTCCCACCCGAGACGTACAGGCCGCTCAGGGCCTTGTTTTCTGCCGGCGCAATCTGGACCTCGACCGCAAGGCAGAAGGAGTCTGGGGGCGAGTGCAGGGTGAGCGTGTCCTCTCCCTGGGTGTACGCGCCCTCATCGAGTGGCGCTCCATCGACCGCGACAGACAACAGCGTCAACTCTTCACCCTGCAGGACAAGATCCGCTCCCGGCTCGCCGGTACGTTGGATGGCCATACTGCTCTTGACCCGCGTCTTCAGTTCGTCGAGTTCGAAGTGCAGGTCGACGGTCTCGATCTGATAATCGCTCGGCCGGTAGTTGGAGCGTAGGATGGGTTCAGGCGGCGCGGTGGTGACACTCATCGGGGGCAATCTTGGCCCGTTGGGGGGCAAGCTGTGGGGGGGGGCCAAACGAGAAGGGGCGGGCTTCTTGCTCGGCCCCTTGGTGCCGCCTATCTTACGCGTCCGGCCCTGCTCGAGGGGGCCTTCGCTCTTCCTTACACGCTACCTCAAACGGCCCCCATCCATAGGGTCTCCAGCCAGCGGCATCCCATCGCCGAACACTGGCCTCGGACTCCCACGCAATACAACCATGTGCGGATTCATTGGCATTTACGGACCGGACGGCGCGGACGTCGCAACCGAGATATATGAGGGTCTGCTCGCCGTTCAGCACCGCGGCCAGGATGCGGCGGGCATCACCACCTTCGCGGACAAGTTCAACGTCAAGAAAGGCAACGGGCTGGTGGTTGAGGTCTTCAACGAGGACAACATGGCGAGGCTGCGCGGGCACCTTGGAGTGGGGCATGTGCGCTACCCAACCGCCGGTGGTAGCCGGGACGAGGATGCGCAACCCTTCCACCACACCTTTCCCGTTGGCGTGGCCATGGTGCACAACGGCAACGTGACCAACTTCAAGGAGTTGAGCGATCGGCGCTTCAAGTCCGGGGGCGTCCGACTGAACTCCAGCTGCGACCTGGAGGTCATCCTGTGGGTGTTCCAAGAAGGGCTTGCGGAGACCATTCGTGAGCGGGGCAAGATCGACGCTGATGGAGTCTTCGACGCGGTCCGCCGCGTCTACAAGGAGGTTAAGGGCGCCTACTCTGTCTGTGCCACGATCGCCGACGTTGGCATGGTGGCCTTCCGCGATCCGTTCGGGATCAAGCCGATCTGCTTTGGGGAGCGCACCAACCAGGCCGGGACATCATTCGCATGCGCCTCCGAAAGCGTTGTTCTCGATGTAAACGGCTACACACGCACCCATGATATCGGGCCTGGAGAGGCCCTGTTCGTCGATGCGGATCGGCAGATACAGACGCGCCACCTGGAAGCTCAGCCTCACCGTCCTTGCGTGTTCGAACTGGTCTACTTTGCTCGCCCGGACTCGTTCCTCGACGACATCTCTGTCTACAAGACGCGCAAGCGCTTTGGTGAGGCGCTGGGCAAGCAGTGGAGAGAGAGCGGTGCCCCCACGCCGGACGTGGTCATTCCGGTACCGGACTCCTCACGGGATGCCGCCATGGCTGTGGCTCAAGAGCTTGACCTGCCCTACCGCGAGGGGCTCGTGAAGAACCGTTACATCGGGCGGACGTTCATCATGCCCGACCAGACCAGTCGCTCGGACTCCATTCGGCGCAAGCTCAATCCAATACCCCTTGAGTTCAAGGACAAGAATGTGTTGTTGGTCGACGACTCCATCGTGCGCGGCAACACCTCGCGTCGTATCGTGACCATGGCCCGTGCGTCAGGCGCGCGCAACGTGTACTTCGGTGTGACCAGCCCGCCGCTCAAGGCTCCATGCCCCTACGGCATCGACATGGCGAGTAAGCGCGAGTTCATTGCGACCGACCGAGACAATGAAGCGATTGCGGACTCCCTTGGAGTGGACCACCTGATCTACCTTTCCCGTGAAGCGATGAACGCCGCTGCTCGCAAGGGCAACGAGAAGATCGAAAAGTTCTGCAATGCGTGCTTCAACGGGGAGTACCCCACTGGAGACATCACCGTAGAGCGTCTGCAGGCAATCGAGGCGGAGCGCAGCTGTCAACGCGACAACGTCCCGGTCCATTGAGCCCTGAGCTGGCCCCCGTTTAGCATTATCCCCCTCGGGTCCCTCTCGCGCCGTAGAGCCCAACGATGCGCGTCCTGATCACCTCGCCGGTCTTCCCCCCCGATCTGGGGGGTCCCGCGACCTACGTTCCCTCCCTGGGGCGGTTTCTCGTGAACCGCGGTCACGACGTACAGGTGGTGGCCTTCTGCTCGGACCCCACCCCTGCCGGCTACCCATTTAGCGTCAAGGTCATCTCCAGAGGACCCTTGCCCGTGCGCTACCTGAAGGCGTTTTGGGCTGTGTTCAAGACGGCCAAGGGGTGCGATGTGGTCTACGTCAACGAACACCTGGCGCTCTTGCACGTACTTGCGGCCAAGTTGCGCGGCGTGCCGGCGGTCATTCGCATCATGGTGGACGGCTCCTGGGAGATTGCCCACCGCAAGGGCTGGTGCGATGGCGACGACATCGTGA
>DUDB01000051.1:238734-254709 GCA_012959525.1 Planctomycetota bacterium
GATTCTGATCCAGAGCCACGGTGTCGCGCCGGACAAGGCCCAGCGGATCTTCAACGCCTACCACGGGCCCGCGGTCGAAGAAGTCAAGGCGAGTCCAGTCCAGGCCCGTGACCAGTTGGGCTTGGACGGAGGGCGCCGCTACGTCCTGACCATCTGCCGACTGATGGGCTGGAAGCGTGTGGACGGGATCATTGAAGCCCTGCAGGGCTTGCCCGAAGACGTGGATCTGTTGGTGGCAGGTGATGGAGACATGGAAGAAGTCTGGCGCAAGTTGGCCGCCGACTTAGGCTTGGCCGAGCGCGTGAAGTTTCTGGGCAACGTGCCCCATGAGCAGATCCCCCTCTACATCCGCTCCGCTAATGTGTTCGTGCTGAACTCCGAATATGAGGGCCTCTCCCACACCCTGCTCGAAGTGCTCTATCTGGGCACGCCGATCATCGCGAGCGGAGTCTGCGGGAACCCCGAGGTCGTGGAAGACGGGGTTAACGGCCTGCTGGTTGACCCGCGGGATTCTTCTACATTGCACGACGCCCTAGCTCGGTTGCTTGCGGATCCCGAGCTTGGCGAACAACTGGTGGCCGCGGGTCTGCAGCGGCGAGGGGACTTCGACCGGGAGTCGACCTTCACCCAGGTCGAGGCCGTTCTTGAAGAGGCTTGCGCCAAGGGGTGAGGTGTATGCGCAGGCTGTACCTCATTCTGATCTCCAGTTTGGTCGCGCTCTTCGTGGCGGAGATGTCTCTTCGCCGCTGGTTTCCTGTGGGGGGAATGATCTATGCGCTCCACCCGCAACTTCTGCACACCACCCGCCCGAATTCCCGGCGCATCCAACCCATGCCCGAGAGTGCCGGCGGCGCACGCAGTCTGATCGTGATCAACTCGGCGGGCTACCGCGGACCGGAACTGGAGCAGTCGGGAAAGCCGCGGGTGGCGGTCTACGGGGATTCGCTGGTGATGGGAGAAAACGTCGCGTGGACGGATAGCTTTGTCGCCCGTTTGGGTGGTGAGTGGGGGGGGGTAGCGGAGGTGGTAAACGCAGGAGCTTCAGGGTACGGGCCCGACCAAACCTGCCTTCGAATCGAGGCAGAGTTGGAGCTTCTGCAGCCCGATCTGATCCTGCTGGTGTTGTGTGCCACCAATGACATGGGCGACCTCTTGCGCAACAAGCTCTTCCGGTTGGAGCAGGGACGGTTGGTGCGGGGTCAGCCGGTTCTGCATGAGAGCGTTCGCGCTGAGTTCGAGGAGGCCCTGGAAGCCAGCTCTCGCTTGGCTCTCCTGCGCGCCCTTGACCATGCACGGGATGATGGCATTGAGGAACAGGCAGCCATTCCCGGCGCGGCTTCCGGACTGATTCCCGAGTACCTTGAGCAGGCGGCCTGGGAGTTTCGTGAGGGGGTTCAGGAGGGGGGTGAGACCGTGTTCAGCCTACTGAAGGACGTGTATGACGCGGACTTGGCCGTGCACCCGGACAGTGCGATGGCCCAGTACAAGAGAGATCTCATGGCCGCGGTCCTGTCACGACTTGCTCGGGTTTGCGCGGCTGGGGGCGTTCCGCTCGTTTGCGTGGTGGTGCCTTCGCCGGTAGACCTGGACCCAGACTTTCGAATCCGAGTAGACCGGTCTCTATTTCCAAGCTACGAGCCGCAGAGACTCACCAGCGCATGCGCAGATGCGGCGCGGGCGGCCGGCATTGAAGTGCTCGACCTGTTTGAGCTCTTCGCGACAAACAACCCCGGTCAGATGTTTGTTGGCGCCGAGGACATTCACTGGAATGAGCGCGGGATGGCTCTGGCCGCCAAGGAAGTAGGGCGCTGGGTGCGCGGCCTGGAGGCCGGCGCTCTCATTTTCCGCTAGGCTCCCTGGGGGGGGGACTGGTACGCCCGACAGGATTCGAACCTGTGACCTTTCGCTCCGGAGGCGAACGCTCTATCCAGCTGAGCTACGGGCGCAGCATTACCTGTGTCCCCTGGGGGCGCAGCATGCGGCGGAGGATCCTACCGGAGCATGGGTGGCTCGACCACCCGGGTTGAAACAGATTGGGGATTTCTGCTGCGCGAAAAGGCTTGTCCTTGGCACCTAGAAAGGGGGGGCATACGGCATTGCAGGGTCTTTCCTTGACCATTTTGGGATGTGGGCTCACATTCATATTCCCCCCCCCGGCGTCGCTTCACCAACAATTCTCGGAGTTTGTACAGCATGAGGAGTTCTCTCCCTCACCGGTTCCCATGCCGCAATCCATGGGCTCTGCTCCTGCCAGCATCGGTTCTGTCCATTGCGGGCTGGGCCGTTGGTACGAGTTGGGAACCCACCCCCCTCAAGGCGCTTACTTGGAACGGGACGGATACGGACCAAGACGGGCTTCCTGACAGCCAAGAGGTTGTGTTGGGAACGGACCCTCTCAGCGCCGACACCGATCACGATGGATATGGAGACGGCGAAGAGCTTGCTCTCCAAACGAATCCGCTGAGCTTTGCGGACGTTCCCGGGGGATTGACCCTGTCCATCGGAATGGTTGCCCGCGGGGAAGACTCGAAGGTCAAGGTGTTCACGATCATCCTCGATCCTGACGGGAGCATGGCCAACAACACCATCCGCTTCGGTGTTCTCATCGACGGTGAGCTCATACCTCTCGACTTCACCACACAGCGAGGGAACCACACCGGGCACTCCTCTGGCGTAAAGGGCGGGGCGCTGTTCCTGATGGAATTTGAGGTGCCTAAGCGCATGTTCAAGCGCCACCGGGAGGTGACCTACTTTGCCGCAGTCGGGACGCCGGGCTCCAGCTCCTACGCGTCGGCTCACAAGGTGGATCTGTTCAAGCGCAATGGCATGGTCATCATGCGCAACATTTTGTCCGACCCCCAATCCGCGATTGACCCCAACGCCTCACAGACGCCGGGAACGACCATTCACCAACCCATCCCTCCCGAAGGAGATGGCGGAGTGCCTATCGACTGGGAACCCGGCCAGGTCTGCTACCAGGAGACCGTGGTTGTGGGGGCTAGCGGTGCCGTTGTCTCACACGAGGTCATTTCCGCCGACTGTGTCGATGGCTGGGACACCTACTGCGCGTCGGACTGCGCGGGGACGGTAGGAAGCTCCTACCAGACAATTGATACAGGGGCCTTACTTGGCGGCTGAGAGCGATTGAGCCCCTAGGCAATCATGCCTCCGAGCCCCCCCCCCCACGGTTTCTGCTGGACTGCAAATGGTCCACGCTTCGACCCACCGCGGAGAGGTCTCAAAAGGGGAGAAATCGATGCTCACGGCCCCGCCAATCATCACATTCGCGGAACCCCGAGGTTCTGCCTGTCGTCCTAGGCAAAGTCTGCGAGTTCCCAATGCGAGTTGACCCCGATCGAACCCTTGTAATGGCCTGCCAAGAAAGCCCCGACCGGGGTTTTGATGGGGCATTTCGAGACCTGTACGAGCAGTACAAGGACCGGGTCTACAACGTCTGTTACCGCACAACCGGGAACGCCGCCGACGCCCTCGACGCATCACAAGAGACCTTCGGCATCCTCTTTCGTAAGGTCTCTGCGTTCCGCTTCGAGTCCAAGTTTTCGAGTTGGGTGTACCGAATCGCGGTGAATGCCTCCATCGATCTCAAGCGCCGTTCGGCTGCCCGACCGGCAGCCTCGCTGGATCGCCTGCGTTCTCCGTCCGAGGATGGCGCACCCATCGATTTCAAGGACGAAGGGGTTGAGGGCCCCGAGGCCGCGGCAGCTCGGCACGAGTTGCAGGCTGAGATCCAAGAGGCCATCACCCGACTGAGTCCGAAGATGCGCGCCATCACGGTGCTGCGCTATAACGAGAGCCTCTCGTATGAGGAAATTGCCGAGTGTCTCGGCACTTCCCTCGGCACCGTCAAGTCACGCCTCTCAAGGGCTCACGCCGCCCTCGACCGGGAGCTTACTCCCGTCCTGGATCGGCACCACCTTCGCTGATTCCCAACCTGTCCTCCGCCATGAACCGTCAGTCCATCAGGGATGCCATGATCGAGAGCCTTTCCGGCGTGACTACCCGTCACGCATCGGAAAGTGCCGATGTTGATCATGGCACGGACCGACTGGAGCTCTTGCCGCAGGCAGTGAGGGAACACCTCATCGAGAATGAAGCGTTGCACCAGGAATGGCGGCAACTCCTCCGCCAAGCACGCGCGATTCGCACCCTCAGCCGCGTGCCGGTGCCCTCGGATCTGGACGGCAGGGTGGTGGCCTCCCTACAAGCGGGCTATCGCCAGGGACGCGTTGCGGAACAGGTCCAAACCCTGCCCGCTGAGCGCGCTCCCCGCGAGCTCGACCTGCTGGTGCGCCGTCTGGCGAACCAGCCATTTACGGAAGCTTCCGACGATCGGGGCGACCTGAAGGCTCCCACAACCCTGGACCGCCTTGTTGCCGTGCGTGTGAATGCGGAGAGATCGGCCAGGAGGCCGAACGGATTGCCTCGCGCGAGCCGGCTCATGGTTGCGGCGGCCCTACTTGTGGCTACCAGCTTGGGCCTCGTGCGTCTGCTGGGTGAACGAGACGCGACCAACGGCACCGAGGGGCTGGAAGTGGCCTCATTCTCATTCCGCATGATTCGAATTGAAGATCCTGCGCTTGCCGACCCAGACCTCTTGAATCTCCTGGGCGGCATGTCCGGCGGGATGCTGGATGGAAGGGAGGGCTCGCGATGAGCATCATGCAGCGCATGTGTAGGCTCGGGGCGGTCGAGACCAGGATTCAGAGGCCCCCAAACGGGGTCCGAGGTAGAGGTGTGATGCTCGCAGCTTTATTGGCGCTCGCCGCATGCGGGGGAGGGGTTCCCGCGGGCGGCTCTGGTACGGAAGGGCCTCCGGTTTATGGAGCAACGGGCCCCCCGGACTATTTTGCCATGGGTGCTACTGCCCCCTTCACGACCGCCTACCGCGGGCTGCGGAAGGTGGAGCTTTACTACGATGCGCAAGCCCCGATCGTGTATCGGGAGGATGTGGGGTCCGACGGGCAGGGCAAGTTCTGCGTGGAGACCGTGGACGTGCTTATCAGCTCAAACCCCAACACGTCCCTGTTCCTGCTGTTGCAGACCCAGCGCCAGGCGCAGATCTACAGGCACCGGGACTTCCGCATTCGAGACCTTGGCCTGTTCCTTGCCAATTACGACTATGTCGTTGCCCCCACACCCACGACGGTGGCTGGCGTAACCTGCGATCGGATCCAGGTGCAGGCCCGCGTGGCGGCTCAGTCGCGCTTTGAGGTGGATATTGATCCCACGACCGGCTTGGTCATGGCCTGGGAAGAGCACGATCTGGCTACCGGCAACTTAGAAGCTCGAATTACCTTTGAGACCTACGCGCCCAATGGAGATCTGAGCGACATGGTCCTCATCGACCGTGTGTTCCAGACCAGCACGTACGGGGTTGATTCGGGTAACTTCCGCGCCGCTCTGGGCTTTCTTCCCCTTATTCCGCAGCTCCAACCCGGAATTGGGTATCAGCTTGTTCCTCAGGCCGAGGTGCTTGTGGTCAACGGCGAAAAATGGGCCAAGCTCTATCTGACCGATGGAATGGGCACCTGCATATTCATGGATTCCATGTTGGCCAACTCCGGGGGCGCGTCGGCCGGCCCCTCCGAGAGAAAGGACGAGGTTGCGGTCATGCAGGTCGGGTCTTGGTCGTCCCTACGGGGAACGGTAAGGGGCCATTCGGTGATCATGGCCGGGCGCGTGAGCGAGCTGGACCTCGCCACGGTGCTTGATTCGTCCCTCCGCTAAGAGCGGATTCGGGCCTCGAATCGGGATTCCACGTCCCGCGCTGCTGGCAAAGGGACATGGGGGCATTTCAGGAAAGTTCCTCCCATGTCCGCTGAAGATGGAAGGCACCCCGCACGGGGCCCGGAAGGGGGGTAGGTTGAGGTGTACGAACCTGTTTCACTCCCTGCTCAAGCCCCTCTCAATCCGTCCCTCCCAAGCACAATGCACGGCCAACCAGAACGACCTTTCCGCGAGAGCGATCTGAAAGACCCGGCCTACAGGCTCCGGCTTCTCCGCAAACTGAATTGCCTGTTTGCCGTTCTGGAAGTCGCCAACGCGCGAGTCAAGCGGGCCTTGGCGCAGCCCGATTCGGACCTTGAAAGCCTGAGCCGGATCAAGACGAACCTGGGGAGCACCATGGACGTGTGCCGCCGGGCAAAGGGCGCTCTCGAGCGCCAAGAGGCTCTGCCCGAGGGCCTGCCGGAGAATCTGGCGGCGATTGCCCGTGGACGAAGTCAGCGCCTGCCCGAGGGAGCTCGGGTCGAGATGCGTAGCCGAGCCGAGTTTGAGTGCTTCTCAGCCATGGGCCCCATTCTCCGTGATGAACTCGAGGCGTGTGACATGGACCGACTGATTCAGCGGCTGCAGCCCTAAGGGCGGCGCTCTACCAGCGCACTGCTGCAGCCATGCGGCGGGCGGCTTTCGAAGGTTCCTCGGAGGGGTAGCACTCCACCCCCACAAGCCCCCGATAACCCAGGTCGTGGGCCTGCCGGAGAACTCGGGCGTAGTTGATTTCGCCCGTGCCCGGCTCTCGTCGGCCGGGATGATCCGCGAGCTGCAGGTAGCCCACCTGGTCGAAGCCCTCTTCAAGCCGACCGCAGAGGTCGCCTTCGCTGATCTGCATGTGATAGAGGTCCCAATTGATCTTCACGTGGGTCGAATCCACCTCCCGGCAGATACGCACGGCATCGGGACTTCCGTAGAGACAGTGCCCCTTGTGATCGACACGAATGTTCATGGGCTCGAGGATCAAGGTGATGTCGTTGTCCTCGGCGATTGGCGCCACCCTCTTCAGACCCGTAATGATGTTGTCGTGCATCTGGGCTTGGCTGAGCCCTTTGACGTCGTTGCCACCAACAACCGTCGCCATTTTGCAGTCGAGGCGTTTAGCGACAGCGCAGGCCTCGCGAATTTGTCCTTCAAACTTGTCGTGATTGCTCATCTCGTTCATTCCCGGTCGGAAGCCCCAGGCGGTGAACTGAGCGATGATCATTCCAGCCGCCTTGGCGCGGGCTGCCACCGCATCAATGTCCTTGCCTTGATAGGGCCAGAATTCAACGGCAGGAAAGCCCAGGGCTGCAGCGGCGTCGATGCGATCCAGAAAGGGTGTGCCGCCCCACCACATCTCGATGTTGGCGGCGAATCGGGTCTGGGAGTTCGCGTTGAAGGGTGCCTCATCTTGGCGCTGTCCGGCGTGCACGCCGGAAGTAGAGAGCAGGCCTGCTGCGACGGCGGAGGAGCGGAAGAGCGTGCGGCGATTGAGCGTCATGGAGAACAACTTTGTGGGGGACGGGGCCTAGCTTAGCTTGGCGGCTCTGCTCTGGGTCCTACAATGGGTGGATGCTTGCTCGTTTCATATTGCCGCTAGCCCTCACGTCCGCGCTCCTTGGGTCCGCGCCAGAGAGGCCTGACGACGACCTGACGGAAATGACGGTCAGCGGCCTCGTGGGTGTGGTCCGCAACACACGTAAGGACGTTGTCGATCGTGAACCAGCGATGGAGGAGTTGTTGGGCCGTGGGTACGAAGCCGCGTTCGCTTTGGGTCGCGAACTGGAGAAGCAGTCTCAGCGGATAGTGGCCAAGTTCGAGAAGAGCCGGGACAAGTTCATTCCGGACTTTGAGAAAGCCGCGCTGCAGGGCATCTCTGTCTCTCTAGATAGAAAGGCCTGGGCACGCATCGAGGAGTTAAGGAAGACGTCACTGGGCGTGTCACGAGGTAAGGCCCTGACGGAGTCGGCGATCCGGCAAACGTGCGACCCCGCCATGAACGAGCTCGCGGGCATGCTCGGGGCGACCGTTCAAGGGGTGTTGGATAATGACGAAGATCTCACCGAGGCTCACCAGACCACCCGGTCCCTGGCTCAAGACGCTTGGATTCTGCGAGATTGGTGGGATGACGCAGTGGCGGTCCTTGCTGAAACCGAGCGGGGCGAGAAGCTCATAAAGCGATTGAGTGGCCCCGACGCCCTCGAGGGTTCCCTAGACGGCCTCGAGCTTCAGTTGACGCAGGCGATCGAGCGCGCAACGCCGATGTCCGATGCCAGCCGTGCGACCTTCAAATCCAATGAACAAACGCGCTTGGAGCTCACACCGGAAGAGTACCTGGGTAATCGTCGCCTGAACCTCATCCGCGTGCGCCTTGGTCTGCGTGCCTTGCGCACGGACATCAAGCTCACACGGGCCTGTCGTGGTCATTCGAAAGACATGGCCGTGCACGGGTTCTTCTCCCACACCTCGCCCGTGCCCGGGAAGGAGACCCCCTGGAAACGCGCGGCTCTGGAAGGAGGGAGCGCGGGTGCGGAGAACATCGCTGCCGGACAGAGAAGCGGGCACGGAGCGATCTCGGCTTGGTGGTACAGCCCCGGGCACCACCGGAACATGCTTGCCAACCACGGCTCACAGGGGTTGGGCCGCTACCAGAGCCACTGGACCCAACTGTTCGGCGGCTGAATGCCAGAGCCTTGGATCAGGATGCGCCCGATCGGGCAGCCTCAAGCGCCGCCTCCACCAACTCATCCGGGGACACCCCAGAGGCCTCCCCTTCGAAGCCCAGGATCAATCGGTGCCTCAGGGCTGGAGCGGCGACGGCCTTGATGTCGTCCTCTGTGACGTGCAGCCGGCCTCTCAAGAAGGCGCGCGCCTTGCTCCCCAACAAGATCGCCTGCCCGCCACGGGGGCTGGCGCCGTAGCGCACTAGGGAGCGCACGGAATCGGGAGCCCGGGAGTCGCTCGGGTGGGTCGCGAGAACGGTTGCGGAGACCAGCCGGGTGAGCTCCTTGCTGACCGGGATCTCCCGTACTAGGCGCCGGACCTCACAGACGTCTTCACGCGCGAGAGCGGCTTTCTGCACGGAGTGTTCATTGCCCGTCGTCAACTCCAGGATGCGCGCAAGGGTCTCGCGGTCAGGCATCTCGAGAGTGAGTTTGAACAGGAACCGATCGAGCTGGGCTTCAGGTAGGGGGTAGGTGCCCTCCATTTCAATCGGGTTCTGCGTCGCAATGACCATGAACGGCTCTTCAAGGGCTCGCGTTTCACCAAAGACGGTCACCTGCTTCTCTTGCATCGCTTCAAGCAGGGCAGACTGGGTGCGCGGCGTCGCGCGGTTGATCTCATCCGCCAGGAGAACCTGGGTGAACACGGGGCCCGGTTCGAAACTGAAGTGGCGTGAGCCCCCCTCTTCCATCTCCAGGATCCGTGAGCCCAAAATGTCAGGAGGCATCAGGTCTGGCGTGAACTGCACGCGCCGGAAATTCAGGTCTAGGCTGGAGGCCAGACCATGCACGAGGGACGTCTTCCCGAGCCCCGGTGCGCCTTCCAGCAGGGTGTGACCGCTAGCCATGAGGCACAGCAGAAGGTGTTCACAAACCTCACCCTGTCCAAGGTGCTGGGTCTCTAGGTCCTGGCGGAGGGCGGTGATGGCGCCTCGCAGTGAATCGACCTGCTGGGCAGCGGCTTCCAAATCGGTCATGGGCAAGGGACGGGCATAGGGGAGGGTCGCAGACTGCGAGCATTCTAGTGTGCCAAAGGCCGAGGGCGGGCCTGCTGTTGTGGGTCGTGCTACAACTCAGGTCGTGAAGAGCGCTTTTCCCATTCTAGCCCCCGTGGCGGCCCTGTTTCTCGGGTGTGCTGCATCCTTGCCCGGGCCTGGCCCGATGCGGCGTGCGGACGTTGCCGAAGCCCAGGGCCGCCTAATCGAAGCGGCCACTTCGTGGCAGGAGGCTCTGGAGGCTTCCGGCGGTAGGTCGACACGGGCAGCCCGCGGATTGGCGAGAGTGTTGTCCGCACAGGGCGACGCTGACGGTGCGCTGCGCATCCTGGTTTCGGCCTTGCCTCCCGCCGGGGTGGAGGACGTCTTGGACGCGCAGTTTCTAGAAGATCTCGCAGCGCATTACTCCCGTATCGGAGCGAAAGACCAGGCGCTCTCAGCTCTTGAGGTCGCGGTCGTTCGGGGGCCGGACCGTCCGAGCGCGCCCATTCTCCTAGCGGAGCTCCTGGTTGAAATGGGTCAGTCCGAGCGTGCCATTGAGCCCCTGCTTCGCTCGGTTGAGATGCGACCCGGTCACAGGCCGACTCACATGGCCCTAGCCGGGGTCCTGGGCAGGCGTGGGAATTGGCTGCCTGCGCTTGAGGAGTACCAGGTCGCCGCCAGCCTCGCGCCTCTCGGGGTGGCCGAAAGCCTGCGCGCCACCCGCTCCGTGCTGGCTCTGTCCCAAGGCGAACAGCGTGTTCGCTGGGCCCTGCGGGTTACAGCATGGCTTGAGGTGCACGGGCCGCCTGCCTCTCAGCGCGGCGCCCAACTCAGGGCCCTTGGCGAACTCTATCTCGCAAGCGGTAAGGCCTTGGAGGCCTGTACTCTTCTGGAAAGGGTCGCGGGAACGGACCCCGGCGACGTCCCCACCATTCTGGCGCTGACGCGCGCCTATCTCCAAAGCGACCAGTGTCAGCGGGCTCTGGCCACTGCTACTCATGCGGGAAGCCTGGAGTTGACCGAACCGGACCGTGCAGTGCTTGAAGAGCTTCAAGCTGAAATCGAAGAGGCTGCCGAACGGATTGAAGCCGCCGCGCGCGAGGGCTCGGGTGACGACAAGCGTGGGCCATAGGCCCTCCGCCCATCACTTGTCGGCGAGCACCTCGGCCATGACCTTGTCGAGCTTTTCGCTCAACTCTTCAGCAAATTCCCCGCCGAAGTCCATTTCCAGCACGTCGATCTCTTCAAAGGTGTAGCGGCCCGTGGACCGACTAAACGGGATCCCGTACTCCCATTTGTTGCCGTCCGAGGCGTGGATGGTGATGCAGATCTGATCATCCCCGTCGACGGGTTCGACGGTATAGCTGACAACTTCGTATTCGGACATGGGACTAGGATACTCGATGGGTTTGGAGCTCGGATACTCTCATTCGGGAGCTTGGTCGTGGTCGGAAGCTTCTTCGCTGTCGGCGATACGGTCAACGGCCCGCTCTTCCACCATGCGCAAGCGCTGCCGCTTGCGAGCGTCTAGGTGATCTTGGTCTCCGACCTCACCGGCATTGCGGCGACCCAGGCGGGTCAGGCCCGGGGCCAACCCGTAGACCATGATGCGATCGCCCTCGCTCAAGCGGGTGGTGGGGGAAGGGGTTCCAATGATGACTCCACTCTTGCGCTCCACGTTCAATATCAAGATACCTTCGTCTCCCAAGGCCATCTCGTTCAGGTGCTTGTCGAGCAGCCAGCTCCCACTCGCGAGCGGCAATGTGGCAACCGTGTAACCCTTATCCAGGTGCAGCATCTCCTCGAAGTCCATCACCTTCAGGTGTGCCATGCGCTCTAGGCCGCGGGTGATGACTCCGTCCAGCAACCGTTCAAGGGGGCGGATACGCGCGCAGGCCCACAGCAGCAGGACCCCGCTCAAGAGTAGCGCGGTTTTGAGCCCGGGGTCGATGCCCCCCGACTCCCGCGCCGCGAAGGTCACAACAAGAGTACCCAGCGTTGAGGTAACCGCGCCGAAGCCGAGCAACATTAGGATGCGTAGGATCCGTCGGCGCACCGGGTGACCAACTACCTTCTCCGCCTCCGAAGTCGTAAAGCCCACACCCATGAAGGCCGACTGGGCTTGGAAGCCCGCAATCTCGCGGGAGAGCCCGGTCTTTTGGAGCGCAATCGTGCCCACCCTGACGAGCAACATCGAGAGGGTGATGAGCAGTAGAAGGGTGGCTAGTTCAGGCATGGGGACTCGTGGAGTGAGGCATGAGTATCCCCATTTGGCGTCCCGGATTCACGCCACAACCGAAACGGACGCTTAGGGGGAGGGCGATTCAACGCGGCAGACTGTCATGCCGGCCTCAATCCGGCCTCCGCTCAGAACACTGCAAATGAAACCGCTGCGACCTTGGAGCAGATTCGGGAGACGTTCATCCAGGGATTTCAAGGTATCGCAGGGCGAGCGTACATCGTGCACCTCGAGCCGGACTTCGGGCCCGAGCGCGATGTGATCCCCTGGTCGGATGGATCGAAAGTCGAGTCCCTCAGTAAGCACGTTCTCTCCAAAGCTCCCGGGCTGCGTGCAGGGGACCCCCGCGCGAACTAGGCGCGCCTGGTCCTCAGCGGAGAAAAGGCACACGGCGCGATCGCGGCCACCATGGCGTGGAGAACGATGGCCGTCGCCCACCAGGCCGTCTTCCGTGACCTCCGCCTCGGGGACGACGGCCTTGGGGATGCCGCCGGGGCCGAGACAGACAGCCAGGAGAATGCCAGCAGAGGAATCAGTCATGGCGCTCATGAGCCTCGCGCGCAACGGCCAGAGCGGAGAGGATTCCACGGTCCGCCAATCCAGAGGGGACCAGAGAGACGCGTGAGTAAGACGCGGCTAGGGCCTCTCCTCGAAGCACCTCCAGGGCGGGCGGGATGAATAGGTCCGGGAACGAAGTGCCAATGGTGCCCAGTACGATCACGTCAGGGTTCAAGAGGTCCACAAGCAGGGCACACAACTCTCCGAGCTTTCTTGCACAACAGTCCACGCTAGCCACGGCCACCGGATCACCTTCGGCGGCGGCTTGGCACAGGGTCTCGGGCGTGATCACTGCCCCCTCCAAGCACGAAGGCTCTCCCTGCCGGGCTTGACGCAGAAGTTCTGCTTCGGCCACCTGCACCATGCCCGGTCCCGAGAGATAGCCCTCCACGCTCCCCGGCTTGCCGAACCCTACGGGCCCCTCCGCGCTTAGTCGAAGATGACCGACTTCCCCGGCAAAGCCTGCGGGACCTTCGAACAACCGGCCCCCCAACCAGAAACCCGCGCCCATGCCTGTGCTCATGGTTAGGAAGACCGCAGTGTCGGCCCCTTGGGCCGCACCCCACAGATGCTCGGCAAGAACACCAGCGTTGGCATCGTTCATCGCGGCGAGTGTCTCGCCGTACGCGGAGTTCAAATGATCAACAAGGTCGAATCCCTGCCAGGCGAGCAGGTTGGGTACATCCAAGAAGCGCCCTTCTGGTTGCAAGAATGGGCCGGGACAAGCGACTCCGAGGCACGCAGACGGGCCGCAACCGGCCTCTTCTGTCAGTTCAGCCAGCACGCCCAGCGCCCGATCGAGGGTCTCGCCCGGGGGGGCTGCGGGATCCGTTGGAAAGCGCCGCTGCGCGAGGATCTTGCCCTCTGACGTGCCCACCGCACACCCGATCTTCGTGCCGCCGATGTCCAGGGCGGCCAAGATCACAGGGGTGCCTTTCGTGACGCTCATCTTTCCAGGCACAGGCAATAGAGCGGACCTTCGCTGCAGCCCCGCTCGTCGGGCATGCTCTTCGCGGCTCGCAAGAGTTGCGCCGGCATCCGCAGCCTGAGGGCTGGACCCTCGCAACAATCCTTGGGGTCAGGGGGGTGAATAACCAGGATCTCCATGGGGCCGACAGGGCGAACATCAGCCTACCAATCTGTCTACCGAGCTAGCACCCTCGCGGAGGCAAGAGTCAATAACAAAGGGTGCTCCGGCGCTCGGTGCGGATTCCTCGGCACGCAGGGTCTTGCACGGCATGGATGCGTTGAATCGGGACTTGGGTTTGCCGGGAGAGGCCCAGGTGCGCCCCACCGCGCAGTGCCAGCTGTTGGGGGGGGGATGCTACACTCGTGAGGGCCATGCTCCTCCGTCGCTTGCTCCTATCCGCAGTCAGCCTCGCAGTCGCTTTGTTGGCGGTCGAGTTCTGGTTTGGCTTCCGTGTGTCGGGCACCGGCGACAGTAGAGAATCGCTTTCTACGTTCGAGCCGTCCTCTGAACAGCAGCAGCGCTGGGAGAAACGCCTGAAGAGATTGCGTCGCATAGAGTCGGGCGTGGCCACCCAGAAGTCGGTCCCCATGATCCAGTTCTCGGAGCGTTACGGATGGGCTCTTGCACCGAACGCTCAGGGGGTCCTCAACGGGGATCAGATCAGCCTGAACACACTCGCGGCGCGGCGCTCGAGTGAGGTCGCCGCACAGCCACCGCCCGGGGCCCTGCGAGTGGCCTGTTATGGCGAGTCCTTCACCTTCGGCTCTGAGGTCGACAACGGTGAGGATTGGCCGGCTCAACTAGAAGACGCGGCTGCAGGCGCCCTCGAAGTGCTCAACCTGGGTGTCATCGGCTGGGGTACGGATCAGGCGCTTCTGCGTTTCCGCGACGGTCACGCGCAGCTGGGTTCGGACGTCGTTCTGATGGGTCTCATGTCCGAGAACATCCAGCGCAACGTGAACCGATTGGTGTCTGTCAGGGCGCCCAAAGAGTTCGTCCCACTGGTCAAACCGCGGTTCTTATTGGACAGCGGCGAGCTGCGCCTGCTCCCACAGCCCTACGCGTCCGAAATCGAGCTCTACGAGGCTGCGGTCAACGGGAATCTGGGCTACGACCTCGCTTCCCACGAATGGCTGGCGGAGTCCAACGAGGGGTCGGGGTGGTCGAATGTGGCGGATGCGGTGCGCGCCCAACGAGAGCGTGAGCAGCGAGCGCGATGGTGGCTTCAGTGGAACGAGCCCGACGGCGAGCCTTTTCGGGTGACGGTTGCTCTGCTCGAAGCGTTTCACCGGGAGGCGCTCGAGGCAGGTGCCCGAATGGCGGGTGTCGTTGTGTTCTGTTCCATCCTCGACATTTCGGATCCCGACCGCGAGCTGACCGCTCTGCACGCGGCCCTAGACCAGCGCGGCATTCCGTACGTCGATCTCTATGACGTCATCCGTGCCCGGCATCTGCGAGGAGATGGTAGCTACGGAAAAACGCATCTGACGGCGGGAGCCAACCGCGAGGTAGCGAGCACGGTGTTCGAGTGGCTGAAGCTGGAGCTCGATCTGTAGTCCCCGTGCCCGGTGAATCGGGGCATGCAACCCCAAGGCACGCGATCAGCCCACAGCCGGCACCTTCGGCCAATTAGCCAAAGACCGCTGGGGCGCCTTTCGCGCAGCTTATTCCTCCAGGAACAGGTAGTAGAGTTGACCTTCGCTGCGGGTGGCGCCGGCACGCTGCTCGGCTTGGGGCCCGATGCCGAGGTAGATGTCCGCACGTCCGGCGGTACGGATGGCTCCCCCAGTATCCTGATCCAACATGAGCTGGCGGAAGGGCGCTTGGCCGCGGCGGCCAGCCGCAGAGGGAAGGGGAAGTGTTGCGTCCACGTATACCAGGGCCCCTCGCGGGAAGAGGGTCTTGTCGGTGGCCAGGGTGCGCTGGGGACTGACCTCTACATTCAGCGAGCCGCGAGGGTTCCCGTCGATCTGGGTGAAGAACACGTAGCGGTCGTTGCGGTTCAAGTACTCGCTCACCAGATCCGGGTTCATCCTGGCCCAAGTCCTAATCCCGGTCAGGGAGACCTGGTCTTTTCGCATGAGACCATCGAGGACGAGCTCATTACCTAGCGACGTATAGTCCCGTCCGTTCGTACCTGCATACCCGAGCCGGTAGTTGCTGCCATCATCGAGTTCCACGACGGCCGAACCATTGACGTGTGCGATGTAGGCGTCGATCGGGTCGTTGAGCCAGACCACCTCCAGCCCCTTTTTGGCCAAGTGAAAGCCCGCCTCGATTTCGCGCCGTGTGGGGTAGGGCTGGTAGCCCCCCTCAATAATCTGCCCCAAGATAGCGCCCTCTTTCGTCTTGGCAAGATCCCCGGGGAGTCCATAGAGAGGGAAGGCGTACTCCGCTTGCGCCGTAAGTGAGCCATTCAGAATGGGCGTGCAGTAGGCGGTGAATAGGACCCCGCCTCCTTGCCCATCCCAGCCAGCACTCTTAAAGACTCGAAACTCCTCGCTAACGGCGGTGCCGAATTCCACGGGACCAGCGGTCTCTTGTAACAGTTCCTTGAAACGCTCGAGACTTCGAAGCGCACGGCCATGACCGATACCCGCTTGGGGAAAGAACTGTTTGGCTGAAGCAAGGCGAGTCCAACCGATGGACTTGTCGAGGGCGGGCAAGATCACGGCCCGTTCGTGCCAGGCTTCCGTCAGGCCTGGGGGCAGAGCTCCCATGGGCATGGGCAAG
>DUDB01000052.1 GCA_012959525.1 Planctomycetota bacterium
GGTTCGCCTCGGATCCGGCGGTGCTTTCCGACCAGTACCTCGCCATGGCAAACCCGGTGATGCTCAGCGGCGCGAGCGAGTTGCAGTTCTGGCACGACTTCAACACCGAGAACAGCTTCGACGGGGGCGTCGTCGAGTACTCGACCGACGGCGGGGCCACCTGGAACGACATCGGCGCCCTTCCGATCACCCAGAACGGGTACACGGGGACGATCTCATCCGGGTTCTCGAATCCCATCGGTGGCCGCTCGGCCTTCGAGGGCACCAGCTCCGGGTATATCCAGACCCTGGCCGACCTCAGCTCCCTCGCCGGGCAAGCCTTCCAAGTCCGTTTCCGCATGGCCTCGGATACCAGCATCGCCGGCACGGGTTGGTACGTCGACGATGTGCTGATCGGCGCCACGGTCACCCTGGCGAGCACGGGCCAGGCCACGGGCGGAGCCAGCGATAGCGTCAACCTGGTGGCCACGGTCGTTGCGGGCAGCGCCAACAACTCGCCGGTCCTGGCGACCAACGCGGGCCTCTCACTCGCCGAAGGGGCCACCTCGCTCATCGGCAGCGCGCAGTTGCAGGTGACCGATGCCGACGCCGGGGACACGCTCACCTACACGGTGACGAGCGCCCCGGCCTCGGGCTCCCTGAACCTGGGCAGCAGCTTCACCCAGGCCCAGATCGACGCGAGCGGCCTCAGCTACAGCCAGGATGGCAGCGAAGTCACCAGCGACGGGTTCACCTTCACCGTCAGCGACGGAAATGGGGGCACGGTCGGAAGCAGCGTCTTCACGTTGACGATCACCCCGGTCAACGACAATCCGGTGCTGGTCGTCAACGCCGGGGCCACGGTGGCCGAAGGAGAAACCGTCATCCTCGGGTCCGCCGCGCTCCTGACCAGCGACCCGGACCTGCCTGGCGACACCCTCACGTACACGCTGGTGTCCGGGCCCGGCAACGGAAGCTTGAATCTCTCGACGAGCTTTACCCAGGCCCAGGTCAGCGGCGGAAGCCTGAACTACAGCCACGACGGCGGCGAAACAGCCAGCGACTCGTTTACGTTCAGTGTCAGCGACGGCAACGGTGGGGCGGTTGCGAGCAGCCTATTCGCCATCACGGTAACCCCGGTCAACGACGCCCCCTCCCTGGGTCTCGCGGGGCTCCCGGACGCCACGGTGGGCAGCGCCTACTCGGTCCTGATCACGCCGACGGACCCCGATGTGGGCGACGTTCTGAGCGTGCAACTGGTCGGCGGTCCCGGTTGGCTGGTGCCTCCAGTCGACAATGGCAATGGGACCTGGACCCTCGCCGGGACCCCGCAACCCGGGGACGAGGGCAACCCCGTGGTGACGCTTCGGGTCACCGACTCGGGCACCCCCGCCCTGGATGAGCAACTCGCCCTGCCGCTCGTGGTCGGGGGCTCGGGGGGGGCCGTCCCCAGCCTTGGTTTCTGGCTCACCGTCCTGCTGGTCGCGCTCCTGGCGGCCCTGGGGTCTCAGCGAGCGGCGCTCATCGGAAGGACTCGGGATCCCAACGCTTCAGCGTAGGGGCTCACATCCATCCCCAACGGGCCGTCGCGCGCCGCCACGGCGGCCACGGTCTCCGGCCGTCCAGTAGGCGTGGTGCCGGTCGGACTTCGAATTGCCTCTCAGTGCGCATCAGTGCCTAGTAGGACCGGACCAAGATTCAGAAGAACCTAAGCAGAGACGGAGGTTTGCGCGATTCCGGGACTTATTTGCCAACGTGAGGGTCGCCAGTTCGAATCTGGTCTCGTGCTCCATACAAATAGGGTCCATACCGGACACATGGTTTACAGATTATTCCGGGGACATGGTTAACACTTTCTCCGGCGCGAATGGATTCGGGCCAGGTTCGACCCGTCCCTCATCTTTATCGAAGAATCCAAGGTCAAAGTCAAGGAAGCTGACTAGCCAGATCTGGTCGTCGACCTCGCGGATCCCAACCATCTGGCCTGCAAAGACCCTGCTGAGGTTGATCTTTCGTCGACCCATGCAGATGCGACCGCAGTGCGTGACACGAATGGATTTGTCGTGGTACGGGTATTCCGGCTCAGCTGGCGGCGCGTAGACACGCGCTGAAGGTGTATAGAGATCTCCGGGATAGGCGCCGCCCAGGGCCTGATGCGGCCGTTCGTGATTGTAAACCTCGATGAACTTGTCGAAGCGCTCCTGCTGCTGCAGGAAGTTGAACGATGCGGGTTTGGTTGCTTCTTTCTTGAGCGTTAGGTGCATGCGTTCGTGACGACCATTTTGCTGAGGGCAACCCGGCTTGATGCGTTGGATCTTGATCCCCAGCCTGAGCCACCAGACCGCAAGCTTGGAGAGCCCGAACAAGGCGTTGCCGGAGGCGAAGGGAGTGCCATTATCAGTGCGGATGGCGTCCGGCAGGCCGAAGTCCATAAATGCTCTTTCGAACACCGAGAAGGCGAAGTCAGTACGTGTCGACGAAAGCCCCTCACAGGTGAGTAGGTAGCGAGATCGGTAGTCGGTGATCGTGAGCGGATAGCAATACTGCTTGTTGCCCAGCATGAACTCGCCCTTGAAGTCCGCGCACCACAGGCCGTTGGGGGCGTGGGCTGCGGTGAGCTGCGTGCCCTTGGCCTTGTAGCGTCGGCGCTTGCGACGTTTTACGAGCCCATTGCGATCGAGCACGGCATGCACCGTGCTCACGGCCGGCGGCTTGATCATGGGGAACTCGCGGATCAGCTTGTCGCGAATCTTCGGTGCGCCCCAGGAGGAATACTCCTTCTTGATCCCCAGGATCGTGCGCTCGACCTGGAAGGGCAGCTTGTTGGCATGGCGATAGGGCCGCCGCGAACGGTCGTTCAGGCCCTCAAGGCCACAGGTCTTGTAGCGCTCGTAGATCTTGTACCCGGTGACCCGGGAAATCCCGAACTCGCGGCAAAGAGGGGACATCTTCTCGCCTTCTAGAAGGCGAGCAATGAATCTCAGGCGTTCGTCCATTGGTCTACACGTTCTCCACGGCATCCGGGCTCTCCCCAAATGCCTATTGTGTAAACCATGTCTCCGGAATGAGGTGTAAGCGATCTCTCGCTATGCACACGCAGCCCTACCAAGTCA
>DUDB01000053.1 GCA_012959525.1 Planctomycetota bacterium
CGGTGTCACAGAACACAGTGTTACAGTCGCTGCCACAGCCGCTCGAGGCGTCCGTGAAGAACAACATGTAGAACTGAGCACCAGGGTTGGTGGGCGGAGCACCACAACCGTTGTTATTGAGATAGGAACCAAACCAGTAGCATCCGGGGGGAAGAGCTCCGCCCGCGTCGATCGCGAAGAGGTCTTCCGCACCTAGGGCACTCGATACAGTTAGGCCGCAAGCGTTCGAGAAGGCGGGCTGGTAAACAGTGCCTTCACCCTCGGGGACCCATGTCAGGTCGTGGCCGGCCAACACCGGGCCTGTCGTTCCGCCGTCGGTGGTGTTCCAGGTCGCGCCCCAGCCGAAGGCGTCGAGACCGAGTCCACTGCCGTCATAACCAGAAGCGCAGATTCCGCCGTCGGCGTCCATGCAGATTTCGTAGCCTGCAAGGCTCAGGTCGAGTGTGCCAACCCAGCAGAAACCGCCAGCCGGAAGGGCGACGGTCGGGATGGCACCAGCCACGTTGACGCAATTTGAAGGCGCCGAAGGCAGGTCGCAGGGAACGTAACTGTCGTACATGGTGAAGTCCCAGGTGACCGGCGCGGTCGAAACCGAGCAGTAACCAAACTGAATGCCGTCAATGCGGTACGCATCCTGGGGACCCACGTTGCCGGTCTGGTTCGGGTTCGAGGTTCCGGGAAGAATCCCTTCGTCGATGGCCTCAGAACCTTCCCAACCAACGGCGAAGTAGCCAGAGCTCACGTCGGAACGGAAGATAATGTCGGGGCCAAGGTTGGCATTGGCACCTGAACCACGGGTCCAGGTACCCGTTCCCACGTGGAATATGCCCGCGTCCTTGACGGGGCCGAGTAATTTCCGGGCAGAGAGCTGCTGCTGACCGTTGGCGGTCGCGCAGCAGAGAAGCACGACGCTTGCCGAACGAAGGAAGGATCGAAGCACTGGTCAATATCCTTTGGTTTTGAGGAGGGCGGGGAACGGTCGGTGCCGGAGTATGACGGAGCCCCAAGCCGAGAGTTCCATGTAAATGGCGGAGGGGGTTGCAAGGCCAGCAACCACTGGCGTCAGTACACAAAAGAGAGCGGCGCCACCCTGAATGGGTGGCGCCGCTCGTGTGCTTGGCCCTCACCGGATCCCGAAAGACCCGGCGAGTGCCGTTAGCCTGGCAAGATCAGTTGATCGTGCCGGACGTACCCTTCGAGAAACGAGAGGCAGCCATGCCATCACGGTGCCAGAACTGGAAGCGCCAGGTGTTACCGTTACACAGGGAGCCACCAATGGTGGGCACGCCGCCGCCGGGGGCGGAGTTGGCGTTCAACAGGTCGACGCTGTAGCTACCGGCTCCGGTAGAACCAGCATCTGCGCCGTAACGACCAATCGTGCTACCAGTAAGGCAAAGCTCGGAAACACCAGTGGGGCTCACGGCAGCCGTACCCAGGCCCACGAGGGGATAGGTGAACTGGTTCGTGAACGTGGTGCTCAGGTTAAGCATGATGGAACCGCCGGAGCAGTCACAGGTGCTGAGAGTCACGTCGCCTTGGTTGTTGGGGTCGGTGTCACAGAACACAGTGTTACAGTCGCTGCCACAGCCGCTCGAGGCGTCCGTGAAGAACAACATGTAGAACTGACCAGCAGGGTTGTTGTGCGCAGCACCGCAACCGTTGTTGTTGACGTAACCGCCGAACCAGTAGCATCCAGGAGAAAGAGCTCCACCCGCGTCGATAGCGAAGAAGTCTTCCGTTCCAAGAGCACTCGAGGTGGTTCCACAGGACGTGAATGCAGGCTGATAAACAGTACCTTCACCCTCGGGGACCCACGTCAGGTCGTGGCCGTCTAGGAAAGGACCAGTGGTCCCGCCGTCAGTCGTGTTCCAGGTCGCGCCCCAGCCGAAGCCGTCGAGACCAAGTCCACCACCGTCATAACCAGAAGCACAGGGGCCGCCGTCGGCCTCAACGCAGATTTCGTAGCCTCCAAGGCTCAGGTCAAGAGTACCAACCCAGCAGAAACCGCCGGCCGGAAGGGCCACGGTCGGAAGGGCACCAGCCAAGTTGACGCAGTTTGAGGGCGCCGAGGGCAGGTCGCAGGGTACGTAGCTGTCATAAACGGTGAAGTCCCAGTTAACCATCGCGGCCGAAACCGAGCAGTAACCGAATTCGGCACCGTCAATGAGGTAGTCGTCACGAGGACCAGCCATGCCGGTCTGGTTCGGGTTACCGAGTCCGGGAAGAATCCCTTCGTCGATACCTTCCGAACCTTCCCAACCAGTACCGAAGTAGCCGGAGCTAACGTCGGAACGGAAGATGACGTCGGGGCCAAGGTTGGCCTTAGCGCCTGAACCACGGGTCCAGGTACCAGTTCCCACATGGAAAATTCCGGCGTCCTTGACGGGGCCGAGCATCTTGTGGGCAGAAAGTTGCTGCTGACCATTGGCGGTCGCGCAGCAGAGAATCACGGCACTTGCCGAAATAAGAGAAGAACGAAGCATTTACCAGTCTCCTGTGAGGATTGAGAAAGGAGAGAACATACCTAAGTATACGATCCCCACAGGTAGCCGTCGTCACCGAGCACCGCAGTGCCCAATGCCAGCAACCGACCAGCGGGGCAGGACCTTGGGACGCAGGGGCAAACACCCCTGTTCCGTCCAGTCCTGTACAAAAGGTAGCTTGTGGACGGGATTTGGGGGGCGGATTCCAAAAATCTAGGGATTCCTTCCCAGTCCCGTCATCTGTGCAGAAAGACCGCTTCCTTCAAAGGCCCCCCCCCACGACCAATCCGACAGTCTCTAGGCAGCCCCAGCGCACCCCTGGGGCCCACAGGAGGCCGCTGAGGGCCTTAACGCTTAGGGGGGGTGAGGCCGCTCCCAGCCTGGGACTCTGGCCCTCCCTTTGAATCCAGCCGAATCCCCTGCTCCCGGGCCAGGCGGCGTCCAATCTGGGCTTCAGCCTGGGCCTCGGACTGCCTCCCCAGGCTCTGCAGCACCTCGGCCAACTTCAGATGAGCGCGCATGAAGCCAGGCCGCATGAGGATCGACTCCCTGAGGCAGGTCTCACTCTGAACCAAGTTTCCCCGCAGGTCGTACTTCAGGGCCAGGTTGAAGTGCGACATGTAGCTCTCCTTGGGGCGCCCCGCGCCAATGCTCAGGGAGAGGCTGACGGTGGCCAGAACCAACAGCCGCCCCATCGCTCCGAGCTTGGGTGATTCTCCCCTGGCGCGCATGAGTCCGTCTGCGCCAATCCCAGCCAGCAGTAGGCATCCCGGAATCAGGACTAGGCGGAATCGATCGGTGACCAGGAAGGCCAGAAGCACGACGAGACCGATGCCATTGATCACATGGACCAGCCCCACCCCCCTTCGACGAGCTGCGGGCATGAAGCAGGCGCCAACAGCCAAGGAGAGGACAAGGGTCCACCCGACAGGAGTCCAACGCAAGATGGGCGACCAGCGCTGTGCTTGGTAGGCATTCCTGTCGCCGGGATACTCAAAAGCCTCAACCACCTGCCGCAACTTGAGCCCAAGAAGAGCGAGCCAGTCCATAGGGTGACGCAGCATCCATGCGCGCGCCTTCGAGTAATAGTGGGATGAGAGACCCGCCGCCCCCATGGCCTTGCCCGTCTCTGCTTGGGCCTTGACCGCGAAGGTCGCCCGCATCTTTTCCGGCGTCAGAAGCCCCTCCACAGAGACGCCCGGAGGCGGGTGAATACGTCCATTGGCACCGGCGTGGTTGCCGAGGAAGAAGTTGATCCCTCCGGAGGAATTCACGAGCACCACGTCTCCACCAGCCCAACGGTTGTGAAGTGCGCTAGGAGCCAAGGCCAAGAGCAAGCCCAGGGCAAAGCCCATGGGCAGGGCACGCTTCCCCGACTGCTGGCGGACCATCCACCACAACCACAGGCCCAACAGAACACCGGAAGCCAGGAAATAGGCACGGGCCACGGCCGCCAGGCCCAACAGGCCGCCCGCACCGAACGCACTCGCAAGACGCCCCCCGGAGGCGGCCCGCTGCAACTGCAGGAGGCCGGCGCAAACAAGAAACAGGTGCAGCGTCTCCGAGAGCAGACACTCGGAGAAGAAGATCAGAGGGCCATAAAACGCCCCCAGGAGGCCCGTCAGCAGTCCTGCCCGTGAACCAAACAACCGCCCCCCCAGGGCCGCCAGTATGGGAATCGTCGCTGCCGAGAGAATGCACTGCAGCACCACGGCCAGGCCCATGGACGCACCGAACAGACGATAGAGCGCGCCCAGTGCGTAGGGATAGAGCGGCGAGAGGAAGAAGACCTCGCCGTCACTCCACTGCCCCCCCGCAATCCTGAGGGCCCACTCGTGATAGGCACGATCATCGACGTTCACCTGCGACCAAAAGGGACTGCCCGTTAAGGCAAACCAGGCACTCCCCCCGCGCAACGCGAGGGCCAGGGCGAAGAGCCCAAAGAGCCAGCCCCGCGAGGGCGGGAGCCCTGCAGCATCCGGTTCGGCGTTCAAGACAGGTCCTCCCCCAAGACCCGGGCCGCACTCACCCCAATCGGTAGCACCGTGACCTGACCCAGAAACGGATGCGCTTGGGACGAGCCGAACCCCGCTTTCTCTGCGACGAAGGTGAGGGTCTGGTCCGCCACGATCGTTGGCTTGGCGGGATGACCCTCGTCGCAATCAAGGCCCGAGGGCAGATCGATGGCCACCGTCGGCGTTCCACTCTCTGTTCGAGCTCCATTGACGGCCATTATCAGCCGCGCCAGGGGAGCACGCATGGGACCCTCAAAGCCGGTCCCCAAGAGAGCGTCCACAAACAACGCCGCATCAGGCCACCGGCCACGATGGCCCTCCGAGTCGTCCGAGAGGTCAACCTGATGCATGGGGATGCGCAGAGACTGCGCACACAGGTGATTGGCCCGCGCGTCTCCCCGCCCCTTATCTATCCCATGGGTGTACTCCAGCATGACGGGAATGTCGCGCGCTTGCAGTTGGCGGGCGATCACGAAGCCGTCGCCCCCGTTGTTCCCCCCGCCGCAGAACACGATCACGGGTGCCTGGGGCGCCGAGGCACATGCGTGGTAGAGACGCTCGATTTCAAGGGCCGCGAGGAGACCTGCGTTCTCCATCAATACGCAACCGGCCAGACCATGGGTCTCAAGGGCCACGCGGTCCATCTCACGAGCTAGGTGCCGGGTCAGGCGCAACATTCAGAAAGCAGCCGGGTCAGCGGCCTTCCAGGCCTCTTCGTAGGCCGGAGGGACAGGTTCCGAGAGCAGGGCACCGCGTTCAAGGAAAGGGTAGAGATCCATGTAGGAGCACACCTCATCAGGAGCGACCCGCTTTTGGATGTGATCGGGCAGCAGGTCCTCGGGGCCCGCCAGACCCGCAGCGCCCGCCAGCTCCAGCAGGCTCCGCACGGTGCCCCTTTGGAACTGCTCCACGCGTTGAGCCTTGTCCTCCACGTCCAACCCGGAAACCAGGCCTGCGTTCTGGGTCGCCACGCCCACCGGACAGGTGTTGGCGTTGCACTCGCGTGCCTGGATGCACCCCATGGCCATCATCATCGCTCGCGCAGAAAAGCAGGCATCTGCCCCCAGAGCCATTTTCTGGGCCATGTGGAAGCCAGTAGCGATCTTGCCCGAAGCGAAGACACGGACCTGCTCCCGCAGTCCAAAACCGACAAGGGTGTTGTGCACGAGCACAAGGGCCTCCACCAGAGGTGAACCCACGGCATTGGAGAACTCCAGAGGCGCGGCACCCGTTCCGCCCTCCCCCCCATCCACGGTGATGAAATCCGGCCATGCCCCCCCAGCAACCATGGCCTTGCAAAGCGACATGAACTCACTGGGGCGACCGATACAGAGCTTGATCCCCACGGGCTTACCCCCCGAGAGTTGGCGCAAGCGCCCCACGAAGGCGAGGAGAGAGTTCGGGTCGTTGAAGACCGAGTGCGACGGGGGTGAGAGCACGTCCCGACCGAGCGGGACCGATCGAATGCGGGCGATCTCTGGGGTGACCTTGACAGCGGGGAGAATCCCACCGTGGCCCGGCTTGGCCCCTTGAGACAGCTTGACTTCGATCATCTTCACCGCGGCCAGGCCCGAGGTTTGCGCAAAGGACTCCTCATCGAATTCTCCCTCCGGGGACCGACACCCAAAGTATCCGGTGCCGATCTGCCAGATCAGGTCGCCTCCCCCTTCCAGGTGGTAGGGGCTAACCCCTCCCTCTCCAGTATTCTGGGCAAATCCACCCGCCTTTGCCCCCATGTTCAGGGCCAAGATGGCCCTAGAGGAGAGTGACCCGAAACTCATGGCCGAAGCGTTCAGCATCGACAGGGAATAGGGCTTGGTGCACGCATCCCCTCCCACCAGCACACGGCTGGGTTCGGGCCTCGGGTGCCGAGCGTTCAGAGAATGGGTCAACCACTCGTAGCCCACGGCGTAGACGTCCGATTGGGTGCCAAACGGAACCGTGTCGCGCTCGCCCTTCGCCCGCTGATAGACCACCGAGCGAAGCTCCCGACTAAAGGGCTTGCCATCCGTGTTGGACTCGACGAAGTACTGGTTGACCTCTGGGCGAATGGCCTCCATCAGGTAACGCCCGTGCCCGATAACGGGGAAGTTGCGCAGGATGGCCCGCCGAGTCTGGGTGACGTCATGGAACGCCAGGATGCACAAGCCAAGCACCCCCCCCGCCAAGTATCCCCAGGCCGGGCTCAAGAAGCAGAGGCCAAGAGAGAGAATGAGTGCCCCCCCGAGGCTACGCAGGATGCGTTGGCGGACGGACATGGCTAGGGCAACTCCAAGAGGACCTGGAGGCGCAAGAAGTCCACGTCGCGCACCTGGACTTGTATCCCATACCCCTCCGTGAAAGACAGAGAGCGACGGCCTGCGCGCACGGTCAGGGTCGGGCCCGACAGCTTGGGGCGCTCGCCCAGGGAGCGCATGGGCAGGAACCCAGTAACGTTGAACTCGCTAAGCTCGACCTCCATCCCCCCCCGGGAGACTCGCAGCACCTTGGCGTCGAGACGCTTGCCGATCTGCGGCTCCATGTACTGGCAGACCTTGAGATCCTTGACGGCAATCTCGGCCATACCTGCCAGGTCCGCTTGCACCGAACAGTGGGCGGCCACGTCATTCAGGTCCTCCACCAAGGCCTCCGTTCGCAATTCCTCGGCAGCGGCCTCCCCCTCGCCCTCGATCCGGGCCAGCCAGCGGTGCACCAGCAAGTCAGGATAGCGGCGGATGGGGGACGTAAAATGAAGGTAGGCCTCACGCGCCAATCCAAAGTGCTTGGCCACGTCCTCGTGGTCCTTAACCTCGTACACAGCCCGCTCCACCAAGCCCATGATGCGCCCCAAGAGGGCCTCTGCGTTGGGCTTGCGCCGCGCGGCACGGATCAGTCGCCCGATATCCCGACCCGTCAGGCGCTCCTTCTCCGGCACCCGGATGCCGTGCTCCGCGAGCACCTTGACCACGCCCTCGAACTCTTCAGGGTCCTTCTCGGGGTGCACCCGGTAGATGGTGGGCAACCCCTTGCTGCGGAACAGATCACCAACGGCCTGATTGGCCGCCAGAGCCGTCTCTTCGATCAGGGTCTGGGAGAAGTAGCGCGGGGCATCGACGATGGTGCTCACTTCGTGGTCGTCGTCGAACAGGAAGACCTTCTCGGTGGACTGGATGCGTAGGGAACCGCGCGCATCCCGCAACACCTGCTGACGGCGCGTCCAGATCTCAAACAAGCGCAGCTCAGGTTCAAGGAAGGCGCAGGCACGCGCCTCTTCCGTGTTCGCACCGTCAAGCAGCTCTTGCACGCCCTTGTAGGTATTGCGGTGCACGCTCTTTATGACGCTCTTGGCCACGCGCGACTCGAGACGCTGGCCCGCCGCGTCAAATAGCATGAACACGGAGTAGGCCAACCGCGGCCGACCGGGAACCAGGGAGCAGAGTTCGTTGGAGAGGCCCTCCGGCAACATGGGGATGACCTGATCGGGCAGATACACGCTGGTCCCACGTGCCAGGGCCTCGCCGTCCAGGGCGGTGCCGGGGCACACATAGTGAGAGACGTCTGCTATGTGAACTCCCACCTCCACCCGACCCTCTCCCTTCTCTTGGATCGAGATGGCGTCGTCGAAGTCCCTGGCGCTCGCACCGTCGATGGTGAAGATGCGCTCCTCACGGAGGTCCATACGTCCCTGGAAGTCTCCCTCGCTCGGATCATTCGGCAGGCGGGCGACCTCGCCTTCGACATCGTCCGGGAAACACAGTCGAGCACGGAATGAGTGCAAGAGCTCTATCTCATCCGAATCCGGGTCGCGATAGCAGGGCGGGCCGGTCTGCATGACACCCGACGCATCAGGCCGTGCGTCAATGCGCTCGCGTGCCCCGTCCGCCGGGTCAGGTCCACCCTCCAACTCCTCCGCGCTGCTTGCCCCCTCCAATGTGTAGCCGCGGCCCGCTTGTGCACCACCCGAGGCCGCGTCCGCCTCCCCATCCTCTCCGCCTCCCCGGGCGCGCTTCAGGTCCTTAAAGCTGCTGAACTTGTCTCGATCCGACTTAGCCATGGGCCCATCCTTCCAGCCCAGGCCCCATCCCTCCACGGGCGATCCAGATAAAGATGCGCCGCGCTAGTGGCGGCGGAACACTTCTACGATTCCTGAGGAGGAGGATCCGGCCATAACCCCCCCACCGGCGACAAACAGTCGACTCTTATAGAGAACCGGATAAATACCGTGACGGGCCGTTGGCATGGGGGCCTCTAAACGCCAGGTATCCCCGATGGGGTCATAGGCCTGCACATCATCAAACACGGCGCTTGAGGACTCACCGCCCAGGACAAGGAACTCCCCCCTCTGGAACACGGCTCGGCCCGTGCCGCCCCGCCCCATGGGCATGGGAGCCAAGGGCGACCCAGGGTCATTGGAGGTCGTCCAAGTCTGGGTGGCCGGATCGAATCTCTGAACCACGTCGTAGCCAGGCTGGGGAGAGTTACCGCCGCCGCGGCCACCAAAGACCCACAGGGCCGATCCATCCGTCTGCGAGGCGGCGTGATTCACAGGCACAGGCATCGGGGGCAGGCTCACGCCCCCGGCATCCCACGAATTACTAACCGGATCGTAGACGCTGAGATTGCCCACCGTCGAGTTATTCACAATGCCACCACAAACATAGACAAGCCCGTCAATCAACGCCGTACTGCAAGAGCCGCCCGACCAGGGCATGTTCTTCCCAAGAGTCCATATGTCTGTGGATGGATCGTAGATCTGCACGCGGCCAGCCCCGCCAGTGCCAACCCCACCGAACAGCAAGACCTTGCCCTGCCAAACCTCGCATGCATGGTGGTCCCCTGTGAACGGGCGTGCCGAGCGGGGAGCCAACCACTTCTGGGCCACGAGATCGTAGACGAGTGTCTGGTCCAACCCCTCCCCCATGAGGAACATTTCGGTCCCGACGACAGCGCAAACAACCTCGGCGAGAGCCGTTCCCATCGAAGGAGCACCCCGCCAATAACCCAACATGTTGCCCGCATCATTCGGGAGCGAGAGGAAGGCATCGGCTATAACGCTGGTACTCACGCCATCCTTCACCACCACGTCATACAGCGCGTCGACATTGTTGACAGGCAGAGCCGGAATGAGTCCCGTAATCCGCTGCGAGGTGACTGAAGTGACAACCGCAGGCACGCCACCAATCGTCACGGTAGCCTGGCCTGAGACAAACCCCGCACCACCTATCACAAACGGTGTCCCCCCTCCGGCTGGAGCGCGCCAAGGGCTGATGTCGTATGCGGTCAAGCCACCCACCGCAGCATCATTGGGTCGCAGGAAACGTAGGCGGTCATTGCTGAAATCCACGGCCACAATCGTGCCCCCGGGACCCACGGCGAGATTCAAACCGTCCGTTGCGGGGGAGATCCACTGAGTCGACTCGACGGACTGCCCCTCCTCGCCAAGCTCCACCAGTATCTGGCCAACGTCCCACTGTTGCACGACCAACCAGCCTCGTATTTGCCCACCAAAAGTGGTCGCGCGGTACTCCTCGACGCCGTCCACCGACGAAGCCAACTCAATGAGGTGTTGAGAGAAGTCACCACTTTCCGGCTCCAGGGTGTCCCGGTAGACGTACTGGCGCGGATCGAGGAAACCGCGACTACGATTGGGGTGCCCGTAGTAGGAACCCTCCTCAATCCACAACAGCTCGTCATCCGCATTCCCATGTGAACCCGTGTCACTATTGGGGCCTGTGGATTCGTACCCGAAACCATAGTTGGGCCCATTGTCGGTGGCATACAAAGACCCGGAGGTCGTGAGTGCAAGGTTAAATCCATTCCGTAGGCCGTGCGCAAAACTGAAGACGTCTACCCCAGGAGCCACATCCGTATTCTCAGCCAGAACTTGGTCGGTGACCGGGCTCCCGGTCACCCGATCCAGGTAGCTCACACTGCCATTGAAGTTGCTCCGAGAAGTAAGGGCCTTGAGGATCGCGCCAGACAGGGGGGACTCATCCAGGTCCCCGATAGCGGTGTGATTCACGCCGGCGTTCGTATTGCCCCCCATGCATATGAGCAGGTCCCCGTTGTGATCGAAAACGAGGCCGTTGACCCCGTGGTCGTGATTGGACGTGGGTAGGCCCTCGATCAGAGTCTGGGGGCTGTCGAAATTGGGGCCCACCAAGACCGACACCTGACCTGTAAATGGCGACGGGCCCGAGAAGGAACCTCCACCATTGAGCCAATGCTCACCGTGCCCTACGTACAACTTCACGGGACCGGTGGGATCGTCGTAGGGGTTGACGGTGATCCCGCATAGATCGAAATTGGTCAGAGAGCTAACGCCAAGATGCAGAACGATGCCCGGTCCCTGCAGGTACCAATTCTCGTCGAACGACAACTCCGCGATGCGGCCGTCCAACAGGCCCACGTAGAACTTGCCGTTGGGGTGGAACACGCCACAGGTTGGCTCGGTCAGAGGAACGTCACGATCGGTCAGAGCGTCAAACACGATGGGGACCGGCCCGCCCGGCTTGTACTCGAACTCCAGCGCACCGCTTAAACCAGCCGGAGTTTCAACGCTGACGAGTATCTTCCCCTGCCCCGGGGGCGAAAGGAGCTCCAGTTTGCCATCCTCCCAACTCAGCAGGTCTGTCAGGGCGAAGTCCATGATGCCGCCCCAGTGCACAACCACCTGATCGGGAGGGAAGAAACCAAAGCCCAAAAGGGTAATGAGGTTGCCGCCAATCTCGTTCCCAATGGGTGTCATGAGATGCAGAGTGGGAACTGTCCCGACCTCACTGTGAGTCAATCCACCGTCGAAGCCCACCGCCACTGAACCATCCACGGTTACTGTCAACCCTAGGGGCAACTGCGCGCCGTCTGCGACGGCCCAGCGAACCTCCAGGGAATGAGATCCCGCAGCCAGACTGTTGGAACCGCTCACGACAGCACCATCTACTCGCACTAGGGACCCATAGCCACCTAGCGTGTCAAACTGCACCTGTGCCGCAGCACCCAGGACGAAGTCCGACTGCGCGCGCACAAGCACTTCGCTCGTCAGACCACTTCCACCGACCGACCCCGATACAAGGTCCACCTGATGGTCCAGTCGTCGCTCCGCAAAACGCGCCGGTCCCAGGGAGGCACCCAGCAGGGCGGCGGCCCCCCCGCTCGTGCCATCGAAGTAGGAGGCCAGAATTCCGGGCACAGCCGAAAGGGCGTGCACATCCAGCGGCGCGCTGACACTCGCCTGATCGGGCGGAACTTTGTCGTCCCAGATGGTCAAGGTGACCAGGCTCTGGCCGACGGCCACGGATTGCACCGTGTCGGCATCGGTTGAGAAGACGTTTCCGTCGATTTGCCACTCAAATGCAGCCAAGGTCTGCCCCGGCTCATGCGTATGGGAGTTGGAGCCGATCAGCCCCACGGTCTCGAACCCGTCCCCGTCGAAGTCAATGTAGATCGTCCGGTCCATTTCCAGGTCCGGGTGGAGGTAACCCCAACTCGGTTCACCGCCGACACCCAGCAACTCGGCCTCGACCATTCCAAAATCACCAGCGAGCTCCAGATTCAGGAAGTGACTGTCGTGATAGGTGGGCTGAAAAAACACGGGAATCGCCACGCTCTGCCCGGCGGGCACATCCCAATCCACTGAATAGCCCGTAGAGACATCCCCACCCCAGTAGTTCACGTTGTCCACGCGGACAACAAAGTCCCGGCCCGACCCGTAGCCCGTGCCATCCAGGACAAAGTCCAGGTTCGTCACCTTGGCAGGTGCCAGACCGGAGTTGGTGAGGAGCAACGTCAGCTGGGCCACAGAGCCCACATCCACGGCCCCAAAATCCAGTTGGTCTGCGTCGTCATCAACGAGAGCCATGGAGCGGATTTCAACGGCGGCCACCAAGGCCTTGCCGACTGTGCCCACAAAATCCAACTTCAGGCTGCCACCGGCGACGACAACCCGCTTGACCGGGCTCCACCACGCAAATTCCTTGCCCACGAGATCCACCAGATCGATGCCCGACAACAAAGGTGAGCCGTCAATGATCACGTCGAAGACTCGCTGGCCGGGGCTTTCATGCACCAGCTCGGCCGCGTGAATGATCACGTCATAGGTTCCGTCAGGCAGAGGCAGTGAATACCCGAAGGCCGCGCCGCTCCGGGCTGTGCGGTACAGATCATCCTCCAGGGTGCCCGAGATCCCCGCCAAAGAAGACACCGGATTCGAGGTTCCAAGCAGCCCATAGTCCGCACACCAACGCTGGCCACCACCATCCAGATACGCCTGGTCAGCCGCGTTCAATAAGATGTCAGCGCCCGGGGGCCCCAGTGCAATACCACGTAGAACTGGACGAGCAAATTTTTGGCTACCCGGTTTCTGGCGGATACGGACATCGGCCTGAGTGAGGTCCTTAGCCAGTGGCAGGAACGCCACCTGCAAGGAAGTGCTCGCCCCTGGTGCCAGGGTGATAGGCAACGAATCCGAATAGGTGATCTGGAAGTCATCGCCGCTAGAGCCCTCCAAGGCCAGACCCCGGAACTCGATGGGATGGGACTGCGGGTTGACTACCTGGAAGGGCTGAACCTGTGCAGGATCCCCCACTCGTTGTGGAGTGAAATCATGGCCCCAGGGACTGATCTCGAGACCACCGGGCCACCTATCCCCGTGGGGTCCATCGTCGTCCAGCAAAGTGACCGTCTGCGTGTCATTCGGGCCCAAGGTTGCTCCGCTGGGCGCCAAGAGGGTCACCACGATGGTCTCGGGGGTCTCGACAAGCGCATCGTCAACCGGCAGCAAGAGCAGGTCGGCGAAGCGAGTGCCCGCGAGAATCACGACCGGATTCGGACCTGGGCTGAAGTCATCCGGATCTACGGCAGTGCCCGTGGCCACAAACGGCACAAGAACGTCACTGCCTTGAACGTCAGACAATTCGATTCGGAGCCTAATCGGCGTAACGTTCTCATGCGCAACACTGGAGGCCTGGGTGAACCCCACCGTCGGAACCTGCCCCCCAGCGCCAACCGCCCCGGCTTCTCGGGCAGAAGAGAAGGGTGACAGGCACAAAGCGAGCACGACTAATCGTGCGAAAAGGGGAACGGTGTGTGACATAAAGCGGGATTGCGGCGTAGGCATCTTGTGCCCTCCCGTCCAAACTCGCCACCTCAATCCCCACCCAAGCCCAATCCGCTCCTAGGGTGTCCCAATTCGACACTCACGCGGCACAGCGACCACCTCCCGCACGAGCGGCCTAGTTGAGGAAGCGCACGGCCCGGAACCGGGCCGGTGAGGCTCCGTGACTCATCTCAGCCGTCTGCATGGGATTGCCCTTTCCGCAATTGGGCACACCCCACAGATCCCAATGACTCTCATCGCAGACAGCATCGCAACTGCGCCAGAAATCCGGGCTGCGCCCCTGGTAGGTTGGGCGCCGCACCAATTTACCGAGCTTGCCATCCTGGATCTCCCAGCCGATCTCCGTGGTGAATTGAAAATTCAGGCGGCGTTGGTCGATGGACCAGGTGCGAACCGTATCGGCAAAGATAGCCCCATCCTCGGTGTCGGCCACCAGGTCGTCGAACGACCAGGTCCCGGGCTCCAGGGAGAGGTTGGTCATGCGGATGATAGGAGGGCTGTACCAGCCCTCAGCCCGTGCAGTCCCGCGCGAGCGCTCCTCGTCGATCGTGTGAGCCCACTCGCGACTGGTGTGATAGCCCACAAGAACGCCCTTATCGACCACCGGCCAGCGCCCAGAGCGGACGCATTCGTCGTCAAAGCCTCGCGTATCCAAGCCACCGGCCACGGTGGAGTCCGCCACAAGATTGACGAACTCTGAACCGTACTGATAGCTCCCCAACTTGTCTGTTGTGGCGAAGGATCGCCCAGCCAAATCGACCTCGTGGCCGTGAACGCGGTCCAGCTCGTTGGGGTGCCCCACGGACTCATGAATCTGAAGCATCAACTGACTGCCGCCCAATATCAGTGTGTGCTCGCCCTCGGGACACAGCGGGGCGTGACAGAGGGCCACGCTCTCATCCCGCAGGCGTTCCCCGTGGTCGCACAGGTTCAACCCTTCGACGAACTCCCAGCCAGCGCTGCGATAGTTGCCGCCAAAGGAAGAGGGATAACTACGACGCTCCACGGTCCCGTTGGCCGCTGATACGCAACTCATGCCAGCCCCCGAGCGAACGAGGACTTGGTGCAACGCAGCGCCCTCACTCGACGCCTGCCACTGCTCTTCCCGGCGCAGAGAGAGGCTGGCCGTGCGCGCCACGGTGTCATCGTGGCCGGCCATGGAGTCCGAGGCCGAGCGCAGCAAGTCCAGCTTAGTCTTCAGACCCACAGCGAACGGATCTTGCCCAACCGGCGTGGTGTACTCTCCAACGTGCCCGTCCTCGGCCGCCAATCGCAGGGGCTCCCTTCTCGTGGGCGCCACGTCCAACGCCACCTTGACCGCACGCCGCACGAGCTCTGGGTACGACCCAGCCACCTCGCTCGCCGCGCAGGGCGCCGCGGCAAAGCCCCAGGCGCCGTCCTTCATCACGCGCACCCCGATGCCGAAGTCCTCGGGCGCCTCCGCCTCCTCCAGTGAGCCATCGCGCACAACGTAACGCTCCTGACAGAGACGGTTGATGCGCACATCGGCGTAGTCGGCGCCGGCCTTGAGGGCCTCAGAAACGGCTTGGTGGGCTTGGTCGAGCATGGGCTAGAAGTCGGTAGTGGAGGTAAAACGGAAGTTGTCGATGCGCATGGCGGGGCAGATGACCTCCCCATCGAACAGAGCGCCAGCCACCTCAAGGGTGCTGCCCACGCCCGAGACGTTCTGTAATGCTTTCACCAGACTCATGGTGAAGCGCAAGTTCTTGACAGCCGGCCCGATCTGGCCACCCTCGATACGGAAGGTCCCGTTGCGCGTCATACCCGTCAGGGTGAGGTCTCGCGGTTCGATCATGTTGGTGTAGTGGAATTGGCTGACGAGCAGTCCGTTCTCCACCCCCCCGATGAGCTCCTCCAGTGAGGAGTGGCCCGGAGCCACGCACAAACTGGTCGTCGTTGGGCCATGCGCGCATGGCTGGGGCCGAGCGTGGCCCGTGTTGGGCAGGCCCAACTCCTTGGCCAGGCGCGAGTCCGTGACAGGATCGCAGAGCGCACCGCCAACCAAAAGGTCCTTGCGGACCTTGGGGGCACCCTCCCCGTCGAAGGGCAGCCCGGGGTACAGATCATTCAAAGGGTCATCGAAGACGCGCAGGGAATCAGGGAACAGGCGCTCACCCACCCGCCCGCACAAGAACGATGACTCCTCCTTGAACTCCCTGGCACCGAAGCCGTGGCTCTCGGCAAACAGGAGCAAGGAGCTCACGGCGGCAGGTTCCAGAACCACGGTGTAGGAGCCGGGATCCACGCCTTCAGGGGTGCGGTTCATACACGCCTTGGCCACGGCCCGCTCCACGGTACGAGCCGCATCAAGCTCCTCCACATTGGAGACGATCGTCTCGGCAAATCCAGATCCCCCTTCTCCACCCGGCGAAGAAGCCGTGAGTGAAAAGGCAGCCCGACTGCGTGCACCGTGCACGGCCCGGCCGGAAGAGTTCACCAAGGTGCGACTCTGGGCCGTTGTTTGCGCAAGCCCCGCGGCCTCCAGACCCTGGGCTTCACAAGAAGCCAAGGCCAGCTCGATCCAGGCGCACTTCTCCGCCATGGTGTGATCCATCGTCGGCCTCTGCGCCGCAGTCTCCGGCACTTTCACCTCACCTCCCATGGGCACCAGGGAGGCATTACTCTCGGCGACCTCCGCCAGATCGAGGGCGCGCTGCAATGTGCGTGCAACAGCATCGTCATCCAGGGTTCCACAGATGGCCCGCGCTTCACGCCAACCCCCGAATGCCCCGCGCTCCCCCCCGGCGCTCAGGCGCACTCGGATCGAGAGTTGGTGCCGCTCCCGGTCCGCGTTCTGGGTCGGCCCCGAACTGGCGTAGCGCACAAAGGAATCCTCGTCGGATTTCAGGGTGACCTCGGTCTGATCAGCGGGACTTCGGTCCACGATACCGCGCAGGAGGTCCAGCGCGTGGTCGGATTGCAAGAGGGCCATGGGACTGTCGAATGGGGTTGAGACTCGGACCGCAGTTGGCGGGCACCAAGGATAGGGTCTTGGAGCCCCCAATCAACGCACGACGAAATTCACCAGACGGCCGGGCACCACAATAGTCTTGAGGCGCTCCTTGCCGTCTAGGTGCTGGGACACGGCCCCCTCCGCCAGAGCCTCCAGTTCCTGCTTTCCAGATTCCTTGGAAGCCTGAGCCCGGCCACGGACCTTGCCGTTCACTTGCACGACGAGCTCGAAGCCGTCTACCTCCAGGTAGCGTGCGTCGGTGCTCGGCCAGGGGGCGCGAGTGATGCCTCCAGCATGGCCCAGGCGCTCCCACAGCTCCTCGGCCAGGTGCGGAGCGAATGGCGCTAGGGCGCAGGCGAGGCGCTCGGCCTGACTACGAGTGAACCCGACGGAGTTCTTGGTAGCCAGATTCACGAACTCCATGAAGGCCGCCACCGCCGTGTTGAAATTGAACTGCTTGAAGGAGTCTTCGACCCGCGCCAGGCAGCGGTGGAAGCCACGCTCGACCTCCAGAGCCGGGCCCTTGGGCTCGGCGCCCTCATCGTCCTTCTCGAGAAGCTGCGGACGAATGGCGTCCTGCCCCTCGGGGTCCACGTACAACCGCCACACACGATCCAGGAAGCGGCGGGCCCCGGGTACGTCGCGAGGGTTCCACGGCTTGGAATCCGCCAAGGGCCCCATGAACATCTCGTAGAGGCGGAAGGTGTCCACCCCATACTCGTCGCAGACCACATCTGGATTGACGACGTTCTTGAGGGACTTGGACATCTTGGCAACGACCTGCTCGAGAACCTCGCCGCTGGCCTTACTGCGGCCCTCGTCCCCATCCACCGTCACCTCGTCCGCGCTCACCAGACGGCCGGAAGCGTCCTTGTAGGCAAAGGCCTGGACCATGCCCTGGTTGAACAGTTGCTGGAAAGGCTCCTTTGTGGGAACAAGGCCTTCGTCGTAGAGCACCTTGTGCCAGAAGCGAGCATAGAGCAGGTGCAGGACCGCGTGCTCCGTCCCGCCGATGTAGAGGTCCACGTTGTTCCAGTATTCGAGCGCCTCGCGCGAGGCAAAGGCCTCGCTGTTGTTGGCGTCCATGAAGCGCAGGTAGTACCAGCACGAGCCCGCCCAGCCGGGCATGGTGTCCGTATCCCGCAGATAGGACTCTCCGGTCTGGGGATCCGTAACCTGCACCCAATCCGTCGCCTTGGACAAGGGTGGGGAGCCGTCGGGCGGAGGCGCGAAGTCATCCATGGCGGGCAACTCGACGGGCAGATCCTCATCCCTCACCCGTTGGTGGTTGCCATCCTCACCGTGCAGAACCGGAAAGGGCTCGCCCCAGTAGCGCTGCCGCGAGAACAACCAGTCGCGCAGGCGATAGTTGACCTTGGCCTCACCCAAGCCGCGCTCCTCAATCAACTCCGTCGCACGCAATTGCGCATCAGGTGTGGTCAAACCATCCCAGAGGGGCGAATTCACGCTGATTCCGTGGCCCAGATAGCAACCGCTCTCGGGCGCGGCCCCTCCATCTGCAGGGCGAACGACCTCCCTCACAGGCAGCCCGAATGCCGTGGCGAATTCGAAGTCACGATCGTCGTGACCCGGAACGCACATGATGGCCCCGGAGCCGTAGCCCATCAGCACGTAGTCCGCCACCCAGATCGGCAGACGGGCACCGGGGTCGGTCGGATCCATGAGGGGGTTCAGGGCCCAAGCACCGGTGAAGACGCCAGTCTTCTCCTTGCTGACCTCCATCCGTTGAAGCTCGGACTTGGAGCTTGCCGCCTGGACATAGCCTTCCACCTCGGCGCGTTGCTCTGCACTGGTTACGTTCCCCACCAACGGATGCTCGGGGGCCAGGACCATGAACGTCACTCCGTACAGTGTGTCTGGCCGGGTAGTGAAGACCTCCAAGCTCTCCTCCGTGCCCTGCACCGCAAATCGGATCTCGGCTCCCTCCGAGCGACCGATCCACTCACGCTGCATGGTCTTCACGGAAGCGGGCCAGTCCACCTCGTCCAAGTCCTCGATCAGACGGTCGGCATAGGCTGTGATTTTCAGCATCCACTGACGCAGGGGACGCCGCTCACAGGGGTGGTCCCCCCGCTCACTGCGACCATCAATGACCTCTTCGTTGGAGAGCACGGTCTTAAGCTCTTCGCACCACCACACGGGCACCTCGGCCTGATACGCCAGGCCCCGGTCGTACAGGCGCGTGAAGATCCACTGGGTCCAGCGGTAGTAGTCCGGGGTGCTGGTGGAGAATGATCGTGACCAGTCATAGGACAGGCCGATCATCTTCAACTGCCTCTCATAGTTGGCGATGTTCTCGGCCGTGGTCTGGGCCGGGTGCATGCCCGTTTGGATCGCGTACTGCTCCGCCGGCAATCCGAATGCGTCAAAGCCCATGGGGTGCAACACGTTGAACCCCTGCATGCGCTTCTTGCGCGCCACGATATCACTGCCGATGTAGCCCATCGGGTGGCCAACATGCAGGCCCGCCCCGGAGGGATAGGGGAACATGTCCAGGACGTAGTACTTCTCCTGATCCGGCTGGAAACCCTCTTCACCTGGTGAGAGCGCCCGAAAGGGGCAGCTCGTCTCCCAGTAGGCCTGCCACTTGGATTCAATGGACGCGGGATCGTAGGACTGGGGCAAGAAGGGGCTCCCGGAGGGAAGGCGGTAGGTGGAGACGACCGTGTGCAGACGCCCTGATAGGGAAGGAGGCCCGCAGGGGGCCCTCAGGGGCCGCAGAGTCTACAAGGAAATAGCCGAGCGGGTCGTTGACGCAAAGGCCCCTGGGGGCCATCTTGTCCGGCCCGATCGGCCGTCAGGAGGGCTCAGGCAACCTGACCGCACGCACAACGGGGGATTAGCTCAGTTGGTAGAGCGCTTGAATGGCATTCAAGAGGTCAGGGGTTCAACTCCCCTATCCTCCACCACCCTCCGGCCGGCGCGGATTTCCGCTCCGGCCGGTTTCTTGCCCCGCCTCCTTTTGTCCCGCCCAACGGGTCGACCCGTTTCTGGTGGCGGGCCCCCGCAACCGTTAGCCTCAGGCGGCGCCGCACGCTCATGACCGACCTCTCTCATCCCGACCGCCTGGCCAAGGTCGCCGCCTTACGCGAGCTGGGCATTGACCCCTACCCCACGCGCGGGGTGGAAGCCACCCACGTCGCCACGGTTCGCGAAGGGGCGGGGTCCCCGGAAGAGCATGGTCCCCTGGTGGGCGAGACCGTCACTGTGGCCGGGCGCCTCATGGGCATGCGCGACTTCGGCAAGCTCATCTTCGCGCCGGTCCTGGACCGTACGGGTCGCTTGCAAGTGGGCCTGCAGAAGCAACGCCTGAGCGAGTGGTGGCCTCTGCGTAAGAACCTCGATGGCGGTGACCTTGTGGCTATCCGAGGTGAGCTCGGCTTCACCCAGAAAGGCGAGCCCACGATCTGGGCCGAGGAAGTGACAATCCTGGCGAAGGCCGTCGCACCACCGCCCGAGAAGTGGCACGGCCTGACGGACAAGGAGGCACGCTATCGCCGGCGCTATGTGGACCTCTGGGCTTCTGAAGGAGTCCAGGATGTCTTCATCAAGCGCAGCAAGACACTCTCCGCCATGCGTGCCTACCTGGAAGAGGAAGGCTACCTGGAGGTCGAGACCCCCACCCTGCATCCCATCTCCGGTGGAGCTGCAGCGCGCCCGTTCGTCACGCACCACAACGAGCTCGACTCGGACCTCTACCTGCGCATCGCCCCCGAGCTCTACCTCAAGCGCCTGATTGTGGGCGGCATGGAGCGCGTCTTCGAGTTCGCGCGCAACTTCCGCAACGAGGGTGTCAGCTACCGCCACAACCCCGAGTTCACCATGCTCGAGCTCTACGAAGCGCAGGCCGACTACCTGCGCATGATGGAGGTCACCGAGCAGCTGATCGAGCGTGCAGCCCTGGCCGTCAATGGCACCACCAAGATCGAGTTCCGCGATGAGAGCTACGACCTGAAGGCGCCCTTTGAGCGCGTGCGCTACACCGAGCTCTTCTCGGAGCACGTGGGAGCCGAGTTTGACGACGAGGAGGCCGTGCGTGGCGTCGCCAAGGAGCTGGGCATCGACGACCACGGTGACTACTGGAAGCTCATGAACGACGTGTTCGAAGCGCGCTGCGAGCCCCACCTCGTGGGACCGGTGTTCTGCACGGACTACCCGGTGGCCATCTGCCCTCTGGCCAAGGCGTCCGCCGAAGACCCGCGCCTGGCGGAGCGTTTCGAGGTCTTCATTGCCGGCATGGAGCTGGGCAATGCCTTCACCGAGCTCAACGATCCCGCTGAGCAGGAGCGCCGCTTCAGTGAGCAGGTGGCCTCCAAGGACCCCGAGACTCCAGGAGAGGTCGACTACGACTACGTCCAGGCGCTGGAGTACGGAATGCCCCCCACGGGCGGCTTGGGCATCGGCATCGATCGGGTGGTCATGCTACTCACGGGCTGTGACTCCATCCGCGACGTCCTGCTGTTCCCCGCCATGCGCAAGCTGGCCGAAGGAGAAGCGGACGCTTCCATTCAGGACCCGGCGGAGTCCGACGCCTAGGATGTACCGCTGGTTCTTGAGCCTGCGCTACCTGCGCGCCCGCAGAACGAACTGGATCGGTGCGGCGGGCATCACGGTCGCCGTGGCGGCCCTGATCCTGATCCTCTCGATCATGTCGGGTTTCCTGGAAGAGAGCCGCAACCACCTGCGCGGCAACCTGGGGGACCTGATCATCATGCCCAATCAGGACTCTCCCCTGAGCGGCAACAATACGGTCCTGCCCAAGACCGATGAGGCGGCCATGATGGAGATCGTGCGGGCCAACCCACACGTCAGCGGCGCCTCTCTACAGATGGCCTGGTACGGCATGTTGGTCCCCGACTCGAAGAGCGCGCTCTTGAAGCACCCCGTCTTCGGAGACCTCTCGCTCATTCACCTGGTGGGCATTGACGTGCCTGATGAGTACGGGGCCAGCGACCTGAAGGCGAACATGCAAGCCTCCGATGACTCCGGCACCTTCAAGGTGACTCCGGTGGCGGACCTTCAGCGCCCCTTCGACCCGCCGCCCTTTTATTACTCCGATGGGGCACCCAAGGCGGGCATAGTGCTCGGGGCCCAGCTCGCTGCCGCATGGAACCTGCACCCGGGCGATGAGGTGGAGCTGTTCAGCTTGGGCGTGGACCCCATCACACGCAGCGTGGAAGACCAGGGCTGCAACCGCACCTTCGTGGTCACCGGGACATTCCGCAGCGGCGAGAATGAGATGGACATGGAGCGCGTGTATGTGGACCGGCGCACACTCGCGGACATGCTGGGACGCACCACGGCCTGGAGTCAGATTCTTGTCAAACTGCACGACTACGAAGCCAATAAGGTCGCGGCTGTGGCCAGCTTGCGCTCAAGTCTGGCCGAGGGCGGGTTCGTGCACAGGCCCTCTGGCGACGACGCGAGCGACTACTACCGAACGGAGGTGCGCACGTGGGAAGACCTGCGCGGCAATCTCCTCGGAGCCATCGAAAACGAGAAATCCCTGATGGGCATCATGCTCTCCCTAGTGATGGTGGTGGCCGGCTTCACGGTCTTCGCCATCCTCTCCATGATGGTCTCGGAGAAACGCCGGGACATCGGCATCTTGACAGCCCTCGGCGCCCACCCCTCCGGAGTGATGAGCTTGTTCCTCATGATCGGCTGCTGGCAGGCATTCCTGGGCGCCAGCCTCGGAGCCGTCCTGGGTGTACTGGGTGCCCTCAACATCGACGCCATCGAGACCAAGCTCTCAGAACTATTCGGCATCCAGATCTTCGACCGCAGCATCTACCTCTTCGACCACATCCCCAGCGTGATCGAGGTCACGGGGGTGGCCATGATTGTCCTGGGAGCCGTCACCTGCACCCTGGTCTTTGCTGCGGTTCCCGCCTGGCGCGCCGCGCGCCTGAATCCCATCGACGCCCTGCGCTTTGAGTGAGATGACCGACCCAAGCAACGCTCCCACTACCGATGACGCGCCGGCCGCAGACATCATTCTGTCGGGCCGTGGCATCCGACGCGCCTTCCCCGTGGGCGAACGAAGCCTGGAGATACTGCACGGCGTAGACCTTGAGTTGGGACGTGGCCAACGCATCTCGTTGATGGGTGCCTCAGGAGCGGGAAAGACGACGCTGCTCAACATCCTGGGCCTGCTCGACCGCCCGACCGAAGGAGAAGTATGGCTGGACGGTCTATCCGCGTGGACGCTGACCACACCCGAGCGCGCCCAACTTCGCAACACGTCTATTGGCTTCGTATTTCAGTTCTACCACCTGCTTGCTGAGCTGAACGCCCTGGAGAACGCCCTGCTGCCGGCCATGATCGCCCTACCCCATGTGGCGTATCGCCATAAGCGAGAAGAGTATGAAGGCAAGGCGGTCGCGATGCTTGAGCGCTTTGGGCTTGGCGATCGCCTCAAGCACCGGCCCGGGCAACTCTCCGGCGGGGAACAGCAGCGGGTCGCGATTGCCCGCGCCCTACTACTGGACCCGCCCCTGATCATCGCCGATGAACCCACGGGAAACCTGGACAGCAGCACGGGTGAGCGGGTCCTCGAATTGCTCTTCGATGAGCAGGAGACACGGAACACGGCCCTCCTGCTCGTCACCCACGACAGGCGTCTTGCCCAGCGCTGCGAGCGCATGGTGCACATGGAAGACGGCCTCATCCAGGCCGACTCGACGCTCACGATTCCGACCTAGTTGCCCTGCCTGTCGGAGTCGGCACCCGGGGAGAACCCGGGTTCCGCACCAAAGAAACTGCCTCGCCACCCAAGACGCTCCCGCAGCCGACGCCATGGGGTGGCTCCAGCTGGCGCCAACAACGGGTAGCTATTGCGATGGCGCCGAATGGTCAGCCGCGCGCCCTCCTGCAATGACGCCAAGGGGTGGCCGTCGACCACCAGACTCACCGGGCCGGCCGCCTCCGACACACACACCGAGGCCTCCAACAGGGGGTCCAGCACGAGGGGCCGGTTGGACAGGGAATGGGCGGCGATGGGCGTGACGACAACACCGTTCATGGAAGGGTCAAGAACCGGACCGCCCGCTGCGAGAGAGTACGCCGTGGAACCCGACGGGGTGGCGAAGATCAGGCCATCGGCGCGGTAGTCCGTGACGACCTCCTTGCCCACTTCGAGCCGCAAGGTGAGCAGACCGTGGGTAGCACCCCGGCTCAGGACCAGATCATTGAGCGCCACGGCTGAGAGATCCCCATCCCCTTGAGCCTCGAGCATCATGCGATCCTCCCACTCGGCTCGTCCGGCGAGCACGTCCCCCAGTCCCTCGCGCCAGGTTCGCGCCTCTACGTGCGCCAGGAATCCCAACTGGCCGAACTTGATGCCGACCACCGGTACGGGCTCCTCCGCGAACACACGTGCGGCCGAGAGCACGCTACCATCGCCGCCAAGGACCACGATCAGGTCCGGCCGTGGGCCGCTGAAGCCCTTGCCGGGCCCTGCAAACTCCTGGCTGAAGGCGCGCACGTTCTCCTCAAGCTGAACGGAGAGGCCGTGGCCTTGAAGCCAGGTGTGCACCTCTCCCGCCTCCGCTAGCACCTCGCTCTTCTGGGTGTCCGCCAGGACGAGCACCTGACGCAAGGAAGCGGCAAACTCTTCTCGGGTGGCGTGTGACATGTTGATCTGCGGCCCTGAACAGGCTCACTTCACCGCCTGGGCGGAAAACAAACCCCGCACCGAGCGACACACACCCTCAGCGTCCAGTCCCAGGACAGCCAACTGCTCCTCGCGAGTCGTTCTGTGCTCCACATAACAGTCGGGGATCCCGAGCACCTTGATGTGCAGTGGCGGCAGACCATCGCGCGCAGGGCGCATACGGTTGCAACTCTCCAACACAGCCGATCCAAAGCCGGCAGCCCGCTGGTGATCTTCCAGGGTCACGATGTACTTCATGCTGCGCGCGTGTTCAGCGAGCAACTCTTCGTCGAGAGGCTTCACCCAACGCGCATCCACAACGGTGATGGACATTCCCTGTGCCTCCAGGAGCTGCGCGGCAGCCAGGGCCTCCTCGACCATTGATCCCAAAGCCCACAGAGCCACCTGCCCGCCACTGCGCAGCACCTCGGCCTTGCCGGGCGTCATCTCGCGGCGCTCCTGCTCGTGGAAGACCTCCTGCACAGGACAGGTTCCCCGCGGGAACCGCAGGGCCACCGGGCCGTCTTGAGCCAGGCACGCGGCCAGCATGCGACGCATGTCGGTCTCGTCGCGGGGCGCGCCAAGCGTCATGTTGGGCAGCACGCGCAGGTAGGCCAGGTCGAACACCCCGTTGTGGGTGGGACCGTCCTGCCCCACGGGACCGGCGCGATCCAGGGCCAGAATGACCGGCAGGCCCTGCAGGGCGATCTCCTGGAAGACCTGGTCGTAGCCGCGCTGGAGGAAGGTGGAGTAGATCGCCGCCACGGGGCGCAGGCCCGAGCGAGCCATACCCGCAGACATGGCCAAGAGGTGTTGTTCCGTGATCCCCGTGTCGTGAAAACGGCCGGGAAAACGCTCGCTGAAGACGTCCAACCCCGTGCCCGAAGGCATGCCGGCCGTCAGGGCACGGATGCGCATGTCACCCTCCGCTAGGGAGCACAGGGCTTTGGCAAACGCCTTGGTGTAGGGCAGCGGCTTGGGTCCGGCGGGCGGCGCCTCCTCCCCGGCAGAAGCCTCGGTCTTGTCCGCTTTGGGGGCCGCGGAAGGCCCCACCGCGTGGACCCTCTCGGGGTGATCCGGCGCTTTGGGATGTCCTTTCCCCTTCTCCGTCAAGCAGTGCAACACAACCACCCCCTCAAGTTGACGCACGCGCTCCAGGGAGCGCACGAGCCCATCGACGTCGTGGCCATCAATAGGCCCCACGTAGGTCACCCCTAGCTCCTCGAACACGTGCCCAGGCACGACCGTGTGGCGCATGACCTCGCCGATATCGTCGATGGCCTTGTCCAAGCGAGGGCCCACAACGGGAATGGCGTGGATCAGGTTCTTGGTCTCCTGGCCCGCGCGCTGCACCAGTCGGGTGGAGCGGATTCGGGAGAGGTAGCGCGCCAAGGAGCCGACTGATTTGGAGATGGACCACTCGTTGTCATTGAGCACCACCAGCATGCGACTGCCCGTAGCGCCCGCGTAGTTCAACCCCTCGAAAGCCACGCCTGCCCCCAGGCTGGCGTCTCCGATAACGGACACGACGTGGGGCGGATCCTCTTCGAGGGCTGCCGCTGCCGCCATGCCCAGCCCCAATGAAATGGAAGTGCCCGCGTGCCCCGTGTGGAACAGGTCGTACTCCGACTCGGCAGGATTCGTGAATCCACATACGCCACCCGTGCGCCGCAGCTGTGCGAAACCCTCTCGGCGACCCGTCAGGATCTTGTGTGGGTAGCACTGATGGCTCACATCCCAGACCAGACGATCACGCCTAAAATCGAACACCCGGTGCAGAGCCACGGTCAACTCGACGACCCCCAGGTTGGACCCCAGATGGCCACCCGTACCCTGCACGCTCTGCAGGAGGAAGGCCCGCAGCTGGTCGCACAGATCGGGCAACTGCTCAGGCTCCAGAGCCCGCAACGCTACGGGTGAGTGGACCTGATCCAGAAGCGGATAGGTGCCGTCGGGGAGCTCGGGGGAAGAAGAGGACATGGCCGAATGGGCACCCATCATACCCCGTCCGCCCTTGACCTTCTGCCCGTCTGGCTGTGAACGCAGCGCCCTAACGCGTGCGAGCGAGCAGATGATCCACCAAGGCGAGGGCCAATCCCCCTTCGGGACAGCCCACGTCCTGAGCCGCTTCACGGGTCTCCTGAGCCAGGGACCGGGCCTCTTCCCGAGCCCCTTCCAGCCCCAGGGTAGCCACCAGGGTCGCTTTCTGGTCGGCCTCGTCCTTGCCGGGAGTCTTGCCGAGCGTGCCCGCATCCCCGGTGACGTCGAGCAGGTCGTCCACAGCCTGGAAGCACAGGCCCAGACCCCGGCCGTAGCGTGCCAGGCCGACTCGCTGGTCCGTGCTGGCGCCACCCGCCACGGCCCCCAACTCGACCGCAGCTCCTATCAGCGCCGCGGTCTTGGAGGCATGGATGCGGCGCACTGTATCCGCATCAATGGCGTCGCCTCGCCCGGTCGCGGCGAGGTCTAGTGATTGCCCGCCGACCATCCCTGCGGGGCCTGCGGCACGGGCCAGTATCGTTACCTGCTCGGTGGATCCGGTGACACGCGCCAGCCACTCGAAGGCCAGGCTCTGCAGTCCGTCCCCCACCAGCACGGCTTCGGCTTCCCCGTACACCTTGTGCACCGTTGGCCGACTACGACGCAGGTCGTCGTCGTCCATGCAGGGCAGGTCATCGTGGACGAGGCTGTAGGTGTGCAGCATCTCGATGGCCACGGCTGCGGGCGCAGCATCCGCGTCCTGGCCTCCCACCTGATTGCAGATCAGGCGCACCAGTGCCGGGCGGAGCCGCTTACCCGGACCCATCAACGCATAGCGCAGGGCCTCGCCGTGAAGCGCAGGACCCAGATCCAGATTGGACAGGGCCTCCTCCAACTGGGCATCCGCCCAGCTGCGCGTCTGTGCCAGCCACTCCACCAGGGACGGCTCTTCCACAGGAGAGCTCATGCCCCTTCGGTTGTGTCTCCACCCACGTCAGGATCTCCGGCGTAGGGTGTCAACTCGCCCTCCACCTGCTGGCCGAGCTCCTCGACCTGACGGCGGTAACCCTCGAGCAGCTCACGGCAGCCGCCGAGCAACTCAACGCCTTCCCGATAGCGCTCGATTGACGATTCCAGACCGAGGCCACCTTCCTCCAGGGCCCCGACGATCTCCTCGAGACGCTGCAGGCGTTCGTCGAAGCTCAAGGCGTCGGACTCGGTCTTGCTGGACTTCTTGGGAGTCATGGTCAGCAGTGTAACGCACCACGGGGCCGAGGTCGCGCTATGCTCAGCCTGTGCCACAGAGCCCGCTGATTCGACTGCTGCTGCTGACCTGTCTGGTGTGGAGTGGTGGGCTCTTGCGCGGGGGCTTTGCCCTGGACGACCTGGAAGTCCTGCGGGGCAACCCGGTGGTGCAGGGGGACGTCCCGTGGCAGGTGGCCTTCCAGCAGGACTACTGGGCTCACCAACCGGCTGGTAGCGCAGGCCACTTCAGGCCCCTGGCAACACTCAGCCTCCGCTGGGACCACCGACTCTGGGGCCTCGAGCCCTGGGGCTACCACGTCACGAACCTCCTCCTTCACCTGTGTGTGGTCGCTCTGGCCGGATCCATTCTCGCGGGTTTGGAGCGCGGCGGCGGGGCGGCCGCATGGCTGGGCCTTGGGGTGTTCGCCCTCCACCCAGCCCTGTGTGATTCTGTCGTGTGGATCTCGGGGCGGACCTCCATGCTCTCAGCCCTTCCCGGCCTCCTCGGTGCGTACTGGCTCTTGCGCCCGGGCCCTTCCTGGCGGACCGCCTGCCTAGCAGGTCTGGCCCTGGCGGGTTCGATGCTGGGCAAGGAGGACGGGGTTCTCTTCGCCCTGATCCTGCCCCTGGTCGCTGCCCGCACGGGGGGGCGGCGGGGCGCGGGTGCCGCCGGCCTGGGTGTGTTGGTGGCGCTGGCCTGCTGTGCCTGGCTCCGCTACCTGGCCTTGGGCCAGTGGATGCCTGCGGCAACCCACGCGCCGCTGGCAGGAGTCCCCCTTCTCGAACGGCTACACCTGGGTGGCGGTGTGCTGTGGCGCCTACTCACGACGTTCCTCACCCCCTTCAGCCAAGCGGCACCGCAAGCCGGCGTCGAAGCCATCGCAGCCACTCCCGGCTGGTTGACCCGCGTCATGCTCGTGGCCCTGGCTGGGGTCGTTATTGCGGGCCTGCGAGCCCTGCTGCGCGGTCGTGATCCCGCCCTTGGAGCCTCACTTTTGCTGTCCTCCCTAGCCCTTCTGGTACACGCCCAACTCATCCCCAGCGGAGAACTGTTCGGCCCCCGCTTCCTGTATCTACCTCTACTCCTGGGCGTGCTCCCCTTGGATCGGTCGCTGCGCGGCATCCATGCGCGGTGTGCACCCCATGCACCCTGGCCCTGGATTCTGGCCCTGGCCGCCGTGCCCTTGGTCTGGTTCCAGGCCGAGACCTACGGCAGTCGGCGACTCTACTGGGAGGCCGTGCTGGAAGACCAACCCGGCTCACCCCAAGCCTGGAACGCCTTGGGCAACGCAGCCATGGAAGATGGGCAAGCCTGGAAGGCGCGCCGGGCCTGGGAGCGGGCCACCGAATTGGCCCCCGACTACTCGCGACCCTGGACCAACCTCGGTGGCCAGGCCCTAAAGGAAGGTCAATTGGTGGAAGCACTCGAGTATCTGCAGCGGGCCACGCAGGTGGGCGCCGACAACCCTGTGGCCTGGGCCAATCTGGGCAACGCCCTGCTACGACAGGGCGATCCGGCGGCGGCCATTGTGGCTTATGACCGAGCCACCACCCTTGCACCATCGGTTGCGGCACTTTGGCGCGGCATGGCCCGGGCCCAAGAGGCTGGTGGTCATCGGGAGGCCGCGCAGGTAGCCATCGAGAAGGCCCTCGCTCTGAACCCCCAGGACGTCCTGGTCCGTGACCTGGCACAACGCCTGAAAGGGAAGTAGCCCGCCGTCTAGGTTCCCCACTCGAACGACACGTCCATCTGCACGTTACCCCCCAGAGTCGCGTGCACTGGACATCCCATCGCGGCCCTCTCCAAGGCCGCCCGCACCTTATCGTCGAGTTGTAGAGGCACCCGGATCTGCACGTCCAGCCGTTCGATGCGGCGCGGCCCCTCGCTCGCCATCCCCTTCACTACCCGAGCGCTCGCCCCTTGCAGGTCGACGTCGCGCTTCTCTGCCGCAATACCCATCAGGGTCAGGATGCAGCTCGCCAGAGCCGTGGCCACCAGATCCGTTGGAGAGAAGCTCTCCCCTTTACCCTGATTGTCCACCGGTGCATCGGTGATCAGGGTCTGACCCGAGGGACCGTGGGTTGCTTGTGTGCGCAGTGCACCCTGGTAGACGACGTCGATTTGGACCATGGTTGAGAATCGTGGTTGGAGAGTTGGCGGACGAGGCTAGCACAGGCCGTTGGGGCATGCGTACTGTGACCCCATGAAGCTCACAAACAACCCCCTGGCCCTGGTGACGGGAGCGTCCGCCGGCATCGGCGCGGCGAGCGCCCGCGCCCTGCACGCCGCGGGCGCCCAGGTTCTCCTTGCCGCTCGGCGAACCGATCGACTCCAAGCTCTCGCCGAGGAGCTGCCGGGCTCAGAGACCGTGCAGTTGGACGTACGCGATTTCAGCGCCGTGCAAGCGGCCCTCCAAGATCGCGCCATCGACATCGCCGTCTTGAACGCCGGCCTGGCGCGCGGCGCAGGAGCGCTCCAAGAAGGCGACCCCGCGGACTGGGATGAGATGCTCGACACCAACGTCAAAGGGGTGCTGCACTGCGCCCGTGCCGTCCTGCCGGGCATGCTCGAGCGCGGGGTCGGTGACATGGTGCTCCTGGGTTCGGTCGCCGGCCGGCAGGTCTACCCCGGTGGCAACGTCTACAACGCCAGCAAGTTCGCCGTGCACGCGCTCTATCAGGCTCTGCGCCTGGATGCGGGTGGGCGCGGGGTGCGCTTCACCACATTGGATCCGGGCATGGTGGAGACCGAGTTCGCCAAAGTGCGCTACCGGGGTGACGAGGCCCAGGCCGAGGCGGTGTACGCGGGCATGCAGCCCCTGACCCCTGAGGACGTGGCGGATGCCCTGGTATACGCGGTCACACGCCCAGCCCACGTAAATGTGGGCGAGATCGTCCTCTGGCCCACCTGCCAGAGCAGCACACGGGACGTCGCTCGCACCTAGCGCCCCGGGGCCCGAGCGCGGATAATTCCCGGCCCATGAGTGCCCCCCAAGAAGACCCTCTGGATAAGGAGATCGCAGCGGCCCTGGACGGCGTGGACCTGCAGGGTCTGGGCTCGGAATCAGACTCCGCCCCCACCACGGGCCGTGGCAGCGACAAGCTCTGGCCTGGAGTGGTCACGGGAATCAGCGGCGACGACGTCATCGTTGAGCTGGGCCCCCGCATGCAAGGCGTCTGTTCGCTGCGCGAGTTCGAGGAGGCCCCCGAGGTGGGTGCCAACCTGCGGTTCGCCATGCGCGGCCGCGAAGACGACCTGTGGGTACTCTCCATTCAGGCCGCCAAGGAGGTCGCCGCCTGGGAGAGCCTGGAGCTCGGCTCCCACGTGAAGGCGCGCGTTAGCGGGCAAAACCAAGGCGGCCTCGAGCTGCGCATCGGCAAGAACGAAGCATTCATGCCCGCCAGTCAGGTCTCCCTGGACCGCGACCTGGACGCCTCGACACTGATGGGTCAGACGCTCATCTGCGAAGTGATTGACCTCGATCGCGGTCGCAAGCGCTGCGTCCTCTCCCGGCGTCGCGTGGAAGAGGGCGAGCGCAGCCATGCTCTCCAAGAGAGCATCGGCAAGCTCCACACAAACATGGTCCTCAAGGGCAAGATCACGCGCATCGAATCCTTCGGGGCCTTCGTGGATCTGGGCAACGGGCTCGAAGGGCTGATGCACGTCTCGAACATCTCGCGCAAGCGCGTGGAGAACCCCGCCGATGTCCTCGCCCAGGGCCAGGAGGTCGAGGTGAAGGTGCTGGAGATCAAAGACGGCGGCAAGCGCATCGGGCTGGGGATGAAGCAGCTTGAGCCCGACCCATGGGATCAGGTGCCCAGCCGCTACCCCGCCGACCGGCAGGTCACCGGCAAGGTCACGCGCACGATGGACTTCGGTGCGTTCGTTGAGCTGGAGCCTGGGCTTGAAGGCCTGCTCCACGTCTCCCAGATCGGCACCGAGAGAATCCGAAGGGCCAGTGACGCCCTTCAGGATGGCGAGGAGGTCACGGTGCGCATCGTCAGCGTGGACCCCGGCGCCCGCCGCATCGCCCTCTCCCGCCTGGATTCCAGAGGGGCCATCATCGGGTCGGAGGACGCCGTCGATGCGGACGTCATAGAAGAGGCGCTGGCCAAGCCTGATGCGGGCAACCTGGGGACGAACCTGGGCTCCCTATTCAAGAAAGCCATTCAACCGGATGGCGAAGGACCGGCTAGCGCTCAGTAGCTCTCGTCATCGGTGGGGAACTCGCCCGAGCGCACGTCACCAAGATAGTGCTCAAACGCCTCCACCATGTCGTCCGCCATTGAGGCGTAACGGCGTACGAATCTGGGACTGAAGCGCGTGCAGATGCCCAGCATGTCGTGGGTGACGAGTATCTGGCCATCGCAGCCCTCCCCAGCACCGATACCTATCACGGGAACGGAGACCGACTCGGAGACCTCACGCGCCAGATCGCTAGGCACCTTCTCCAGCACGATGGAGAAAGCACCGGCCTCTTCGAGACGCTTGGCGTCCTTACGCAGCTCCTGTGCTTCATTCTCTCCCCGCGCACGCACTTGATAAGTGCCGTACTTGTGGATGGACTGAGGCATCAGGCCCAGGTGGCCCATGACCGGAATCCCGGCGGCCACAATGCGCTGCACGGTCTCGCACACGCTCTCACCGCCCTCCAACTTGACGGCTTCCACGCCAGCCTCCTTGACCATGCGACCGGCGTTGCGCAGAGCATCTTCGGAGTTCACCTGGTAGGACATGAAGGGCAGATCCCCCACGACTAGGGCCCGCTGGACACCGCGCCGCACAAGGGAAGCGTGGTAGACCATGTGCTCCATGGTGACGGTGACTGTCGTATCGAGACCCTGCACCACGGTCGACACCGAGTCGCCCACGAGAATCAAGTCGATCCCGGCTTGATCCAAGAGGCGCGCCATGACCTGGTCGTAGGCGGTCAGGCACGCGATGCGCTGGCCGCGCTCCTTCATGAGGCCCAGCCGCCGGGTGGTGACCTTGTTACGGGTCAGGTCCTGAGACTCGTCGCCATCGAGGGGTTCGTCGGGGGTTTGACTCATGGTGGTACTCTCGTGCCGCACGCAGTCTAACGCGAACCGGTCGCCACCGCGCCCCGCAGCCAGGTCTGTGCGCTCAGGGCCCCGTCGAGAGCGGCGCTCATGATGCCCCCCGCGTAGCCAGCCCCCTCCCCGAGGGGAAAGAGGTCCTCCCAGCCAACCGCGGCACGGCTCCCAGCTTCACGTGGGCAGCGCACCGGGCCCGAACTGCGGGATTCGATCCCCACCAGGATGCCGTCCGACCCACCAAAACCGGGCAGCATCTGGTCGAAGCGCTCTAGCCCACGACGCAGGGCATCGCGACTGCCGGGAGGCAGCAGTTCGTCGACCCGGCCCGCCACCGCACCGAAGGTGTAGCTCGTCTTCAGTTCTCCGGACGAGGCGCGGCCAGCCAGGAAGTCCGGAACGCGCTGAGCGGGGGCCGCATAGGCGCCGCCCCCCGCCTCGAAGAAACGCTCCTCAAAATGGCGCTGGTAGTCCACCCCTGCGAAGGGGCCGGTTCCATGGGCTGCGAAATCTTCGGGCAACACCGTTGTCACCAAGGCGGCGTTGGCGAAGGGTGAGGAGTGTGTGGAGTTGCTCATGCCGTTGGTGCACAGGTACCCCGGCTCATTCACGCTGGCCACGATCTTGCCCCCCGGACACATGCAGAATGAGTGCACGCCCGGAAGCCCCTCTCCGGCACGGCACTGCAGCGCGTAGCTAGCGGGCCCCAGCAGGTTCGTTGGATCCCCTTCGCCGTAGCGCCCTCGGGTGACGAGTTCTTGGGGATGCTCCACGCGCACGCCAAACTGGAAGGGTTTTTGTTCGAAGGCCAGGCCCTGATCGTGCAGAGCCTGCCACGTGTCCCGGGCACTGTGGCCGAGGGCTAAGAACAGGCCATCACAGGGAAGCTCCCCGGCCTGAGTCTGCACGGCACGCACTCTCCGTGGTGGGCCAGGCTCCACCACCAAGGACTCGAGCCGCACCCCATAGTGAAAGCGCACGCCTGCATCCTGCATGCGCGCTCGCAGACGCGGCAGCACGGTGTGCAGCCGGTCGGTACCTATGTGCGCACGGGAGTCGTAGAGGATGTCCGCCTGCGCGCCGCAAGCCACCAGCTCTTCGAGAATGGGAACCTCCAGGGAGCTGTTCACCCGGGTGTAGAGCTTGCCGTCGGAGTAGGTGCCGGCTCCACCTTCTCCGAAGAGCAGGTTGCTATCCGCATCAAGCTCGCCACGGCGATGAAAGGCCGCCAGGGATTTGGAGCGTTCCTCTACACTCTGGCCGCGGTCAAGCAGATCCACCTGCACGCCGTTACGCGCCAGCACTAAGGCGGCCAGGAGCCCGGCGGGGCCTGCCCCCACGACCACCGCACGCGCACCCCGCCGTCGCTCGTCCACGGAGGCCAGCTCCAAGGACCCGGGAGCGGGAGTCTCGCGCACGGTGCCCTTCTTCAGGAGTCGCGTCAGGCGCGGGCGCTCTGAACCCTGATCCACCACCACGTCCACCTGGCACACAAAGCGCAGGTCTGCGCGACGGCGTCGGGCGTCCACCGAGCGCTTGGCGATCCGGAACCCACGCAGCTCCCCCGGCTCAAATCCCAGGCGCTGGGCAGCTCTCTCCCGCAGGGAAGACTCGGGCTCATCGAGAGCCTGTACCAGGTCGGTGAGCCGCCAGGTGTCGGTGCCTGTGCGGGCGCTTGCGGCGCCCTGGTCGGGTTGAAGGGAGTCCGTCATGATTCGCGGCCATTGTATTTCCCAGCCACTGCCACGGGAACGGCTCCTGCCCTACCCTCTGGCCCATGGCCACCGAATTCCAAGGACCCCAGCGTGAGCTGCTCGACGCGCCCGACCGGGATAACTGCCCCGGCGCGCGTCCCGTGCTCGCCTACAGGGACGGGGACGATCCCGAGTATCTCGCGGGACTCGACGCACGCGCCAGGCAGAGGGTTCGGCTTCAACGGCGGGGAGCCTGGCACGGGGAGTGGGTTGAACTTCGGCCAGATCAAGCCCCGGGACTCACTCGCCCGCGGGCGGCAATGCTCGATGAGCGCTGGCACCGGGCTCGCCCGATTCTCCTGCCAGGCCTTCTGGAACACGACACGGCCTGGCCCGCCCAGGCCCAGGAGCGCGTGGCGCTATTCAAAGCCCTGCAACGCCCCGAGGGACTGGCCGAGTTCGTTGCCAACCGGCCCACGGACGCTCCTCCTCACTGGCGACCCACGGGCCAACGCCCCCTCTACGATCCCTCCAGGGACATCGCCTGCCTCGGCCTGGAGAGCCAGCCGAGCAAGGGGGTGTGGGTCAAGAGCGGGCACCTGTCCACCTATGATGAAGACCAGTCACTACGGGTGCGCTTCTCCGCGGGTCCCGAGGGCAAGAATGACGCCAGCCGCGATCTCGAAGCCCACCGCCGAGTTCAGTCCCTGGCCCAGCAACTCTTGCCCGAGACGCGCACCATCGAGTCCACCCCAGCACTGCTTGAGCCCCTTGAGGACTGGATAGATGGCCCGGTTTTTTTCACCCAGCACATCGGCTACTGGAACGCACCGGGCGGTGGAGCACTCATGCACCACGACGCATTCCGCGAACCCCTTGAGGGAGGACAGCGCGGGGTGGTCTACGTGCAACTCGCTGGCCGCACAGCCTGGATGGCCCTCTCCATCGAGGATCTCAGCCGGCGGGTGATCGAATTCGTGGAGTACATGCAGGAGGGTGAATTGGCGTGGGTGCGTGAGGACCTGTTCCCCGATCGGGAGACGTTCGAGTGGCTGGAGCGCATGGTTGGCCGCTTCGGGCGGGTACGCAAGGAGCTGGGCAAGCCGGGCTGTGGGCGGCTGGGGCCCCTCGTGGGTCGCGGGCCGGAGTTCACATCCCTCCTCGCCGACGCGGGCCACGCGTTCATTTTGGAGCCCGGCGATGGAATCGTGCTGCCCAACCAGGGTCTTGAGTGCACCTGCATGCACTCGGTGTTCTGCGCTTCAGAGGAGCCCACCTATGGGGTATCCATGGCCGTACGCGAAGCCCAGCCGACGGCCCCCGCCCGGGAGGAGCGCCCCTCCAAGCCCCAGCGGGGGCGCAGCGGCCGACGCCGACGGCGGAGTTAATTGCAGAACCCGGTCCGAGCCTCGGGCCATCCCAAGCGGTACGCTTCCGACCGATGAGTACGATCGACCTCCCCGCCATCCCTGGCCCAGCAGAGCTAGCCCCGGCCCTGGCCGACCTGGGCCTGGATGGCAGCAGCCTCTCCCGGCTGGGAGACGGCACCATCGGAGACAAGCTAGCCGGTGCCCACGGAGACCCGCCACCGGGAGCCGGTAAGCGACAGCAGGTTGGCGCAGAGCTCGGGCCAGGCGCCACGCTCCTGCTCTTCCTGCCCGGCCCGCCCCCCTTGACGACTCTTGCGGCCTGGCGCAATGCCCTGTGGCCTCTACTGCACGTACCCGCCTGGTACCGCTTCGATGGCCAGGCTGTGCAGCGCATGGAGTACGAGCGCCAAACTCAAGTGGGCCAGTCCGCACTCTCCGGAGCGTTGATTGTCGCCCGGCGCCGCACGGACCTGATGTCCCCCGACGCCACCGTCACCAAGTTTGACGCGAACGCAGCGGGCTGGGACGGCGAGCCCGGCGGACCGGGCTACCCGCACTTCCGTTGGATGCGGCGCTACGTGGGCTGCTTCGCAGGCAAGAAGAACCCCAAGAGCATCCTCGACTTTGGCTGTGGCGCGGGTTGGTGCGGCATCGAAGCGGCCCTGGCGGCCAGTCAGCCGACCCTGTGCGCCTTCGACCCCAGTCCGAACATGGTGCAGCAGGCGGCGCACAATGCCCACGCTGCGGGTATCGGCCCCTTCGAAGGGCGCACCGGATTCGGCGAGGCGCCCCCTTTCCCCACCCAAGGCCAGGAGCCCTTCGATCTGGTGATCAGCTCTGGAGTCATCAGCTTCTCTCCTGATCCGGAGACCTGGATGGATGGGATCGCAAAAACCGTTGCGGCGGCAGGCGACTTGGTTATCGGTGACATCCACCGTGAGTCGAGAGGATTCCGGGCCAGGCGTCACAGACGCCCCGTGCTGCCCGCACGCGAGCTATCAGCCCTAACGGCCGCCGAAGTCGAAAGTGGCATGGCGTCCCGCGGCTTCGAAGCTGTCCGCAGGGCGAACTATCAGATCACTTGGCCCGTGCCCCAGTTGATGCACCTGAACGAGACCCGCCTGAAGGGTGCCCTGACCTACCCGCTCCTGTGGGCCAATCAACTATCAGCGGCATCGAACCGGGTCACCGGGTTTCCACCGACGAGCGGCTTCGACTCCTGGGTACTGCACCTGCGGCGCCGATAGGCGCACGGCCAAACTCGTCAGGCCTGCTCCGGGCGGGGGATAGCATCCCCGGACTCCGCCTCAGGTGCGGAGGGAGGTGTCTGCTCCGCCTCACCTAACTCCGCATCCGCATCCGGCGTCCCCTCGCTGCTGTCCTCGTCCGACGCCTCATCGCTCCCCAACTCTTCCCCCGTGGAATCTGGTGCAGGCGCTGAGGGCCTGCCGGCGACACCGAAATCAATCAACTTGGCCAACATCCCCACCAGATCCTCACGCGCGATGATGGAGTCCACCTGTCCCCTCTCCAGCAGGAACTCCGCACGCTGAAAGCCCGGAGGCAGCTCCTGCTTGATGGTGGTCTTGATGACCCGCGGGCCGGCGAACCCGATCAACGCCCCGGGCTCGGCCAAGGTCAGGTCACACACCGACGCGAAAGAAGCCGTCACTCCGCCGGTGGTTGGATTGGTCTGCACACAGATCGAGAATCCACCGGCGCTATTGAACTCCGCTAGAGCCGAGCAGGTCTTAGCCATCTGCATGAGGGAAAGCATGCCCTCGTGCATGCGGGCGCCGCCGGAGCTGGTGAACAGAATCAGCGGCAAATTGCGGACCCGCGCCACGTCCGTAGCCAGCGAGACCTTCTCCCCCACGACCTCTCCCATTGAACCGCCCAGGAACTTGAAGTCCAAGACCGCCAAAACGACGGGGCGGCCGAGGATATCTCCCGTGCCGCAGAGCAGGCCTTCCTTCTCGCCGCTCTTCTCCACAGTGCGAGCAATCTTCTCGGAGTAGGAAATGGCATCGGTGAATCCCAACCGATCCGAAGCTTCGAGGTCCGCAAACATCTCATTCCATGTACCGGGATCCAGGGTCATGGCCACCCGCTCCCGGCCAGGAACGGTGAAGTGAAAGCTGCAACTGGGACAGGTGTGCCCCTTGGCCTCCAACTCCTTGCGGTAGATCGTCGTGTCGCACGAGGGGCACTTGAGCCACAACCCTCCCGGAATGTCCTTCTTCTTGAAGCGCAGGCCCGACAGACGACCGCGCGGCTTCTTCTTCGGCTCGCCCATGCCTAGGCTTCGCTTCCTGCGGGCAGGACGGCCTCGGCGGCCGCGCGTAATTCGCTGATCGTGGCGGCCATGTCAGGGGGTCCAAAGATGGCTGAACCGGCCACCAAAGCGTTGGCCCCGGCTTCAGCACACAGGGGCAGGGTGGTTGGGTCGAGTCCGCCGTCCATCTCCACGTGGCCCTCAAAGCCCGCACGCCGCAACCAACGGGTCTTGTCGAGGACGTCCGCGATGAAGCTCTGCCCACCGAAGCCTGGAAAGACACTCATAACAAGCACCAGGTCCACGCTCCCCAAGAGCGGCTCGAGACCCTCAATGGGTGTGTCCGGATTCACGGCCACACCGACCTGGGGTACACCCTGCTCCCGAAAGGCGGCGATAACCTCGAGCGAGGCCTGCTCGCTCGGCGCCACCTCCCAGTGGTACGTCAGGACTTCCGCCCCAGCCTTCGCATAGGGCCCCGCGAATTCCGCAGGGTTAGTGATCATCAGGTGCACGTCAAGGGGGACACTTGCAACGGCGTGAATGGCCTTCACCAGGGGCGGTCCGATGGTCAGGTTGGGCACGAAGTGGCCATCCATGACGTCCACGTGCAACCAGTCCGCGCCGGCGGCCTCGGTCCGCTTGACCTCCGAAGCGATTTGCCCGAAATCACAGGACAAGAGCGAAGGCGCGATCTGGATCGGTGGGGTGTGCATGAGGTGTGCGTTCGGAAGGCTCAGCCGGGAATGGTGTGAAGGCTAGTCTAGGGCCAGGACGCGCAAGCCTCCAGTCTGAGGCCCTCACCAATGCCCAGGCCTCGAACCTGCTAGCCCAGGGCCTCGATTCCAGGTAGCACCTTGCCTTCGAGCAGTTCCAAGGAGGCGCCCCCCCCCGTTGAGATGTGCGACATTTGAGAAGCCAGGCCCAGGCCTCCCACCGCGGCCACGGAGTCCCCCCCGCCCACCACGGTGTACCCCTCACAGTCCGCAAGGGCCTGGCCCACGGCCTCGGTCCCGGCGCTGAAGGCCTCCATTTCGAAGACGCCCATGGGCCCGTTCCAAACCACCGTCCGGGCCTCTGCCACGGCAGCCACGTAGAGCTCGATGGTGCGCGGACCGATATCCAACCCCATCCAGCCCACGGGGATGCCGGGCCCACAAACCTGGGTGTCCGCATCGGCCGCGAAACGATCCGCCGCCACATGGTCGAGGGGCAGGAGCAACTTCACGCCCCGTTCGGCCGCCTTCGCCTCGGCCGACCGGCACAACTCGAGCTGCTCAGGTTCCACCAGGGAATCCCCGACCTCGATCCCTTGGGACTGAAGGAAGGTGTAGGCCATGCCGCCGCCGACCAGGATGACGTCCACCTGTTCAAGGAGGTGGTCGATCACCGTCAGCTTGTCCGAGACCTTGGCTCCCCCGAGGATCGCCACCAGGGGACGCTCGGGATTGTCCAGCACGCGCGCAAAGGCGTCCATTTCCTTCTCCAGCAGGCGACCCGCCGCTGAGGGCAGGAACCTCGGGATTCCAGAGACGGAGGCGTGGTCCCTGTGGCAGGCACCGAAGGCCTCTCCCACGAAACAATCTCCCAAGGCGGCGTAGGCCCTTGCCAACTCCTCGTCGCCCCTGGTTTCTCCCGCGTGAAAACGCACGTTCTCCAGGAGCACGGTGGTCCCAGACTCAGCCCCTTCGATGGCTTGCACGACGGCGGCGCCTGTGGATTCACCCAACTTCAGGACCGGGGATCCGAGCAATTCCTGTAGCCGGGTCGCGATGGGATCCACACGCAACGCCTCCACCACCTCGCCTTGGGGACGACCGAAGTGACACAGGCAGATGGGATGCCCGCCCTGCTCCAAGATGTGGTTCAAGGTGGGCAGGACAGCCCGGATACGAGTGTCATCGCGGATGGCTCCCTGCTCGTTCAGGGGAACGTTGAAATCCACCCGAACGAGCACGCGCTGGCCCTCCAGCGACAAGCTCTCCAGTCGAGGTGCCTTGAGTGTGCTCATGGGCGAATCGCTGCCCTCGGAAACCTCAGCGCTTGCGCTTGACGGGCTTTTTCTTGGCAGATTTGCGCGGGGCCTTGGCCTTGAGACTGTGGGCCTTCTGCATCAACTGCACGACGCGGTTGGAATAGCCGCACTCGTTGTCGTACCAGGAGAGCACCTTAACCGTGTTGCCCCCGATCGCCATCGTGGCGCCAGCATCAATGATGGAACTGTGGGGATCCCCAACGATGTCCGAAGAGACGATCGGATCCTCGGTGTAGGCCAAAATCCCCTTCAAGGGGCCGCGCTTGGCCGCTGCGGCCAGAGCCTTGTTTACGTCGGCGACCGAGGCGTTCTTCTTCAGCGTAACCACAAGGTCCACGGCCGAACCCGCCGGGATCGGCACACGCAGCGAGCAACCATCCAGCTTGCCCTCGAGGTGCGGTAGGATCTTGCCCACGGCCCGTGCAGCGCCCGTACTCGTGGGGATGATGTTGACGGCTGCGGCGCGCGAACGGCGCAGATCTCCGTGGGGAAGGTCCAGCACGCGCTGGTCGTTGGTGTAGGCGTGCACCGTGGTCATCAGACCGTGCTTGATGCCAAACGCGTCGTCCAGAACCTTGGCCAGGGGGGCCAGACAGTTGGTGGTACAAGAAGCGTTGGAGATAATACGGTCACTGGCCTTGAGGTCCTTGTCGTTGACACCCATCACGATCATGGCGTCGATGGCGTCCTTGGGCGGAACCGTCAGGAGGACCTTCTTGGCTCCGGCGTCCAAGTGCTTTGAGCACGCCTCGCGAGTAGAGAGCACCCCCGTGGCCTCCACAACGAAGTCCACCCGGTTGGCCTTGTGGGGCAACTTGGAGGGATCGCGCTCCGCCGTGATGGGAATCCGCTTGCCGTCCACCGAGATGGCACCCTTCATGGTCTTGACCTTGCCGGGGTAACGACCCAGGACGGAGTCGTACTTCAGCAGGTGGGCCAGGGTGGCCGGGTCGGTGAGGTCGTTGATATGGACAACCTCGCAGCGAGGGGTGTTCTGGAGGATCCGGAAGACGTTCCGGCCAATGCGGCCGAAGCCGTTGATCGCGATGCGCATGTGAGAAAGTAAGGTTGCTGTGGTGGAATCACGTCCGGTTGCCCCAGAATTGGCAGCTTCACCCTCATTGCAGGTGACTGAGGCAAGGATGTTGGAATTGGCAGAATGTCAGGGCCGGAGATAACGGGTTCTGGCCCAGGTTTCCGAGGGAAACGGGGCACGAGGATACCCCCGGGAACCGATGGAAACAACTGGCCTTAGGCCCAGTAGCTCCCCCCCACTCCGCGTATTCTCGATCGACCGTCGGTCAACCCAAAGCCCTGGAAGCAGGATTCTGGCTCCGCCCGGGCTCTCATCTTGAGAGTTCGTGCGCCAACCCATCCCGCTCAGGCCGGTAGGGATCCTCCTGGGATGACAGCCAAAGGTTGGTGTCCGACACCGGGACCAACTTTCCGCGGCACCCCAACCCCCTCATCCACCTTGCCCTCACACCAAGCTCCCTCTCCCAGCCAACCTGACGACGCAGCCCTCTGGCGAGAGGCCTGGGCCGCTCGCTGGCATTCCCTCGCCAAGACCGTTGGGCTGAACCCACGAGAGCCCTTGGTGCTTGCCCTCTCCGGGGGTGCCGACTCCGTCTACCTGCTGCACCTTGTGGCCGCCGCACGCATGCAAAGCTCGGTGGACGGCGACGGTCCCCATCCAAAGGTGTTGGCCGTGCACGTGGACCACATGCTTAGGGGAGAAGAATCCTGCGAGGATTCAGCCTTCTGTGCCCGGATGTGCGCACGCCTGTCCGTGCCCTTCGCCCGCCGCCGCGCGGACCTGGGCGATGAGGTAGCAAACCTCGAGGCCCGCGCGCGCAAGCTCCGCTATGGGCTTCTGGCGGAAGAAGCCCTTGGAGCGGGCAGCCATGTCATCCTCACAGGCCACCACGAAGACGATGCCCTAGAGACCCTGCTCCTGCGCTGGATGCGAGGATCCTCCCTGCCGGGACTGGCTGGCCTGAAGGCCGAGAACATCATCCGCCCGGCCTCCGCGACATCTCAACCCATGCGTGTGGTTCGCCCGCTGCTCAACTTGCGACGGGAAGAGGTGCGCCACCTCCTGCGTGAAGCAGGTGTCGATTGGCGCGAAGATTCGAGCAATGGTAGCCCAGCCCACACCCGTAACCGGGTTCGGAACCAGCTCCTGCCACGCATCGAGTCCACCTGCGGCCCCACCGGTGTTGAGAATCTGCGCGCCTTCGCCAGCGCGGTAGAAGGACTAGAAGATGAGTTGGCCACCCGCACGGCGAATCTGAACTGGGACTCGGACGGTCCGACAGGCCGCCAGATTCCCCGTGATAGCCTCGACATGGCTCACACCCTGCAACGACGGGCTCTGTGGCGCCTATTGTCCGAAGGCACCGGCCGGCCCCCTTCGCACACGCTCTTGTCCATTCTTCAAGAGGATCTTGAGAACGAGGTGCAGACGCGCCACACCCTGCCTGGCGGTTGGCACCTGGACCTGGCAGAGGACACCTTGGTCCTGACTGCACCGGGCGCCCAGGCCTAGAGAGCAGAGCACCGCTCTCTCTGCTGCCCACGGGGCTGGAAGTCCAGCACATCACACCCGCAGCGCGGGTCTGGCGGAGTGGCTCATAGCCCCCGCACCCCGGCTCTTGCCCCATCCGGGTGACTTCGCCGACCCGGGCCTATACTCTCTGCCTGAAATCGGGTTTCACCGGCTTGCGACCTGCCCCCCCCTGCCTGTCCACGCTCCATGGCTTGTGCCCACCCTCTCGCCCCTCCCTTCTCCCTTGCTCAGTTCTCTACAAACCAACCGCCAGGCGGTGCACCTGCGCATTGAGCGCGCCGCAAGGGCTGCGGACAGAGACCCTGCGGACATCCAGTTGCTGCCGGTGACGAAGGCTGTGGATCAGGCCACGACCCGAGCCCTGTACGACTTGGGCGAGCGGGAGCTGGCAGAGAATCGTGCCCAGGCCCTGGAGGACAAGGCCAGCGCGCTCGATGACACCGAAGTACGCTGGCATTTCATCGGACACCTGCAACGCAACAAGGCCCGCCGCGTCCTGAAGTGGGCCGAGGTCATGCACTCAGTAGATTCCATGGCCTTGACAGCAGCGCTCGTGCGCATCTGCGCCGATGAGAACTGGCAGCGCCAGATCTACCTACAGCTCAATCTGACGGGTGAGGATGCCAAGCACGGGATGCAGGCCACCGAGTGCCGCGAGGCCTTGGCTTTGGCCGTTGAATCCGATCATCTTCAGGTCCTTGGCCTGATGGGCATGGCACCCCTGCACCCCACTGACGGGTGCAGCACGGACTCTGTCTTCCGCTCCCTGGGCGTTCTCGCCGGGCAACTCGAATCCGAGGGCGCAAGCCGGTTCGCCACAGGCCATTGCGGCCTCTCCATGGGGATGAGCTCGGACCTGGAAGCCGCCGTCAGTGCCGGAAGCACCTGCCTGAGAATAGGAAGTGACCTGTACGCCGCATCCGAGGGGGGCGAGCTGTGACCTCCCCCAGCCTGATCATTGAAGTCACCGGCGAGGGCCGCGAGGTGACCCTGCCCCCCAGCGGCCAACTCGTCATCGGGTCCGATCCCGAGCGCACCGACCTGACTCTGGACGACCAAGGCATCGCGCCCGTGCACTGCACCGTCGGGCGGATTCGAGGTGGCGGTTGGGCCCTCAAGGATTTGGGGTCGGACTACGGATCCCTGGTCAACGGTCGTCCGGCTACCACCGTACGCCTCATGCACGGCGACGTCATCGTCATCGGCTCCAAGCACCTACGCATCAAGGACCCCAGCCTGCCCGCAGAACCGGAGCCGAGCGAACCTAAGCCCCAGACCAGCCCCACGCCCAGCGAGCCCAGCGAGCCCAGAGAACTCAGCGAGCCCAGCACGCCGGCACCCGGTACAACCCCATCCCCACCCAGCTCGATAGTCCCCGAGCTTCCCGGCTATCGCTTGGAGAAGCTGCTGGGACGCGGGGGCATGGGCCAGGTCTGGCTCGCAACGCAGGTAAGCCTGGCCCGGCGCGTGGCTATCAAGGTGCTCTCTGCCGGCCTCGAAGCCGATGGGGCGTTCGTGGACCAATTCCAGGCCGAGGCCCGCGCCGCAGCGGCCCTAGCCCACCCCAACGTGGTGACTGTTCACGACGTCGGTGAGGCCGGCGGACGCCACTTCCTGACCATGGAGTACATGGGCGGAGGTTGCCTAGAGTCACGCCTCGCCGAGCTTGGCCCCGTGCCCTGGCAGGAGGCCTTGACCATCTTGCGTGATGCCGCCCGGGGCCTGGAGTACGCCGAGTCCAAGGGTATCGTGCACCGCGACATCAAACCCGCCAACCTGATGTGCACCGAGACGGGACTGGTCAAGATCGCGGATCTCGGCCTGGCAGGCAGTGTGGAACAGGAGGAGATCATCGGGGGAGGCAAGATCTTCGGCACGCCCCACTTCATTGCCCCCGAAGTGGTGCGCGGCAACCGTGCCGACGCGCGCAGCGATCTCTACTCGCTCGGGGCCACGGCCTACCGCATCCTCTCTGGGCACACCCCCTTCGAAGGCGAGAGTAGCAAGGAGATCCTGCGACAGGTGCTGCACGAGGACGCACCCGACCTGCGCGAGTTCGATCCTGATATTCCCGGTGGGGTCAACAACCTGATCACACGCCTGCTGGCTAAGGACCCCGAAGACCGCCCGCCCTCCGCCGCCATCCTGCTACCCGAGATCGAGCGCCTTCTGAGCCAGCACGGAAGGGTCTCTGCACCGCGTCAAGCTGTGCGCCCAGCCAAGAAGACTCCCGTCGGTCTGATCGTGGTGGGCATAGCAGGCCTTGCGCTGGGCGCCCGCCTCCTACTGCCCGGGGATGATCCAGTTCCGGATCCAGCCCCAGGCCCAATCGAACCCCGTGATGACCAAGCAGGTCCTGCCCTCCTCGAAGAGCCGGAAGATCCGGGAGGCGTGGACCAGGTGATTGCCGCGCCGGAGGATCCCGAGGAGCGAGGTGATAAGAGCGAGCAGATGGTGGAGCTTGAAGCCGAAAACGCTCTGCTCAAGTTGAGCGATCGCAGTCTCACCTCCGAGAATCGCATTATCGAGCTGCGTGCCATGGCCAAGCGCTACCTGGGAACAGATGCCGGGCGGCGCGCGGAAAAGGAGGTGTTCCTTCTCGAGGCCAAGATTGCGGCAGAGGTTGAAGCCGCCACCGTTCGGAACAAGGGCCGACAGGGCCTTCTGGATGCCATGCAGCAGGCCGCGACCCCATTTGCTTCGAAGCCCGACTCCCGACCCACACCAGGCTCTGCTCTACGCGCCCTCGCCGCAATCCCCGGCCAGCAGGATTGGACTGACGACGAGATCTTCCTGGATGCTCGCGGAGACCTGCAGCTTGCGATCCTCAAGGACGCCCTGGATTGGACCTCGGTGCGCTGGCGCGAGGCCTTTGAGCTTAAGGAGGCCGGCAATTTCAAGAGATTGGATGAGGTCCTGACCAGCATTCTACCGCCAGTCGATTTGCCTCCCCTACTGGCAGGTGCACCGCAGGCCGCGAGCGACTGTGCCAACGAGCTCCGCAAGCTGGGCCGCGAGGCGAGCAGCATGCACGATGTAGTCGACATCCTCGAATCCACGCATCGGGCTGAACGCTCCCAAGCGGATTTCGAGGCGATCGCCAAGGGCATAGGGCCCTCGAGCGGGGTGCGCACACTCGTGCGCGATCTCAACTGGGCAGCGCTCGCCGAGCACCTGGCTGAACTGCGGCAGGGGATCACCAGTCCCTCAGCCCGCAGCATCCTCGGCACTCTCAGTGAGCGGGTCGAAGCTGGAGACCGGGCTCTGCTCAGCCTGGTAGACGCATGGGACCAAGGCCGTTGGAAGCGCCACTCAATCCTGGACCCCAGCGGTGGTCGCAGTTCCCTCCAGGCTGCCGGTGCGGACGCGTCGGGCCTGCGCCTCATGATCGACGGCAGCTCACAGCACTCGCCATGGTCTGCATGGAAAGACAACCCGCGCGCCTTCGAGAACCTATTCACCGGCCGACGGGACCAGCCCTGGACGGGCGCCGAACTTGAGGACATCGCCTCCGCCCTCCTTCTGGCTTCCATCAGCCAAGCCCTGGGTCAATTGCAGGGCCTTGTTGAGGGCGAGAACTCCTTCAAGACTCCCCCACCCAGGGCCGCAGCAGAGGACATCGAACGCAGCTTCGCCACGGCCCTGGAGTGGGCCGAGCGAGCGACTAGCGAAGGCGGAGCCGGGACGGTTCGAGCAGAAATCGGTCGAGAGGCCGCCGCATCCAAGCTCCTCATCGCCGGATGGCTGGCAGGCAAGAATAACCAGTGGGCGGAGGCCGCTTCGGCCTTCGAATTCGCCTTGAAAGAGCACCCCGGGTCTTTCCTGATCCTGCTCCTGTCCGATGGGACTGACATCGCAGCGGCCCTGCCTGCCGCCCCCTCCAGAGCGAAAGAAGAGGCACCTGACGACACCGGGGACCTCGACGGCGAGGACTCCGATACAGAGTCCGATACAGACTCCGACACAGAGTCCGATAAAGAGTCCGACTAGAGCTCGTGCTCGGGGCTCGATCTGTGAGCCCATTTCTGCTGGAGTAGGCACATGGATCCAATGCGCCTCGACGAATGCGTGGCCACCGCCGCGAGCCAACTAGAAGATGAAGGCGTGGCCCCGCCGCAGATCCTGTTCCTCTTGGGCACGGGAACCGGGACCCTCACCAGCGCACTTCTCGGGGCGCGGCAGACGCACCTGGCTCAGGTGGAGGGCGCGCCCATCATCTGGAGTGAGCAAACATTGCACAGCGGCCGCATGGGTGGCCTGTCCGTCTGGCTCTTGGAAGATGCCCCGGGCGACCTGGAGTTCGGTGAGAGCGGCGGCCCGGCCCAGCCCCCATGGGAGCGCGCCTTTCCCGTCTGGCTGGCAGCCGAGATGGGTGCGCGCCTGTGCCTGCTCACGTCGGCTGGCGGTTCGCTCGTGCAGGACCTGCGCCCCGGCCAACTGGCGGTTCTCCGCGACCACGTCAACCTGTCCGGCACGACGCCCCTCCTTGGTATGGGACAGACGCGCCTGGGCCCCCTCTTTCCAGATCAATCCGAGTTGCACAACGAGGCGCTGCGCGCATTGGCCTTGGAACGCGCCACAGAGCGCGGCATCTCCCTGAGCCCGCGCATCGCCGCATGCGTCCAGGGACCCGCACTGAGCACACCGGCCGAGCGGGCCTGGTTCGCGTCCACGGGTGCCGAGCTCTTCGCACAGGGAATGGCCGGGCCTCTCCTGGCTTGTGCCCATGCGGGACTGACAGCCCTGACGCTGGTGGCCATCACCGACGGGCCTGCCCCGTCTGGCGCAACTCCTGAGGGTCTGAACATGGCCGAGTTGGTGGCCTCCGCGGAGAAGGCGGCGCCTGCCATGGAGGATCTGATCCAAAGCCTGCTGGCGGATCTGGGCCGGGTCGCCAGCGAGCGAGAGGCGGAGTACTCATGAGCCACTCCATCGCCGTCTTCGTCTCCGGCACCGGCCGTCATCTGGAGAACTTCGTGCGCCTCGCCTTAGCTGGCGAACTGGATGCACACGTGAGTCTCGTGCTGTGCGACCGTGCCGGAGCGGGAGCCATTGAGCGCTCACAAAAGTACGGATTGCAGCCCGTGACCCTCCTACCCGCGGACTTTGAGGATGGTGAGGCCTTCAGTCGAGCTGCCTTCGACGCCGCTCGGGAGGCGGGCGCCGAGACCGTCCTACTGGCCGGGTTCCTGCGACTCCTGCACATCCCCTCGGACTGGACCGGGCGGGTGCTGAACATTCACCCTTCCCTGCTCCCAGCCTTCGGGGGCAAGGGATACTACGGACATCGGGTACATGAGGCCGTGCTCGAACGTGGCTGCACAGTCTCCGGCTGCACGGTGCACTACGTGGATCAGGAGTACGACCACGGCCGTATTCTGGTCCAGCGCACGGTGCCTGTACTACCAGAGGACTCGCCAGATGAGCTGGCCTCGCGCGTCTTCAACGAAGAATTGGTCGCCTTCCCCGAAGCCCTCCGGCTCCACCTGCAGGCGCTCCCAGCCCGACAAGAGGCTGAGGATGCAACGGGGTGAACGATCTCCTGCTCGCTCTGGCCGCAGCCTTCGCGGGCCTCTTGTATCTAGCTCATGAGCAGAGCCGGATTGCCGTAGCCCGACGCGGGTTCAGAGAACAACTCCAACATCAGGTAGCCCTGCTCAAGCGACGCGCCGCGGTGGTAACCGAATACCTCGAGTGGGCGCGACGTTCGGGATCCACCCCCGCCACCGATTTGGATCGCCTCAGCGACCACCAGACCCAGGCCGAACACTCCTGCAACAACCTGGGCCGCAACCCGGGGGACCGTCAGGCTCTGGAGGCCTTCAAAGCCAGCGGGATCCAGATGCTGGGCTCTCGCGAGGCACTCCGCGTTGCCCCCGGGGACAAAGGTGCCGCACCCAAGGGGGCGCGAGGTCCCATCCTCCTACTAGAGCTCGAACGGTTGGATCAACTGCTTGCGAACCAGACGCGAACCACGTCGACCCTGGCTGAGTTGTTGGATCAAACACGCAGGCGCCCCGCCGCGCGTCTCTCGAGCCTTGTGGCCCACTTCGGAATCCTCCCCGGCGCCTCCTGGGGATTCCGCTCCTAGCGCGTGGCGCTAGGCGGGCGGTGGGATGATCTTCAGTTCTCCGTCGACAGGACGAATAGCCAGCCATCCAGCGTGCTCGGACCCGTCCTTCATTATGAGGGTAAAGCTCACCATCCATGAGATCAGGTTCCTGTACGTGAAATCACCGTATTGGAGCGTCTCAATGGCAAATCTCGGCGCATCGTGAAGTTCCTGTCCACACTCGGGGCAGTGGCCCACATCCAACTTGATGACCCCCTCACAGTCCTTGGCGATGCACTCAAAGGCCCCGGGGCCCGCAGCAACGGCACCGGGTCCTCGGCTACCCCGGTTCTTCACAACAACCTCTTCGATCTCATCCCAATCCACGCTCGGAATTCTCGTACGCGAGATCTTTCGGAGCTCCGGGGGACAGTTCGGCACGGCCGAATCCCCGAGAGCGCCCCTGTTTTCAATCAACTCTTGAAGCATCCCCTTCGCGACAATCTCGAGTGACGGAGCATCGGCGCAACCAGAGATACAGGCGAGTATTGCAACGGTCATGAGGACTCTGGACATTGGGCCTTTCCTCGGCGAGGGGTTGGACGTATGGCCTGGAAACCCAGGCACGAACTACTGTACATGTTCCGTGCTCTGCTGCTGACGGCGAGCAACCTCCTCTCTCGCGGCAGCAGCCTTGAGCGTCAGTCGTTCCAGTCGATGCTCCAGATCTCCAGGAGTCGGGACGCCGCTCGCACGCGGAGTCAAACCGACACGCAAGGCGATGGCCTCACGCGTCCACTCAGCCGCCCCGTCCGGGTCGCCCAGCGCATGCTCATGCAGCTTCGCCAAGGCCTCATGGGCCAGCAGGGCGAGACCATCCCGGGCCGCCTTCCCTCGGGTCAAGGCGGCCAACGCGGCTCGGGCCGCATCGACCCGTCCTTCCAAGCGCAGGCTCTCAGCGAGGAGCCACTGCCAATCCCGGCACTCTTCTCCGCCCTCACCGAGCCTGTCCAGGCCGCGCCCCATCCATTCGAGGGCCTCGGCTCGTTGGCCCGAAGTCCACAGTGCGCGCCCCACGGCCCAGGCCCGCCGCGCCGGGCAGCCGGCCAGAGCCTCGCCGCCCTTGCCCGCCCCGGGCCTCTGCTCGGCGAGGGTGAATCCCAGATGCGCCGTCAGGGTAACCAGGGACAACACGTCCAGCAGATTGTGGTGGAAGACCCCCTCCAGCCGGTGCGGACGCTCGGCGAGGTAGTCGAACCAGGCTTCAGGCGCCATGGACCCGGGCAGATCCTGCTCCCGTTCCAAACCCAACAGGCCACGCTCCAGGGTCTGCAGTCGGTCATTCTCAAACTGGCCACCGTTCACGCGCCGCATGGGATGGTAGAGATCCAGATGCGGGAGGCCTTCGAAGGGCGAGTCCACCCCGACGATGCGCATCTTGTCCTCCAGGCGGTGCCGGTCGAAGGACTTGCCGAAGAACGACACCACGGCCTGTGCGTCGGCGATACGCCGGGCCACCTCCGCCAGGAGCGCGGCCTCCTGCTCTGGTCCGCCGAGGAACCCCTGCCAGACCTTGAACGCGCCGCCTTCGAACCAACCCAGGCCCACCATGAACACCCAGGTGCCCGCCCCACCGGAGAGACCCGTGGTCTCCGTATCCAGGTACACGGCGCGCTCGGGGTCCAGGTCTGCCAGGCTCGCGTCCCCACACAGGAGAGCGAAGGCCCCCGGGTCTAGCCCGTCCACCTCCCCGAGACGCCAGGATCCGTGCAGGGTGTCCCGCTCAAATTCCGTACAGCGTGCCAGGTAGTCCCCCGCCGGACCGACGCTTTCCTCTAGGTCGACAGGATCGCCACTGGTGTGAGTGCCCGGCTGGGATTCGGTGGCTGGTATGGACTGCGCGCGCGGCCCCGAGTCGGTCTTCGCCCGCGCGGCCCCGCGGCCCAAGAGCCGCGCAATACGTTCACGCGAAACCCCCGGATCACCTGGACTGCCGGCGGAACTCACGGTGCCTCCGTCTCTCCCACCATGGCGCTGGTCTCTTCGGGGGCCTCGCACTCATGGGGCCCGGGGCCGGTGGCCAGGTGCTCCAACAGTCGGGCGGCGGTCTCTTTCCCCAAGGGGCCCACCTCGGCCAGGGGGCCCACGCAAGCCGGGCATCCCTGGGCACAGTCACAGCGCACCAGCACCTGCCGCGCGGCAAGCAACAGGGAGCGATGCTCGCGGAAGACCAATTCCCCCAGCCCCACCCCGCCCTGGACCCGATCATAGAGGTACAGCGTCGGCCTTTGGAAATGGGGTGAGCGCACCTGGGTGGAGATCCCCAGGTCGCTGGGAGAGCAGCGCACGTACAGAGGCGCGACACGTCTGAGCAGATTGCCCATCCCCCGCCAAGCCGCACCACGATCCCCCCCCGCGAGCCCAAGATCTGCCGCCGTGGATTCGGACAGCGTCAGCACGAAGGCCTCGGTGGTCAACTCTTCGGGCGGCAGGTGGATCTCGCCTGCGCCCACGTTCTCGCGACTGTAGAAGCGCACTTTCTTGTACTGCGTGGCGAGAGTCGTCACGTGCACCTCCCCGCGCCACACGGAGTAGTCCTCGCCGTTGGAAGGCGCCTCCCCCGCCGGTGAGCCCGGTAACGCCTGCACGCTGCCGGAGGTCCCAGCGGCTCCAGCGGCCACGACCTCGGCCGGAACGGGATGCTCGTCCCGTTCGCGCTGGGAGTGGGCCTCCAGGCGCAGGACCCGGACCTCGGTGTTGGTCTCCGCATCGGTGAAGTAGTCCGAGTCCACCTTGCGCGCGTAGGCGCGACGGTTCGTGTGGTCGAAGCGCTCAATACGCCAGGTCACTCCCTGAACCTGATAGATGGCGCCCTCGTGCACCTGGGTGATGGAGCTCTCCCTGTCCACCTCGCCAATGGCGTCCCCCGTGTCCATGTCGAGCACCAGCACGTTGTCCGCTTCGCCGCCATTCAGGGACACGTCTTGGGCGGGGTAGGCGTCCGCCATCCAGTACCAGGTCGCGCCGCGGCGGTGCAGGAAGTGGGACTCCTCACAGAGGTAATCCAGGATGGGTGCCGCCGGAGCCCCATGGTATTCGGGCTCTTCCTTGAGTGCCCCGGTCTCTGGGTCCTCATGGAAGGGCAGCTCGAAGGCCGCGCACTTGAGCTGCTCGGAGAGGATCACCAGATTGTCGGGGTCGATCGCCAGCTCCTCCTTGGGTGCGGCAAAGAGCCAGTCGGGGTGATGCACCAGGAACTGATCGACGGGCTCGGAGCGCGCGATCTGGATCACAAGGCTGGGTTTCCCACGCCGGCCCACGCGCCCGGCGCGCTGCCAGAAGGAGGCCTGGCTGCCCGGATACCCCACCAGGACGGCCACGTCCAGGGCACCGATGTCGATGCCCAGCTCCAGGGCGTTGGTGGACACCACCACCTTGACCTTCCCGTCCTTGAGCCCGCTCTCGATCTCGCGCCGCATGTCGGGCAGGTAGCCTCCCCGATACCCGCGCACCTGATCCGGATCGAGGCCCATGCGGGAGGCCCCCTCCTTGAGGTAGCGGGTCAGAACCTCAACGGCCGTGCGCCGACCGCAGAAGAAGATGACCTGCCGGTTGGGGGCGCAGACCTCGCGCGCCAGGTCCCGTGCCTCCTCCAGCGCATTGGCGCGCAAGCCCGCCACGGGATTGACGATGGGCGGATTCAGGACGCCGAAGGTGCGCGCGCCCGAGGGGCTCGCATCCTCGTCGATCACTTCCAACTCCCGGCCGAAGAGCCGCCGCGCGTGAGCACCCGGATTCTTGAGGGTGGCGGAGGACGCGATAAAGGTGGGCTCAGCCCCGTAGTGCCGGGCGATACGCAGAAGGCGCCGCAGGACGTTGGCCACGCTCGATCCGAAGACACCCGTAAGGGTGTGCACTTCATCGACAACCACGTACTTCAGATCCCGGAACAACTCCGACCACTTGGCATGGTTGGGCAGGATCCCCTGATGGAGCATGTGCGGGTTGGTGAGGATCATATGTCCGCGATCCCGCAGACTGCGGCGCACCGATGGGGGCGTGTCCCCGTCGTAGGTGAAGGCGTGCCAGGGCTGGTCGAGAGCCTCGACCAGGGCCGTCAGCCCAACGGTCTGGTCCTGTGAGAGCGCCTTGGTCGGAAAGAGGAAGAGCGCCCGCGCGGACCCGTTGCTCTCCAGCAAGGAGTGCAACACAGGCGCCGTGTAGCACAGCGTCTTGCCCGAGGCCGTAGGCGTGGAGATGAGCACGTCCCGCCCATCCAGTGCGGCCTCGATCGCGCGAGCCTGATGTGCGTAGAGCGAGTCCAGCCCCTGACTGCGCAACACCTCCTGCAGGTACGGATTCAGGCGGGCCGGAAAGGGAGCGCTCTTGCCGACTCGGGGCTCGACCCCGTGCCAGTGAACGAGCCGTGCGCGCCAGTGCGGATCCGATCGCAGGTGAGCGATCAGGTCGGGCAGCTCCCGATTCAGGCGGGACTGACGCTGGGCGGCTGGGGAGGGGTGCATTCTGGCGGCGGAACCGGTGTTCGGGTTTTGTGAGGGTAACCCGGACGGAAGGGCAGATCAAGAGTGTTCAACACCGTCCCGGGCCCCTCAGCGCAGCAGTGCGAGCAGTTCGCCGTGCAGCTGCGCCCGGGTCAGCACCGATTGGCCGCCCTCGTAGTCCGCGCGCACCTCGCCACTCTGCGTCAGGCCGATCCGCACCTCGGTCCCCTCCCCACCGCCGCCCAGGAGCTTCACCTCTACGACGTGGGTGAGCTCGACGCGCTCGGCCACGTGCCGCTCCGCCCGCAGGTGGGTCAGGTGGTCGAGTAGGGAACGCAACTCCCGCGCCTCGACCTGCACGCGTACGTCCTCGTTCGGATAGACCCAGGTCCCCTGCACACTGCGCAGGTAAAGACGCTCCTCCCCGCCCGTGCTCACCACCAGCCGCTTGAGGCTGATCTCATCCACCGTGTACACAAAGCGCGACAACAGCTCCAGGGGATCCAAATCCAACAACTCGCGCAGTGCGCTCCCCACAAGGCCCACGGCCGATTCCCGCTCACGCAGATAGGCGAACTGCCTGGTCCCCGTTTCCGAGGGCACCGCCGGTCCGATCCACCCCCCCTGCCGCTGACCGCCCGCCTCGACAAAGATCCCGAGACGCTGGGCGACGTCATCGTCGAAGTAATCGCTGACGGATTTCTCCCACAGGTAGTCGTGCACCTTCTCCTGCTCAATTATGGACAGGATCCCCGCCACGGCAACGGACTCGGCGGGCCGCTCTGGCCCCCACTCCCCCTCCGCGTTCAGATAGGCCAGGCTCCAGGACTTGCCGCCAGGTGAACGCGAGAGACGCAAGGCACCCTTCGGCCTGAAGAGCAGCACGTTCTCGATCTCACGGCGAAAAATGCGCGTCAGAGCCTCATCGTAGAGCTTAGGGGCGTCAAAGAAGACGGCCTCCAGATCGCGCCCCTCGATCGTCCAGACGTTCGGGAGGCCGACGCGCCTACAGAAGTACGTCCCCGAGCGAGCGGCGAACTCCACCGTCTGAGCCTCGCCCCGCTGATCGGTCAGGGTCAGGCTAAACCAGGGCTCGTGCAATCCAAATTTTTCCAGTGGCGGCGGGTCGAGGTCTGAGACGAATTGATCGACCCCCAGGCGCGCCAGGACCTGGGCCCAGGTAGCCACGGCCGCAGGGTCGCCGTGTAGGCGCACGGGACGATCCATGAACCAGTTGGTCTGCTGGCGTTGAATCTCCAGATCCAGGGGCACCTGCCTGTCCCCGGGATAATCAAATCCCCTGCGCGAGATGGTGACCACGCTCTTGCCATCGATCTCGAAGATGCGCCGGCTACGCCACTCGAGGATGTCGTTTTCCAGGGCCACCTCGAGGTTGCGCATGGTGCGCAGGATGCGGCCGTCCACTTCGGCGAACACGCGCATCTGGTCCAGGTCCACGGCCCCCATGCTCACCCGGTGCAGACGCTCGCTACCATCCTCGAGAACTTCATGTAGCTCCAACACAGCCCGCGGAGGAGACAGACTCGACCGGGCCAGCTCCCGCTCTTCCGTTGGCACGAGCTGGGCCGTGTTCCGCACGACGCGCAGGAGCGCAACCACGAGCTCCTGGCGAGCGGGGTAGGCAATGGGGTCGACGATGTTCCAAATCCCACGCCCATCGCGGGCGAGCCCTAGGTGCAGGGAGCGCTCCACGTTCTCCACCCGGATGCGATCCACCCGGGACGGATCCAGCCCTTCAAAGAGGGCGAACTCCCTGCGGCCGAAGTCCGGGTCTTCGCTCTGCCCCTGATACCAGGCTGCCCAACCCAGACCCACAACCAGTAACGCCAGGAACGCCGTGGTGAAGCGACTCATCCAGTCGCCCCCGCGCGCGCTCGCAGACTGGCCACGAGTATCCCCAGAAGCAGGCAGAGACCAGGCAGGTAGCCCCAGGCCAGACGGCTCAGGAGCGGCAGCGCTGCCTCGCGCTTGTCGACGGGGATTAGCCGAACGTCCGGATTGCGGGCCGAAATAGACAGGCGATATTCGCGGTCCAGGACCCAGTTGAAGACGTTGCGCAGCAGGTCCTGGTTGTAACGGAAGGCACCGTTGGTGAAGGCCATGGACGAGCCAAAAACGACCACCCGCGCCTGGGGCTTCTCCTCCATGGCGGGCTGAGGCGCCGCGTCCGCAGGCGGAAACGCCGAGGCCAAAGCCAGCTCGAAACGCCGCCCCGTGGCCTCAAGCGCCGGATCCGGTCGGAAGTCCAGGGTAGGGCCCGTTCTCCCGGGCTGGAAGCCATCCACCCAGGACTCGGCCGAGGAGAAGAACAAGGGCGAGGTCACGCCACCAGCGGGCTGGGCCGTGCGCCGCATGGGGTGTGTGCCAGACACGACGAAGCTGCGCTCCGCCCGCTTGATCGGCAGCATCAGCGGATGCCCCGCCATGTTGTTCGGGCTCACGGCGAACGACGAGACCTTGGGATCGCCGACAGACAGGCGTCCGGTCTGCGGATCGACCACCGGCTGACAGACGATGCCCTCCTGAATCTCGATGCCAAAGCGCGCACTGAGCTCACCCACCCGACTGGTGGCGAGGACGGCGTCCTCGGGATGGGGAACGAGAACCAGGCGGCCGCCGGCTCGCACCCAGGCCTCGATACTGCCCAAGAGCTCGTCGCTCAGGGCATCGGTCGCGCCGATCAGCGCGAGGCACGCGCAGTCGGCGGGGATGGGTCCGTCCGTGAGCGGATTCCAGCGGCTGACCCCCAGGCCATCCTGAGCCAGCTGTCGGTCGAGTTCGCTCAGCCCGCTCGAGGTGGTGTCGTCCACCTCCCGCTCGCCGTGCCCCACGATGAAGTAAACCTCGCGCGCGGCGCCGCGGGTCACCTTCAGCATGGCGGAGATGAGGGCGCGCTCCGCAGCGAACTCCACGATCCGTGCCGGACGCGATGCCGGGGGCGGAGCACCCGGATCAAAAACGGCCAGGGCCCCGTTGAGTGACACGACCTCCCTCTGGTCGCCGAAGGAGACCACGACGCAGTTTTCGAAGCCCCGGAGATGGAGCTCAGATAGGCGCCGCTCGATGGCCTCGACATCGCGAATGTCATTCTCCCGCAGGTCCACACGATCGAAGCTGGCGTCGCGCAGGGTTCGCAGCAGCCGCCGCGTACGCTCCTGGGCGATGTAGGCGACCTGGGTCAGGGGCGGCTCCTCGGGGCGGAAGAACACATCCAAGGTAACGGTCCCGGGTAGGCGCTCGAGCACGCTCGCGCTCGCTTCGCCCACCGTGTTCTGACCGGTGGCCGTCCAGTCCATGCGCACGCGCAGGTCCGGCCGGGCCGCGAGCCAATTGATCAGTAGCACGGCCACCAAGGCCAGCCCCACCGTCAGCCCCACGCGACCGGCGATCTGCAGGCGCTCCGCCCAACCCTGACGCTGAGCGCTCATCCACGCCACCTCCTGGATTCCAGGCTGCGAGTGGTTAGGAACAGAAACAGGCTTATCCAGGTCAAGAAGAAGATCACCTCGGCACTGTCGAGAACGCCCTGGAAGTAGGAGTTGCCAAAGTGCCGGCGCACGTCCATGCGCTCCAGAGCGCCTCCGATCCAGGCTTCCGCCACCTCAAAACTCCCGAACAGATCCGCGAACAGAACGCGCATCTGAACGAGCAGCATCCCACCCAGTGCGGGCATCATCACCCACAACAGGCACGACATGAAAGCCAGGAAGGCAGCCAGTAGTGGTATGTCCGTTATGGAGCAGGCCACCAGACCGATGGCTACGAAGAGCGCCGAGGAGAGCACCGCCCCCATGTAAATGGTGATCACCTGACCCCAGTCCGGTGCCACACCCCACAGGGACAGAGCCCCCGCGTAGATCAGCAAGGACGACCAGAGGGTCGCCATGAATGCCGTGCCTGCCAGGAACTTGCCGGTCACGACGGCCGCATCGCTGACCGGCGCCGTGCGGAGATATTCAAGGGTCCCGTTGGCAGCCTCCTCAGTCAGCAGACGCATGGCCAGCAGCGGTGAGAGCACCAGCATCAGCGCCCAGAAGAAGAAGTTCCCGCCGAAGACGAACTCGAGGGAGGCCGTCACGTCCCCCATTGTCTGGCTGAGAACCAGCGAAAACAGATAGCCGTTCAGGAGCAAGGACACGAAGAGCAGGATCCAGGCCAGAGGCGCCGCGAAGAGCCCCGCCAGCTCGCGACGGAAGATGATGAAGGTGCCCCTCACGCCTCGTCCTCCTCATCCTCGCAGCCCTCGTCCGGCGACTCGCTGGAGCTGACGGGCTTGGACAGGTCTCGGCTGCCGCCGCCGTCGAAGGGATTGAGGCTGTAGAAGTTGTCCTTCTGGCCGGGAGTTCCGAGGGACGGAGTGTCAGCGGCGGGCGTCTCGGGCATGAGATCCAGCCCGGAACCAGAAGCGCCATCAAGAGCGATGGGCTCCACGAAGGCCGGAGCGGCCTGGGGGGTCGCCGCCGGGCTCATCGAAGCCTCACCCACCACCAGGCTCGCGAAGAGGGACTCCAGGGTGGGTCGCACCTCGGAGAGCTCGCGCAGAGCCCAGCCCTTCTGTGCCGCCAGGGCGCCCACGTCTTCCCGCAGGTCGCCGCTCCCCGTCAGAGTGAAGCCGTCGTGGATACCCACGCGTTCGGTAATTTGAACGTCCTCGACACCGGGCAAGGTGGCAAGCAGACTGCGCGCGGCCTCCGCGTCCCCCACCATGGCCTCGAGGCGTACGTGCCCCGCACCTCCGAGGGTAGCAATCAACTCCTCACGGGCACCGTCCGCCACCACGCGTCCCTCACGCAGGATGATCACGCGGTCGCTCATGCTCTCCACCTCGGCCAGGATGTGGGAGGAGAGGAGCACCGTGTGCTCACCGGCCAGCTCGCGGATCAGGGTTCGGACCTCCGCCCGTTGCAGAGGATCGAGACCGCTGGTGGGCTCATCGAGAATCAACACCTCGGGATTGGGGAGCAGAGCCACCGCCAATCCCACCCGCTGGCGCAGGCCACGGGACAGATGCCCCACAAGTTGACGCCGGCGCCCCAAGACCCCCACCCGCTCAAGTACCTCTGGAACGCGCCCGGCCAAGTCCTTGCGGCGCATGCCGTGCAGCCGACCCTGGAAAGCCATCATCTCCTCAACGCGCATCTCCTTGTAGAGGGGCACGGATTCGGGGAGGTAGCCGATGTGCTTGCGCACCTGCAGGGAGTCTCGCAGCACGTCATAGCCGGCCACCTTGAGGACCTCGGCCGAAGTAGCCGCAAGGTAGCCTGTCAGGATCCGCATGCTGGTGGTCTTGCCGGCGCCGTTGGGACCCAGGAAACCCACAACCTCCCCGGACTCGAGGGAGAAGCTCACATCATCCACGGCTACCAGGGAGCCGAAGCGACGGGTCAGGTGGGAGACTTCGATCATGGGGCGCAGGAGGGTACCCCCAGCCGGGGCGAGCCTCAACGGAGGTCTACGAACCAACGCTGGATGGAGACTCCAGTTCAAACCCCGTGCCATAAGAAATCTACGGTGAAGGGGCACCTGGGGACGCCCAGGGCCGGTCTAGGGGGGGGAACTCGTGCAAGATCGCCCGGGCCATGTGCGCTGGACGCCCACGCGCCGGAACCGCCCAGGCGCCCCTCTCCATCCCAGAAAGGCCCCCAGCGGCTAACACCCTGACGCTATGCTGCTCGGCTCCTTCCCCCCCCCTCATTACATACCCCATGCAACGACGCGATCTCCTCCAAGGTGCCGCCCTCCTGGGCGCGGGTGCATCCCTGACTCCCCTCGCCGCAGCCGGACACGCCAGCGATTCCTCGGCGAGACCGGGCGCCCCCTTCAAGCTGCCCTATGCCCCGCACTTCGGCATGTTCAAGAACCATGCCGGTGGCGACTTCGTCGACCAGCTGAACTTCATGGCCGACGAGGGCTTCACAGCCTTGGAAGACAACGGGATGATGCGCAAGTCGGTGGAGGACCAGAACCGGATTGCACAGAACATGCAGCGTCTGGGCATGCGCATGGGCGTCTTCGTCTGCAACTTCGGCACGGCCTTCGGCAAGAAGTCGTTCGTCTCCGGCAAGAAGGAGTTTGAGGACAACTTCAAGAGCGACCTCATGAAGGCCGTCGAGACGGCCAAGCGCGTGAACGCCAAATGGATGACCGTCGTTCTAGGCGATCGCCACCCGGGCATGCGTCAAGGGTTCCAGGACGCGCGCGCCATCGAGATGCTGCGCCGCGGAGCCGAGCTGCTCGAGCCCCATGACTTGGTGATGGTGATGGAACCCCTGAACTTCCGCGACCACGCGGGCATGTACCTCGAGCGCAGCGACCATGCTTACATGCTGGCCAAGGCTGCAGATTCACCCGCGGTCAAGATCCTGTTCGACATCTACCACCAGGCCATCTCCGAGGGCAACCTCATCCCCAACATCGATCTGTGCTGGGATGAGATCGGGTATTTCCAGATCGGGGACAACCCCGGCCGCAAGGAACCCACCACCGGCGACGTGAACTACAAGAACATCTTCAAGCACATCCACAAGAGGGGCTGGAAGGGGATCCTGGGCATGGAGCACGGCAACGCGGGCGGCGGGAAGGAAGGCGAGCGCGCCGTGATCGACGCCTACCGGGAAGTGGACGGCTTCTAATGGGGCGCACCACCCACGCGATATTCCTGTCCTTGGCCGCTGGCTACCTACTGGCTTGCGGCAACCTGGCTGTGGTGGATTCGCAGCCCGAGCACAGCGCCGAACCCGCTGCCGAGCGGGAGCGCCCCAACATCCTGTTCGTCTTCACCGATGACCACGCGCCGCATGCCATCTCGGCCTACGGTTCGGTCCTCAACGAGACCCCTAACATTGATCGTTTGGCGAACGAGGGCATGCTCTTCACGCGCACCTTCTGCGGCAACTCCATCTGCGCCCCCAGTCGGGCCACGATCCTCACTGGCAAACACAGCCATGCCAACGGCCACATCGACAACGGGTCCGAGTTCGACGGATCCCAGGAGACCTTCCCCAAGCTCCTGCGCGCGGCGGGCTACCAGACGGCCATCGTGGGCAAGTGGCACCTTCGAAGTGCGCCCACCGGGTTCGATCACTGGGAAGTCTTGAAAGGCCAGGGCCCCTACTACAACCCGCCCATCCGCTCTGCGGAGGGCACCGAGGTCATCGAGGGCTACACCACCGAGGTGCTGACGGATATGGGTCTGGATTGGTTGCAGAACCAACGCGACCCCGACAAGCCGTTCATGCTGATGCTCCAGCACAAGGCACCCCACCGTCGCTGGCAGCCGGGGCCCCGGGAGCTCGGGATGTACGACGACGTCCAGTTCCTGGAACCCGCCACGCTGTTCGACGACTACGAGGGCCGCAGTAGCGCGGCGGGCATGCAGGAGATGACTCTGCGCGACCACATGAGCACCGACCTGGATCTCAAGCTGAAGGATCCGGGCGGCATGAACCCCGAACAGCTCGCGGCCTGGAAGAAGATCTACGATCCCAAGCGCGAGGCCTTCGAGGCGGATCCCCCGACCGGGGATGACCTCGTGCGCTGGAAGTATCAACGCTACATGCAGGACTACCTGGCCTGCATCGAGGGCGTCGACCATCAGCTGGGGCGCGTGCTGGACTACCTCGACGAGTCGGGCCTGGCCGACAACACCGTGGTGATCTACTCCTCCGATCAGGGCTTCTACCTGGGAGATCACGGCTGGTACGACAAGCGCTGGATGTATGAGGAGAGCCTGCGCATGCCCTTCATCGTGCGCTGGCCCGGCCAGACCCCGGCGGGCTCGAACTGCGACGCCCTGTGCCAGAACATCGACTTCGGCCCGACCTTCCTGGACCTTGCCGGGGCCGAGGTGCCGGATGCCATGCAGGGCGTGAGCCTGACGCCCCTCATGCAAGGCGAGAGTCCCGAGGACTGGCGAAGCTCCATCTACTACCACTACTACGAGTACCCCGCCGTGCACATGGTCAACCGCCATTACGGCGTGCGCACGGAGCGCCACAAGCTGATCCACTACTACCAATTGGACGAGTGGGAGCTGTTCGATCTGGAACTCGACCCCGATGAGCTCACGAATCGCGCGGACGATCCCGCCTATTCCGCGGTGCGGGCGGAGCTGAAAACGGAGCTCACGCGACTACAAGAGCTTTACGGTGAGACCGACCCCGAGGGCACGGTGGACCGCATCTATCCACCCAAGAAGGACGCCTGACCCGAGCTGAGGGTTGGGAAGCCCCTCCCGAGGCTCGCCGACCCAAGATCTTCGTGGACAGTTCCGGTCCGTGAGGAGACACTGCTCAGGTCCGATCTAGCCCCTGAATCCCTACCCCCGTTGGAGCCCTTCATGGTTCTCTGCTCATCGCTGCTCTTCACCGTTTCCCTGGCGACCGCCCCGCCTCCGATGGAACCCACCGCCCCGTGCCCGGCACCCGCTTGCGTACAGGCCGATGATGATCCCGCCGACCTGCTCGAGGACATCCTGGACGAGTACCAGGAGGCGAGCACCGAGCTGGGTCAGAGGTTCCGCAGCGCCGACGAAGCCGCGCGCAAGCAGATCCTCGAAGTGGAACTGCCCAAGCTCAGTGAGTCCTACGCGCAACGCGTGCTGAAGTTGACGAGCGACCACCCGGGCACGGATGTGGCCTGGGATGGTCTGTCCTGGATCGTCAGCAGGGCCCGAGGCGCCGCCTGTCAGGGCGATGCCCTCCTGCAGATGTTCAAGGATTTCGGTAAGGACGAGCGCATCGGCGATATCTGCCTGACCGTGGCGCGCGGCCCCTTCACGAAGGACACCGTCAAGGCGCTGACCCAGCTGGTCAAGGACAGCCCCCATAAAGACGTGCGTGGACGGGCAACCTTCGCCCTCGCCATGCAGTACAAGGGTCTTGAGGACCAGAAGGGCTTCATCAAGCAGATGTCTCTGGTTCAGAAGAAATATGCGGACGTGCCGTACACCCGCGGCACCCTCGGCCCCGTTGCCGAAGGCGCCATGTTCGAAGTGGAGCGACTCCAGATCGGAATGGTCGCACCGGACATCGCGGGTGCTGACCTACAAGGCGTGGACTTCAAGCTCTCCGACTACCGCGGCAAGGTGGTGGTGATCGACTTCTGGGGCAACTGGTGAGGCCCCTGCGTGGCCATGTACCCCCACGAGCGGTCGCTCGTGAAACGCCTTGCTGGTGAGCCTTTTGCCCTGATCGGTGTGAACAGTGACAAGGATCTCGAAAAGCTCCAGGACGTTCTTGTTGAAGAGAACATCACCTGGCGCTCGTTCTGGAACGGTCCCGAAGGAACGGGCGGCCCCATCTCCACCCAGTGGAACGTGCGCGGCTGGCCGACGATCTACATCCTCGACCACGAGGGCAAGATCCGCTTCAAGGGCCCGCGAGGCGAGGCCATGGACGAAGCCGTGGACGGACTCCTCGCCGAGATGAGAGGTTGAGACTCCGTTCAACCCTGAGCATCGGCGTCACGCTCTCGCTCCTGCTGCCGGCCGCCCCGTGTGCGGCTGGCAGTGGGTCTGCGGGATTCTCGTCATCCATCGCCCCCGCGGTCGAAGCTTCCGACGACGGCGATGAGCAAATGGAAGACCTCATCGACGAGTTCGATGAACGCATGGCGAAGTTCATGGAGGCCTACAGAGCCGAGGAGGATGAGGCCAAGCGCCAGGAGCTCTTCACCGGACTGTACCCCAGGCCGGCCGACTTCGCCCCGCGCTTTCGTGCCTTGGCCAACGAGTTCAAGGGCACCCAGGCGGGCGCCAAGGCCTTGGTCTGGATCGCCACCAATGTCTACGGGGACACCCAGGAGGCTACGGTCGATGAGCTCCTCCGTGACTACCCGGACAGCCCACTACTTGAAGAGGTTGTGCCCCTTCTGGCCAATCGCTCCGACGAGGGATCCAGGGCCAGCCTACGCTCGCTTCTGTCGGAGAGTCCGCATCGCAACGTACGGGGCCACGCCTGCCGTGCCCTAGCTCTCAACCTGCGTGGGTTGTCGGCGGACACCGAGGACACAGATCAAAGCAAGAGCCTGATGGCGGAGTCCCGCGCGTTACTCATGCGAGTGCAAGAGGAGTTCGACGACGTGCCCTATTACGGCGGAACCCTGGGCGCTGCGGCCCGCGGAGAGCTGTTTGAATCCGATCGCCTCCAGATCGGCATGATCGCCCCGGACATCGCCGGCGCCGACCTTCAGGGCGTGGACTTCAAGCTCTCGGACTATCGCGGCAAGGTGGTGGTGATCGACTTCTGGGGCAACTGGTGAGGCCCCTGCGTGGCCATGTACCCCCACGAGCGGTCGCTCGTGAAACGCCTCGCTGGCGAGCCCTTTGCCTTGATCGGCGTGAACAGTGACAAGGATCTTGAAGGACTTCAGGACGTTCTTCTTGAAGAGAACATCACCTGGCGCTCCTTCTGGAACGGTCCCGAAGGAACGAGCGGTCCCATATCCACCCTGTGGAACGTGCACGGCTGGCCGACGATCTACATCCTAGATCACGAGGGCAAGATCCGCTTCAAGGGCCCGCGCGGGGAGGCCATGGACAAGGCCGTGGACCAACTGCTGGCCGAGATGAAGAAGTAGCGCCTCCGCTACAGGAGGGTTACGTCGATGGCGTCTTTGTTGCCTATCCGCTAACCCCGATTTGCAGGTGTAGGGGCGCCTGGCCTTAATTCCGCCTAGGGAACGCCGGCAACCACGACAGCGATCATCGCCAGTCCGAGATCGGACGAGTAGCGGCAAAGGGTGCCCAACGGCAGGTCAAACAGGCGCGGGACCAAGAAGGTGGTGGCGCACGCCGATGCGCGGGTCGTAAGCACCGGAAACCGCAGGCTGGACAGATCGCCCCCTTGAGGGGCTCACTGGGTGTGCGGCATGGAAGAGGTCGCTGATGGATCCTCGAGGAGTGCAGCGGGCTATTCTTGCTCGGCGCGAGAACGTGCGACGCATTTTCGCGACGAGAACTTCGGCGCGCTGCTAAGGTACACGACGATCCTCTTGGCTCGCAGGGTGCTCCTTTCCGCGAGTCCGAGTTCTGAACGCCGATACTTAGAGACAGCATGGCCAAAAAGTTTGAACGACACCGGCAGGCTTGGACCCCGGCAGAGATTGGGAAACTCCGACTCTTGGCGGGCAAGGGCATGAGCCTTAAGAAAATCGCGACCGCGCTCACCCGAAGCGAAGAGTCAGTAAAGAAGCAAGCCAAGGTCGAGAAGCTAAAGATCACCAAGGCGCGGTAGCGCGAGGGTGCAGGGAAGAGTCTCTGGCCTGTCGAAGAGCAGATAAGATCGGCGCGGAGATACCCACCCCTTCCCCATCCGATTCCGACAGCTCTGGCTCCGCCTTGGGCGCGTCGCTCCGCCCACGAGCGCTGGGGCAAGTACCTGTCAGTGACCGACCGTATCGTGTGGCAGCTGGAGGACGCTCCGCCGACAGCGAGCCCGCAGTCACTAACAGCGTGGCGAAGATACGGGCGTACCTTGCGGAACGGCGCGTCAGCCTTTCTTCTTGCCCGGCTTCTTCTTGGCCGCTGCCTTCTTCGCTGCCTTCTTCTTGGCCGCTGGTTTCTTCGCTGCCTTCTTCTTGGCCGCTGGTTTCTTCGCTGCCTTCTTCTTGGCGGTTTTCTTCTTCGCCCGTCGCCCGCCCTTGCGCTCTCGCTGACGCTCCAGAAGATCCAGAGCATCCCCCTCCTCCAGGTCCTCGGGCTTGGCGCCCTTGGGCAGAGAGGCATTCACGACACCGTCCGTGACGTAGGGCCCCCAGCGGCCCTCCAGGAGCAGAATCGTGCCCCCATCCAGGGCGGGCACATCCTTGAAGGACTTGATCTCCTTGGGCTTGGTCCTGTAGCTGCGTCGGGTGGGCTCCTGGGCCAGGAGTGCGAGTGCGCGCTCCAATGACAGGGTCAAGAGATCATCCTCGGGCGTCAGGCTGCGGGTGTCCTCATCACGCTTGATGTAGGGACCGTAGCGGCCGTTGAAGGCCAGGATCTCCACCTTGTTCGCGTCCTCACCGACCTTGCGCGGCAGGGCCAGCAGCTGCAGTGCCGTATCCAGATCGACACTCTCCGGCTCCATGTCCTTCAGGAGCGAGGCCATCTTGGGCTTGGTCCCCGCGTCGTCATCCGGCAGGCCCAACTGCACGTAAGGACCATAGCGGCCGGACTTCAGGAAGATGGGCTCACCGCTCTCGGGGTGCTCACCGAGGGGCTCCTTGCCCTTCTCGCTGGCCGCCAGCAGACGCGTGGCGGACTCCACGTTGATCTCGTCCGGGCAGGTCTGATCGGGCACCGTGGCGGTGGTGTCCTCTCGTTGCAGGAAGGGGCCATAGCGGCCCACTCGCAGGACAATCTCACGCTGCTTCTCGTCGATGCCGACGGGCAGGGTGCAAACCACACGCGGATCGATCTCCGCTACCCCCGTTTCCAGCAGGGGCTTGAGGCCTGTCTCCTTTGTACCGAAGTAGAATTCCTTGAGGTAGTCGGTTCGATTCTCATCGCCCTTGGCGATGGCGTCTAAGCGACTCTCCATCCCCACGGTAAAGCTAAGGTCCACCAGGTGCGTCAGGTGGTTCTGTAGCAACTTGGTCACGGCGAAGGCCGTGAAGGTGGGCACCAGAGCCGACCCCTTCTTGAAGGTGTAGTCCCGGCGCTGGATGGTGTCGATGATCGAGGCGTAAGTACTCGGGCGGCCGATGCCCGACTCCTCAAGGGCCTTGACCAGTGTGGCCTCGGTCAACCGCGCAGGAGGCGAGGTCTTGTGTTCTTCCGCCGTCAGATCCGTGGGCGTCATCCCGTCCCCCTGCTCCACCGCCGGCAGGATCTTCTCCTGATCCGCCAGGGCCTGGCTCGGATCGTCAGCACCCTCCACGTAGGCGCGCAGGAAGCCGGGGAAGTCGATCACGTTGCCCCCAGCCTGGAAAATCGCCTGCTTCGCGTCAGGGCCACCGACATTCCCCACGCGCAAGCTCATGCGCCGCCCACGGGCATCCCTCATCTGGGAGGCCATGGTGCGCTTCCAGATCAGCTCGTAGACCTTCGCCTCGTCCTGGCCGAGCTGCTTGCGAATCTCCTCGATGGGTGCGATACGGTCCCCCGCCGGGCGGATGGCCTCGTGCGCCTCCTGGGCGTTGCTGACCTTGTTCTTATAAGTACGCGGCTCCTCGGGGACGAACTCGTCGCCGTACTGGGCCGAGATCTCCTGGCGCGTCATGTCGATGGCCACCTGGCTCAAGGCAACCGAGTCGGTCCGCATGTAGGTGATGTACCCGTTCTCATACAGGCGCTGGGAAGCCCGCATAGTGCGCTTGGCATCAAAACGCAGTTTGCGGTTGCCCTCCTGCTGCAGCGTCGAGGTGTGGAACGGTGGCGAGGGTTTCTTCGTGAAGGGTTTTTCCTCCGCAGACAGGATCTCGAAAGGCTCACTCTCGATCGCCTTGACGAGCGCCTGGGCCTCCGCCCCATTGAGCAGTGTCACGTCATCGCGCTTCAGCTTGCCGGTGTCGGCATCGAAGTCCTTGCCCGCCGCGATGCGCTGCCCCCCGAGACTCACGAGGTTGGCCTCGAACACTTCGTCGGCGGGAGTCTTGAAGGAGGCCACCAGGTCCCAGTACTGGGCCTCGCAGAAACGTATGCGCGCCTTTTCTCGCTCCACCAGCAACCCTACCGCCACGGACTGCACGCGCCCGGCAGACAGCTTCGGCTTGATCTTACGCCACAACACGGGGGAAACTCCGTACCCGTAGAGGCGATCGATAATGCGCCGCGTCTCCTGCGCCTGAACCATGTTCGCATTAATGTCGCGGGTATCGTCCAGCGCCTCCAGGATCGCCACCTTGGTGATCTCGTGAAACACCATGCGCCGCACCGGGCACTCGGGCTTCAGAACCTCCATCAGGTGCCAGGCGATGGCCTCTCCCTCGCGGTCTTCATCGGTCGCCAGCAGCAGGGCGTCACAAGTCTTGAGCTTGGCCTTGAGCTCCTTGATGCGTGCCCTGGCATCGGGCTTGATCACATACAACGGCTCAAAGTCTTCCTCCACGTTGACCGCCAGGCTGGCCCACTCCAGCTTCTTGTACTTGGCGGGCACCTCGGCTGCTTTCCCCGGCAGGTCGCGGATATGACCCACGCTGGACTCCACCACATAGTCGGGACCCAGGTACTTCCGCAGGGTCTTGGCCTTGGTGGGTGATTCGACGATGACGAGAGTTTTGGACATGATGAGGGCGTTCGGCTCGGCGACGGGCTCAAGGGGCAGGGTTCTAGCACGGGCTCAAGCCCTCTGCCACCCGTCAGATGCATTGACCTCTCCGGCGGTACGAGCGGCCCCTACGGGGCCGGATTTGCCCAGAAGTGCAAATATTTTTGAGCGCCCGGTGTCCCGACGGGGATCCCGGAACCCACAAACAGCTGCTTCGGCACCATCCTGGCCGTTGCGGCCCCCTCCCCCCCGGGCCAGAATCCCCTCATGGCCCCCACCCCCCGCATTGGTGTCGTCACCGTTTCCGATCGCGCCAGCAGCGGCGAGTACACGGACCGGGGCGGGCCGGCCATCGCTGCGTACCTGAAAGAGGTCCTCAACTGCCCGTTCCAGACCGTGCCCCGCGTGATCCCCGATGACCGCGCCGGCATCGCGGACACCCTGACCGAGCTGGCGGATACGGAGGGGTGCTGCCTGGTCGTCACCACCGGAGGCACCGGTCCGGCCGTCCGCGACGTGACGCCCGAAGCCACAGAAGAGGTCTGCGAGAAGATGATGCCCGGCTTCGGAGAGCTCATGCGGCAGATCTCCTTGAAGGTCGTCCCCACCGCAATCCTCTCGCGCCAGACAGCCGGCATCCGAGGCAGCACGCTCATCGTCAACCTGCCCGGCCAACCCAAGGCCATTGCCGAGTGCCTCGACGCCGTGTTTCCGGCCATCCCCTACTGCGTGGATCTGATCGGCGGCCCATTCCTAACAACCAACGAAGAGCGACTGGTCGCCTTCAGGCCGAAGAAGAAGTGAACGCGCGTGCACACATTGCGTGGTCCATGCTCGCCTTGGCGGCATGCACCAGCACTCCCAAGCCCGGCCAACCCTGGGTGGTCACCCAACTCGAAGCACCGGCTACGGGCCCACGCGTTCTCGGCGTCTACGCCCACCCCGACGACGAGACCAGCGCCGCAGCCATTCTCTATAAGACGCGCGCGCACCTTGGAGGCGTGTGCGACCTGTTGCTCATCACCAACGGTGAAGGTGGCTTCAAGTATTCCACGCTGGCAGAGGATCTGTACGAAGCGGAGCTGACGGATGAGTCCGTGGGACGCGCCCTGCTGCCAGAGATCCGGCGCGATGAGTTCCTTGAAGGCTGCGCCCTGATGCAGATCCGCGCGGCGTACTTCCTTGAGCAGACCGACCACCGCTACAGCACCGACCCCGAAGAGGTCCTGGCTTCCGATGCAGGCGTTTGGGATCTAGACCGGATCGAGGACGCGCTGGTCGAACGCATGACCCTGGGTCGCTACGACTTCATCCTGACCCTCGCGCCAACGCCCCAGACCCATGGCCACCACCAGGCCGCCACCATCCTGGCCCTGCGCGCCGCAGCCCGACTGCCCGCCGACCAGAGACCGGCCCTCCTGTGCGCTCGCCAGGAGACGGCTGATGGGGCTCCCGACCCGCCCGCGATTCTCGCCGGCTATCCCGAGACGGCCCTGGCGGCGGGTGCGCCCCCTCTGATTTTCGATCGTACGCAGCCCTTTGGTCACCGCGGCCGGCTCGACTACCGGGTGCTGGTCAACTGGGTCATCGCCGCGCACAAGTCCCAGGGAACCATGCAACTGGCCATGTCTCGGGGCCTGCGGACGCATCTGTTCCTCTTTGCTCTAAGCCCCCCCGGATCGGCCGCAGCCGCCGAGGCCTGGCTCGCAGGTCTGGCCCAGCCCCAGTTCACCCCGCGTGAGTACAGTTCCAGCGCGGGCACCAACGCATCCAGTTCCACGCCCATCCAATAACCACTCCATGAGTGCCAACAAGATCCCGCAGAGGCTGCAATCTCTGGACGCCTTGCGCGGGGCGGACCTGTTCTGGATCGTCGGCGGGCACGCTCTGGTCGCGGGTCTGGCCAGCGCCACGGGCTCTCCTACGCTGGAGTGGATTGAGGCACAGTGCCACCACGTGCCCTGGCACGGGTTTCGTTTCTATGACCTGATCTTCCCACTCTTCCTCTTTCTCGCCGGGGTCTCCCTACCCCTGTCCATCGCTGCCCGTCAGAAACGGGGGCAGAGGCGCTCCGAAATCAGGCGCCATGCCCTGATTCGGGCCGGCGTCCTGATCATGCTTGGCGTGGCCTACAACACGCTGGGCGCTGGAGACCGGGAGGTACGCTACGCCAGCGTCCTGGGTCGCATCGGCCTGGGATGGTTGGGGGCAGCCCTCCTGGTGATTCAGTTCTCACCCCGCGCCCAGTGGCGCTGGTTTTTCGGACTGCTCGGCGGCTATGCCTTCTTGCTCCTTGTCGTTCCCGCGCCGGGCATGCAAGAGGTCTCCCTGGCTCAGGGGGAGACCATCGTCGATTGGTTTGACCGCACCTTCTTGCCGGGGCGCCTACACCGAGGCACGGGCGACCCTGAGGGTCTGCTCTCTACCTTGCCTTCCGTGGCCACGGCACTGGCCGGAGCCTTCGCCGGCCGCTGGCTCACAAGCAGGGGCCCCGGACCTGCCCTGCGACTAACGGTCCTTGTGCTCGCCGGACTGCTCGCCCTTGGCATCGGTCACTGGTTAGACCCCTACCTGCCCATCAACAAGAACTTGTGGACCCCGACCTTTGTGTTCTGGTGTGCTGGCTGGAGTCTGCTGCTCCTGGCCCTCTTCCACGCCCTGATTGACCTGCCCAAGGCGAGGTACTGGCACATGCCCCTGGTATTCCTGGGGGCCAACTCGATCCTGATCTACCTCCTGACGCGCTGGGTGGATTTCGAGGACTTGTTCCAGAGCATGCTGGGCTGGGCACTGCCCGACTCCCCCCCCGCCTGGTGCCTGGCTGCCGGAGCCCTTGCCCTGGAGCTTCTCCTGCTCGGGTTCCTCTACTCGCGGCGTGCGTTCTTGCGGGTCTGAAGCCCCATCCGGTCCCTTTCTGAGACCCAGCCGGCCCAAGGGCCAAACTGCTCCCACCCGGTGCCCCGTTCCTGCCGATAGATACGGCATGAAGTGTTGTTCCAAACCCATCCGCCGCTGGTCTCCCCTGCTCGCCATCGGGGCCGGTGCCCTGACCCTGACCGGTTGGGTGCAGACACCCAGCGGGTCACAGGACCCCGATCCCAATGCAGACCTCGTGCAGCGCATCGAGCGCATCGAGGCCTACCTGCAGGCCCAGGCTAAGAGCGTTCGAGCCACCGATCGCGCCATGGACAAGGCGGTCGAAGAGGGCTTCACCGCTGGAATCAACTACCGCTCCAGGGAGACCCTGATCCAGGCCTGGAAGGCCCAGAATCAGGCCACCCTCAAGGGCGTGCCCGGTTCCAAGACCAGCAAGGACCAGACACTGGAGAAGTAGGCCCGCTACGGAGTAGCCTCAACCTCCATGGTTGAGCTTCTCAGCGCCTACCTGCACCGCCTGGAGAACACCCGGGGGGCATCGCCTCATACCCTGCGCGCCTACTCCCGAGACCTGCACCACTTCCTGTCGTTCCTGGATGGGCGTGGACTGCAAGAGCTGAGCGCCCTCAACCCGCGCACCTTGCGGGCCTGGCTCGGCGCCCTGGACGAGCGCGGCCTGGCGCCCACCACCATCCAGCGCAAGCTCTCCAGCGTGCGTGGGTTTCTGCGTTACCTCGTGGACGAGGGGGAGCTTGAGGTGAACCCGGCACTGGGCCTGCGACAACGGCGGCGCCCCCGGCACCTGCCGTCCGTGCTCTCCGAGGAAGAGATCGCCAGCCTTCTTCAAGCGCCCGATCCGAAGACACCTCTGGGCTTGCGCGACCGAGCCCTGCTCGAGGTCATGTACAGCGCAGGAACCCGTGCTGCGGAGACCGTCGGGTTGGACCGCAAGGACTTGGACTTGTCCCAAGGAGTCGCCCGCGTGCTTGGCAAGGGCCGCAAGCAGCGCTTGGCCGCCCTGGGATCCCATGCGGTAAAAGCCCTTGAGGCCTACCTTGGCGCTCCCGATCGCCCGCGCCCCCGGCGCACTAATCCCGACGCCGTGTTCCTGGGGCAGAAGGGCACACGCCTCTCTACCCGCTCCCTTGAACGCATCGTCGCCCAGCACGTGGTGGGTGCGGGCATTCACCGCCACGCCACCCCTCACACCCTGCGGCATTCCTTCGCCACGCACCTCCTCGACCGCGGAGCCGACCTGCGTTCAGTGCAGGAGCTGCTGGGCCACGCGCACCTGGTGACGACGCAGATCTATACCCACGTCTCGGTCGAGCGCCTGCGCGAGGTCTACGAGAAAGCGCACCCGCGGGCGGAGTAGTCTAGAGTTCCCAGCCCTCGCGGTACTCCCGCAGCAAGAGAGCATCGGCTGCCGCCTGACCCGTGCTGCCCGTGGCCGCATCCCACTCGATCTCTCCACGCCACTCGGTCTTGCGAGCCGTGCGCTTGAGGTAGGGATAGGGCTCAGGGCCATCGTAGGCCTCCCCCACGCGATAGGCCACGTTGCCCAGAACGACCGTGCAGGCCAGGTCACCGGAGTAGTCGAAGTTGCAGGTGGTGGGCGTGCCTTCAGTGATACCGTTCAACCACTCGCGGTAGTGCCCCACAGAACGCGGGATGGAGGGCGCCGGGGCCTCGAACTCCGTGAACTTCTCGGCCGGCTCAAGCACGTAATTGCCGTAGTGACAGACCAGCGATCCGGAACTGCCCACGAAACGGATTCCGCTGGGGAAGCCCTCCTGGGCGTAGTCCCCAGATGCTCCGGAGTCCGCCCAGTGCACAACCAGGTCCCGTTGCCCACCGCCAGTCTTGGGAACACGATGCACGAAGTGCGCTCGCATCCAGTTGGGAGTGCCGACCGGATGCCATGCCGGCCCTTCCGACATGACGCGTACCGGCTGGCCCAACTCCAACGCCCAGTGCACCACGTCCATCAGGTGACACGCCATGTCACCCAGGGTGCCCGTCCCGTATTCCCAGAACCTGCGCCAGTTGGCCGGGTGCAAGCCGTCACAATAAGGGCGCTCGGCAACGGGCCCCTGCCACAGGTCCCAGTCCAGGTGGGCCGGGGCGGGCTTAGTCTGGCCGAAGCGGCCGTCGGCCCAGCCCTTACTGACCCACACCTGGGCGTACTGCACCTCGCCGATGGCACCGCTACGGATCAACTCGGCCACCCGGCGGTAGTTATCCCCCGCGTGGATCTGGGTGCCCATCTGGGTCACGAGGCCCTTCTCGCGCGCCAGGCCCTGAAGCAAGAGGATCTCACCGGGCGAATGGGCCAGGGGCTTCTCACAGTAGACGTGCAGACCACGGCGCAATGCTGCGGCGGCCACGCTGGCGTGGGTGTGGTCGGCGGTGGAGACCACGACCGCGTCCAGAATCTCGGGGCAGTCGAGCATGCGGCGGTAGTCCTTGAAGAGCACGGGCTTGCGGGTGCCGTCCGTACGCTGCCCGACGAGCTCGGCCCCCTGCCCCAGGTGGCGCTCATCCACGTCGCAAAGCGCGACGACCTCCTCGCCAAGCACGCCTTCCAGGTTCGCCCGACCCCGGTTCCAGACCCCCACGACACCCAGCCGGATCTTGTCCCGCCGAGGCCGTGGCAGGGGGCGCCCGGGAGCCAGAGATGCGAGGGCAAGAGAGCTGGTACCGGTGAGAAAGTGGCGGCGGGTGAGTTGCATGCCTGCAGTGTACACTCGCCCCCATGAGTGATCTCAACATCGGCATCGTGGGCCTAGGCGCCGTCGCGGGCGCGCACATCGAGACCTTCAAGCACGTCGAAGGCGCCCGGGTGACGCGCGTGTGCTCGCGCCGCGAGCATGACCCCAGTGACCTAGAGAGCACCTACGGGCTGCCCCTTCAGGCCACCACGCGCTTCGAGGACCTGCTTGAAGATCCCGACATCCACGTGATCGACATCTGCACGCCCCACAACCTGCACGCCGAGCAGGCCGTGGCCGCGGCCAGGGCGGGCAAGCACCTGATCATCGAGAAGCCCATGGCCACCAACTTCGCCGATTGCCTGCGCATCGAGCGCGCCGTGCAGGAAGCGGGCGTGCAGGCCATGGTCTGCTTTGAGTGCCGCTTCTCGGCCCACTTCAGCCTGCTGCACTCCGTACTGAGCGAGGGCCTGATCGGCGACATCCACTACGCCGAGGTCGACTACTACCACGGCATTGGTCCCTGGTATGGCCAGTTCCCCTGGAACGTCAAGAAGGAGATGGGAACATCGTCGCTGGCGACGGCTGGCTGTCACGCCCTCGATGCCCTCCTTTTCTTCATGGGCGTCAGCGGCCCGGGGCGGGTAGAAGAGGTCACCAGTTATGCCACACGCTCGGGCTCCGAGATCTTCGCGCCCTATGAGTACCCGAGCACCAGCTCCAGCTTGCTGCGCTTCGAGGACGGACGCGTTGCCAAGTGTGCCTCGGTGGTGGATTGTCTGCAGCCCTATTACTTCCACGTTCATCTCGTAGGCAGCCACGGCTCCATTCTCGACAACAAGATCTACAGCCACAAACTCGAGGGCATGAACAAGGACCGGTGGAGTGAGTTGCAGACCTCCCTGATTGATTCGGGCGACGTCTCCGACCACCCCTACCGCCCCCAGTTCCAGGCTTTTGCGGACGCCACCTCCAAGGGTGAGCCCATGCCGCGCACGGACCTGAAGACCGCCCAGGAGACGCACAGGGTCATGTTCGCCGCAGATCTCTCCGCCGCGGAGGGTCGCTCCGTGAATCCAAACGAACTTGGCGCGTAGGAGGCACCATGTCACTCATCAACTGGATCTTCGATATCTACCAGCACGGCCGCATCGATCGAGCTGAAAAGGAATCCCAGGCGGTACGCCAGGAGCTGGCCCAGATGCGGGCCAGCGCTTCAGCGGGAACCGCTGGCGCCCCCCACGGCGATCGGGTCGCGGGAGAACTCGCCCTCAGCATCAAGACCCTGCAGCGCATGATGGTCCAGAAGGGTCTCTGCACCGCCGAGGAGTTCAAAACTCTGCTTGACGAGGTGGATGTCGAAGACGGCCAGCGGGACGGACGGGCCCCGATCTAGACCCGTCTCCGCCCGCTGATGGGGATGCGGACATCCCCCCCTCCTGTGAGGTCATGACGGGCCCCAGATAAATCGGCTTTTCCAAGTCCTATTTGAGCCTGTGCACGCCCTCTCCTTACACAGATGGGCGGTTACGCCCCTGTCATCTGTTGTCCACCCCAGCCGAGCTCGCACTTGGTCGGATTCGAGATAGCAGAGAGGGAGTCCCGAGAGAGAGTCGTGGCTCGTAGCGGCCCCCGAATCCCATCGGGGGCCGCATTCCCCCTTCCGGCAGGCCGAAGCGGGTCTCTAGCCCGCTCGATTGGCTTGCGGCGGGAAACCCGTGCCTCGGGCAGGAGAAGCTGAGGTAAGCTTCGACCATGCGCTCCATGGTTACCATTGGACTCTTGGCTCTGCTCGGCGCTTCAGGCGCCATGGCTCAGATCGTCAAGGTGGGCTTCAAGGACGCCAAAGCGGCCAAGCGCTACAAGAAGGCCCTGACTCCGATCAACGGAGAGCAGTTCCTGCTGGGAGAGCCCGTTGAGGGTGGCGGTATCTGGATCGAGGAGACGGACCACGGCTCCACGATCCACTACCAAGGTGGTGCCGACAACGATCTGTTCCTCCTCGACACCCGCAACCCGTCCAAGATCCCCTACAAGATCAACAGAATGGGCGAGAAGGAGCCCATCAGGAAGACCTCGGTGCTCTCCGTGCGGGGTCAGGACATCAAGTTTCTTGCTCTATTCCAGCCCACCGAGACCATCGAGACGCTGGCGCGCGAATACGCCTTTCGACTAGGGCGGGTCCAAAAGAGCGAGGACGCGCGCGACAAGCACAAGCGCGGCACCAAGGCATGGTTCGCCGCCCACCACCAGTTGATTGGAGCTTATGAGCGAACGATCAGCTGGCTCAGGAGCTGCTCTTTCACGGCCGCAGCAGCCCCTCTCAGCAAGACCCTGGGCAGGGAGAAGCGTCAGGTTGCAAAAGAAGCCATCACCCTGCGCTCCGAGGCAGCCCGGAATTCCGTGAAGATGATGGGCACGACGGACGAGCTGCAGCACGCCGTTGAAGAGATCGGCGATGACAGTCACGTCTTTCGGGTTCAAGAGTCCCAGCACCTACGCATGGTCTACTTCGGTCGCTTCACCGACGAGCGCATCAGCGACCTCCTGCGACACGGCGAGAAAGTCATCGAGGTGTTCCGCAACCAGTTCGTGGACCCCTATGTGAGCCCGGACTTTGAAGATCGCATCCCCGAGGGCGTCTTCCAGGAGTTCTACTTCGGCCCATCCGACATCACCTACCACGAGCCCTTCCTAGCAGCCTACTACGGCATCCATTGGGGCAACGACGCCAACGGGAAGCTCAATCGCAAATCCACGGGCTCGCGCTCTTCACCCAATCCAGGCCTCTGCCTGGACCTCTGGCGCATACCGGAGTTCGAGGACATGGATGGCCTGGTCACCCACGCCCTCGGCCACTCCCTGGCCGACTTCCACTTCCATGGTAGCGCGGTCGGCATGCAGCAACCCTGGCTTGAGGAGGGCCTGGGCTACTACCTCTCCTTCGAATTGCTCGGCCGTAACAGCGTCAGCTGCAGCGCCTTCGACCCGGGAACCTACGTGCGCCGCGCCAAGGAGGAGGGCAAGCAGGACATAGGCTTGAGCTACCGGGAGACTCTCAACGCCATGGCCCGCGAGTACGCCCCACGCATCGACAGGCTCCTGCTCAAGCAGCTCTACTCCATGGAGAATGAGGACCTGGCCAAGTCCTGGAGCTTCCTTGACTACATCGCCACGGACCTGGATCGCACGGGCCAGCGCTGGTTGCCCTCCTGCTGCCGCCTCTCCAGCAACCGAGACACGTTCATGGCAGAGCTGCGCACGTACACCGAAGAGTTGTATGGCCAGCCCGAAGCGGACGGATCCCCTTCGGGGTATCAGGCAGGCAAAGACGTGTTCCATTTTCTGGACAAGCGCTGGCTGAAGTACGCCGAGACGGAACAGATCTCTGGCTCCGACCGATAGTATCCAGACGGGGTCTGGCGGCCCAAACCTACAGGCCGGCGAGCGCCCACCGCCAGTCGACGCCAGCGCGTACTCTGGCGCAACAAGGACCCCACCGCCCACGGGCTTTCGACCTGGGGCGTGATGCCAGCCCGGCCACAGCGTATGGAGTAGCCGGGTCCAGAGCCCCTCTCGCCCGCTAGAGCCGCCAGACGCCTGCTCAGGATCTGCTGCATCCTCTTGGCCTAGGCCGTGGGTTTGCTGCTGCTCGTGGGAGTGGGTGAAGTCCTCGTGCGCTGAACCGCGCCTGGTTTGTTTTTCGGGGCGGCACCGAACACAACTTCTTCTGCCAGTTCGATTCCCTCTTGAGCTGGAGCGGCAAGTCAGACTTCCTCGGGGTGCACGAGGGAGACGGGTTCGCCATCGAGGTACGCCAGAACGCGCCCGGATTTCGAGGCACAACACCACTGCGCGGTCCGGCCCCGATCGCGGAGTCCTGGCCCTCGGGGACTCCTACGTGTGGAGTCACCGAGTCCAGGACGCACAGGTTTCCACCGAGCCGGATGTACACCAAACCGAGGGTCTGGCCCTGATCAACCTGGGGGTATCGGGCTACGGCACGGACAGGGAGTTGCTCCTCTTCAATCGCATCGACAACCACTTCAGCCCGCGGGGACACAGGGAGTTCGCACGACTGTTCAGCGACGGAGCCCACGCCGAGCGCTGCCGCAACGTGCACTCACGGTAGCTACACGCTTTGGCAGCGTCTCAAGGAAACACACCAAGCGGAATATCGACGCTTCCGAGGTAAACAACGGAGGAGACGGGAAAGTGCCGCTCCTATCTAACGCAGCCAGATAGACTTAGGGCAGAATTCCACAGGTTGTGGATCAGCATGAGACCCATCCACACACTCGCAGCAACCCTTGCGCTTGGAGCCCCACTGTCCGCACAGTTTCCAAGCGGCTACGTGGATGAACTGGTGGTCGACACCCCCAACGGCGCCGTCGGTGTCACGCATGACGGCAACGACCGGATGTACGTCTGGACAGCCTTTGGTGAAGTGCATTTCCTGCTCAATGGAGTTCTCAGCCCCCTGGTCGACATCAAGGAGGAGGTCGGCCGTTGGAACGACCTCGGCATGTGTGGGTTCGCCCTGCACCCGGACTTCCTCCAGAACGGATACATGTACCTGTACTACGTGGTGGATCGGCACCACCTGCTCTACTACGGGACCCCCCAGTACGACCCGAATGCCAACTGGTACAACAACGCGACGATCGGCCGACTGACTCGCTACACCGCCGACGCCAACACGGGCTTCCAAACTCTCGTTCCCGGCAGTCGCACGATTCTGATCGGAGACCAGATCGACAATGGTGTCCCGATCGTCTCCACATCCCACGGAACGGGAGGGGTCGGCTTCGGTTCCGATGGGACCCTGCTCGTGGCCGCTGGCGACGGAGCCTCCTTCTTCTTCGTGGACACGGGCGTTCCAGGCGCGGGCTCCTTCGTCACCCAGGCCCTGAGCGATGGCATCATCCGCAGCGAAGAAGCCGTCGGCGCGTTTCGGTCCCAGATGATCGGGAGCATGAACGGCAAGCTCCTACGAATCGACCCCGAGACCGGCTTGGGGCTACCCAGCAACCCATTCTACGATCCGTCCGACCCCGGATCCGTGCAGTCGCGGGTCTGGACCCTGGGCTTGCGCAATCCCTTCCGTTTCGACGTTCGGCCTGGGACGGGATCCACCGACCCCAGCGCTGGCGATCCGGGCTCGATCTACCTGGGCGACGTGGGGTGGAATGACTGGGAAGAGATGGACGTGGTGTCCGAGGCGGGAATGAACATGGGCTGGCCGCACTTCGAGGGTCTCACCAAGCAGGATGACTACGCGGCGGCCCTGACGGAGAACCGAGACGCTCCCAACCCTCTCTACGATGGGGTGACCTGTCTCCAGCAGTACTTCTACTTCCAGGACCTGATCAAGCAGGAGCGCGAAGACCACAACCCGAACTTTCGCAATCCCTGCGACAACACCGTGGTCATCCCCCCCACCACGCCGACCTTCATGCACCGGCGCCCGAGCCTGGAATGGAACCACAGCAACACCCGGGCCTACGTCCCGATCTTCCTGAACGGCCTGGCACGCCGCTCCCTCTTGGGCTCTGCAGGCTGCCCCGTGGATGGGGAGTCGTTCATGGGAAACAGCGCCACCGGTGGACTGACCCTGTCCGGCAAGGGCTTTGGTGCGCCCTACAAGGGCCAGTACTTCATCGGGGACTGGGGAGCCAACTGGGTGCGCTCCCTGGTGTTCGACAACCAGGACGATCTCCAGCAGGTTCTGGAGTTCGGCATCCTTGTCCGCCCGGTGACCTTCGAGGAAGAACGCAGCGCAGGCGACCTGCTCTACGTTCCCTGGTCGGTGAACCAGGTTCGGCGGATCCGCTACACGGGTGACAGCAACGCCCCGCCGCAGTCGGTCCCCCTGGCGGACGCCCCTTACGGTTCGAGCCCCCGCACTCTACAGCTGGACGGCACGGCCTCTTTTGACCCCGAGGGCGGAGACGTGTCCTTCCTGTGGCAGTTCCCCGACGGAAGCACCTCGACCGAACCCAGCCCCAGGATTGCCGTAGACAACCCCGGCGGCCTCCCGGCCACCCAGGTGGTGAGCCTCACGGTCACCGACGTGAAGGGCGCTACAGGCAATACCCTCCTGAACGTCCACATCGACAACACCCCCCCCGTCGTCGATATCACAAGCGTTCAGAACGGCAGCCAATACTCGACAACCGATCTGACGTACCTGAACCTGGCGGCCTCGGTCAGCGATGCGGAGCACGGGCCCACGGACCTCTCCTACCGCTGGCAGGTGTACCTCATCCACGACAACCACAAGCACCTGGGCGACGAGTACTTCACGCAGACGGCGCAGGCCCTGCTGCTCCCCACGTCCTGTTCGGGGATCTCCTATGCCTATGAGGTCCGCCTCATTGTGACGGATGCCGATGGCCTGCAGGCCACGGACTCCATATACCTGTTCCCCAACTGCGCGAGCAGCGGCAGCGTTGCCATCACCTCACCGGCGGCAGGCGACGTCTTCGATCCCGGGGCCACCGTCGACATCCAGGCGCAGACGACCGGGGCGATCAACCGTGTCGACACCTGGGTGAACGGGGATCAGCTGCTGGGAATGGACTACGCCCCCCCGTATCAACTGAACTGGTCGACGGACGCACCGGGCTCTTATGTCCTAAACGCCTTGGCCATGGTCGACAACGAGGGATCCGTCTGCTCTCTGGGCATCCCCATCCAGGTGCGCCAGCCCACGCGCGTAATCACGAGCGTCGCGCGCATCCGGGATGACGGCCAGGAGAACAAGATCAATGGCGAAGTCGTCCGCAACGGAACCACACTGAACCTCGGACTGCACAAGGCAACCCCTACCTTGGTCGGCCTGCGGATGGCCATGAACGTGCCCGCCGGGGCGACGATCACGGGCGCCTGGATCCAGTTCAGCGCCGAGGACCGCGGCACGCTCGGGTCGCAGCTCTCGGTGACCGCCGAGGCCTCGGACCAGGCCGCCCCCATCAGAAAGACCGCCCACGGGCTCTCCTCGCGCCCGCGCACCACGGCCGAGGTCGTCTGGAAGGCCGCGATCTGGCGCTACCCCGGCGCACGGGGGGCACGGCAGACAACGCCTGACCTGTCCCCGCTCCTGCAGGAGGTCGTGGACCGGCCCGGCTGGCAGTCCGGCAACCACGCCCTGCTCCTGTTCGAGGGCTTCGGCCAACGCCGAGCTCAAGCATTCCAGAAGGGCGATCGCTACGAGCCCACCCTCGTGGTGGAGTTTGTTCAGTAATCCCTGACGCTCATGGGTAATTCCAGCCGCTTCACCCACTCCATTCCCGCTGCTCTGATCACCGTCTCCATGGCCATGGGCCAGGACTTCGGGCCGCCCCAGGTGATCACCTCCAACGCGGATTATGCCACCGGACTCTACGCCGCGGACCTGGATGCTGATGGAGACATGGACGCCCTCTCGGCCTCCTGGCTGGACGACAAGATCGCCTGGTACGAGAACCTGGGCGGCGGCCAGTTCGGGCCCGAGCAGATCATCTCGACGCAGGCCGACTTCGCCCTCGCGGTCCACGCCGCGGATCTGGATGGAGACGGCGACGCCGACGTTCTCTCCGCGTCCCGCGACGACAACAAGACCGCCTGGTACGAGAACCTGGGCGGAGGGGTGTTCGGCCCACAGCAGGTGATCTCCACCGCCAACGAAGGCGCACGCAGCCTGCATGCCACCGACCTGGACGGGGACGGGGATCCTGACGTGATCGTGGCCTCGGAGATCGACGACGAGGTGGCCTGGTACGAGAACCTGGGCGGCGGCTCCTTCGGGCCTCAGCAGATCATCACCCTCGAGGCCGACGGTCCCCAGACGATCTATGCCGCCGACCTGGACGGTGATGGCGATGCCGACGTGCTCTCGGCCTCGCGCTACGACGACAAGATCTGCTGGTACAAAAACGTCGGCGCGGGCAACGGATTGAACGGCGGCAGCTTCGGATCACCCAAGATCATCTCGACCAACGCCAACTTCGCCTGGTCGGTCTACGCCATCGACCTCGACGGTGACCTGGACCTGGACGTGCTCTCCGCTTCCCAGAAGGACTACAAGATCGCCTGGTACGAAAACAAGGGGAACGGCAAGTTCGGCCCAGAAGCCGTCATCACCAAGGACGCAAAAGGTGCCAACTGTGTCTCCGCCGCGGACCTGGATGGCGATGGGGATGCGGACGTGCTCTCCGCGTCGGACATCGACAACGACATCGCATGGTACGAGAACGTCGGTGCGGGCAATGGAGTCGGGGGAGGTGCCTTCACCTCCAAGAAGATCATCTTCGGTAGCGCCTACGCCGCAAAGACCGTATTCGCCGTCGATCTGGATGGAGATTCCGACCCCGATGTGCTCTCGGCGTCCTCCTCGGATGACAAGATTTCCTGGTACGAGAACCTCATGGGCGGGTCGTCGCAATGCAACGTCGTCTTCTGTGATACCGACATCAACAACATCGGTGACGTGAGCCTAAGCGGTTGCGACTGCACGGGTGGTGCGATCATGCTCAGCCTGAGTACGAGCTTCCCGAACCAGTTCACCTACCCGCTCGTGGGTCTGGGCACCACGGCCGTGAGCCCCACCGGCGTCTCGCAGCTCTGCCTGGCCGGGTCGACCATCGGCCGCTACAGCAAGGACGCTGGAGCGATCAGCGGCTCGGGAACCTTCAGTATCGACCTCCTGAACGCGGCCTCCGCCCCCGGTGGCGGCGTGCCTACCATCGGTGGCGCCCTGTGCAACGGCAACACCTGGCGCTTCCAGTACTGGCACCGCGCGGGCATGAATCCCTCTCGGTTCTCGAAGGGCATCGCAGGTCTGATCTACTGATCGGGCTTCAGGGGCAGCGCTGGCAGGGCTCGGGTTGGCTCGATCGAGCGTGGGAGGATGGGACCCACTATCCTCTAGCCTCGTTCACCGTTGCTCGAACCCGAGGCCCCCTCCATGGGCACAAGAATCATGGCCCCCACTCTCTCTCAGGTCCCTCGCCTACTGCTGCTCGCCACCGTTGGCTCCCTTGCACTCACCCCACTCCTTGGGGCGAGCCAAGAGCTGAGAGTGGCGAACCTCTTCGGTGACCACATGGTCCTGCAGCGCGAGAAGCCTATTCGCATCTGGGGCTGGGGAACACCCGGGGAAGAGATCCGCGTGGGTTTCGCCATGGGGGCAACGTCCGAACGCAAGGGGACGGTACAAGCCACCCCGGACGGCAGGTGGGAAATCACACTCGAGGCCCTGCCCTCAGCGAACTTCGTGGGAAGCGATCTGGTAGTGGAGAGCGGCGGGAGCGTTCGCCGTTTCGTCGACGTCCTCGTCGGGGATGTCTGGGTCTGTGGCGGACAGAGCAACATGGAGTGGACCCTGCGATCCTCGCGGGACGCGGACCTAGAGGTGGAGTCGGCGGACATGCCAGAGGTACGCTACCTACGCTTGCCGAAGGTCGCTCACCTGGAGCCCCAGGAGGACTTCCCCGTACGCGCTGGCGAGAATGGCGGCCCGTGGCGGCGCTGCATCCCCGAAGAGGCCGCCGACTGCACGGGAGTCGGGTACTACTTCGCCCGACGCATGCGACGGCGACTGGACGTGCCTATCGGCCTCATCGACGCCTCCTGGGGAGGGACCATGGCACAGCACTGGGTCACACAGGACACCCTGCGTGGCTTCCCCGAGATGCAGAGCTACTTCGACGAGTTCGAGGCCCGGCTCAGTGCATGGCGCGGGGGCGGCGGCGAGGAGGGCGCGGCTCTACGTTACGCCGATGACGTGGCCGCCTGGGAGACCGCGCGCGCCGCGGCCGTAGCGGCCGGGGAACGCGAGCCCCGGCGACCGGACAAACGCCAATACGAAGACCCCGCGGCCCAGGGGCAGCCGGGTGGAATGCTGAATGGCGTCATCCGGCCCATCGCCCGAGCAAGGGTGCGGGGCGTGCTCTTCTACCAGGGTGAGAACAACTCCTTCGGTGAAAGCTGGAAGCCCTTCCACCAGACCTTCCCCGCCGTGATTTCCGACTGGCGTGCACTCTTCGACGAGCCGCAGCTGCCCTTCGGGATCATCCAGATCGCGGGCTGGAGCAACCGACGCTCAATGACCTACGACATGAACCACCACACCAACATCGTTCGCGAGCTGCAGCACATCACCTGGCAGCGAACGGCGAACACGGGCCTCATCGTGACCTATGACACGAACTCGAACGGCAGTATCCACCCAGGCCGCAAGCTGCCCGTGGGCGAGCGGGCGGCGCGCTGGGCCCTGTCCGAGGTCCATGGGATCAAGCGCTACCGCTCTGACGAGCCACTCGAGTGGCGTGGCCCCCTGTATGAGTCGATGCAGGTTGAGGCCGGCAAAGTCACGATCCGCTTCACCCAGGGTACGGCCAACGGTCTACGCCTCGACCAGGACGAGGAAGCGGGCTTCTACATCGCGGGAGCGGACAAGGAGTTCCACCATGCCCGCGTGCGCGTCAATGGTGGCGACAGCTCGCTCGTGGTCTGGAGCGATTCGGTCCTCGAACCCGTGGCCGTCCGCTATGGCTGGTCCAACCTCCCGGCAGGAGGCCTGATGAACTCCCGGGAATTGCCGGCCTTCCCGTTCCGCACGGATACCTGGCCGCTCACGCCCCACCAGTCCACGGGCTCCTACGAAGCGCCAGTGGACTGATTCCTCCAAGCCGCACACGGCCGACGTGCCAGGCAACTCGCAGCATCAGGCTCAGCGCGCGCCCAGGATCGGCTTGAGCGCGGCCTCGAGCGCATCCGCATAGCGCGTCATCCCCAGGTCGTTCGGGTGCGATGCGTCCACCGTCGCCTCCCCATCCGTTCCGAGGAAGGGCGCGTCCGCGAGATAGTGGATGCCCGTGACCCCTTCCGCCACAAGCGCTTCATGGGCACGGCGCAGAGCACCCTGGTTCTTGTCGTGAAAGGCGTCCCGCGCAGGAAGAAACACCGAGTTTGGCATGCGGCGGTCCTCCACGAGCAGAATCGGGGTCTCGGGTCGCGTGGCCCGGAGTTGGCGCACGAGCGGCCCCGTGCGCGCGCTGACGTCCTCGGGCCCCATGTTGGGCAGGCAGTCGATCACGTAGCAGGCCGCCTCGATCTCCGCGATCAACGCGCCCACCTCCGCTTCCATGCGGCCGTTTCCACTGAACCCCAGATTGAGCACGGGCATGTCCAAGCGCCGATGGAGAATGTTCGTGAAGGCCATCCCTGGCCTCGATGCGCAGGCCCCCTGGGCGATCGAGGTCCCGTAGTAGACGATCGGCGGCTCGCGGCGGGGCAGCACTCGTTTGAAGCGAGCTCCTTCCGGCACATCGACGGTAAGCGATTCCACCCCGTTGTAGAGCGGGAGGTAGAGCAGATACTCGCGCTCACCCTCCCTCAGCCCCGAGACGCTCAACTGATACTCCTGCGTGCGCGGCATTCCACAGGCCACCCACCGCCACTTCGATCCGTGAGCGGCGTACAGATCCACCCCACTGACTCCCGTTGCGGGCATGTGCACCATGTCCAAGTCTGACAGAAGCAACTTGACGTTGATATTCAAGGTTGGGGCCGGAGTACGGAAGCGGGCCACCATCCCCGCCGAGTGCTGACCCAGGCGCCAGACCACCGGCCGCACCACTCCCTTGGCTCGTAGCGGCAGGCGGGAATAGAAACGCTCCGTCTCCTCCCAACCACGACCTTCCACACCCCATTCCGCCACATCGTGCCGAACGAATCCGGAGGTCGGACGCGAATCTGCTGAGTCCTCCTGCATACCAAGCGCTACCGCGCTCGTCGTCACCGCAAGAAAATCCCGTCTGGCCAATCGAAGCTCGTGTGCCATGGCCCCAGTGTAGCGTGGGACCCGCCCACCCCACCCTCTCGAAATGCCCTCGCACCCTTGGAGAATGAAGGCGGTCAGGGGCAACCGCTGGCCAGCAGTGCTCGGCCCATCCGAGCCACATGCGCTCAGGCAGACCTCAAGGAACCCTCCGGATTCGGCGCAACCGGGTATCCTTTGTGACTAGTGATCAATATGAAAGCCCCAACAACCAGCACCCTCTACGGATTCCTCGCATGCATCGCCCTCGTCACGTCTGCGCGTGCGCAAACCATCAACGAGACGGCGAAACTCCTGGCTGCCGATGGAGCGACGTCCGACTACTTCGGTAATGCGGTTGCGATCGAGGGAACCACGGCGGTCGTTGCCGCGCCGGGGGATGATGACCTGGGCGGCAACTCGGGGTCCGTCTACCTGTTCGACACGGCGACCGGAATCCAGACGGTGAAGCTGCTCCCCCTGGACGGTGACGTCGCGGACTCATTTGGCTGCTCGGTGGCCATTTCTGGAACAACCGTCCTCGTTGGGACATTTTCGGACGACGACCTGGGCGATGGCTCGGGTTCGGCCTATCTGTTCGACTCAACGACCGGTGCGCAGATTGCGAAGCTCCTCGCAGCAGATGGTGACGCCAATGACATGTTCGGCTTCTCCGTCGCGCTCAAGGGCAATACCGCGGTCATCGGAGCACCGGGAGACGCCTGCGGAATGTTCAGCTGCGGCTCCGTCTATCTGTTTGACACAACCACCGGTTCGCAGATCGGAAAACTAGTTGCCAGTGATGCTTCGGCAAACGCGACCTTCGGCTGGTCCGTCTCGACCGACGGGAACTCGGTGCTTGTTGGAGCCCCAGGAGACGATGCGCCTGCAATCAACTCGGGATCGGCCTACCTCTTTGATTTGTCCAGCCAAACAGAGCTCTTCAAACTCCTTCCCAACAACGTCGCCTCTGCGGATATGTTCGGGACAAGCGTGGCCATCGACGGCTCAACGGCGCTCATCGGTGCGCCCTATAACGACGATCTTGGAGTCAACTGCGGGGCAGCCTACACCTTTGATACAGGCACGGGATCTCAGACGTCCAAGCTGCTCTCGCCCGATGGTGCGACGGCGATCTGGTTCGGATACTCCGTTGCGGTGGAGGGCACGGCCGCCCTGATCGGAGCCCCCCTGGCCATCGACAATGGCACGGCGTCCGGCTCAGCGCAGCTCATCGACCTGACCACGGGCGCCCTGATAACCAAGCTTCTCCCAAGCGATGGGGCAGCGGGGGACTTTTTTTCCGTCGGCGCCGCCATGGATGGAACTCGGGTAATCGGTGGCGCCTACTTCAAAGACGACCTGGGTTCCGACTCTGGCGCCGCTTATGTCTTCACCCTGCCCGCGGCTGATTGTCTGTCCGTGTTCTGTGATACCGACCCCAACAACATCGGCGACGTGACCCTGAACGCTTGTTCCTGCATAGGTGGCTCACTCATGCTCAGCCTGAGTACGAGCTTTACCGGCCAGTTCACCTGTCCACTCGTGGGCCTGGGAACCGCGGCCGTGAGTCCAACCGGTGTGTCCCAACTATGCCTGGCCGGCTCAACGATCGGCCGCTACGGCAAGGACGCCGGCGCCATCAGCTCATCGGGAACGTTCAGCATGGACCTGTTGAACGCGGCTTCCGCCCCAGGCGGCGGTGTCCCCACCATCGGGGGGTCGCTCTGCAACGGCAACACCTGGCGCTTCCAGTACTGGCACCGCGACGGCATGAACCCGTCCAGGTTCTCGAAAGGCGTCTCCGCCACGCTCAACTGATTTCCGCCGCCGTCCACAACTTGCTGGCCGCGGCCCTGGGCCAAAGCTCAGGATTCCTGGAACGCGCCCAGGGTCGTGGTCCAGTTGATGGCGTCATTGTGCGAATGGGTGAACCCGATGGAACGCTCGTACTCGACGGTGGCCAAAGACCGATAGGCGATGACGTAGGTCCTGCGCCAATCGTCCGTGGGATTGCCTGCTGACCCGTGCACGACCCACTCATCATGGACCGTGACTCCTCCACGCCTGACCTCCAGATACTCGATGGAGTCCTCCGCCCAAACGCCCGCTTCAAGAGTGTGACCTTTCTCGCGACTGCCCGTGACGGAACGGTGCGGCCGCAGAACCCCCGCGACACCCGAGCCCGAGATACACCGCAGGCAACCGTTGGTCTTCAGTGAGTCATCGATGGCCAGTGAACAGGTCACCGTGCGCGTGTCAGGGGTACCTGCTGGCCAGTAGCCCTGATCCTGATGCCAGGCGAACTGCGCCCCCGGGCGTCTGGGCTTCTTCGCCAGAAACTGATCGTAATCGAGAAGGATGTCGTCCCCGATCAGCTGACCAGCGATCTCACCGGACACCTTCTCGAAAGCGTTCCCCTGCAGGTCCGGCATGTAGACACGGGGCAGCATCGCATTGACCAGCGCATAGTCCTCGAATGCGCGGTCATAGGGTCCGCTCATGTCGCAGAAATCCCGGCCCATCCCGGGCACCTCATTGCGCATGAAGCGGTCGTAATTGGGTTCCAGCTGGCAGACCTCCTCCTCGGTGAGAACCCCCGGGAGATGGACGTATCCGAGGCGCAGGAACTGCTCGATCTGCTCAGCGCTCAGGATGTAGGGTCGTGGCATCGGGGTGTCGCTCATGGTGCGCCGGAGTGGCGGAAGAGGAGCACCTGTGCTCCGCAGTCACCGTACTCAAGATACGCCGAAGCGGTGCGTGGTTTCCTGCACGTATGGGTCGCCGGGCTGCAGAATCACCGATGGGAATTGGGGGTGATTCACCGCATCGGGGAACCCCTGCACTTCGAGGCACACTGCGTGCTGGGTGACGAACAATTGGAGGGCGGGCTGCGTTGTGAGCACATCCATGCGCCGCCCCGTGGCCCCATGGCTCAGCGTCGCCGCCGGCGCTCCAGCGTCAAGCACAAGCGTGTGATCGAACGGATCCGACCCCAATCGCCTCGGGAATGTGAAGTCGAGCGCCGTCCCCTCGACGGGCTGGATCGCTCCCGTCGGGATCAGGTCATCGTCCGTCGGCACGAACTGAGCCGCATGGAGCGCCAGTTCGTGCTCCTCGACGGCACCGCCAAGATTCCAGTACGCGTGATTGGTCAGATTCACGGGAGTCGGGCGGTCGGTCGTTGCGTGATAGCGGATGACCAGCTCATCATCCTCAGTCACCGAGTAGGTCACGCGGACATCCAGAGTGCCAGGGTAGCCGTCGTCGCCGTCCGGGCTCCGCGTCTCAAAGGTGACGGAGGAACTTGAAGGTTCCGCGTCCCAGACGAGTCTCTCCAGTGACCGCTCCCCACCGCCATGCAAGTGATGCTCCCCTTCATTGCGAGTCAACTCAAAGACCTCGCCCTCCAGCTCGAATCGGGCACGGCAGATCCTGTTGGCGACGCGACCGACGGTGACCCCGGCGTAGCGCTGATCCTGGGCGTGGCACAGGACGTCCGCGAAGTGGCCCTCGCGATCCGGGACCAGGACCTCGACCAGAGTCGCCCCAAGCGCAGACAGTCGGACTCCGAGGCCCGACCCATTTTGGATCAGATGGGTGCCCGGGGAGGACGTCATCAGGACAGGATTTTGGTCAGCACGGTGCCGTGGACGTCCGTCAAGCGCACGTCGCGGCCAGCGTAGCGATACGTGAGGCGCTTATGATCGAGACCCAACTGGTGCAGGACCGTGGCCCACAGGTCGTACACGTCGCAGCGGTCCTCGACCACGTGATAGCCGAACTCGTCCGTCTGCCCATAGACCGTCCCCCCTCGTACGCCCCCGCCCGCGAGGAAGACACTGAATCCATAGGGGTTGTGGTCCCGTCCGTCCGAGCCCTGGGAGAAGGGTGTGCGACCGAACTCCCCGGCCC
>DUDB01000054.1:0-17229 GCA_012959525.1 Planctomycetota bacterium
CAAGAAAGCGCCCGCCAAGAAGAAGCCGGCCAAGAAAGCGCCCGCCAAGAAGAAGGCGGCCAAGAAGAAACCAGCGAAGAGTGCCGCCCGCCGGCGATAGGAAACCGTGGCCAGGGCAGACTTGATCCTGGCCTCTGCCTCGCCCCGCAGGGCACGCTTGCTCACGGAGGCGGGACTGGCCTTCGCGGTTGAACCATCGGACGTGCAGGAGGGGGTAGACGACTCCTGGCTCGCCCAGGAGGCGGCCGAGGCGCTGGCCGAGCGCAAGGCGCGCGCGGTTGCTCAATCCCACCTGGGTGAAAACTGTCTGGTCCTGGGGGCGGACACCATCGTGGTCCTGGGGGAGGGCGAGAATGAGCGCCTACTGGGCAAGCCCGAGGGGGAGGGGGAGGCAAGGCAGATGCTGGAGCGCCTGTCCGGCACCCGCCACCGCGTCGTTACCGGAGTGTCGGTCGTTCGAACTCGGGATGGTGTGGCCCGCACGGCCCACGAGCAGACCTGGGTCACGATGCGGCCCATTCGACCCGCTGAGGCCGCCGCCTACGTAAAATCTGGTGAGTGGAAGGACAAGGCCGGAGGCTACGCCATCCAGGAAACAGCCGACGCCTTTGTGGAATCCCTGGACGGTGGTGGATTCGACAACGTGGTGGGGTTGCCTGTGGCCCTCACGTTGGGCCTTCTGGCGGCTCTGGATTCCCCTGCCTGAGGCTGGCTGAGAACCCCTGGGCTCGGCCCCTTGCCGCGGGCGGGGGTGGCCGCTACCCTCTTGCGCCCGATTCCCTCCGCGACGCCTTTGGAAATGGCGCGCACAACAGGCAAACCCATCCCATGGGACAACAACGGGCACGGAAACGATGAAAGCCAAGATTCACCCCAAATACCAGGACTGCAAGGTCACCTGCGGTTGCGGAAACTCCTTCGAGACGCGCGCCACGGTGAACGAGCTGCGTATCGAGATCTGCAACGTCTGCCACCCCTTCTACACGGGCAAGCAAAAGTTCGTGGATGCCGCCGGTCGTGTGGACCGCTTCGTTAAGAAGTACGGTACCGCTCACGCCAAGCACAAGTCCTAGTCCTCCCCCGCGCATGAGCTGGCGCTTGCCGGTTCGCGCTCCAAAAGGTCCATGGAGTTCAACGACGCACTGGTCTCCAAGCTGCGCGAACGCTCGGAGCGGTTTGCGGAACTGACTGAGTTGATTGGCTCACCCGAGGTGCTTGGTGACGCCAAGCGCTACCCGGCACTGTTGCGAGAGCGCGGCAGCCTGGAGTCCTCGGCCAAGATGTTTGAAGCCGTGGAATCCATGCGCCAGCAGCGTGCGGAGGCCGTGTCGATCATCGACGAAGGTGGGGACGAGGATCTCGTGGCGCTGGCCCAGGAGGACCTCGATGGCCTCGAGGAGCAAGAGCAGGCTCTCGACAACCAGATCAAGCTGGCCCTGATCGCCGACCCGGAAGAGAATCGCACCAAGGTCATCTTTGAGATCCGCGCTGGCACGGGTGGGGACGAGGCCACCCTGTTCGCAGCGGACCTGTTCCGGATGTACTCGAAGTTCTTCGAGAACCACCGGCTAAAGGTGGACCTTATCTCGGAGTCGCGCACCGAGGTGGGCGGGTTCAAGGAGATCATCTTCGGAGTGAAGGGTGCGGGGGCCTGGAAGCTCCTGCGCTTCGAATCCGGCGGGCACCGGGTGCAGCGGGTGCCGAGTACCGAAACCCAGGGCCGCATCCATACGTCCGCCGCCACCTGCGCCGTCCTGCCCGAGGCCGAGGAAGTGGAGATCGACATCAAGGACGAAGAGCTGCGCATCGACACCATGCGCTCCTCGGGGCCTGGTGGTCAGTCCGTCAACAAAACGAGTTCGGCCGTGCGCATCACCCACCTGCCCACGGACGTGGTCGTGATCTGTCAGGACGAGAAGTCCCAGCACAAGAACAAGGCCAAGGCCATGCGCATCCTGCGCGCGCGACTGTTTGAGTTGAAGAAGAGTGAGATCGACGAGGAGCGCTCGGCTGAACGCAAGGACCAGATCGGCTCTGGCGATCGCAGTGCTCGGGTGCGCACGTACAACTTCCCCCAGAATCGCCTCACGGACCATCGTCTGGAGGACACTGAGCGCAAGAACTTCAGCCTCGAGCAGGTGATCCAAGGTCGTCTGGAGCCCGTGATCGAAGCCCTTGAGGCCAAGGATAGGGAGGACCGCCTCCGCAACCTCTAGGGTCATCCACAGCGCACAGGGATAGACTTTGGGCCTGCGGTGAGGTCTGGTTTGGTAGTCGAGATGCCCTGGGCGTGGTAAAACGCTATAGCCTCCCTCTCCCCCGATATCGCAAGCAATCAAGTATGGCTTCTGACTCCAAAGAATTTCCCGAGTTCGACGACCTCCAGCCCCTGGATGAGTTGGACGCTCTGGATGACCTCGATCCACTGCGGCCCGAGCCCGAGCCCGAGCCTGAACCTGAACCTGAACCTGAGCCAACTCCGGCGCCTACACCTCAACCCGAGCCGAGCTCGCCCTCAGCCCTGGGCGATGAGGTCAAGCCAGACGCTGCCGCCCCGGATGCGCGCGAAGCCAGATCGGCCAAGGGAGCGATCGGGGAGAAGCGGGACCTCGAACAGACGCCGCTGATCCTGCGCAAGTCCTCCAAGGTGCTGCTGGTCGGGGCCCTATTTCCATTCTTTACGGCATTGGATCCCGAATTCAGCAACTGGGGCGCGCTCTACACTTCCAAGGCTCTCATCCTTGTGGCTGGCTGGATTTTCCACCAGGGCTACATGGCCACGCACGGCGGCCAAGGAGAGAGCTTCATCGGAAAGCTCGCGCTCAAGCACGCCCTGGTGCCCACAGCACTTTCGGGGCTCGTGGCCATCGCAGCCCTTGTGTACGCCTTCCAAGTCGGTTCACCAGGAGGCATCGGCGCTGAGTCGGCGACTCTGCTCCTGGCCTGTGCCACCTTCTCTCACATCTTTGGCTATGAGCATGGCGGCAAGTTCAATCCGATCTTCCCCTTGATGTTTCTGGGGCCTGGTATTGCCGGCGTCCTTAACATCGTTGGAGCCATGGCCATGTTTGGCGAGGCGGCTGGCCGGGCAGCCTTTGGCTTGGTGGGGAGTGTGATCGTTGGAGCCGGAGGTTGTATGGCTATCTACGCCATGTACGCGGCCATGAAACAGGCCAAGGTGGACGGTGACATCAAGCGCGAGGCCCAGCGGGCCGACCGCAAAGCCCAGCGGGAGGCCCAGCGAGCCGCCGGCGGCAGCAGCGGGCCCAAGCGGAAGGTCGGTCGCAAGGGACCGGGCAAGAAGAAGGCGTGAGGTCGTGAGCGCACAGGCCGGGGATGCGGGGCGTCCCGCGGCCCGCTCGTCCCAGGTCGCCGAGCGCCCACGCACCGTGGGCGAGATGCTGGAGCGTGCACGCGCCTTTCTAGAGCGCAAGGGCGTGGAGGAGGCGCGGCTGGACGCCGACCTGCTCGTGGCTCACGCCCTAGAGGTCGACCGGCTGCACCTGCTGCTGAAGCTGGAGGAGCCCGTGACCGAGGAGGAGCTTGTCCGTGCCCGCGGCCTGCTCCAGCGCCGTGCCGCCAGGGAACCTGTCGCCTACATCACGGGCGCAAGAGAGTTCTATGGGCGTTCCTTTGGGGTGCGCAGGGGGGTCCTGATTCCTCGTCCTGAGACGGAGCTGATCGTGGACCTGGCCCGGGATCACCTGGCCGATCGCGAGCCGCCCCTTCGAATCCTCGACGTGGGGACGGGCAGCGGCTGCCTGGCCATCACCCTGGCCCTTGAAGTGCCCGCTGCCACGGTGCATGCGGTGGACGTCTCAGGCGAGGCGTTGGAGGTGGCGCGTGAGAACGCGTCGGCTCTGGGCGCCGAGGTCACCTTCCAGGAGCAGGAGGGACTGGAGGCGGCCAAGGACGGCGCCCCCTGGAATCTGATCGTGTGCAATCCGCCCTATGTAAACCCCGCACAGAGAGGGGACCTGGCCCCCGAGGTACGGGACCACGAGCCTGAAGGCGCCCTCTTCGCACCCGCGGGCGACGAGCACTACTGGATACGCTCTCTGGCCCAGGGTGCTCGGAGCTGGCTTCAGAGCGGGGGCCTGATGCTGGTGGAGCTTGGCTACGGACAGGGCCCCGCGGCCCTGGAGTTCGGACAGCACGCGGACCCGGAAGCGAGAGTGGAGCAAGACCTGGCGGGCATCCCGCGCGTTCTTGTCCTCGGCGCCTAGACCTCTTGGCCCTCGGGCCGTGCCTTGACGAAGGTCTCGATAGTGTCCCGGTCGGGCTCGGCCATTTCCTGGGTGAAGACGGCGATCTCGTAGTGGTCGAGGGCCTGGCTGATGCGCTCGCAGCGCACCACCACCCCTTGACCGCGGATGCGCCGCACCCCGCTGGCCACGGGCAGCTCGAAGTCCATCTGCAGCACGGTCATCTCCGGCACAGGGCGGTCCAGGAAGAAGCACACGCCGCCTCGGGAGACGTCACGGATCTTGGCCTCGTGGGCGCCGTCCTCCAACTGCAGCATGACGGGCCATTCGGCCTTGGCTCTGTCCCACTGGCGGCGTTCACGGCCGCTGGGGCGTTGGGTGTCGGGGGAAGCGGAGTGCGGAGGAGTCATGATCAGTGAGGATAGGGGAACCCTCTGATTCTACGCTGCATTGGGTCTGGGGCCAATGCCTCAAGTTGCATGACTTCTGTCCTCGCGTTCGCTAGCATGGAGCCTTGGTGAGCGAGGTCCCGAGCGGGCGGCGCTGACCAGATCACATCGGAGACGATCTCCCGAATTGATACGCCTTACGCGATAACCAAAGCCTCAGAACTACAGGAGACGCTAGATCATGTCCTCATTCAACAAAGTCATCTTGATGGGCAACCTGACCCGGGACCCCGAGATCCGCTTCACCCAGAACCAGATGGCCATCTGCAAGGTGGGTCTGGCGGTGAACCGCCGCTTCAAGGACAGCCAGACCGATGAGTGGCGCGAGGAGCCCACCTTCGTGGACGTCACGATTTTTGGCAAGCGCGGCGAAGCCTTCGAGAAGTACCACCGCAAGGGCGCCAGCGCCTTCCTCGAGGGGGAGCTGCGACTGGACACTTGGGAGGACAAGAACAGCGGTCAGAAACGCAGCAAGCTGTACGTGGTTGCCAACAACTGGGAGTTCGTTGGTGGTTCCAAAGATGGCGGCGGCGGCGGCGGGCAGGCCCAGCGCGAGCCCGCAGGGGCTTCGAGTGGCGGCTACGGTGACTACGGCAGCGGCGGTGGGAACACTGGCGGCGGGAACACTGGCGGCGGCGAGGGCTCCGGCTTCCTCGAAGCTGACGACACGCCCTTCTAGTTTCTGGTCCGGCCGTGCAACTGACGGTTCTCTTTTTCGCCGGCCTGCGTGAGCGGGCGGGCGTGGATGAGTTGGATGTGCATGATCTGCCCGAGTCCCTGAGTGTGGGCCAGTTCAAGGCCGAGCTGGGGCGTCGACATCCGGAGCTTGGCGATCTGGCCTCCGTGGCGGGGGTGCTGGGGACGGACTACGTTCCCGATGGCCACCTCCTCTCCAGCGGCGATCGCCTGGCACTCTTGCCCCCCGTCTCGGGTGGGCAGGCGGATCCCGACGATGAAGACGTCCGCTTGAACGCCGGCCTGTTCGAGCTCAGTGCGGAGCCCATCGACCCCGGGCGGCTGGCCCAGCGCGTTCAGCACCCTGCCTGCGGGGCCGTGGTGACCTTCACGGGCGTCACCCGTGAACACAATCGTGAGAGGGACGTGGTCGAACTTGACTACGAGGCTTTTGAAGCCATGACCGGGCCGGAGATGGGGCGTATTTTTAAGGACTGTCGTTCGGCCCTGGAGGATCCCGAGCTGCTTGACGGCGAGGCGGGAGACATCGAACCCCTGCGCATGCTCTGCGTGCACCGCACGGGTCGGGTGGGCGTGGGGGAGCCTTCGGTTGTCATCTCGGTGGCCAGTCCCCATCGGGAGGCAGCTTTCTTTGCGGCGCGCTTCTTGATCGAATCCCTGAAGGAACGCTTGCCTGTGTGGAAAAAAGAGGTCTACCAGGACGGGCAGCACTGGATCGGCGAGCGCTCCTGACGGCGCCCGTCCGGGCGATCGCACCTCAGCGTGGCCGGCACCTTTCGCTCCGTGGATGGGGGCTCGATCTGGACGCCGCTGGGGGCCTGCTGGTATCCTGCTCGGCCCGTTTCCCGTGGGAAACGGGTCATTGAGGCCTCTCAAGCATGAGCCACCATCCCACCTCCCTCAACCTGCCGGATGTCGAGCGCGAAGAGCTACCCGTCGACGTCCTTCTGGTGGGCGCGGGACCGGCCAGCCTCTCCTGCGCCATCCACCTCAAGCGCCTATTCGAGGAGCGCGGCATGGGGGACAAGGAGATCCTCGTCATCGACAAGGCGAAGGAGATCGGGCATCACACCCTCTCCGGGGCGGTCATGGATCCCCGGGGTATCGCCGAGCTGTTCCCGGACTGGCGCGAGCGCGGCTTTCCGGTGATCTCGGAAGTCGGAGACGACTGGGCGGAGTGGCTGCGCCCCGGCGGGAAGCACTGGACCATGAAGGGGCCCCTTTGTCCGCCACAGCTCAAGAACCACGGCAACCTGATGGTCAGTCTGAACCGGGTCGTCGGCTGGCTGGCCGAGCAGGCCGAGCAGGCCGAGATCATGATCCAGCCCGGTTTTCCTGCGGCACAGACCCTCTACGAGGGCGAGCGTGTGGTCGGGATCGACGTGCGGGACGGCGGTATTGCCAAAGATGGCAGCGCCAAGGCAAATTTTGAAGCCGGTGCACGGGTTCGAGCGGAGGTGACCGTATTCGCCGAAGGTACCCGCGGCAGCCTCGCCAAGCAGCTCTTCGCCCGTCACGATCTCTGCGCGGGTAAGAACCCCCAGACCTACGGCACCGGCATCAAGGAACTCTGGCGCGTACGAGAAGAGGTCGGGCGCGAGATGCACGGCAAGGTCTTCCATACGGGCGGTTATCCGCTTCATGACGGCGGCTACGGCGGCTCGTGGGTCTACGGTGTGGCTCCCGACCAGGTCTCTATTGGCTTCGTGGTAGGGCTGGACCACGGAGACGCGGCACTCGACCCGCACGCCCTGTTCGTGCAGTGGAAGCAGCATGAGCGCATCCGCTCCCTGCTCGAGGGTGGGGAGGTGCTGCGCTACGGCGCCAAGACGGTTCCCGAGGGGGGCTACCATTCGATGCCCAAGCTCTTCGGGGACGGCTTCGTGCTCGTGGGGGACAGTGCCGGCTTCCTGAACGCCGCCAGCCTCAAGGGGATCCACCTCGCCATCAAGTCCGGCATGCTCGCCGCCGAGGCGATTGCCGACGCGCTGCAGGCTGGCGACACGTCTGCCCAGGGTCTGGCCCAGTACGGCGAATTGTTCGAGGCTTCCTGGGCCAAGGACGAGCTATGGAGCGTCCGTAACTACCGACAGGCTTTTGCCAGCGGGCTCTCCACCGGCATGCTGGACTTCGCCGTGCAGCAGGTCACGGGAGGCCGTGGGCTGCAAGCTCGCCGCTCGGGCCATGAGGATCACACCTGCATGCAGAGTGCGGCCCAGGCGAAGCTGGCCAAACCCAAGTTCAACGACGCGGATTCCATGGACAAGCTGACCGACGTGTACCTGTCGGGCGCGATCCATGAGGAGGACCAGCCCTCGCACCTGCTGGTGGTCGATCCGACGATCTGCGTGGAGCGCTGCACTCAAGAATACGGCAACCCGTGTCAGCACTTCTGCCCGGCGGCGGTGTACGAGTGGCCCGAGGGCACGGACGCGGTCGTCATCAATGCCAGTAACTGCGTGCACTGCAAGACTTGTGATATCGCTGACCCCTACGAGAACATCGAGTGGCTCGTGCCCGAAGGTGGCGGCGGACCGAAATACGTGGACATGTAATCACGCTTTCGCGCGTGGCCCCCTTTCATCAACGACTACCCATGAAGCTCACCTCCAAATCCGCCCCCGCCAGCCTGCCGAGCACTCCCCTTCTCGCCGTGCTCGTATGTGAGGGCCAGCGCGCCCGCCTGCCCAAGGGCGTCGAGGTGCCCAAGGGCTTCCTCGCCGACTTCGAGGGCAAGCGTCGCACCCAAACGAGTACGTGGACGGTCAAAGGGCCGGCCAAGCGCGTTGTGTTGTTGGGCCTGGGGCGTGCTGGGGACGTGGACGCTGAGGAGCTGCGCCGAGCGGGAGCCGCCGCTACCCGTGCCGCCCGTGGGGAGAAGGTATCGAAGGGCACCCTGTGGGTGCACTCCAAGGACTCGTCCCTCGCTGGTGGTTCCGCGGAGACTGGGCTCGCCCTAGCAGAGGGTCTGATGATGGGCAGCTATCAGTACACCGGTGGCAAGGGGCGGGCGCCCAAGGAGATCTGCAAGCAACTTGATCTGCTCGGTGGCGACGCGCCTTTCCGCAAGGGTGCCAAGCGCGGCGCTCACCTGGCCGCGGCGAACATGTACACCCGGGACCTGCAGAACGGCGCGGGCAACCAGGTGACCCCAAAAGTGCTCGTGGCCGAGGCGCGCAAGCTCGCCAAGCGCAGCGCGCGCATCAGCGTCAAGATCATCGACGAGAAGGAGATGAAGCGACTAGGTATGGGCCTGCTGCTTTCGGTCTCCCAAGGGTCCAGTCTGCCCGCCTACCTGATCCACCTGACCTACAAGCCCAAGGCCAAACGCCCCAAGGGTCGGGTGTGCTTCGTGGGTAAGGGCCTGACCTTTGACGCGGGCGGCATAAGCATCAAGCCTTCCGCCAAGATGGATGAGATGCGCTACGACATGTCCGGTGGCGCGGCGGTGCTCGGCGCCTTCCATGCGCTCGGAGATCTGGACGTGGCACAGGAGGTGCACGGTCTGGTGCCCGCCTCCGAGAACGTGATCAACGGCATCGCCACTAAGCCGGGCGACGTCCATAAGGCCATGAACGGCAAGACTGTGGAGGTGCTCAACACCGACGCCGAAGGCCGCCTGATCCTGGCCGATGCCCTTTGCTATGCGGAGAAGAAGATCAAGCCGGACACCATTATCGATCTGGCTACCCTGACGGGTGCGGTGATCGTGGGCCTGGGGCACGAGCACACGGCGATCTATCCGACAACCACCAAATTGCGCGATGAGCTCGTCGCCGCGGGCGAGTCGGTGGGTGAGGCCTGCTGGCCCATGCCGCTGACCGACCTCCATAAGGACGCCATGCGGGGCAGAATGGCAGATTTGGCCAACCTTTCGTCTCCTGCAGTCGGGGGCGGGTCCCTCACCGGCGCGGGTTTTCTGTCCCACTTCGTGTCCCCGGATACCGAGTGGAGCCACATGGATATCGCCGGAACGGCCTGGAATACCGCCGCCCGCGGGTGGGTGGGAGGTGCCTTGGGCAGCGGCGTAGGTGCGCGGCTCCTCGTGGACTATCTCGGGCGGCGCAAATAGACGATCATGCGCGGGCGAGTCCCACCTGAGGGCGCCCGGCAACCTCAGCAACGACCTGCATAAGAGACCCTCTACTGTGACCGACCCCGTACTCGTCCCCGGCCTGGCTGGCATCCCCGCCGCCAAGTCCTCCATCAGCTTCATCGACGGCACCGCGGGCATTCTCGCCTACCGCGGCCACCGTATCGAGGTGCTCGCGGAGCACTCCAATTACGAGGAGACCTGCTTCCTCATCTTGGAGGGCCGCCTGCCCACTGCTTCCGAGCTGGAGACCTTCCGCGGGGACCTGGCTGCCCGACGTGGGGTCGAGCCCGCCGTGGTGCAGACCTTGAGCAGCCTGCCCAAGAACGGTCACCCCATGAACGGTCTGCAGGTGGGCCTGGCCACCCTGGCCATGACCCAACCCAAGGTGGACGTCAAGGATCCTGCCAGTGTGCGCGAAGCGGTGCTGCGCTTGATCGCCGCCACGCCCACTCTGATCGCCACACTAGAACGTCTGCGCCGCGGGGATGATTACCTTGCGCCCACGGAGGGCTCCAATTCCGCCGAGGCGTTCCTGTACATGCTCAATGGCGAAGCGCCCAGCGCCATCGCCGAGCGCACCCTCGACTGTTGCTTCGTGCTGCACGCAGAGCACACCATGAATGCCTCCACCTTCGCCGCGCGCGTGGTGGGCTCCACCGAGTCGGGTCCCTACACCGTAGCCAGTTCCGCCGTGGGTGCCCTCTACGGTCCCCTGCACGGCGGTGCCAACGAGCGCGTCCTGCAGGCCCTGGAGTCCATCGGGGGCCCCGAGCAGGTGGCCGAGTGGTACGCAGCCAAGCGCACCTCGGGAGGCAAGGTCATGGGCTTCGGTCACCGGGTCTACAAGACCAAGGATCCCCGCGCCCACACCCTGCAGCGTCTGGCCGGTGAGTTGTTCGAAGCTCACGGTTCCACGCCCCTCTACGACACGGCCCTCGAGCTGGAGAAGGCTGTGGTGGCCGATCTGGGCGACCGCGGCATCCACCCCAACGTGGATTTCTTCAGCGGCATCGTCTACCAGAAGTTGGGCATCCCCACGGACGCCTTCACTCCGATCTTCGCCCTGGCGCGCATGGTGGGCTGGTTGGCCCACTACGAAGAGCAGCACCAGAACAACCGCCTCTTCCGCCCCGCCCAGATCTACACGGGGGTCCACGATGCCCCTTGGGTGCCGATCGAAGAGCGGGGCTGATCGGGCCGTGCGTTCATCGGGATCGAGTGTTCAGGCCATCCCATGAAACGCCTCCCGCATCTCTTGGCCCTTGTGGCCCTGCTTGTTTGCACCTCCGCTCGGAACCCGCTGCCGGCTGCGGCGCAGGAGCCCCTTCCCGATCACTGGATCCTGATCGAGCGTCTGGCGGAGCTCGAGGGCCAGAGCGAGCCCTTCCAGGCCGTGGTCGATCACATGGCGGGGGTCGTCAAGGCCCGCAGCGGAGTGCCGGGGCGACTCACGTGTGTGGATCGCGCGCTTACCGAACCCTGGTCGGTTCCCGCTCTCGCGCGGGAGCTGCGCGACACTCTCAGTGCGGTTGTGGAGCAGAAGGACGGGAGCTTCGCCTCCACCTGGGTCGGGATCGCCGCCCACCTCGATCAGCAACCTCCCGCCGCCTCCGAGCATCCCGGCCTCGCGGATCTCGATGGGCGCTGGGACGCGCTTGCCGACCCGGAGCTGAGTGGGCTGCCGCTCCTGGAGGCCCTCTCGGACTTTGTGGGCGCCGCGAACGGGCTCCTGGCGGCGGGACTCTCCAAGCTCTCACCCCCCGAGCGTCGGCTGCTGTTCTCCGGCGGGGCCGACTTCCGGGAGGCCTGGTACCAGGGTCACTTCCCGGGCGTGGAGACGTCGGCGGAGAATGCGGAGCGGGTCGCCGATTGGGTGCACCTGCTCGCGGACGCCCCGTTCGATCACGCGTTGTATCGGGCCGTTGCCGAGCGACTCGCGCGCTTGGGTGAGCAAGCCTTCGTCACGACTCTGGTGAAGCGTCTGGGAGACGTGAAGGAGCGTCCCAAGTTGGAGGGCTTCTCCGGAGACCTGCGCGCGGTCGTGGGCGCAGGTCCCGCTGACCGGGTCGTGCTGGGCGGCAAGGGCAAGGGCAAGTATGGAGGCCCGGCCGCGTTGGTCATCGACCTGGGCGGCAACGATCAGTACACCCGCGCCGCCGTGGTCGACGAGGCCACGGCTCTGGTCTCGATCGTCGTGGATGTGGCGGGCAATGACACCTACGAGGGAGAGTGCGCCACGGCGACGGGCGGTGTGGCCTTGCTGTTCGATGCCAAGGGCAAGGACAAGTACCAGGGCGGCCGCTTCACCCAGGCCGCGGCGACCTTCGGGGTGGCCCTGCTGGTGGACCGCTCCGGCAACGACACCTATCGAATGGAGGACTACGGTCAGGGGCACGCCCTGGCCGGAACGGCGCTGCTGTACGACCTGGGCGGCGATGACACCTACGAGGCCTGGGCCTTCGCCCAGGGCGGCGGGCTCGCCGGGGGGCTCTCGGCCCTGGTGGACGCGGACGGGGACGACTCCTATCTGGCCGACCTGCACTGGCCGGACGTCTACGGCAACTCGGGGCCGAACATCTACCACGGGGCCTCCCAGGGCTACTGCACGGGAATCCGATCCAATGGGGGCGCGGCGGGAGGGCTGGCGGCCCTGCTGGACCTGGGTGATGGAGAAGACCGCTATCAGTCCGGCAACTTCTCCCAGGGCGGGGCCTACTACTTCTCCTTCGCGCTGATGTACGACGGCGGCGGAGACGACGAGAACTTCGGCACGCGCTACTCTCAGGGCTTCGGCGTGCACCAGGCGGCGGCCGTGCGTTGGGACGCGGGCGGGGATGACACCTACACCTGTCGCTCGGTGGCCCACACGGGCATGGCCTGGGACGAGGGCGTCGGCTACCTGCTTGAGGACGGAGGCGACGACGTCTACGACGTGGGTGATCTGGGCAACGGTGGCGCGGCCCAGACGGGGGTGGCCATCCTCATCGACTTGGATGGCAAGGATAGCTACAAGAGCGGCTCGGCGGGCCAGGGCGGCACGGGCTCCTCCGAGTACCACAACAAGCCTTCGATCGGCGTGCTGATCGATCTGGGGGGAGACAAGGATCAGTACTCCAACTCCGGTCGCGGGGATGGCGAGAGGCGTGTGACCGAGGGCGTCGAGATCTTCCTGGACAGCAAGGCCAAGAGCTTCGAGAAGGCGCTCAGGTCTCTGCGCTAGGGCCCCCCCGGGCTCAGCGCTTCTGCTTGCCGAAGTCCGGGTTGGGCTTGGGCATCCTGGCCTGCACGCTCTTCCGCCAGCGCTCCAGGCCCGCTTGCAGAGCCGCCGTGCGGGCGGGTTTTTCGGCGGCCAGATTCCGGCTCTCGCCCGGATCCGCGCCCAGGTCGAACAGCTCGGTCGTGCCATCCTCGAACCACTCCACCAGCTTCCAGTCCCCGCTGCGTACCGCGCCCGACGGCGCGGCCCCCTGGTTGCCGTAGTGGGGGTAGTGCCAATACAGGGCGCGACCGGGGGCTGTGCCCCCCTGCAGCAGAGGTAGCAGGTTCATGCCATCCACGTGTTGCTCGGGGGCCTGGTCGAGTCCGGCCGCACTCAGCACCGTGGGGTAGACGTCCATGGAGATGACGGGTGTGTGACAGACTGAGCCGCGGGCCGTCACCCCGGGCCAGCGCACCAGCATGGGTTCGCGGATGCCGCCCTCGTAGAGCCAGCCCTTGCCCCCGCGCAGGGGCAGGTTGGAGGTGGGGTGCCCTTCGGATGTAGAAAGCCCGCCGTTGTCGCTGGTGAAGACCACCAGGGTGCGCTCCGTCAGGCCCAGCTCCTCGAGCCGGCCGAGGAGCCGTCCGACGCTCTCGTCCAGGCTCTGGACCATGCCCGCGTAGACCGCGTGGTCCTGAACGCGGCGCACCTTGCGCTCCCGCTCCTGGCCCCAGGGCTCTCCTTTCTGCTCGGGCAGCTGGCTGCGTTTTTGCTGGTAGTACTCCTTGTACTCGGGCTTGGTCTGCAGGGGCGTGTGCACCGCGTACCAGGAGAGGTAGAGCAGGAAGGGCTCCTCGTGTACCGACTCCATCCAGCTCACGGCCTCGTCGGTCAGGCGTTCGGTGAGCTGGGTGCCAGGCGGGCTGTCCTCCATCTTGGGGTTCTTGAAGGGGGCGAAGTAGCCACCGGGCGGGCTGCCGCGGTGGTGGCCGCCCACGTTGACCTCAAAGCCCTGGTCCTCGGGGAAGTAGCCCTCCTTGCCCAGGTGCCACTTGCCGAAGAACGCGGTGCGGTAGCCTTGGGTCTGCAGGGCCTCCGCCAGGGAGACCTCTTCGAGGGGCAGCTGAGGGATGTAGTCGGCGGGCAGCATCTTCCCTGCGCGTCCTGCGCCGAACCAATCGGTGGTGTCCATGCGCGCCGGCGTCTTGCCGGCCATGAGCGCGGCGCGGGTGGGGGAGCACACGGGTCCGCCTGCGTAGGCCTGGGTGAAGCGCATGCCGCTGGCCGCGAGGGCGTCCAGGTGTGGCGTCTCGTAGAAGGTCGATCCCTGGCAGCCCAGGTCCATCCAGCCCAGGTCGTCGGCCAGGAGCACAATGACGTTCATGGGTGGCTCGTCCTGTACCGCCGGTTGGAGGGGAGTTGACGCGGCGAGGCACAAACAGGAGAGGAGCAACATGGGATCAGAGGATACGGGTGGCCGAGACTATTGCGGGGGTGAATCCCCTTCCCCGGGTTCATCTGCCGCTGGTGGTTCTGTGCCCAGCGGGACCCTGCCCTTGAACAGGTTGCGGTACTTCTTGGGAACCCGCTCGCGGAACCACTCCAGGGTTTGTTTCCCCCGGGTGTACGGGTCGGGCATGTCAGCCTCCTCGTACTGCGAGAGGTCGCGCAGGATGCGGCCCATGCCCTTGAAGATCTCCCTTCTGACCTTGGGGGGGCGGGCGCTCACGCCCTCCAGTACCCGCTCCCGCAACTCGGGTTTGTTACAGCAGCGCCAGGCGTACCACTTCCCGTGACCAATCAATCCGATGGCGGGCCGGTCGAGCGCCGCGCCGAAACGGTCCAGATCGGCAAAGGACGTGGCGCTACCCAGCAGGGAGATTCCAAGGATGGCCCCCAGGATCCCCCGGCCCGGTGTGCTCCACCGGGGATGGGCTTCAAGGATCCGTTCAGCGCCTACGGCCACCAGGATCAGGGCCCAGGGCCACAGCAGACTCACGTACCGGTATTCGTAGATGAGGTCTCCATCACTCGCGATGGGGAAATCACTCAGGCTGTAGGCGAGGAGGAAGGTGACGACGTAGATGATGGCCATCGTGCAGGGCCGGGGCCGAATGCCCCCTCGCCAGCTGTTCACTCCGGCTCCGAAGGCCACCAGCAGGAGGGCGTAGACCGCCAGCTCCAGGCCCTGACCGGGCAGGGGCCCCAGGTCTGCGAAGGCCAGGGAATCGGGTAGGGCCTGCGAGACGATCTGTCCCAACCGTCCGAAGGTGGGTCCCCCCGAGTCAATGTGCTGGGCCAGGCTCTGGTCGTAGAGCACCATGCCGCTGAAGGAGTTCTTCAGGTTGTAGATCAGCCAGGGGCTGAAGCCGAGGCCGAAGCCCGCCACCTGGGCTGCGAACTCCCGTCGCCTGAACACTCCGCGATCGTTCAACCCATCGACGATTAGGAGCGCCAGCAGGAACAGCGCGCACTGCAATCCGAAGTACAGCGAGAACCCTCCTAGGAATCCGAGCAGCAGGCGCCGGCCCAATTGTCTCTCGCGTTCGTGCAGATCCAGCATGAGCCACAGGCAGCCCAGGCCCAGGGCGTTGCTCTCCAGGTGGCTGCCCCAGGCGATGGTGGTCAGGTAGGTGTAGCCCGGTGAGCCCAGGGCGAAGAGCAGGCCGGCGATCCAGGCCGACCGCCGCGAGACCCAGCGTCGCAGGATGCAGAACAGAAGTCCCACGGCCACCAGATGCGTGAGGACCGGTACGAGCTTGAGCACCACCATCTTGACTCCCAGGAGAGCAAACAGAGGTGTAGCCAGCACGCTGGTCACCAGGGAGCCGCCGAAGAAGGGGGCGTACTGGTAGTCGATCAGGGACAGGGTCGATCCGTTCAGCAGCTCCCAGGCCACGTTGGCCCGGTGGTACTCCTCGCCGTGCACGCTCCACGCGGCGTGGGGTGCGAGCAGGATGATCAGCCGGGGCAGGAGAGCCAGGGCCAGCAGGCCCAGGAGTGCTCGACGATCTCTGCCCCGTGAGCCGCCGGTTGCCGGATCCTGGCCGTTGCCATCGGCGGGGAGGGAGGGCGTGGGGACCAAGGGAGGAGGTGGGGGTGAGGGGCTGCGGTCGGCTGTCCAGTTGGTGGGGACGGAGGGACTTGAACCCTCACGAGCCATGGGCCCTTCGGATTTTAAGTCCGATGCGTCTACCAATTCCGCCACGTCCCCGTGCGCCTAGGCTAGAGCCTTCCCGAACCCGCACCAAGGGCCCGGGTCCCGGATCCTCTGATCAGCCATCTCTTCCACTCCCTTGACCCCCTCCGGCAGCGGGGTATCCTCCTCAGAGCGCTGAGAGGCGGCATAGCCAAGTGGCTAAGGCGACGGATTGCAAATCCGTTATTCCCCGGTTCGAGTCCGGGTGCCGCCTCCATTCTCCCTTTCCTCGCAGGGGGCTGCAGTGCGGGGCTGGGGGAGGTTGTTAGGGAGCGATGGTGTAACTGACCGCGCCCGTCAACAGGGTCGCGAAGCTGTTCTGCGGATCTCGGCACCAGAACTGAGCGTGGACCGTGGTCCCGGGGACCTGCAGGTAGCCGGCAGGGGCGCCACCGAGCGCACCCGCACCAAATGCGTTCATGTCAATCCTGGCAATCGCGTCACAGAGCCCGGGTGTGCCAACCGCCGGAATGGGAACCGTTCGGGCGAAGGAGGCCAGGCAGAGGTTTCCGCCGAGAGCGGGCACGTTAGCCGCACCCTGATCGGTGTAGACCAGCATGGCCACACTCTGCGCGGGCAGATTGGCCGCTGTGACCCAGAAGCCCGCGCTAGAGCTGACGCTGGCGTTGCCCTCGGTCCACATGATCGGGATTCCACCGCAGGAGTTGGGTTTCGCTCCGCAGTAGTTGCCCGCTGCCAAGGACTGGGTCACGGCGGCGAGCGCGTCCACGCGGCCCCAGCCATAGCGGTTGTCCTGTCCTTTGGTCCCCAGGTCCACAGCCGTCGTGTAGAGATGGTTTCGCACGCCGAAGTGATCGAGGCTCGGATCTGCTTGAAGAATGAGCGCCGCAACCCCGGCCACGTGGGGGGTGGCCATCGATGTCCCCGACATTTGCGTGTAGCCGCTGACCTTCTGGTGCGAGATGGTGTTGTTCCCCGGTGCCGCCACATCGGGTTTCTTGAGGCCGGGCGGGTAGGGATGGTCGTTGTATGGAGGCACGTTCTGCCATGTCACCGGGCCGCGGCTTGAGAAGTTGGTGATCTCGTCGCCGCATGTGACGGCCCCGACCGTGATGACGTCGGGCACGTCTCCCGGCGTGCGGATGTTGTCCGGGGCGTTGCCTTTGCCCTCATTGCCGCCGGCGTAGATGACGACGACACCCGCGGCGATGGTGTTTTCGCAGACCGCTCGCCAGGTAGCGCGATCTGGATTGTTCTTGTGCGGCCAACCAAGGCTGGCCGTGAGGATGTCCGCACCGTTAGCCACCCCGTACTGCATCATGCTCCAGACTTCGCCCTCTGCGCCAAAATCAAGGTTTGACTTGAGGACCATGATGCGGGTGCCCGGAGCGACGCCACAGGCTGTTCCGCCGGTTCCGTCGCCG
>DUDB01000054.1:17303-17561 GCA_012959525.1 Planctomycetota bacterium
CATTGCCGTTGGAGAAATCCCAGCCCTGAACATCATCCGCAAACCCATTGTTCTCGTCGTCAATCCCGTTGCCCGGAATCTCAAGGGGGTTCCGCCAGAGGCGTTTGGAGATGTCCGTGTGACCCCGGCCCACCCCCGTATCGATGACGCCCACGACGACGCCGGCTCCAGTGATCCCGTACTGCTGCCAGACGCTGGGGGCTTGAATCAGTGTGAGCCCACAGGTCGGATTGCCGCTGCCGACCGAGGGCGTGGCCG
>DUDB01000055.1 GCA_012959525.1 Planctomycetota bacterium
CAGGCGTTGAATCCCGCGCTCGTGCAGGCGCTGGGAGACGGCCTTGAGATCGAGGCTGGTGCGATTGACGGAGCGCACCTCCAGCAGTTCGGCCCCGACCTCCTCAAGAGCCCGCGCGCGTCCCGCGTCAGGACCGATGCGGCAAACGATCAGCACCGGCCCGCCCGCCTCGTCCTCGCCTGTCTGCTCAAACAGGCGTGCCTCTGGTGGGGTGCGCAAGTCGCTGTCCAAAACAATGCGCACGGGAGGATCATCACGCTGTCCCGGTGAGCGCACGGTCAGGCGCGGATCATCGGCACGCACGGTGCCGAAGCCGGTCATGATCCCATCCACGCGGCCGCGCAGGACCTGGACCTCCGCCAGGGCCTCGGGTCCGCTGATCCACTGCCCCTCCCCGCTCGTCTTGGGAAGCGTCAGCTGTCCGGTGCGGGTCTGGGCCCACTTGGCCACGGTCCAGGGACTGGGCTGGCGCAGGCGATCGATGGAGAGCCACCGCAGGAAATGGGGCGCCTGATCTTTCAGCATGACGCTGCCGTCCAGGTTGATCACGTCGATGCCAGCCTTGACGAGGGCCTCGATCCCGCGACCGCAGTGACGTGGGTCGGGATCGAGCGCCCCCACCACCACCACTGAAATCCCCGCTGCGATGATCGCCTCGCTGCAGGGCCCGGTCTTGCCGAAACTCGAACAGGGTTCCAGGGTCACAAGCAGGGCATCCCAGGCGGCCCTGGGAACACCCGAGGAAACTGCGGCGGCGAGGGCCATCACCTCCGCATGGGGTCCGCCCCAGTGTGCGTGCACCCCACGCGCGATCAGTTTGCCATTCGACAGCACCCCGGCCCCGACGCAGGGATTGGGGGCCACATCGAAGCGATGGTCGCGGGCCTCCTGCGCCAGATCGCGCAGGTGTGCTTGCAGGGCAGGAGTGTCGAGTTCGAGTGCCATGGAATGGGGTGCCAGCCCGGAAGATCGATCCATGGCGGTCCCCCTAGGCTACGGTCCGAGCAGGTCGGACGCCAACGCCGCCCGGACCAAAGCCCTGCCAAGATTCGGCCTGCTGCCCCTTGCAGCCGCCTGACTGGGCGGCAGACTGGTCCCCAGAAACTCGGGGCCCACCCCCGGCGCCCCGTCCCCAGTCCCCAACCAGCCCCCCCTGATTCCATGACCAAGGCTCCCCTTCGCGTGACCATCACCGGCGCCGCCGGCCAGATCGGCTACGCCCTCCTGCCGCGCATCGCCAGTGGCCAGATGTTCGGCCCGGACCAGCCGGTCATCCTGCAACTGCTCGAGATCCCCGTGGAAAAAGTCATGACAGCCCTCAATGGCGTAGCCATGGAGTTGGAGGACTGCGCCTTTCCCCTGCTGCAGGACATGGTCTTGACCAGCGAGCCCGACGTGGCTTTCAAGGACGCCAACTGGTGTCTGTTGGTCGGTTCCAAGCCCCGCGGTCCGGGCATGGAGCGCGGCGACCTGATCCGCGAGAACGGTCCGATCTTTACGGGCCAGGGCCGCGCGATCAACGACCACGCCGCCAGCGACGTGCGCGTGGCGGTGGTGGGCAATCCCTGCAACACCAACTGCCTGATCGCCATGAACTCGGCCCCGGACATTCCCGACGAGCGCTTCAGCGCCATGACGCGCCTGGACCAGAACCGCGCCCAGGCCCAACTGGCCGCCAAGGCCGGAGTGCACACCAGCGCCGTCAAGAACACCCTCATCTGGGGCAACCACTCCGCCACCCAGGTGCCGGACTTTGTGCATGCCACCATCAACGGCAAGAGCGCCGCAGAGGTCATCAACGACAACGACTGGCTGACCACGACCTTCTTCGAGACCGTCCAAAAACGCGGCGCCGCAATCATCGCCGCGCGCGGTCTATCCAGCGCGGCCTCCGCGGCCAACGGCCTGATCGACCATGTGCGTGACCTCTGCAATGCAACCCCGGACGGCGAATGGCGTTCGGTCTGCGTCAAGTCCGATGGTTCCTACGGAGTGCCCGAGGGCCTGATCTCCTCGTTCCCCGTGCGCGCCGATGGCAAAGGCGGCTGGGAGATCGTGCAGGGCCTCGAACTGACCCCCTTCCTGGCCGAGAAACTCGCCCTTTCCGCCGCCGAACTGAGCGGCGAACGGGAGACGGTCAGCGGCTTGTTGACCTAGGGGCTGACCCTGGCCCAGAACCAGCACATGGCACCCCTGGGGCTTTTGTGAGCTTCGCAGAATCGTCACAAGCAGATCCAGCAGCGTACCTTGGGTACGGTTGGGCTACTTCATCACGGCGATCATTACGAGCATTACATTCGTGCTTTCGCGTTCCTCGCGGCGTTTGTTGAAACGTTTGTTGCGACGGCGTCGGCGACCTCGCGCCTTGGCTTGCTCACTCTCCGTCATCGGGCGGTTGCGGATTTGGGCAAGTTCGAAGGCGTCGAGGTAGACACCGTCACACGTCGGACACTCGTCGACCGTGACCTGCTGCGCCAGTTGGTACTGCACCACATCCATCGGCGTGTGGCAGTGCGGACAGGAGCGCGGTTCGGGGTCGCCGGGTGGTGAGAAAGGCTGGTTGACGGCGCGCTCAAGCGCCGAACCGAACCCCTTCTTGTGATGATCGAGTTTGACAAGCTCGTTGGCGTCGAACCACAGGCCGTAACAGCCGTCGACGCAGACATCGATCATTGCAGAAGCGAAGTTCTCACGGACCATCGGCGTGTTGCAGCCGGGACAAGAAATCGGTGATGTCATGCTCTCCTCCGCAGGTATTGCAGTGCCCGCATTCTAGCGAGGTAGGTTGTGGTCTTGTACCACCCATATCACCCCCCATAGACCGGACCAAAGCCCTCAACTCCCCTGGGAGCCCTAACGGAACATCACCGTCACGCCGTTGGTGGTGTTGGAAGTCGGGCCGGGGTTCAGGT
>DUDB01000056.1 GCA_012959525.1 Planctomycetota bacterium
CTCCTCTTCTTCTTCCTCCTCTTCTTCTTCCTCCTCTTCCTCCTCTTCTTCCTCTTCTTCTTCCTCTTCGAGCTCGGCGGACTCTTCCTCCTCTTCTTCCAAGTCGGAGGATTCGCTTTCAGTAAGGTCGCCCTCTACGCACTCCTCCTCCACGTCTTCTGGTTCTTCGAACAGATCGGGCTGTTCCCAAGAAACCGAGGGCCCCGGAGCGGGCAGAGACTGTTCCGACGGTACCCCCGAGTCCTCCCCAGAGGAGGCCGGCGACGACTCTAGGGATGAGTCGGAGGGTCCCCGATTCTCGATTTTGGGAACGGAGCCTGCGTCGACCTCTCGGATGCTTGCCGCGCCATTGCTGCCGCTGACTTCGGGTGCAGCCAGATCCTCGCCAGAGCCGAGTTGGGGACTGTCTTGGGAATCGGAACTGTCCCGCTTATCGGGGTCAGCTTCGTGCGTGCGTTCGGAGTCTGATGGGTCATCGTCTGGTTTCAGCAACTGGGCGCCGTCGGGCACCTCACCGCGGACGCGAACGTCATCGGGGTAAGGCGAAGGCGGAATGGGTTGGACCTGGGTTTCAACCTCCCCGCTCGCCTGCAACGCCTGCTCCATATAGGCAACCGTTTCAGGGTCGGGTACCAAGGCTCTTGCCTCAGCTTGAGAAACCCCGTCCGCATCCTCCTCCGACAAAGCGTCCGAGATCGTCCGTTCCTGCTTCGAATTCCCCGAAAAACCGCTCGGACCCTGCAGCCAGGTGAGCCAGACCGCGCTGAAGAGAATGATCAGGCCCACTGCAAATCCTGCCCAGGGGGCGATTGCAGCCTCCAGTGCGCCGCCCGTGTTGGCCCCGAACTCGCCGCCATGATTTGCACCAAGGCAAACGCCCAGACCCATAGCCGAAAAGAGGATCCCGCACAGATGTCGACCCACGTCGATCTCGACCTCCTTTCCCGCGAAAAAGAGGATCGCACCCACGGCAGCGAATCCGCCACTCAGGAGGATGGTGGGCCAAGCACCAAAAGCACCCACCAGCTGGCGAGCCAGGGCCCCTGTCCCGGTGACGTCCGCATCAGCGGCCCGCAGGAAGGTGAGCACGGCCAGGACCAGTGGAAAGGCGAAGACCGTGCACAGGGCCAGGCCCATTATCTCCCGACCCGTACTCGGCGAATTATTGGATTCAGGCATCAGGCTTCCCCTGCGTGTTCAATGTTGCTCGTGTTCTCTTCCCAGTCCTCCAACGTCAAGAGGATCTCCCGTGATTTCGATCCCTGGTGGTCTCCCAAGATGCCGTTATCCGTCATCTGATCGATCAAGCGCGATGCGCGCGTGTACCCGATGCCCAGTGAGCGTTGCAGCAAGCTGGCTGACCCGCGCCGGGACTTCAGCACCACGCGCACGGCGGCGTCAAACATGTCGTCCACCTTGTCGCCGCCCTGTGTGAGTGCGCCGGCGGGCGCCGTGCCCGTGGCAGCCTGCACCATCTCCTGATCGAAGGTCGCCACGGACTCATTGCAGACGAAGTCCACCAGGGCTTGCAGCTCGTGGTCCTCCACGAGAGCACCCTGCACACGCCGCAACTGGCTCGACTGGGGCGGGGAGTAGAGCATGTCCCCCTGACCGAGGAGCTTCTCCGCCCCCTGGGAGTCGAGGATGACCCGGCTGTCGATACCGGAAGACACCTGGAAGGCGATACGGGTGGGCAGGTTTCCCTTGATGACGCCCGTGATCACGTCGGTAGAGGGGCGCTGAGTGGCCACGATCACGTGGATCCCCACGGCCCGCGCCTTTTGGGCCAGGCGCGTGATGGCGTTCTCGGCATCCTTCTTGGACTGTGACATCAGGTCCCCCATCTCGTCGATGATGATGACCATGTAAGGCACGTGACGCGGGGTGCGCTCTTCGTTGAAGTTGTCCTCCATCCGTTCACGCAAGGCCTCCTCGCCCAGCTTGTTGTAGCCCTTGATGTTGCGCACGCCGGCCATCTTGAAGAGCTCGTAGCGGCCCTCCATTTTTTCCACGGCCCAATTGAGCACGGTGGTGGCCTGCTTCATGTCAGTGACCACAGGGAGTTCCAGGTGAGGGATTTTCTGGAATATCTGCAACTCGACCATTTTGGGGTCCACCAGGATCATCTTCACGTCATGGGGCGAGCGCGTCAGCAGCACGCTCGCCATGATCGTGTTGATGCAAACGGACTTGCCTGAACCCGTGGTACCCGCAATGAGCAGGTGAGGCATCCGCGTAAGATCTTCGACGATGGGGTGGCCCTCGGCGTCCATTCCCAAGAACAGTGGGATGGCCGCGAAATCCTTGTCGTAGGCCTCCTGGCGCACGAGCTCCGAAATCCGTACGACCCGTCGGTTGTTGTTGGGTACCTCGATGCCAATGGTGGATTTGCCGGGAATGGGCGCGATGATGCGCACGGATTTGGCCTTCAGCGTTCCAGCTATCTCAGGGGCAAGGCTCGTCACCCTGTTCATGCGGGTACCTTCCTCCACGGTCAACTCAAACAGGGTGACCGCCGGCCCCACCTCCGCGTCCACAACCTCCGCGTTGACGCGGAAGCTCTTGAGTACATTCTCGAGGTTCCTGGCGCTCTGCTCCAAGAACTCCCCGTCCTTGTCGGGCCTGGGGGCCGGTGGATCCAATAGGTCAGCGGGAGGATAGGCCCACGGTCCAGGGGGAGGTGTTGGCGGTTCGTAGACAATGGGTGCAGGCGCGGACACGGATTTATTCAGGCTCGACCGGGACTTTCTCTTGGCGGCAGGGATGACGACGCCATCCGACTCGTCCTCGTCCTCTTCCTCTTCCTCCCATTCCTCTTCGTCTTCCTCCTCCTCTTCCTCCCATTCCTCTTCGTCTTCCTCCTCCTCTTCCTCCCACTCTTCGTCCTCCCCCTCAAGCTCTTCTTCGTCCTCCTCTTCCCACTCCTCATCCTCGTCGTCGTAGTCGAGCTCCTCCTGGCTGGCCGACACAGCCTTGGCCTTCTTCTTGGGCGTCTTGCCCGCAGGCTTCTGGAGGTCCTTTCCGAGCAAGAAATCCCAGAGGCCCACGACCAGACCCCTGGCCCAGCCGAACACCGCCCGCACGATCCCGTCACTTGCTCGCTCGTCCAGCCAACCGCTCAGGGCTTTTACGGCCGGGTAGAACGCCATCTCCGTGGCCAGCATGAAGGAGATGCCGCAAGTCGTGAGGAGCAGCACCCACAAGCCCAGGCTGCCAAAGCGCATGACCAACCCCTCCATGGACACGTAGGCGAAGTACCCGCCCGGTCCGTAAGGCAGCGTGTTGTTCAAGGCCGCACTCTGGGTCCGCTCGGCCGCATCTGAGCCGAAAGCCAGATCGAGCAGGAAGGCCAAGCTCATCACGAAACAAACCCCGCCCAGGGTCCGGATCGCCACGAGATTCACCTGCTTGCGGGCCACAATAATGCAGCCCCAGCACAGGACCAGGAGGCTCAGGATGTAGGCCGCCAGCCCAAGGTAGATCAAGGCTTGCTTGGCCAGATAGTGGCCAATCCACCCCCCCAGATTGTGGCCTTGGGCCGCCGGATCCTCGATGGGCGTATAGAAGGAGAACAGGGAGATGAACAGCCAGATGGAGACGCCGACCATGAGCAGCCCGGAGAGTTCCCGGACCCGGGCCGCGGTGGCGTCATCCAACTCGTCGCCAAAAAGGAAACTCTGGACGATCTGGCCCACACGGCCGTTCTTGCCCTTCCCCTTCCTTCCCTTCTTCGCCTTCTTTCGACTCAAAATTCGGTCCCCCCTGATTGTGCATTGCCCCGGCTGAACGCCTCACCCGGATGGTCCCGGCGGATGTGAGGTCGGAGGGCCCGGCGACCCTCGTCCCATCAGGATCGCACGATGGCGGGGGGCGTTCAAGGGTTACGACCCGGCAGAGTTTTCCAGACGGCAAGCAAGCCGCCCGCCCTTGTGGAAACGCCTTCCTGATTGGGGCGCTTCCAAGCCCCCGGAGGGCTACCCGAGGAGGCGCACCAGGTGCCGCGCCACGGTGGATTTTGTACGGCGAGTCCAGCGCGCAACCTCCCCCGTACCATCCAGGACCCTCACACTGGTGGAACGGGCATTCAGAGCCGAGGCGTCATTCAGCACGATGTAATCGGCGTTCTTGGCGTTGAGCTTCGCCAAGGCCCGGCGGAGGCCGTCGCTGGTCTCCAGAGCGAAGGCCACAACCGTGCGCGGACCCTTACGCCGTGCCACGCTGGCCAGGAGATCGGGGTTGCGGATCAGGGGCAATTGGACCTCACCCTCCTCGGTTTCCTTCACCTTCCACTTCCCCCGCCGACGGGTACGCGGCCTGTAGTCGGCCACGGCGGCAGCCATGAACAGTGCATCCGCCAGGGGGAAGTGCTCGCGCAGTGCCGCCAGCATGTCCCGAGCACTCACCACGTCCACGCGCCTCACGCCCTTCGGCGTTTCCAGGGAGACAGGACCGGCGATCAGGGTCACCTGATGTCCAGCCTCCACCGCCGCTGCCGCGATGGCAAACCCCATGCGGCCGCTGGATTCATTGGAGAGATAGCGCACCGGGTCCACGTGCTCGCGCGTGGGGCCGGCGGTCACAACCACCCGCAGGCGGCGACGCTTCATGCGCTCAGGATCTCCAGCAGTCGCTGCGTGATGAGGTCCGGATCCGCCAAGCGCCCAGGACCATCCTCGCCACAGGCCATGTGCCCCACCTCGGGCTCCATGCGTTCCCAGCCATCCTCCACCATCTGGGCCAGATTCCGCGCCACCGCGGGCTGCGCCAGCATGTGGGGGTTCATGGCTGGACAGACCAGGCGAGGCACGCCCAGGGGCACGGCCATCAGCGTCGTCGTCACCAGATCCGTGGCCAGCCCCATGGCGATGCGGCCCGCGAGAGCAGCCGTGCAGGGTGCGACGACCACCGCGGCCAATCCACGGGCGAAGTCGATGTGATCCATCGCCCCAAGACGATCCTCGCCCAGCTCGTGGACACGGGAGGGCTGCCCCGTCACCGCTTCGAACTGCTGCGGAGAGACCAACTGGGCGGCGCTGGGCGTCAGGAGTACGGGCACTTCGTGGCCTGCCTGAGTCAATTGACTGGCCAAATCGCAGGCCTTGTACAGAGCGGCGGAGGCGCTGGTGCAGAGGAGGATTCTAGCCATGACTATTGCCACTGTCGGATGCCTGGGACGGGGAGGCCTCGCCATCGGCCAGGCCCGCGATGCGACGCACTTCGGCCACGGCCACATCCAGGTCGTCGTTGATCACAACGTGATCGTACTTGACCCGCTCGCGATACTCGTCTTCAGCCTTGCGCAGGCGCCTTTCCAGAGCCTCAGGGGCCTCCGTGCCCCGGTTCGTGAGTCGCTGACGCAGGGTCTCGAAGTCGGGGGGAGCCACAAATACGTAGATGCCGGGTTCGTCAAGAGCCTTGAGCTGCAACGCGCCCTGCACGTCGATTTCAACCAGATACACGAGCCCCTGATCGATGGCGGCCCGCATGGGCTCGCGCAGGGTGCCATACATGTTCCCGTACACCTCGGCGTGCTCGATGAACGCGCCGGCCTCGATGCGCGCGCGGAAGACCTCCTTGGAGAGGAACTCGTACTCGCATCCGTCTTGTTCGCCGGGTCGCGGCTCCCGAGTTGTGGCAGACACGGAGAAGATGACGCGCGGGTCCTGGCGCAAGCGCTCGCAGATGGTGCTCTTGCCGCAGCCTGAAGGGCCCGAAATCAGCAACATGCAGCCCTTATCAGACCCCATGGCTACTCCACGTTCTGCACCTGCTCTCGCAGGCGCTCAATCTGGGTCTTGAGCTCCACGACGGCATGAGCCGTGCGTGCGTCGTTGCACTTGGAGCCGATGGTGTTGGCCTCGCGGTTGAACTCCTGGGCCAGGAAATCCAGCTTGCGGCCCACGGCACCGCCCTTGGCTAGCAGACGGTCCAACTGCTGAAGATGGGCCTCCAGGCGCGAGAGCTCTTCGCTGACGTCGAGCTTGTCCGCGAGAAGCGCCATCTCCCGAGCCAGATCACGGCTCGAGACGGTCTCGTTCCCATCCAGCAACTCGCTCACCCGACGCTTCAGGTCCGCCTGGTGACGGCGCACCAAGCCCGGTGCGCTGCGCTGAATGCTCTTGTGTATCTTGGCGATGGCGGCCGCATGGGAGGCCAGATCTTTGGCCATGGCCGCGCCCTCCTCCTCGCGCATCTGAACGAGGTCGCGCAGCGCAAGGGTTGTCGCCCGGAGTACCAGCTTGCTCATGCCCTCCAGGTCCGTGTCCTTCTCCGGGGCCGACACCACGCCCGGCAGACGGACGAGATCGGCCAGCTCCAAGTCCCCCTTGAGCTTCAATTCGGAAGCCAGACCCTTCAGGGAGCGCAGGTAGGCCGCAGCCACGTCTTTGTGCACCCGAGCAGGCAATTCATCGCTCGCATGGGTGACACGCGCGCTCAACTGGATCGCTCCACGGCTCAGTTGCTTGCGCACCAAGGCGTCCACCTGGGATTCCAGATGGCCCAGGTCCGGGGGCATGCGGAGCTTGGCCTGCAGGTGCCGGTGGTTGACCGAGCGCACCTCAACCTGAACGCTCACACCCTTGCCCGCGACCGTGGCCGCGCCAAAGCCCGTCATGGAACGCAGTGCGTTGGCCATGGTGATCAACCCCGGGCGATTACTCGTTGGAGCCCGGGGGGGCTCCCGCGGGAATTCCGGCCCCATCCAAGGTGCTGGTGCCACCCAAACTACCCATGGAGCTCTTGCCGCCTTCCTTGCGGTTCAAGACGTGGATGGTGAGGGCACTGACCAAGAAGACGGTGGCAATCCCCATCGTGAACTTGTGGATGCCCTGTGCCTTGACGCCGAAGGTCTGCTGGCCCGCCACGCCGAGGGCATCGCCGAATCCGCCGCCCTTCCCCTCTTGGAGGAGGATGACGACGATCAGCATCAGCGCCGCAAGGATGAATACGATGTAGAGGAGAGTGATTATTAGGTCCATGATGAGCACTCTTGGCGCTTTGGCGGTCAGTTCCCGGTGGCCTCGGGAGAATCAGGAATGATGGGCAAGAATGCCTCTGGGGTGAGGGATGCGCCTCCGACCAGCGCTCCATCAATGTCCGGTCGGGCGAGAAGATCCGCGGCATTCTCTCCCTTGACGCTGCCACCGTACAAGATCCGCGTCCGGGCCGCGAGGTCATCGGTGGCGATGCCGGCCAGAACCCCGCGCACGTAAGCGTGAGCGTCCTGGGCCTGCTCCGGAGAGGCCGTCAATCCGGTCCCAATGGCCCATACGGGCTCGTAGGCCAGGTGCACGCGCTGCAAGTCCTCGGCCTCAACCCCGGCCAATCCGGCCTGGAGCTGGGAACCGCAGACCGTTTCGGTCTCGCCGGCCTCCCTTTGCTCCTGGGTCTCACCCAGGCACAGCATCACGTCCAACCCCTGGGCCAGAGCGGTGTGCACCTTGCGGTTGATCAGCTCATCACTCTCGCCATAGACGTGACGGCGCTCACTGTGACCCAAGAGGACAAGTCCCGAGCCCACGTCCTGCACCATGCTCACGCTGATCTCACCCGTGTGAGCACCACTTGTCTGATCGCAGCAGTTCTGGGCTCCCACTTGCACGGGACTTGACTGGGCCACCTCGACGATATCTCTCAGGTAGACCGCCGGAGGAAAGAGGCCCACGTCGACGTCGTCACGACCGCCAACGCTCTCGCAGACGGCTTGGGCCAATGCGATGGCCGAGGCCCGATCGAGGTTCATCTTCCAGTTGCCAGCGATAAATGGTTTGCGCACAAGAGTCTCCGGAGTTCAGTTTTGGCGGTCCAGGGGTGAGCCTGAATCCGGGTTCATTGAGGAAGCCGTGGGGGATCCAGAGCGCACCAGTCGGCGGCCGTCCAAGGCCGCGAGGGTCTCTATGTCGTCGACGATCCGCTCAAAAGACGGTAGGGAAACGGCCTGGGCCCCGTCAGAGTGCACCTCTTCGGGGTGCGGATGGACCTCGACGAGCAGACCATCGGCGCCGGCTGCCACGCCGGCTCGCGCCAGGGGCCGAACGAGATCCGAGCGCCCGGCAGCATGCGAGGGATCCACGATCACCGGCAGGTGCGTTGTCTTCTTCAGGTAGGCGACAGCTCCCACGTCCAGCACGTGGCGCGTGATGGAATCGAAACCGCGCACTCCACGCTCGCACAGGATGACCGAGCGGTTGCCCTCAGCCAGGATGTACTCTGCCGCCCCGAGTAGCTCCTCTACGGTGGCTCCGAACCCGCGCTTGAGCAGGACCGGCGTCGACAGCTGACCGAGCTCCACCAGCAGCGGGAAGTTGGCCATATTCCGAGCGCCAACCTGAATCATGTCCGCTGTTTCATTGACGCGCTCCACGTCACGTGGGTCGAGGACTTCGGTTACGACACCGATTCCCGTGGCGGCCTTGACCCGATCGAGGATCTCCAGGCCCTCTACGCCGATTCCCTGGAAGGAATAGGGGGAGGTCCGCGGCTTGAACGCGCCCGCCCGCAAGAGCCAGGCTCCGCTGCGCAGTACGCCCCGGGCGATTTCCTCGAGCCGCTGCTCGTCCTCCACGGCACAGGGGCCGGCGATGAGGGAGAGGTTGCCGGCGCCGAAACGCGCATTGCCCACCGGAATCATGGAGTCTTCAGCGTGGTCTCCATTGCGCAGGGCCAGCTCGTGCGGTTCTCCCCCGTCCAGCACGCATACGACGCCCGTCAGATCCGTGAGCTGCGCCCGATGACCGGGAGCGCCAGAGCCGTCCAGTTGGAGCAGACGCTGGTCCTCGTCCAGAAACCGCACGGAGTACCCGAGCTCCATGCATGAGGACAGGATCGCCTCCCGATGAGTGGCCGCGAGGGACCGGCCTAGTTGCAAGAGCATGGTGGGGAGAGCCTGGGAGCGGGCAGAGGGTTGGATTCGCTGTAAGCGTCAGGATTGCCCCTGACTGCTGGAAAACGAACGGGTAAGTATAGATATGGGCAAATCCGGGGGCAATGCGACCTGCCCCGTCCCTGACCTCAATCCACCGGCCTATCGGCAACCCATGACCCTCCTCGATTCCCTTCTGCGCCTCTTGCCCCTAGACGATCTGCCCCGCACGGGCTGGATTCTGGGTGGCGTCACCCAGCCCGAGTCCGTCGCGGGCCACATTCTGGGCACCTCTCATCTGGCTCTGGCCCTCGCCCCACAGATCGAGCCCCCTCTCGAGCTGAGCCGGGTCCTGGCCATGGCCCTGGTCCACGATGCCCCCGAAGCGGGTAGCGGCGACCTCCCGCGGCCAGCCGCAATCCACCTGCCGGAGGGTGCGAAGAAGCAGATGGAGGACGCCTTGGCGGGGGAGATCCTCGCCCCGCTCTCGGGCCCAGCAACCGAAGCCTGGGCTGAGTACTCAGCCCAGGAGACCCGTGAGGCCCGCTTTGTGGCCCTCTGTGACTCCCTCCAGATGGGGGTGCGCTGGGTGGGCTACCAGCGCGCAGGCTGGCGTGGGCTGGGGGAGTTTGAGGCCCACTTTTCGAACCTCGACTGCGAGGGGTTCCCCGCCGCCGAGTCCTTGCGTCAGGAAATCCTGGGAAGCGGAACCGCCTGAACCCCTTGGGGGGAATACTGGGCCCGTCCCATGCCGCGCCCCCTGACCATCCTTCCCCTGATCGGCCTTGTTCTCTTGGCCGCGCTAGTCGCCGTTGCCCTGCGGCCTCAGAGCCCTTACGTCTACCCGGGAGAAGGCCAGCCCCTAGCCGACGAGCTGCCCCTGCCCCAGGTGCGCGATATGTCGGCCCACCTGAGCGGCCGTGTACTCGATGCCTCGGGGGCGGGGGTGGCGGGCGCTTCCCTGGTAGTCGTGCAGGATGGGCGCGTGCACTGGACCTACAGTGCAACGGAAGGTGGCTTTGATCTGCCCGGCCTCTCGCCGGGAGTGCTCGAGGTCGCTCTGGATCACCGTCTCTACCCCGCCACCCTCATGGAGGGGGTCGCAGGCCCCACGCCTATAGATCTCGTTCTGCCCCCGGCTCACGGTGAGGGCCCCTCGGTCCCCGCGCCTAAAGGAGTGGACCTCGCGGCCAGGATCCAGGCCGGCAACATCGCAGACCTGACTGACTTCGAGGTGGCTCTGGCCCCCAGCGCCCCCCCCAGCAAGCCGGGCACAGGTCGGCCGCGCCGGGCGCGTACGGATAGTGAGGGCCATTTCCGGATCCCCGACCTGACGCCGGGGGAGTACCTGGTCCGGGTTATTCCCCCTGGCCACCCCGGAGCCACTTGGCCGGACCTGCTCGCCGATCTCGACGCCCCGGCCCTGCGCTTCACCCACCCCCAGGAGTCCATGACCTTCAACACCGTGGCAGGCACGGTGGCGGGTACCTTTCACGCTCCCGCCGGCCACTACCCCGGCGGTGCCCTGGTGCAAATTCGGCCCCGGGGTGCCAGCGGCCCGGGCGCCCGTCCCATGGGCCGGATCCTAGTGGGTCGCACAGCTGCGGATGGGTCCTTCCACATTCCCCATGTGCCTCCTGGAGCCTATCGGGCTGAGCTTGCGAGTGGAGAGCTACGCTTTGAGTCCTTCCTTGTCATGCCCCAACGAGGACAGATCGACCCCGGGTTCTAGACGTCCGGGCAGCAGCGTATGGTGTAGGCGCCCATGACCACGGTTTACCTGGACAACGCCGCAACGACTCCACTTGCTGAGCCCGTACGCGAGGCCCTCGCCCCCTTTCTGGGGGCGGAGTTCGGCAATCCCTCGTCACGCCACGCTCTGGGTGTGCGCGCGGCCGAAGCATTGACCCGCGCCAGAGCCCAGGTGGCCCGGGCACTAGGTGCCGAAGCGTCTGAAGTCGCGTTCACTTCCGGTGGAACCGAAGCCAACAACCTGGCGGTCCTGGGTGCGGCGAGGGCGCGGCGCAAAGAGGGAGCACGGATTCTGATTGGCGCCACGGAGCATCCTTCAGTTCGCGCTGCGGGGGAGGCACTCGAGGCAGAGGGCTTTGACGTACAGTCCATCCCTCTGGACGAGGCTGGGAATCTGGACCTGCAGGCCGCCCAAGCTCTGCTCACCCCCCAGACCGTCGTGGTGGCTCAGATGCTCGTGAACAACGAAGTGGGCACCATCTACCCCGTCGCGAGACTGGCGCGCCTCGCCCGTGAACACTCACCAAAGGCCCACGTGCACACGGATGCGGTGCAGGGGCTGGGCAAGATGGCCCTCGACCTCGATGAACTGGGCGTGGACAGCTGCTCGGTCTCCGCCCACAAGGTGCACGGGTTGAAGGGTATCGGAGCCCTCGTGACTCGCCCCGGAACCCGGCTACAGCCCCTGATCTTTGGGGGCGGGCAGCAGGGCGGAGTTCGACCGGGCACCGAGAACGTGGTGGGAGCCGTGGCTTTTGGCGCCGCGGCTCAACTGGCTGACGACCGCTGCGAACAGACCTTCGAACACGCGACGGGCCTACGCGCTCAACTGGACCAGGGGCTGAAAACTCTGAGCGGTATCTCCCTGCTTGAGCCCGGCACCGACCGCATGCCCTCCATCTGCTCGTTGCTCGTGCCAGGCGCTCCGGCCGAGGTCTGGCAACATCACCTTGAGGCCCGCGGAGTCTTCGTCTCCGTTGGCAGCGCCTGTCAATCCAACGATTCAAGCGTCAGCCCGGCCCTCTTGGCCTTGGGCCTGGATGCGGACCGGGCCCGGCGGGTGCTACGCCTGTCCTTCTCGGCCCTCACCACCGGCGAAGAGGTGCAGGTCGCCTTGGATGCCCTTGGATCCCTGGCGCCGGAGCTGGAGGGCCTCTCGTGATGGCCTCAGCGCAGCCTGGCCCCGCCAAGCTGGGCGAGCCGGACCTGATCCTCGTCCGGTACGGCGAGCTAGCCCTCAAGAAGGGTAATCGCGGTGAGTTTGAGAAAGCTCTAGCCCGCAACCTGCGTCAGGCATTGGCCTCGACCACCAAGGCGGAAGTAGAGCGCCAGCATGGCAGAATCTTCATTCGGCCAGAGCGCCGCTGTGAGAAGGCGGCGAGACGTGCGGCCGAAGTGTTCGGGGTCAAGACAGTCTCCCCCGCTTGGGTGGTTGCCTCTGACCTCGAGGCCATCACGGCCCAGGCGGCCAAGCTCCTGGATTCCGCCCTCGCCGCACGCACCCAGAGCGAGCCGGTCTCTTTCCGAGTGCGCGCCAGGCGCTCCAACAAGGCCTTCCCCTTGAACTCAAGTGAGCTCGAGCGCCACGTGGCCGAGCGCATCCTCCCGGGTCCGGAGACGGTCAAAGTTCAGCTGGTAGATCCGGAGATGACCCTCGGGATCGAGGTGCGGGACAGAAAGACCTTCGTGTTCCTCGACCGTTTCGAGGGGCCCGGCGGCTTGCCCGTGGGCACCTTAGGCCGAGCGCTGTGTCTTCTTTCCGGCGGGATCGACTCACCGGTCGCCTCCTGGCTGGCCATGAAGCGCGGCCTGCACATGGGTTACGTGAGCTTCCACTCCGCCCCGTACATCGGTGAGGGATTCCGCAGGAAGGTGCGCGAGGTCGTGCGCGCCCTCGGCCGTTGGCAGTACAAGGCGCCTCTGTTCACCGTGCCCTTCGCCGACATCCAGGTCGCCATCCGGGATCAGGCGCCGGAGCGCTACCGCACGGTGCTCTACCGGCGCATGATGCAGCGCATCGCCGAACGCATCAGCGCGACAGAGAGCTGTGGTGCCCTTGTAACCGGCGAGTGCCTGGGCCAGGTGGCCAGTCAAACCCTGGAGAACCTGACCTGCATCGGAGCCGCGACCTCCGTTCCCGTACTTCGCCCGGTCCTCACCTTCGACAAGGAGGAGATCATTCAAATTGCCCGTCGCATCGGGACTTTTGACATCTCCATCCAGCCCGAACCCGACTGCTGCACCGTGTTCCAGCCGAGCCGGCCGGTGATACGGGGTCGCTTGGAGGACTGCTTGGCCGCAGAAGAGCAGATGGATGTGGAAGGGCTGGTGCAAAGGGCGTTGGATGGAACGGAGATGGAATTGCTCGATCACGAGGGAGGGGCATGAACCGCACCCTGGCCATCCTCCTGGCGATGGCGATGCTCCTGGCCCACAGTCTGACCCTTCACCTCAACCCCGAAGGGCACCTGGGGGAGCCCTACGAGTACGCCCACCGTGCTTACCGCCTGGCGCGCAACCTGATCAGGGAAGGAGCCCTGGTCTGGAACGCGGGGTTAGAAGGCTCTGCCCGAGGAGGGCTGGAGAGCTACCCCTCACCCCTATGGGTAGGACTCTCCACACTAGCCGAGCGGTTCTACCTGCCCGTCACGCGCATCACCCAGATAGTCGGCATGGCCGCAGCCCTGATGACCGTGCGATTCTCGGTGATGTTTGACAAGGACCGCATCTCCAGCATCATCCCCGCTCTGCTGCTGGTCACCAGCGGCGCGTTCGCGGCGGCCGCGCCTAGTGGGCTTGAAACTCCCCTGGTGGCCTTCCTGCTGACGGCCGCGTTCGTCTCATTTGAACGCGCACGCCGGAGCACCTTCTCCATCGCACTCCTCCTTCTCGTGGTCGCTCGGCCGGAGGGCGCCCTGGCGATCGTCCTCTTCGCTCTCTTCGCCATTCTTGACCGTCTACGCGCCCAACGCGATCCCTCGCAGGAGATGCCGCCGGGAGCCTTCCTGCCGGCCCTGCTCGCCACGGCCTTCCTTCTGTGGACACCCAACAGCTCAGGCCAGTCCTTGTACGGGACCTGGATCGCCTCCCTGTTGAGCTTCGATGCGGCTCGAGCAAGCCAGGGGCTGGGATATCTGAACGACCTCTTCGCAACGGCCATCACGCCTGTCCTGGTGGTCTTCCCCATCGGGGGTTGGATCACGGGCCGATTGACCCGCACAGGCCGCCGGGCGTTGGTGTGGGCCGTGGCCTGGATGACCATAGTGACCCTCCAAGGAGGCGGCCTGCAGCCCTTCAGCGTGGCCCTGGTACCGGCACTCCCTCTTCTCGCCATCGCCATCCAACAGGGCATCTTGGCCGCGCTGGATACGGGCTTGAAATTCATGGAGAAGGTGTCCTGGGCGGCCCTCATGCTTACCTGCCTGCTTGGGATTCTGGCCACAAAGTCCCCCGTGAGCCTGCAGCGTATTCAGGGCACGGTACCCATTCTGACTTGGTTGAGCGCAGGGAAGGGGCCCACGCCCCTGGGCGGAGAGCCGGTGCTGGGTATAGTCTCGGTCACCAGCGAACTGAAGCGCACCGTCAAGCTGCGAGACGTGGGGCTGTTCCTGCGGGCGAGCGTGCCGACCGACTACACCCTTCTCTCGCCGTACTCGGGAGCCATCGCGTACCTGTCCCGCATGCAGGTTCTCGATCTAAATGGACAAATCACGACGCCAGAGGGCACAGAGTTGACACCGCCTTGGAATCCGCGTCCCTCCATCGACCTTCTCGCAGCCCTCGGGCAGGATGCGGACTTCGTCTTGGTCGGGCTTAAGGACATCCGGGAGACTGAACTAGGGGGAGCCTTCGGACTCGGACTCGGGGAGCTCCTGATGCTGGACGGGAGTAGCGAGAACCCCGAGCGACGGGCCCTGATCGGTGCTCAGCTGGACGAGTACGAGTTGGTGACCGTTCCCGTCTACGCAGAGCGACGGCATCGTTCAGCGCCATTTCCCCTCCTGCGTCGCAAGGATCTCGGGCTGACTCCACGATTGGAAATCCAACATGTGGACAATGAGATCCGAGTATTACTCACGTCGGATTGGCCGAAGGACTCCACTGGTTGGCCAGGTAACCCACACCTGGTCCGGCTCGCCCTGGAAGGGACCGATGAAAACGGCAAGGTTTGGTTCCTTAATCCGCAGGGGATCTCACAGGCCCCAACCCGGAACGCCAGGAATCAGAAGCGGGGTCCGGAAGTCGAACTCTTCGCACGCCCCGACCTACTGCTGCAACCTACTCCCGAGCGGTGGGTGCGGTTGGCAGCCATTCCCCTGCTCAAGACACCAAATGGGACCCGCTTGGTGGAGCTACGCGCCCAACTGTTCAACCCGTACATCGCCAAGCAATCGCGCTTCGCGCCGGCCAGCTCACAGGTCAGCCTGAAGCTGGAGTGATCAGTTGATTCCCAGCTTCTTGAGCTTTCGATAGAGGGTCGACTTGCCGACGCCCAGCACGCGCGCAGCTGCGATCTTGTCTCCGTCGCAGGAGGAAATGGCACGCTCAAGGGCGGCCCGCTCGTAGAAGGCCAAGCTGATCGGAGCATCGTCGTCGATGACCCAGCGATCCGACACGTGGTCGGGATCATGAACGGAACTGGGAGAGACCACTTGGGTGTAAGCATCCTGCGGAAGATGAGTGCCCGGCACGCGCGCCGCCGACGACCCGGCCAAAGCAACTTGCCGTGACGAACCTGCGGGGATGATGTCCTGATGATCTTCAGGCCAGTTGGTGAGAAGCGCTTGAGCCAGTGCGGGCAACGCCTGGCGGTGTGCAGCACAGATCACCGCCGCAACGCCAACTTCGTACAGGTCCTTCGATGCCCCTGCGGGCACGTCCGAAGGAGAGAAGACGGCGATCGGGGTCTTGCCAGAGATCTGCTCCAACTCCGTACAGATGCGAACGGCCTCTGCGCGTTTGGCCAAGTCACCATTGAACTGGGCGTTGACGAGGATGAGCCCGAAGGATTCGATACGGGCAAGTCCCAGAGCACGAGCACCACCGGGGGCGACCACGACTTCGTAGCCGGCATGGCCCAGCCGGCCAGTAGCCAAGGCCGATTCTCCAGGATCGGCTGCGATGAGTAAGATGCGACGCAAAGGATTACCTCGATGCCGTGGAACCCGAACACTCGTCAACCCTGACGAGGCCGCGCCCGAGTTCTGTGGCTCTCGAACGAGCAGAGCCTCCCATATCCAGAGACCAGAATGAAACCATGGCTTTCGGGAACTGCTTAGATTCGCCCGCTGTCGAACGAGCCCTCGCCGAGGTCGAAGGGCTGAACGACCCCCTTGCGGTGGCCTCGCGGCTGCGCGCGAGCCTGCCCACCCCGCTTGCCCGGGCGGCTGCCGGCCTGCATGACCTACGTGGCAGGGCCCAAGGCAGTGCCCTGGACCAGGAGCTGCGCTTCCTGACGTCCAAGGGCCTCCAGCAGGCTACAGCGGGGGCGGTTGCGGCCTACCGGGCCCTGCGCATCTTTGAATCGTCGCCCGATTCCCTGATATGGGACGGCACCGCGGGGATCGGTGCGGACAGCCTGGCCTTACTCAGGCGCGGTCTGCGCGTGGTCACATCAGATCTGGATGCCCAGACTCTCGCCTGTGCCGCATCCAACCTCGCGCACCTGGGAGCAGCCAACTGGATCGTGCGCGCGGACGCGGCGATGCCGCCCTGCAAAGCGGACATCGTTGTACTTGATCCCGATCGACGCCCAAGTGGAGCGCGTGAGGGGAACCCGGAGCTCTGGTCCCCCGCCATGAGCACGTGCCTGGATCTGGCCCGAGGTAGCAAAGGCGCCTGTATCAAGCTGCCCCCTGGCATGGATCCCGCACAGTTGGGTGGGCTCGGAGGAGCTCCCCACGGCCTGCAGTGGATCAGCCTGGGGGGCCAGCTACGGGAGCTGGCTCTTTGGACCGGATGCCTGGTCGGGGATCTCGCTGGACAACGCGAGGCTCTGGTACTGGGACCAGATGGGCCCCGGGGGACGCTTCGCGGAGAGCCTGAAGAGCTTCAACCCCTGGAGCCCGGACAGTTGAAAGCCATCGGGTGGCTGGCCGAGCCTGATCCGGCGGTGATCCGAGCAGGCCTGGTGGGGCCCCTGGCCCGCGAGCAGGGCATGCGGCCTGTGGGACCTCGTCTGGCCTACCTGGGAGGCGACCAGAGGCCCTCCTCCCCCATGCTGAGATCTTGGAGGGTGCTGGAGACCTCTGCCCTGGATCCGAAGCGGGTGCGGGCCATGCTGCGCAGACACGACGTAGGGCCTCTGACCGTGAAGAAACGGGGCCATCCGGACGACGCCCAGACCCTGGCTCGGCGGTTCAAGGGTCCCGGAGAGAAACACGGCCTCTTGGCCGTAGCCCGCCTGGAAAAGGGCCATGCCGCACTCCTGCTTGAAGGCCCGGAGGGGGCCTAAGCGGCGTGACGGCACGCCTGGGGGCATGGGTGGTGGGCGATGAGGGATTCGAACCCACGACTTTCTCGGTGTAAACGAGACACTCTGACCAACTGAGTTAATCGCCCCGGTAGGCCTCGGCCACCCAGACGTTATCCTCAGGCCCGAGCGCGCGCCACCGGACCCGGACCCATGTTCGGGCTCTGATTGAATTTCTCCCCCCGGGCCCCCTCCAAGCGCCCCTCCCCCCACATTCACATGCGAATCGCCGTTGTCGGAACCGGATACGTTGGACTCGTTGCAGGAACCTGCTTCGCTGAGAGCGGTAACTCGGTGGCCTGTATAGACATAGATGCCGAGAAGGTCGCCACGCTGCGCAAGGGCGAGAGCCCCATCTACGAGCCGGGCCTGAAAGAACTCCTGCAGCGCAACCTGCGAGACGGACGACTCTCCTTCACGACCGACTATGCCGAGGGCATGGAGGGGGCCGAGATCGCCTTCATCGCCGTAGGAACGCCCCCGGGCGAAGACGGTCAGGCTGACATCAAGTACGTCCTGGCTGCCGCCGAGAGCATCGCCAAGCACATGTCCGGCTACACGGTCATCGTGGACAAGTCCACGGTACCCGTTGGCACTGCGGCGAAAGTGGCCAAGGTCATCGAAGAGAACACCTCGCATGAATTCGATGTGGTCTCCAACCCGGAGTTCTTGAAAGAGGGCGCAGCCATCGACGACTTTCTCAAGCCCAACCGCGTGGTCATCGGCGCCAACTCCGAACGCGCCTCACGCATCATGGATGAGCTCTATGAGCCATTCGTGCGAACGGGCAACCCCATCATTCGAATGGACGTGGCTTCAGCTGAGCTCACCAAGTACGCGGCCAATGCCATGCTTGCTACCCGTATCTCGTTCATGAATGAGATTGCCAACCTGTGCTCACTGGTGGGTGCGAACGTGGATGACGTCCGCAAAGGCATCGGCTCTGATGAGCGCATCGGTTCACGGTTTCTCTTCGCCGGCGTGGGTTACGGAGGCTCATGCTTTCCCAAGGACGTAGCGGCCTTGGCCTCCACTGCAGATGATCACGGATATGACTTTCAGATCGTGAAAGCCGTGGAATCCGTCAACCGCGATCAGAAGCGGGTGCAGTTCCAACAGATCGTATCTGTCTTTGGAGAGGACCTGTCGGACAAGCGTATTGCCGTCTGGGGTCTGGCCTTCAAGCCCAACACCGATGACATGCGCGAGACGCCCGCGATAACCCTGATCGAGGCCCTGCTCGCGGCGGGGGCGAGTGTTGTGGCTCACGACCCCGAGGCTGCGGATGAGTCCAGGCGCCATTACCTGGGCGATCGCATTGAGTACGCCAAGGGCCCGATGGAAGCGGTTACGGGGGCAGATGCACTGGTCCTGGTGACCGAGTGGAATGAGTTTCGGCGCCCCGATTTCGGGGCGATCAAAGCCGCCCTCAAGGAGCCGGTCGTCTTCGACGGGCGTAACATCTGGACTCGAAAGACCCTTGAGGATCTCGGGTTCACCTACCACGGCATTGGACGGTAGCCCCCGGGCAACGCATGCGCCCCAAGGGGAGCCCGCGTCCATCCATGGTCGCTAAACGACAAGGCGGCCCGACCCGGAACATCCGAGCGAGCCACCTTTTGATGTCGCGTTAGCTTTGACAGTGTCGGGCACACCGTACCGCCACAACGTGCGACGGAAAAAAGGAAAGGATGGTGTGCCTCTCACTATCAACTGCATACATACGCCTTGATCGGTGGGAAATAAAGGATAAGCAACCACTCCTTTTGAATTTTTTGGTGATGCGTCAGTGTGATGTGAAGTCATGCGCTTGCTCTTATGGTCAGTTCACCTGCACGGACAACTCGCGTTTGATGCGCCGCATGCTCTTACCGTAGGACTCGCGCAACTGCTTTCCTTGCTGCGTAACGGCTTGAGCTTGAGGGCCAAGCGCGCTCTTGAGTTCTTGAAACACACTCCTGGCTTCTTGAAAGAGCCCATCACGGCAGAGAGACAGGACCAGCCTTTCATAGGCAAGCAGCCGACGCCGGGGCAGGCTCGCAGTGCGGGCCAGGACACGCCAACGGTCCTGCGCCAAGCGTGTGCGCCCTTGATCCTCAGCGATTCGAGCACACCAGTGTGCTGCTAGGTCACGATCTGGTGCTGAGAGAAGGCCTCCGGCGACCAAGCGCAGGTAGCTGCTACCTGCGGCATCCAAGAGCCCCAACCGCCGTTCGAGATGGGCCATCTCCAGTTCCAATTCACTACGACGCCGCGAATCCGCCAGGCGACTGGCGGCCATGCACTGGATCAAGGCAAGCCGTAGCTCTCCTCCCGCAGCATTGAGCGCGGAAGCATCGAAGAGAATCTCTGCCTGGGCCTCGGGGGTCTCGCAAAGGCGCGAGAGGTCAACCAATTGCTGTGCCGTCTTCAACCGCGGAGGGACGGCACCGGCCCCCCGTACACCCCGCTGTAGAAGCAGCGCCTCTCGGAGCAAGCCCTCGTCGCCCGGGGCTGCCTCGTCCACAACGACCCTGGGGTGCCATCCGGCCCACAACCACGCAGCCAGCCACAGGCCGGCACAGACAAGTATCCGGCGGCCCGTCCGGCCTAGGCCCAACCTCACTTCTCAACCAGCAATCGCCGGCCGTGCCGATTACTCAGATCTCGGCGCAGGGCCTTACCCAGTCGCTTCCGGGCCCGGAACAAGCGCACCTTGACCACCGACCGCTGAATGCGCAGCTCCTCGGCCGTGGTGGCCGTGTTCTCGTCTCCTCCGTAGTACGAGTTCAACAGCCTCCGATCGTGGCCCCGAAGATTTCCGTACACCAGGCTCAGGCTGTGCAAGAGCACGTCACCCTCCACGGACTCGCCACCCAGATCGTAGGTGAGGTCCGGGTTGCGCATGCAAGGGTCCACATCCTTGGCTATCGCTAGCTCCAATGCACCATCGTCATTACACGTAACTACCCCGCGCTGCACCTTGCGGATGTGGTCCCGAAGCACATTGGAGCCCACCCGCAGAATCCACCCCCTCATGCGGCTGCGGTCCTTGACTCCCCATTGGGAGCGCGCCGCCTTGATCAGGGTCTCCTGCAAGAGATCTTCTGCTTCGTTCTCATCCCTGCAACGGTGACCAAAGTAGGCCCGCAGAAGGGGACGGAAGCTCTCGATTCCATCCCAATCCACCCGCCGCTGGTTCGCATCCCACTCACCACCACATCTTGTTCTCGCCACTCGATCCTCCTTGGCTTGGGTCATCGAACCCCGTTGCCGGGTACGACGGGGACCCAAGAAGACCGCCCGCTTGAGGGCCGGTGGCAGATTTCCCATCCTGTGGAGAACTCGGACAGGACCGGGGGGAGGCGAGAACCGGGAGAACGGCGTAGTGGTTTTTCGGACACCTCGAAATGCCCCTATCTCGCCTACGGAGTGCGGACCCGCGGGCGCAAACGCAGACGACCGCTCCCCAGGAATGGGGAACGGTCGCTTGTCTGCACTACGGGGAACCCACAGTTCCCCAGAACGGGTCTAGCTCTATTTCTTGCGGAAGCCCCTGGCCTCCTGAGCCCAGCGAGAGCCGCCGTAGTAGCGACCCAGCTTGTTGTACAGCTTGTTCGCGTGCTCCTGAGCCCCCTCGCCGTCGAGGAGCTGGAAGCACCGCCCGGCGAAGAACATGGCCTTGGCCACATAGCGCTGCTCGGCCTTGTACACGACGACGATGCGCATGTAGCTCACCAGGGCCTTGTTCAGGTCTGCCTTTCCCGACTCCTCGCCAGGGCTACGCTCGCCTCTGGCCCAGTAGCAATCGCCCAGGCCCAGGTAGGCCGCGGCCAGGGTGCGGGAATCCGCGCGCGGGTCGGCCGCTACACCTTGGAAGATTTTCAGGGCTGCAGGGACCTTGTTGCCGAGCAGTGCCTCCTCGCCCAACGCCACCTCGGCACGATTGCGAGCCAACGGAAAGGACACTCCGGCACGCGCTGAAAGATCCTCCAATCGTTTGGTCTTGTCCGCGGAGCTGAGAGTGTCGTCGAAGATTACGGTTGCCAGGTCCGCTTCGATGCGCCAGCGGTTTCCGAGTTGCTTGGCGTCAATCATCTTCCTGAAGTCCTCAATGGCCTTAGCCGGACTTTTTTCTGAATCGTTGATGGCCTGGATCTTGCGCATCTGGGCCAGGGGCACGTAGCGCGAATCTGGCTGGACCGCGATCAGGTGATCCACCGTGGAGACGACCTTGTCCAACTCGCCCATGATCTCGTGGACCTGCACCAAGCGGTACAGGGCGTAGGCGAATGACCAGGGCTTGCGACGAGGCGGCTCGGTCATGCCAGCGAGGAAGTTCTCCAAGCCGTCGAGCGCGTCCATGATCATCTCGTCACCGATAGCGGCGTCCGCCTGATCGACGTCCTGGGGCTTGGAACTGAACTCCACGAACAGGACTCCATCAGACAATGCCGTCTGGGTCTTGCTGCCCGCCTTGTACGTCACGAAATCCAAATTCTCGGACTGAACCGTGACATCCTCGATGGAGGTTCCATCGATCATGTAGATGGTGTCCGCCTGGGCGGGGACCGTCAGGATCGAGAGGGCGGCGAGGGCACCGGTGAGGGCAAGTGATGAAGATTTCTTGGAGAGCATGAATCAGCTGGGGAGAGGAGGGAGGATTGCCTGGGCTATCCGATCCATGAGGCCCGGTTACTACGCGAATGGGGACCCAAAGGGCCCTGGAGCCATCATTGAGGGGCAAAGAGGATACGGGCGGGTTCTGGAACCTGTCAATGTGTGGAGGGGGGAACGGCGACCACCATGGCTGCGGCCAACTCCTCGGCCTTGGCAACCCCACAGATCTCCTCAACCAAGGCTAGGGCGAACTCCATGGAGGTGCCCGGGCCCTGGCTGGTGATCAACGCTCCGCTGCGCACGACCCGTGGCTCGGAGCACACTTCCGCTTCTCCGAGACGCTCACGGACGGCGGGATGGGAGGTCACCCGCTGCCCCGCTTCAATCCCCGCACGGGCCAGCACCATGGGTGCCGCACAGATCGCGGCAACCAGCGAGCCCCTCCCGTGGAGATCGCGCACCAATCCGAGCAGGCGCTCGTCCTCCATCATGGCGAGCGTTCCCTCCATTCCACCCGGCAGACAAACGGCACCGAAAACGGAGAGGTCCAGATCCGCGAGAACGGCATCCGCCTGGAGGGTCATCTCGTGCGCGCCCCGCACCTGCAAGCTCCCCAGCGCAGCCACCGTCACGTCCAGATCGGCACGCCGCAGCACGTCAATCACGGTCACAGCTTCGATCTCTTCAAAGCCATCCGCAAGGGGCATAAGGATCTTGGGTGTCTGATTCGTCATGGGCATCTTGTACGCGGAGGATGTGTAGACTGGAACGATGGCTGAGGCCAACCTGGAACCCGTACTGGTCAGCGCGTGCCTGCTTGGCCAGGCTTGCCGCTACGATGGCAGAGATTGCCTGCGGCCTATCCTAGTGGAACGCCTGACCGCCGAGGGTTGCCGTCCGGTCCCGTTTTGTCCCGAAGAAGCCGGCGGCCTGGGCACACCCCGTCCCGCAGCCTGGATCGAGCGGGGCGATGCGGAGCAAGTGCTTGAGGGCCAGGCCGCCGTCGTGACCCACGAGGGCGTTGAGTGCACGGAGGCGTTCCGCTCCGGCGCGGATCAGGCCCTTCAGGTTTGCCGGGAGAATTCCATCGAACGCGCCTATCTCAAGGAGGGCTCGCCCTCATGCGGGGTCTGCCAAACTCACGTGGATGGAGAGCGGGTCGACGGCTCCGGGGTGACCGCCGCCCACCTAGCCCGCGCCGGAATAGAGGTGCGAGGGGTCGACTGAAGACCCGACGCGAGCGCTCACCTTGCCCGCGGCCTTGCCACCACAAGCACGTGAAAGCCGAGGAGGGATAGGCCGGGTATGGCGCACAGGATGCGGTCGAGGCCGATGAACAGGCGTGTGATCCAGGCGTTCCCCGGAATGAAGCGCAGGATGCCCAGGTGGTCGGGGAATCCCGCGAACACGTAGGCGAAGATCCCGTAGCGCCAGACACGTGTCACCTCGAATCCGGCCTGCTCGCACAGGCCGACGATGCCCTTCTTGGTGAACCCCTGATCGCCCACGTCAAAGTGCGGGCTCCTGGCGTACAGGATCGCCCGCGCCAGACGGATGAAGGGGTTGTCGTTGCAGGGCTCGCTCATGATCAGGACGCCATCCTCACCCAGGGCCTTGCGGCAGTGAGTCAGGAAAGCCACGTGGTCTCGGGTGTGATGTAGCGAGCCCTTGCAGAACACGGCGTCAAAGCAGGCCGGACGGAACGGCAGGCGCTCGGCGTCGCCGGTCACCAGCCTTGCTTCGGACACGTACTGGTCGGAGACGCGCAGCATCTCGTGGCTGATGTCGAGCCCCACGGCGCCCGGGTGATGCTCACAGAGTTCCGCCAGAAAGAAACCCGTGCCGCAACCCAGATCCAGAATGCGGCCGGCCCCCGCAGGGACCTGTCCTATCATCTCGGCGTGCCAGTCCTGCTGGAATAGACGGCTGAACTTGAAGGAGTAGCGGTACGCATAGCGCGGCGCGAGCTCCTTGTGGAGCTCGATCTGCGCCTTGGCGTTTGAACCGGAGGCCTTTGAATCCGAGGAGGTCATGGACTTGGAGCGATTCTAGCCAGCAGGGCAGCCACAATGGGAAGGTCGGCTGCCGCCAACTCCACCTCTCCCATCTTCAGGGGGTCCAGCCAAGCCACGCGGTCGTGATCGCTCAAGCGCAGCTCAGGGGCCGGCAGGTCGTCCGGCAGGTCCACCAGAAAGGCCGAGAGCTCCAAGCTCAGTTCGGGGTAGGCATGTCGGGTGGTGACCAAGTGGGCCCCGATGGTCACGCTGAGGTCCAATTCTTCGGCCAGTTCCCGTGCCAGGGCCTCTCGGGGCTCCTCTCCTTCCTCAATCTTGCCCCCGGGGAACTCCCACTTGCCTGCCAACCACTCAGGGGCCGTGCGGCGGGCCAATAGAACCCGGCCCCGGTGCTGAAGGACTGCGGCGGTGACGTGCAACATGGATGGCTGGGCCGGGGGGGCCCACAAGAGTGTAGAGCCAAGTGGGCCAAGCACAGAGTCCAACGGGCGCTCCGTGACTTGCAGCCGCGCGCCTGTGTACGCTGCCCCCATGCGCGTTTGCAGTCTGATCCCGGTTTCCCTGATGGGCGGTGCCCTCTTGGCGGTGCTCGCCTGGAACGACGTGCTCCCGGGCGGCTGGACGCTCCGGGGGTGGATCACCCCCCACGCCGACCGAGAGGCCCGCGAGCAGGCCGAGTACTCCGCAAGCCGCATGGTCCAAATCGAAGAGCTCTGCGCCAACGCGCAGCCGGGCGCCATCGCCTTCCTGGGCTCCTCCACCATCGAGCGCTTTCCACTGGCCGAGCTGTTCCCTGGCAAGAACTGTCTCAATCTGGGCATCGGCAACGAGTCCACGTCCGCCTTGATCGACCGCCTGGAGCGCAGCGTGCCGGAGGGCATCGCGGGCGCCGTCCTATATGTAGGCAGTATCGACTTCCGCGACCAACACCGCCGCCCGGAGGGAATCGCCGCACTGGCCGGTGAGATCCTCGATAAATTGCGCGCGGGGAGTCCCGAACTGCCCCTGGCGCTCATCGGCGTGCTACCTGAACAGTCCATGGACGCTCCCTTTGTGAGCGAGCTGGGCCAGGTCAACGCAGTTTTGCTGGCCCTTTGCCATGAAAGGGGCTGCGCGTTCGTAGCAACGGCCCGGCCACCGATCACGGACCCAAACGGCAGCCTGAACCCGGAAGTGGCAGCCGACCGACTACACCTGGGCCCAGAGGGCTACTTACACCTGGCACGCTGGCTCACTGAAGACGGCGGCGCCCTGGGCCAACTCCTCCAAACCGACTGACCCCTCCCCTCACCCGTGCTCAAAAACATCGGCTCCAACTGGGCTCTGAACGCCATTCAGATCCTGGTGTTCATGGTGCTCACACCCTTCGTGGTGAGCACCTTGGGAACCGATCTGTACGGCGGCTGGGTCACGCTGATCTCGCTTACCGGCGTGCTGCAGTTGCTCATCCTGGGCATTCCGATGGCGTCTGTGCGCTACATCGCCGAGCACGTGGCCAAGGACGACACGGACGCCGCCAACCGCGCCCTCTCCACCTGCATGGCCATCACCATGGGAATGGGCGCCGTGGCCGTTCTGGTCGGAGGCGCGTTGTTCTTCGGCCTGACGGGCTACCTCACCAGCGATGCCTGGTCCCTCACGGCCGAGCAGATGAGCGACGCAAGAGCAGCCTTCGTGATCGTGGTCGCCAACCTCGCCTTCGGTTTCCTGGCGCGCCTGCCCTATGGGGTTTTTGACGCGCACCAAGACTTCATCGCTCGAAACCTGATCATGGCGGGTGGGCTCATCCTACGCCTGATACTGACGCTCACCCTGCTCACCATGACCACGTCCCTGGTCGTCCTCGCCCTGGTGCAGGTTCTGACCATGGCCAGCGAGTTCGTGGTGGCCATAACCGTTTCGAAGCGCAGGCATGCGGGCATCCGTTATCGCTTGCGTAGCTTCGACCGCTCCATGGTGAAGCGTGTGTTGTCGTTCAGCGTCTACTCCATGTTCCTCAACATGGGTGCCATGCTCGCCTTCCGCGTGGATGCGCTGGTCATCGGTGCGAACAGGGCACCCACGGACGTCACGGTCTATGACCTGGGCAACAAGATTTTCGAACCCTTCATCGGCATCGTGCTGGCCATCGGAATGGTCGTCATGCCTGCGGCCACGGCCATGAAGGCCCGGGCCGAGGATCAGGATCTGCAGGAGCTGTTCCTCAAGTGGTCGAAGATCTGCATGAGCCTTGTGCTGCTCATCGGCGGCTACCTGCTGATCGTCGGGCCCGAGTTCCTGAGCGCCTGGCTGGGCGAGGACTACGTGCCGGAGAGCGGGCGGCTCTTGCAGGTGCTGATGATCTCGTTCCTCTTGTTCCTGCCCGTGCGTGGGGTGGCCCTGCCGATTCTCATGGGCCTGGACAAGCCACGCCGCCCGGCCCTGGCGCTCCTGGTCATGGGCCTCGTGAACGTGGCCCTCTCGATTGCCCTGGTAGGTCCCTACGGCCTGCTCGGTGTGGCTCTGGGCACGGCGATCCCCAACGTGTTGTTCGCGCTGTTCGTGGCCGTGACAGCTTGCCGGGAGTTGCAGTTGGGTATCGGCCGTTACCTGGGGCACGTGTTGCTGCGCCCCGTGTTCGGAGCCCTGTTACCCGCGGCCGGACTCTACGCCTGGAATGAGGGGCCAGGGATTGAGGGCATGCCCTCGCTCATGGTATCTGGCATCTCCTTCACGCTCCTTTACGCCCTGCTCAGCGTCTTATTCGTCTACCGCGGCGACCCACACGTGGACCTCGACGCCCAGGTGCGGCGCCTTATCGGGCGCTCCAAGAACACGGGGGGGCAGGCATGAAGTGGCTCAATGACCTGCCCGCCCTACTGAGCATCGGTCTCGCGGCCTTCATCGTGGCCGAGACCCTGGCCCGGCTCTGGCTCTCCAAGCGTGGTCGGTACTTTGTCTTCAAGCCCGGCACGACCACGCTCATGCAGGTGGACAAGGCAACCTTTCCTGACCTCCCGACCAAGGTGCGATTCGCCATCAACGAGGCGGGTGAGCGGGGTGGGACGCCCCCGCGCACCTGGAAGGACACCTACCGCGTGCTCGTGGCTGGTGGCAGCGCGGCCGAGTGCTACCTGCTCGACCAGGAGGCGAGCTGGCCTCAGGTGCTCCAGGCGCACCTGCAGCCGCGCGCCTCAGAGTTGGGGGCAGCCCGCATCCACGTGGGCAGCATCTCCCGCTCGCTCGTGCCCTGCGAGTGCATCGCGACCATGCTGCGCCACGCTCTGCCCAACTACGAGCGCCTGGACCTCGTCATCTTGATGGTGGGCGCCAGCGACGTGGTCAACTGGCTGGAGCAGAAGACCCCGGCAACACTTGAGCGCGGGCAGATGGACGTAGGCCGCTCCTTCGACGTGCACCCCGAGGGACCCTTCGGCTACACCCTGGCCACCCTCGCCCTGCGTCGCATCGCGTCCTTCTGGTACCACAGCCTGGGCCGCCCGGTCGAGCACCGCGAGGGTGCGGGCAAAACCATCGGGAAGAACCGTCTCATGCGCGCGAACGCCCGGGAGATCCTGGACGAGGTGCCCGACCCCACGCCCATGGCCGACTACTTCGAGACCTGTTTCCGCGACATGGTGACCGTGGCCAAAGGCCATGCCAAGCGCGTGCTCGTCGTACGCCAGCCCTGGCTGGCCAAGGAGTTCACTCCCGAGGAGCAGGCCCGCCTGTGGAACTTCGGTGCTGGCCGCCCCTACGTGGAGGAGGTCACGACCTACTACGCCCATCACGTTGTCGACTCGCTCATGCAGCGCCTCGATTCCGCGCAGGAGCGGGTGTGTGGCGAACTCGGGGTGGAGCACCTCGACCTCATGCCCCACCTCGAGCGCAGCTTCGATACCTACTATGACTTCCTGCACTTCACACCCAAGGGTTCCAAACGTGTGGGTGAATTGATCGGGGAGAGAGTGGTCCACGGATCAGAACATCCCTAGCAGGACCCGGTAGGTCGCTCCACCCGAGGTAGCGCCAGGGAAATCGGCCATGAATGGGGAACCGGGGGGGGGCATCAACGGTTCGGGTTGCCCATGAGCCAGCGGAGCCCCATCATGGCCCCCTTGGCAATCTTCCCCATGCCCCTCGCCCTCAACCCGAACCGTCTCTCCGACGAGGTTCCTGACGCCGTTCTCGCGGCGTACACCGAGCCATCGGGGAAGAACCACTCGGCCCAACCGGCCGAGGTGTGCAGACCGCCGGACCGCGGCGTCACCCGATGAAGCCCCCTGCCGAGCCCGGCGTATCCCCCGCAAAGGACTGCGCCGACGACCACGAGGCGGCCGTCTTCGACTTCGTCGTGGCGTACCTTGACGATCGGGAGGCGGGCCGCGAGCAGGGGTTGAGTGAATACCTGAGACGATTCCCCGGGCAGGACAGCGCGATTGCAGCGGAGTACCTTCGCCAGGAGGAGTTGCAGAGCAAGCACTCGGCTGAAGTCGACCAAGAGGAGGATCCTCTCTCGACACAATCGGAGAAGCACTCCCTGCACCGAGCCGCGCGACTGGCACGGGACAAGCCCAACAGCGCGTTCCGATTCCGGGAAGGCGAGCAGCTGGGAGACTTCCGTCTGCTGCGCCTGATAGGACGCGGGGGCATGGGAGAAGTCTGGGAGGCCAAGCAGCTCTCTCTCTCGCGGCGCGTGGCTCTCAAACTGCTACTGCCCCAACGCATCGACCAGCGTGGGCTGGACTACTTCGCGCGTGAGGCCCGGGCCGGCGGGCGCCTGGCGCACCCCGGAATCGTGTCGGTTTTTGGCACGGGCGAGGACGAGGGCCTGCACTGGATCGCGATGGAGCTTGTCGAGGACTCCTGCGACCTGCACCGCAGCATGGAAGCCATACGCGAAGAGCCGCAACTGCCCAAGGACTACTTCCGCCATGTCGCCATCTTCATGGCCCAAGTGGCCGAGGCCATGGAGGTCGCCCACGCTGCCGGCGTGATCCACCGCGACCTCAAGCCCAGCAACATTTTGGTCACGCCGGACGATCAAGCCAAGATCTCAGATTTCGGCTTGGCCAAGCTGACGGACGAGCTCTCGCTTTCCCTCTCCGGGGATCTCGTGGGCACCTACTTCTACATGAGTCCCGAGCAGATCGCCGCCAAACGCATCGGCTTGGACCATCGCACGGACATTTTCAGCTTGGGTGTGGTGCTGTACGAGATACTCACTCTCGTGCGTCCCTTCGAGGGTGACACAACCGAGCAAGTGGCCCACAGGATCATGCAGGTCGACCCGGCCTCGCCGAAGGACGTGCACTCCAAGGTGCCATCGGATCTGTCCGTGATCTGCATCAAGGCCATAGAGAAGAATCGCGAACATCGCTACGCATCCATGGGGGCACTGGCTGCGGACTTGCGGCGACACTTGGCGCACGAGCCCATTCTGGCACGCCCTCCCACGCAGGTGCAGCGAATGCTCAAGTGGGTACAGCGCAATCCCGCCAAGGGTTCCGTCGCGGCCATTGCATTGCTTGCGCTCGTGACGATCTCGGTGCTGCTTGTGCAACTGGTGCAAAGCAACCGCTCCCTACAAACCAAGACCCGCGAAGCCGTGGCGGCTGAGAAGCACGCCTGGGAATTGGAGGGCGAGGCGCAGCTGCTAGGCTATTGGGGCAAGATTCACGCGGCGGATGCGGCCTTGCAGACGGGCCGCATCACCGATGCGAGTCGGTACTTGGCGACCTGCTCCCCGGACCTGCGGGGGTGGGAGTGGAACTACCTGCAGCTTTCATGCGATCAGAGTCTGCACGTCCTGAGCGGGCACGAGGGCACGGTGACCTGCGCAGCGTGGGACCCCAAGGGCACGCACATCGTGTCTGGCTCGGAGGACAATACCTTGCGTATCTGGCAAGCGAGCACGGGCGCGTGCCTCGAAACGGTGCCGGTCCGTGCTCCGGTGCAATCGGTTGCCTGGAGCCCGTTGGGAATCTGGATTGCGGCGGGGCTCGAGAACGGGGAAGTGCACCTATGGAATGTGGAAACCGGCGAGCACTCGTCCCAGAGCAAGCTGCACGCCGAGAGCGTCGTCTCGGTGCATTGGGATCAACTCGGTGAGCGCCTGCTTTCGGGTTCAACGGATCACGTTTGCATCTGGGATCCCCGCACGGACCAGGTCGCACACACAATGGCCTGGCCTACGGACATTCCTGCGGCAATACTCGACCTGCGGACTCTTGATTGGAGTGAGGACGAAAGCCTGGTGGCCCTGACAACCGGGGTCCCAAGGCCCCTCCTCTGGGATCCAGCCAGTGGATTGCCCGCGCGGCATGTGGGCCCAATGTTTGGCAGTACCAAGAATACGCTCGCTTGGAGTCCGGGTGGCCGACACTTCCTTACGGGAGACGTTGCCGGCCGAGTGTTTCTGTGGGACGCTGACAGACTTGGCGCGCCCACGGAACTTGATCAAAATGAACAGATCCGGAACGCTGAGTCCAGCGGACTCTTGGCGAGCATTTGGCATCCCCAGGATGGGCGCTTGCTTTGTGCGGGACGACAAGGCCTCGTGCACATGTGGAATGCGGCCACGGGGGAGTGGCTCCATGCGCTCGCGGGGCACACAGAGAGTGTGCGAGCCCTCGCCAGCAGTCCCGATGGTTCCCACTTTGTCACGGCTTCGGACGACGCGACCCTGCGCATTTGGAGTTGGGCGTACGGAGGCAGTCACAGCCCACTGCCCGAGTCGATCCTGACCCTGAACGACCTGAATTGGCACCCGGCCGGCCACTCCATCCTCACCGTTGGTTTTGGGCCTCACTCGGCCCAAGTCATGAACGGGCTCGACGGGGATCCCGAATCAGGGTTCGCCGACGATCTGCGCCCGCTCGGGTTGGGGCTCTGGAGCCCTGATGGAGCCTTGCTGCTGACTGGGGTGACCAGCATGAGTCAAGACATTAACGGTGTTAGATCCATCGAAGATAAAACGCTGCCCGCATTGAGCCTTTGGGATGCCCAGGATCAGAGCCTTCGGGCGACGCTGAAGGGAGCCAAAGCCAGCGTCACGTGTGCAGCGTGGAGCCCGGACAGTACGCAGGTTGCCTCCACGGTCGAGCCCAACGCTCTTTGCATCTGGGATGTTTCGACGGGGAGTCAGCGGCTCACACTCGAGGGCCACTCCGAGGCGATCCAATGCGTGGCCTGGTCCCCGACGGGAGCTCTCATCGCCTCCGGCTCGTCCGATCACACCCTGCGCATTTGGGATGCCAAGACCGGCGAGGTTGTGCAGACGTTCTCCGGTCACCGTGGCGCCGTCGTCTGTGTGGGCTGGAACAAGGCCGGCACGCGCATCGTGTCGGGTTCGAAGGACGGCAGCCTGCGCGTCTTCGATGCTCGCACGGGCGCAGAGCATTCCTGCCTACAGCGACAACGCTCTTCGATAACCTGCGTGGATTGGAGTCATGCCCACGGGCGTATTGTCTTCGGAACCGCAGATCAGTCGATTTTTGTCTGGGACGTGGATAGCCAAGAGAGTCTGCAGATTTCCGTCCGCTCCTCCGTGCGCTCCGCCACTTGGAATCCGCAAGGCACGCGCATCGGCGTGGCCACGCACGCATATGGGCTGCTTATCGAAAGCCGCAGGGACGAAGCCTTGGCCATGTGGCTCGGCGCCCGGTTGCGCGAGCAAACCCAGGAGCGTGTTTGGCGCTTGTATGCCGAGCACATCCACTTGCAAGCCGTGCTCGATGCCTTGCGCGCGGACTCCGATTTATCTGCCCAGCAACTCACCCATGCGCTCCAATACGCCCGAGCGACCGGCGACATCACAGCCGCCGCCTGCAATCGACTAGCCTGGCCCCTCGTCGATCCCGACCGCAAGCCGATCCGCGTTCTCAACGCCTGGGAGGCCTACGCCAACCCGGACGCCGCCGTCGTTGTCGACTTCGACGTGGCTCATGGCCTGCGTTACGCCCAGCGAGCCGTAGAGCTCGAGCCCGATTCCGCCCCCTACCTCGACACCCTCGCCTGGGCTCTGTTCGCGAACGGCTCGTACGACGAGGCACTCGCGGAATCCAGGAACGCCGCCGATCTCGCTGACGAAAGCGACAAGCCGGACTATCACGCTTTCTCCGAGCGCATGCGCACGATGACCGAGCAGGCCCGTGCGGCGGCCCCCCCCACCCAAGCCGACGACGCGGACGATCAGTGAGAGAGTCCTTGGGCCTTCTTCTTCAGGACTCGAACCAGTAGACGCGGAACGCGCCGCGCACCTCGTCGCGCAATCCCGGTCGCCCGGCCAGAGTCTTGGCCCAGAAGCGGCTCGCCGGCTCGTTGGTTTCGAGCACCTCGGTCACCCAGGTACCCGACCGCTCCTGTAGGGCGTGCTCCAGCAAGGTCTGCGTCAGGCCGGTGCCACGCAGGTCCTCGCTCACGAAGAGCTCGTGAACGTAGGAGTCCACCTCGAACCCCACCGCCCGCGAGTACGCGGGACCATACACGAGCATGTAGCCCCTGAGCTCGTCCCCATCCGTGGCCACATAGGGAAAGAGGCGATCCCTGTCCGTGAACCACTTGTCATCCAGTTCATGGGGCTCAACCGATGAATGATCATGGTGGGTAAGGGCTTCGAGGTACGCCTGGTGCATGCACTCCAGCTCGACCCGATCCTCAAGCGTGGCGCAGCGAACAAGGGTCATCCGTCTTCCGGCGTGGGCCGTGAGAGCCCCATCAGGGTGTGACCCAGCAGCCCCAGCACGCTGATGTTGAAAATGTAGATCATGTGCGCCGCCAGGCCAGTGGACGCGGCCAGGTCCCCGTGCACACCAAGTACCGTGAAACCCGCTGCCCAGCCCATGTCCTGCAGACCGAATCCGCCGAACCCGTTGATGGGAATCATGTTTCCGAGGATGCCCAGGCCGACGCCGAAGACCATGTCGACAAAACCCAGATGGCCGAGGCTGCTGTCGTCAAAGCCCAGGCCCAGTCCCTGGGCGAGGGTGGCGTAGAAGATGAATACCAGTATCCAGATCGGAAGCCCCAGCGCCGCAGCCGACCAGAGCTGGCGCCGGCCCACCTGAGCAAGGGATTCGCGCAGCCGCTCCGCAAACCCGACCACTCTTGCTCCCAGCCCCGTGCGATCCAAGTGCAGCAAGGACAACAGGCCGGTTGCCAATGACACGATGCGCCCGCCGCTCGCTGCCAACCAGATCAGAGCCAAGGTCACCACTCCCAAGCTCATCCCCAGAGGAGCCATCCACGGCAACGCGGGCATCTCCGGGCCGGGTTCAAGGATCAGGCAGGCCGCAGCCATGGCTCCGGTCAGCGTGGCGAAGTCCAGCACACGGGAGACGTACAGCACCGCCGTCCCGTGGGCCGCGGGTACGCCCCCCGCCCGCCGCAGATAGAGCACCAGGCTGGCTTCACCCACCTTGGCTGGCAGGACGTTGCTCGCCAGGACGTGCGCGGCCGTGATCGGGATCAGCCGCGCCGTCGGAACGGGATGGGCCGCGGGCAATAGAGTGCGCAGGCGCATCGCCCGTAGTGGATAGATCAGCACCTGCACACCCAGAGCAGTCCAGTAGACGGACGCATCCAGGGACCCCAGGGCCGAGAGGATCTCCCCGGACTCCGTGCCCGACCAATGGAGCAGCAGCATGACCAGGCCCGCGGCCAGGGCCAGGGAGAGGGCCAGTCGCAGGGCGGTGTTCATGGGCGGGGACTCGCGCCTGGGACGCACGGAGGCGGCCCCAGGGGATGCGGTGGGCCCCACCTTCAGGATCTGGGCCCCGAAAGTCGATAGGGGAGTTCCACCCTTTCCACCTCCCCCCTATGTCCCATCCCAACGATCACGGTCTCAAACCGCGCGAGACGCGCCTGCTCCTGCGCAAGCTGCGCGACGTCAACCTTGGCGCCCAGCGTATCGCCATCCGATCCGGACTCACGGTGGCCTTCGCTGGCTGTCTGACCCTCGACGCCCCCGTCGAACAGGGTGTGCGCTACCGACTACGGAGTGCGGATGGCGAGCGCCAGACCCTGACACTGGAAGCCCGCGGTGTGGACCTTGAGATCCGCCTGCGCACGGCCGACGGCGAACGCATTCTGGTGGCACCCCTGACCATGGACGCACAGGGTCGCACAACGTCTCCCACGATCGCCGCCCGCATGGACGTGGACGAGGGAACCCGGCGGGACTGCGAGCACTTCCTGCGCCGGGTGGTGCGGGGCGTCTTCGCCGCCTAGCGCAGACGCGACTTCTTGTCGATCAGGTCCGCAATCAGGCCGATGGACAGGACCTGCACAAGGGCGACGAACAAGAGGACGGTCTTGTCCCCGAGGTTTGGCGGCTTCTCCATGAAGAGGTCGTAGTAGAGTGACCCCGTCAGGCCCATCGCGATCAAGATGGCTACCGGATAGAAGACCTTCAGCGGGTTGAAGTACAAGACCGTCCGAATGATCAGAGCCGTGAATCCAAGGGTGTCACGGATGGGACGGATCTTGGAGTTACCCGTGCGCGCCGCGTAGTCGATGGTGACGTAGTCCACGCGATGGTGATTCGTCAGGCAGGCCAGGGTGATCGTCGTCGTGAAACTGAAACCCTCCGGCAGGATGCCTTTGTACTTCAGCACGACGTCGCGCCGGATAGCGCGCAGGCCCGAGTTCAGATCAGGGATGCGCACGCCCCCCAGGTAGGAGGCCAACATCCGCAGAGCCGCCTTGGCCGGTCGCCGGATGAGGGGGATCTTCACCTGCGCCCCGATGCGCGCGCCCACCGCCATGTCCGCGCCGTCGTCCACACGTGCGATCAACTCAGCAATCCGATCCTCGGGATAGGTGTCGTCCGCGTCCGTGATCACAACCACATCCGTGGACGCGCTCTCAAAGCCCGTCTTCAACGAGGCCCCATAACCACGGTTCATGCCGTGCTTCAGGACGCGCAGGGAGGGGATTTCCTTTTGCAGTTGTTCGAGCTTGGCAGCCGTTCCATCCGAAGACCCGTCCTCAACCACGAGCACCTCCGTTGGGGCACCCAGGTCGAGGGCGGCCAACCGGCGCACGACGCCTTCGATCCCATTCTCCTCATTGAAGGCGGGAACGAGCAGGGTCACGCCCGGAGCGCTGAGCTTGGCGGTGTCTTGGGGGGAGGGGTCGATGTGGGGGCTCGCTTGGGGAGAGTGGCAAGTGTAGCGCCTCGACTCCCCCACCCGTCCAGCATCAATCGGTCCCAGGAGGCCAGTCCTTCAATCCGGCCAGGGCCTTGCGCGCCATGGCGGTCAGCCCCAGGGACTCCAATTGCTCCGCCTCAAACCATGCGAGGGCCGAGCCCTTGCGTCCTCGAGCCGTCCCCGGCCTCAACCGGGCACGGATGGAGAAGCGCATGATGCCGTGGCGCAAACGCCCCAGATCCGGGCCGTCCTCGGCTCCTAAGCCACCCGGCCACTCTTCGGCAAACAACCCTGAGGCACCCTCACCCTCACCCTCACCCTCACTGCCGATCGCACGCGTCGGCAGCTGCCAGAGACCTCCAAGAGCCTGACCATCGGCCCGTTGCTCCAAGAGAATTCGCGGGCCCCTTCGGATGAAGAGCATCTCGACCTCCATGGCCTTGGCCGGGGCTCGCACCTTGGGCCGCGGCAGTTCCGACACCCGGCCCTCCTTGCGAGCCTGGCAAGAGCGCTTCAGCGGACACTCCGCGCAGTCCGTCTGGCGCGGGGTGCAAATCAGAGCCCCAAGCTCCATCAATGCTTGATTCCAATCACCCGCGCGCTTCTGCGGCACCAGGAGCTCCGCCAGTTCCCAGCATTGGGCCACTAACTCCCGCGAGCCAGAGACCCCATCGAGACCAAAGAAGCGGCTGAACACGCGCTCCACGTTCCCGTCCACCAACGCCTGGGGCAGTCCATAGGCAATGGAGAGCACCGCTCCCGCCGTGTAGCGTCCGACCCCGGGAAGGTCCAAGGCCGCCTCCTCCTCTCCCGGAAAGTGACCGGCGTGTTCGGTCACCATGACACGGGCAGCCGACTGCAAGGAGCGCGCCCGCCGGTAGTAGCCCAGCCCGCTCCACAGGGCTAGCACGTCTTCTTCCTTCGCATCCGCCAGGCTCCTCGCATCCGGGAAGGCCTTCAAGAAACGCCGGTAGTAGTCGACCACCGTGGCCACCTGGGTCTGCTGCAACATGGCCTCGCTGACCAGGATGGCGTAGGCATCTGACGTTCGACGCCAGGGTAGATCGCGCGCATTCTCCCCGTACCACTGCAACAATCGCGTGCGCAGCCGCGCGGCGCGCGCTGGCGAAGGCAAGGCGGGAAAAAGGGACGTCGTCACGGCGGTCACAAGTCTGCCACGAATCCCAGCGGGTGCGCGTGCGATTGTGCTGCAAACGGAGGGAGGCAAGAGCTACCCTTGAGCCATGAACCGCTTGCTCCTTGGCGCTCTCCTGGGGGCGTTTCTCGCTGGCCTGCGCCTGGCTCCCGGAGCCGAGCTGTTGCAGTGGCCGGTGGTCGAGGCGGAGCAGGCCTACCGCATGCGGGCAGGGGGACTGCTACTGGTCGCAGGCGCACTGCTGTGTGCCGGGAGGATCCTGGACGGCCACTCGCGAAGCGCATGGCTGGTGGGCATCTTCATTGGCGTCACGCTAGAGAGCTTGGCGGGCAACCTGGGACCCGAGAACCACAGCGCGGCCTGGCCGTTGGTGCCCGTCGCCCTGGTTCTGCTGATCATTCTCTCGAGGCGCAAGCCGGTCGGCGAAGAAGAAGGCGAGCCCACGAACTCACAGGAGGCCAGCCTGTTGCCCGCCGTGACCGCAGCCCTGATCGGGATGGGGTTCGCCCTGGGTCTGGAGGGGACGGCACGTGTCCTGCGCCGGCTGGGCGGCGGACTGCCCTTGGACGATGGCGTCTTCGCCAGCGCCCTGACCCTCAGCGTGGTGGTGGGCGGTCTCAGCTTCGGCGGCCTGTTGGCGCAGCGCGAAGGCAAGACGCGTCAAGGCAGGGCCCATATGGCCGCAGGCCTCTTGGGCGCCCTGGCTCTACTGGGCAGCTTGATCGCCCTCCGCGGAGTAAGCACCCCGCGCGGGCTACGCAGCTACCTCGCGCGCTTCAGCTTCTTCGATCTCGACGCCTCGCTGTTTGGGCAGCTGCCCTACGATTTCCTGCTGGGCTCATTGGTCTTCGTGCTCCCCGGGTTTGCGTTGGGTGCGCTACTGCATGGCATCCGACTGCGCTCCACTCTAGCCAGCCTGTTCCTCGGTGGAGCGGCCGGCTTGATGGCCATTCCGCGCTTCCTCGATCACGGCCCAGAGCTTGACGTTGTCAGCGGTCCGCACAGCGCTCAGTTGATTCGATGGGGCATGTGCGCCATCGGTTTGGGAGGAGTGTTCTGGTGCTTCAAGAAGCGTGCGCTCCTGCGCGCACCCAGCGGGTTGGCTCTGGGCCTGGGCTCCCTGGCCGCCGCACTCTCTCCCTACCTGATTCCGGTGCAACAGCTGCGGGTGCTGCCCGCTTGGGAACGGTTTCCCAGGCCCTTCGCCGAAGTGTTCGACACGCCCCAGGGCCAGATTTCCATCCACCCCAGCGCTCCGGGTATCGATCGCGTGGCCCTGGACAACCGCGACCTGACCCCGGACCGGGAGCGGGGCGGCATCGACGCGCGACGGCTGAAGGCGGCCACGGCGCTGCTGGATCCCGCGAGGAAAATGGCGGGGGCGAGAGCGCTGCTGATCGGCCAGTTGACCCCGGGGCGGGCCCTTGTGCTGGAAAGCGAGGGCATTGCACACCTTGACCGCACCGGAGCCTGGTGGCGTTCCATGGGGTGGTTGGAGCAGCGGTTGTTCCGCGATCGCTCGGATATGCGTCCAAGTGCGGGGGGCATTCTGGATCCGGAGAGTGCACGCGCCGGGATCGCCGCGGGGGACTATGACCTGGTGATCGCGCTACCCCAATCGGGTGCTGCCCCCATGGCCCCGGCCCCCAATTTACCCGACGGCACCCTGGCCGTGGCCTGGTTCGATGGGGAGGCCGCACTTTCCCGCCGCTCCTTGCCCGAGCCCGTACTCGTTGTAAGCGATGGGCTCAGCCACCTTTCCCTGGGCCTGGTCTGGGGAGCCGTTCTCTCGGCTACACCCCAGCCCGGCCGACCCGCCGCCCTCCGAGCCGGCAAGCCCCGTACAGGCACCGGGCGAAACGAGTGGATGTTCATGCGCCCCGATGACCGCCGTCGACGCTGTCAAGTCGAGCTCGCCGAGCGCCTTCGAGATGCGAATGCGTCCAACGACTTCCGGTTTCTCACGCGCGGGTTGGCCGAGCACTTCATCGTTCAAGAGCGCAGTTCGCCCTGGGGCGACCGGGCTGAGAAGACCGAAGTCTCCAAGGAGGCCCTGGCGAGCTTCACCGAGGCCCTGACGGTGGGTGAACCCGATGCCCTGACGCGCGAGGTCTGGGACGGGCTTGCCGCCGTGCTTGCGGGCAAGCGCGAGATCGAGGCCATCGACGTCTGGCTACGTCCAGCCGCCGAGATCTGGCCCGTCTGGCCAGAGCTAGAGAGAGCCATCGCCCTGGCCGACCTGGAGAGCCTCGATCCGCAGGCCGCCATCGCGCGCTTGCAGGCACTGGTACGCCACGATCCCGACGACTTTGAGGCCGTTCGCCTCCTGGGCAAGGCTCACGAGCAGGCGGGCCAGCCGGACCAGGCGGCTGAAGCATGGCAGACCCTCCTTGATCGCCAACCCGAGAGCAGACGCACGCGTCGCAAACTGGCTCTCGCCTGGGTGGCCGCAGGCGAGTTCGATCTGGCACGGCCCCTGTTGCGCGACCTCTTGAAGGAGAACCCCGAGGATCGCGAACTGTGGGGTCTGCTGAACCCGGTCGGAACCGAGGATTCCGACGGGGGATTTGACCCGTCGGATTGAATCCTGGCCTAGCCGGCTCAAGATGAGGCTCCGTGCGTGCGAGTTTGCGCCGAGAATGGACCTTGGAGCCCTCCCGTGGCGGGTTATTCGGCGTGGGAAGCCCCCACAAGGTAAGGTGAAGGAGCGGGAATGAGCCCGCGCCATGCCCCCCGGCCCCTGCGGCGGGTGCCCTTTCCAACAAGTTCCGTTGTCATGCGAGATGAAGTCATGAGATCCAGGCGAACACGCCAACAGCGAATGACCTCAGTCCTCGCCACCGCTCTGACCCTCGTACTGGGATCGGCCCTGTGCTGGGCCTCCATCGAGAAGCTCACGCTGCCTCAGATGGTGCAGCGCGTCGACAACGCGATCTATGGAGAAATTCTGGCCAAGCGGGTGAACGTGGTTGCCTTGCCCGACGGTTCTGGTGAGATGTTCTTCACGACGCTCACCATCAAGGGCAACTCACTCCTGAACGACGCCGCATCCACGATCGAGGTCAGCTACCCCGGTGGGTACCTCGATGAGGAACGCGGGGTGTACAACTCTGAAGAGCCCTCCGCCGACGACGTACGCATCGGCAACCGGATTGTGGCCTTCTACAAGTGGAGCCCGGACATGGGCGGCGGTTTTGCCTCGAACGCACTCTACGCCTCCCACGGCGGGCTGTTCCGTACATTTGTTTCACGCAAGGGCGAGACCATCGTGCAGGGCCGTGGGCCTGGCTACGCAGTCGCCACCAATCAAGTTCTGAACGGGCTCGAGAAGCAAGCTCAAGAGCTCTACGCCAAGCGCAAGCGCTAACGCATCCTGCAGAAGCCCCCTTTGAAGATCCTCCGCCTGCTACCACCTGCCGCCGCGAGTCTCACGGCCCTGGTTCTCGTTGCCCCGCCCAGCGCGTGGGCATGGGTGCCCACAGGCTGGTCTCTCGATGTGACCCAGAGGGACGTACGCGTCTTCAACAACTTCACCGACCCTGAGGCCAACGACAACCAGACTCCCGACGCGAACTTTCCGGGCCGCTTCGGGGCCGAGATGGCCATCTGGAAGGCCTCCGTGGAGTGGGGATCTGAGCTGCACGGGGATGGCCAGGGGGACCCCGGCCAAGTGGGCGGCCTGGGATCGGGTGGAGCCAACTTCGATGCCACTTTCCAGGGCTCTGCTTTGGCAGCGGGTCAGGTGGGCGACAACACTCACTCGGAACTGACCGGCTGTGCTGGTGGGGTTCTTGCCTTCACCCAGTCCTTCGTGGATGGCACCGGTTGGCGGACCTTCTACTACCAATGCTGGATCTGGGTTGACGGTCCCGAGCAGAACTGGACACCCAAGACGGGCTATTACGACCTGCAGGGGATCGCCACCCACGAGTACGGCCACTCGTTGGGCCTGGGACACTCAGCAGACCCGCTGGCAACCATGTTCCCCACACCGCCGAGCAACGGAAGGACCTGGCGCTCTCTCAACTCCGACGACGTGGCGGGCATCCAAGCCATCTACGGCGTCAAGGACCCGAGCAAGCCCGTCATCAGCGGCGCCTCCGTGAATGGAACAACCCTGACTCTTGGGGGTTCTCGATTCGCGAGCGTGGGGAATGAGATCTGGTTCACCCAGAGCGGAGGCGGGGGCAATGGAACCCCCGTCAAGTCCCTGATGGTCGAGTCGAGCGTCGGTGGAACGCTCCTCGACGTTCAGATTCCAATCGATGCAGGCAGCGGCGACGTCCTGGTCTACACCACCCTCGGCGACGGCGAGGCCCTGTCCAACGCTTGGCCATTCGACGACCAACCTGTCGGCTGCCCCGCGCCCCTGAACTACTGCGACGCTATTCCCAACTCTGCTGGAACGCCTTCAGTCATGGGATCCATCGGCTCACAGAGCATCGCGGCCAACAACACAATCCTGTACTCCTCGGGCTCGCCGGCGAACAGCTTTGGCATCTTCTTCTACTCACCCACCAGCGGCCACTTGCCTGTGGGCGACGGCCTCATCTGCCTGGGCGGCCCGTTCTTCCGGTTGTCTGCCGTGCAGGCAGATACTACGGGCCGTGCCCTCCTGCCCCTCGACCTGACGATGCCCCCCAAGCCGGGAGGTCAGATCACCAGTGGCTCGGTGTGGCATTTCCAGTGGTGGTACCGCGATGTCCCCGGTGGTCCCAGCGGCTACAACTTCAGCGACGCCCTGCGGCTGCCGTTCTGTGACTGAACAGGCAAGGAATCCCACAATCCGGATTCACCTCGGCGCTGAATGGGCCTACTTGCCCTGGACACGCTATGTTCATGGCCATGCCTAAGAGCGATTCGAGTTGGGTGATGCGACTGGGGGGAGTCGCGTTGATAGCCCTGGTCGTGGTCCTGGCCTACAACCAGGCGCTGGGCGGTGGCTTTGTCTATGACGACAAGTTACTCGTCCTCGACAACCTGCGACTGAGCTCTCTCGGTACGGCCTTTGGCGCGTTCTTCGAGCCCTACTGGTCCTTTGATCCGACGGCGACCTTCACCAACTCCTACTGGCGGCCGCTGACGACCATCACCCTGGCTCTGGGACGCAGCATGTCGGGCACCGACCCGTTGGGATACCACATCCTCTCCCTGGGGCTACACCTGCTCGCAAGCGTGGTGGCCTGGCGATTGGCGGCGCGCCTGCTGGGCAGCCCGTTGCTGGGTCTAGGGGTGGCACTGCTATTTGCCACGCACCCCACGCACGTGGAGAGTGTGGCCTGGATCTCCGCGATCAATGATCCTCTCTACGGGTTGTTTGCCCTGCTGGCCCTGGATGCCTTCGTGGAGTGGCGTGACAAGGGCTCGCAAGGTTCGCCATGGCGCGCTGGGATCTGGCTTCTGCCCGCCCTGCTGTCCAAGGAACAAGCTCTGACACTCGTGCCCGTGGCGCTGGCTCTCGATCTTTCTCGTCAGTGGTTGTGGGCGCCCTTGGTCGGGGAGAAGAAGAAGTCCGACGATCCCGCCTTCGACATGCTGTGCGCATACGGCCCCTTCCTGCTGGCCCTGCTCGTGTACTACGTCGGCCGGGTGCTCACGTTCGATAGCATCCTGGCCGGCTTTGACATTGTCAGCGCGGGCTTTGGCCTGAGCGCAGGCCGTGCTTCCCAGTTCAGGATCGAGATCATGGGTGGGTTCTTGGAGCACCTCTTTCTGCCCCTGAACCAAGAGGTGTTCCGCCAGGTGCGGCCCGAATTACCCGCTGGGCATATGCCTTGGGTGAAAGCGCTGGGGTTCACAGGGCTCTGGCTTGTCGCTACCAGTTGGGCAGCACTCTCCCGCAGAAAGCTGGAGCTCGGCCTGCTCCTGGCACTGCCCGCCTCCTTCTTGTTGGTGCTCCTGAGCTACGAGAGCGCGGGTGCCTTTCCCATTTCTGACCGCTACCTCTACGTCCCCGCTCTGTTCGCAGCACTGCTCCTGGCCGGAGCTTGCTCACATTTCCTGCGGGAGAGGCAGGCCTTCGGTGTGCTGGTATTTGTCGCCGCAGGGTGTGGCCTTCGCAGCCACGTGTATGGCGCGAACTTTGCCGATGACGAGACCTTCTTCCGAGCGGCCATCGCCACATCTCCGGACAACACCTATGTGCGCTGGGGCATGGGCAACGTCCTGCTGGAGCGCTACCAGCGACTGCAGTCCCAGGAGGACCTCGACGAAGCCGCCTTCCACTTCCTGATGTCCCTGAAGCTAGGAACGGACTATGGGGAGCGTGAGCCGGTCTTCACGGAGGATCAGACCGCCGCCACAAAAGCAGACCGGTTGAGCCTCTTGATCAACGGCACGGCGCCCAGCCAGCGCCAACCCGACAACACGGTCATGTGGTCGCTGGACGACCGCCTGCAAGCCAACATCGGGCAAGCTTGGTGCCATATGTTTCAGGCACTCAACAGTGAGGATCGCGACCTGAGCGTGGCCGAAATCATCTTCGAGCAGACCCTCAAGCGCTGGCCCGAGAGTATCCAAGCCAAGCTTGGACTAGGCACCATCTTGCTGCAGCAGGGCCGACTTTCCGAGGCCGAGACCAAGCTGCGTGAAGTGGTCGCAGCAAGTCCGGGCTACGCCGAAGCCTGGCACAATCTGGGGTTGGCCCTGGCAGACCAGCACAACTGGGTTGACGCTCGCAAGTGCTTCGAACAGGCACTGCGATTCCGACCCGACCATCTCCCCGACCTCATCAACGCGGCCAAGGCAGCCATAGACGGGGGCCACTTCGATGTAGCCCAAAGGCACCTCGATAACGCCCGCGACATCCACCCGAAGAGCACGGAGCCTCTGCACTTCCTGGGCATGCTGGCCGCCGTGCGCGGCGATCTGCCTACCGCACTCACGTTCTTCGACTCCGTTCTCAGGCGTCAGCCCGATCACGCCCAGGCCATCTTGCAGCGCGGCAAGGTACTGGCCAGCCAAGGCGAGGCGGCGGAGGCCGCCGCAGCACTCAGCCGTGCCTGTGAGTTATTGCCCACCAGTTTCGACGCTAACTACACGATGGCAAGCCTCGTGCTCTCATCGGAGGGCTCTGCCGAAGCAGCCCTGCCCTACTTGCGTCGCGCCTACGCCTTGGGACCGCCCGACAACACCCGACAGGTCCTGCACGAAGCACTGAAGGAACTACTCGGCCCCGATGGCGCCGAGTTCCTGGGCCTCTCCCGTCTGGATTCTGCGCGCAGAGATTTTGTCCATGCCATCGATTGGCTGGATGATGCACTCAAGCTCTACGAGGCCGCGTCCGGTACGCCCGCCAAGGGCATGGGCACCATGCACTACGAGCGCGGTACCTACCTGTGGGCCATGGACCGCGATGACGAGGCCGCCGACGCCTACCGCACCTCGATCGCCTTCGACCCGGAGGCGTTTCACTCCTACCACGACCTGGCCGTGATCATGTCGCGCAAGCCCGGCATGGGAGCCGAAGCCGCGCGCCTCGCCGCGATGGCCCTCGCCAGGCTCGACTCCGCCAGTGGCATCAGCGACCCCGGATATCGCAAGACGGTACGCACGGTACTGTCGGCAATCACGGGTGAGTAAGGACCGCCTCTAGAGTTCGATCGCGCTCGTGCAGAAAACCGGGCCGTCGACGCAGGCCTTGGCAACAGGCCATTCCCCCAGAGGCCCGTCGGGCCGTGTGACAAGCGAGCAGCCATTGCAGATGCCCACACCACAGCCCATGTAGGATTCGAGGGAGACCCAACACTCGAGGTTCTTCACCGCAGCCTCATGCGCGACCGCTTCCATCATGGGTTCGGGACCACAGGTGAGTAGGCGAACGGTCTCCGGGAGATTCTCCACCTCCCATTGCTTGCGCAGGCAATCGAGGACGTTGCCGTGAAAGCCGACGGAGCCATCGTCCGTGGCGGCCAGCACGCGAACGCCCAAGTCCATGAAGGCCTCGAGGTCATAGAGGAAGCCCGCCTTGCGGCCACCATAGATCAGGGTCAGGTCTTCGGGCGCCACCTTGGCCCCGTGACTACCCGCCAGCGCCTGCTGGATGGCCATGTAGAACGGTGCGGACCCAATCCCTCCAGCCACCATGACCTGCGGAACGTCGGCCCCAAACTCTGGGAAGCCGTTTCCCAGGGGGCCCACGCAGACTAGCTCCGTTCCCGGAGAGCTGCGGGCCAGAGCGCGCGTCCCAGGGCCCATGACCTTGATCAGGAACTCGATGCTCCCGTCGTCGTGCTGACGGTAGACGGAGAAAGGCCTGGGGATGGCGGGCGCAGTGTCGTCTGGGCTCCGCAGCATGAAGAACCGTCCCGCGCGCAGAGGGCCAGCGGGCTCCAGGGGCTTGATGCGCAAGAGCACTCCATCCTCCCCACAGGGCTCCACGCCCAATACATGGGCATTTTGGGAGCGAGCATCAATGGGCGGAGCGGGCATCGGGCGTGATGTTACGCCGTGGAGGCCGCTCGCACCACATGGGGTGGGCACCGAGCGCACCTAGACCGCTGTTCGCCGTTGCAGCGCTCGGTGAAATCGATCAACCGCCATACCCGGGCTCCCGCACCTAGCGGCCACAGGCGATGCCGCTATCCTAGTCGCCCCGGAATTCGCCCCGGGACCCACTCCATGACTCTGCTCTCCCTCGACAACCTGAAGAAGCACTACGGGACGCAAGAGGTCTTGAAAGGGGCTTCCCTGCTGCTGGACCCGGGGGTGACCCTGGGCATCGTAGGGCGCAATGGCGGTGGAAAGACGACGCTCTTCCGGATCATCACGGGAGAGGAATCACCCGATTGGGGGACCGTATCCCTGAGGCGCGGGGCGCGCATGGGATTCGTACCCCAGCGGCCGGTGTTCGCTCCCGGTTTGAGCGTGAGCGACTACGTGGAGTCCGGGTTGGACGCGACCAAGTTGCTGCTGACGCGGATCGAGGCCATCGGCGAAGAGATGGGGACGGCCACCGGTGAAGCCCTGACGCGGTTGATGCGGGAGCACGACGAGCTGACCGGTCGCGTGGATGAGCTTGGCGGTTGGGAAACAGAACGCAGGGTGGAGACCGTGCTCTCAGGTATTGGCCTTGGTGAGGAGTTCTGGCAGCGCGAGGCTTGCACCCTCTCTGGAGGGGAGAAGAACCGCGTCGCCCTGGCGCGCGAGCTGGTGGCGGATCATGACCTGCTGCTCCTCGACGAGCCCACGAACCACCTGGACCTGGAAGGGATCGAGTGGCTTGAGAAATACCTCGCTGAAATACGCGGTGCTGTATTGGTCGTATCCCACGACAGGCGCCTACTGCAGAACTCGGTGCACCGCATCGTCGAGCTGGAGTTCGGTGAGCTTGGGACCTATCCGGGCAACTACTCGCAGTACCTCGTGCTCAAACAAGAGCGCTATGAGGACCACCTCCGCCGCTACAAGCAGCAGCAGGAGCACGTGCGCAAGGAAGAGGGCTTCATCAAGAAGCACATGGGAAGCCAGCGCACGGCAGAAGCCAAAGGGCGGGCCAAGAAACTCAGCCACGTCGAGCGAATCGAAGCCCCCCACCATGACATCCGCAGGCCCGTCATTCGGGCCCCCCAGGCGGCGCGGGGGGGCGAGAGGGTCCTGCTGGCCACCGGCCTGAGCGGCGGGTATGAAGGCAACGTGCTCTTCAAGGATGTGGAGCTGCGCATCGGGCGTGGGCAGCGCATCGGCGTGGTCGGGCCCAACGGGTCCGGCAAGTCGACCCTGATGAAGATACTAGCCGGACGCATGCAGGCCCTGGCCGGAACCGTGAGTCTGGGTCACGGAGCGCAAGTGGCCTACTACGATCAGAACACCTCCCACTTGCGCGACGACGGAACCCCTCATACCGAGATCGGCCGCTTTCACCCCACCTTGACGGACCTGGAGATTCGCTCGCATCTGGCGCGTTTTCTCTTCCGCGGCGGAAACGTGGGCAAGTCCGTAGCCGCCCTCTCCGGCGGAGAGCGTGCGCGACTGTGCCTGGCTCTACTGGTTCTCAGCAGACCGAGCTGGATGGCCTTGGACGAGCCGACCAACCACCTAGATCTCGCCAGTCGGACGGCTCTCGAGGAGATGCTGTCGGAGTTCCAAGGGGCCCTCGTCTGCATCAGCCACGACCGGGAATTTCTGGACGGGCTGTGCACGCACATCATCGAGGTCAGCGACGGAGGCATCCGTGAGTTCGAGGGGAACTACACGGCTTGGCGCAAGGTCAAGGAAGCCGAGCGCATAGTCGCAACCGAGGCACGCGCAGATGCCGCAGCCCAGGCCAAGCGCGCCGCTCGGGAGAAAGCGGAGGCCTCACCCAAGAAGAATAAGGCGAAGAAAGGGCGATCCGGGGGTGGCAAGGTCCGCAACCCGTACCAATTCGAACGGCTCGAGAAGCGTATCATCGCCCTTGAAGAGGAGCTCGAGGCGCTCAACTCCGCTTGCGCTTCGGAAGAGATCTACTCGAACTCCGAGAAGCTGCGTGAGACCCAGATTCGGATCGCTGAGGTCTCTCAAGAACTGGAACTCGCCAACGAAGACTGGGAAAACTGGTCCTAAGGCGGGCGCTCGCAGTATCCTGCCCTCGCGCCCATCCGGGCCACAACGACCTCAAGCCCCATGCAGCAGTTCCAAGATGCCGTAAGAGATGCGCTGATCGCCGAGACCGGCATCGCTCAGGAGGCTGTACGCCTTGAGACGCCGCGCGACCCAAGCATGGGAGACCTCGCCTTCCCCTGCTTCGTGCTCGCCAAGGAGCTAAAGGCCGCACCCCCCAAGATCGCCAGCGACCTAGAGGGCAAGCTGAACGACCGCTTGCAAGGCATCACGGCCAAGGCAACGGGGCCCTTCCTGAACTTCACGATTGACCCGGCACTTCTGGCCTCCACCGTCCTGGGGCAAATCCAGGAACAAGGGGATGCCTATGGCGGTAGCACTGAGGGACAGGGCAAGACAATCGTGCTCGATCTGTCCTCGCCCAACATCGCCAAGCCCATGTCCGTGGGACACCTGCGATCCACGGTGATCGGGGCAGCGATCCAGCGCGTACACAACGCCCTCGGCTACACGACCGTGGGCATCAACCACATCGGCGACTGGGGCAGCCAGTTCGGCAAGCTCGTAGCCGCCGTGGACCGGTGGGGTGACACGGTCGACCTCGAAGCCGACCCCATCAAGGCCCTCCTGGCCCTGTACGTTCGCTATCACGAGGAAGAGGACGGCGACCCCGAGCTCAAGCAGGCGGGGCGTGATGCATTCAAGGAGCTCGAGAGCGGCGAGGACGGTCGCGTGCGGGCAACCTGGCGCCACCTGACCGAGCTCTCCTTGGCTGAGTTCGACAAAATCTACACCCGCTTGGGTGTGGAGTTCGACGAAGTCCGAGGCGAGGCCTACTACGAGTCCCACCTTGCTTCCACAGTCGAACGAATCGTGGACGCTGGCATTACCGAGGAATCGGAAGGCGCCCTGATCGTGAGACTCTCCGAGTTTGGCGAAGAGGTCCCGCCGTGCCTGTTGCGCAAGACGGATGGCACAACGCTCTACGCCACGCGCGATCTCGCGGCCGCCTTCCATCGCTGGGAGCTGTACGGCTTTGAACGCAGCCTCTACGTTGTCGGTGGAGACCAGCGCCTGCACTTCCGCCAGCTCAAGTACGTGCTCGAGCGCATGGGCGTCGATTGGGAGCCGCGCATGGAGCACGTCGATTTTGGGATGATGAGGCTCCCCGAGGGCAAGATGAGCACCCGCAAGGGGCGTGTGATCTTCCTGGAAGACGTGCTGGATCAAGCCGCGGCCGAGGCGGACAAGGTCATCGCCGAGAAGAATCCGGGCCTCGAAGGCCGAGCGGAAATAGCCGAGATGGTGGGTGTCGGTGCGGTGGTCTTCAATGACCTGAAACGCGAGCGGGTCAAGGACGTCGAGTTTGTGTGGGAAGAGGTCCTTTCCTTCGAAGGTGACACGGGACCCTACGTCCAATACACGCACGCACGCCTGGCATCGATCTTGCGCAAAGGGGCAGCTGAACAGGCCGAGCTCGACTCCGCGCCCGCGCCTGACTGGGACACGCTGACCGGTGCCTCCGCCATCCTGGGCAAGCTGGGCCGCTTCAATGCCGTCCTCTCCCGCGCCGCCCGCCATGCCGAGCCCTCTGAGGTCACCAGCTATGCCCTGAGCCTGTGCCGGGACACCAACACCTGGATCGCTGCAGAGCGCGTCCTGGGTCAGGCACCCGCTGTGACGGCCGCCCGGCTGGCTTTCGTCGATGGAGTCCGCCAGGTGCTGGCCAATGCCCTGGGCATCCTTGGGGTGGGTGCGCCGGTGCGGATGTAGAGCGCCATCCTGGCCCTGGATCTGAACCGGGCAGGAAATGTAGAGTGCGCGGCAAGGCGCTCCCGTGGGGTGCCGATGGCAACAGGGGCAATCGGCCGCAATCCCGTCCGGCCGGAGCCCCGATCGGTGACTAGTGCACCCGCAGCGGCCCCACCCGAGTTCCTTCTGGAGAAGACCTTGATCGAGAAGTACATACGCGACGTCCCCGACTTCCCCAAGGAGGGGATCCTCTTCAAGGACATTACGCCCCTCCTGAAGAGTCCCGAGGGATTGGCCCTCGCCATCACCGGCATGGCGGAGGCGGTGGACCCGGACTCCTTCGACCTGGTCTGCGGCATCGAGTCCCGCGGGTTCATTTTTGGCACGGCGCTGGCCCACAAGATTGGCAAGGGGTTTATTCCCATTCGCAAGCCCGGGAAGTTGCCCTGGAAGACCGCCTCGGAGTCCTATGACCTCGAATACGGGACCGACACCCTGGAGATCCACGAGGACGCCTGCCCCGGACAGCGGGTGCTCGTCGTCGATGATCTGCTGGCGACGGGCGGAACCATGGCCGCCGGGCTCAACCTGGTACGTCGCGTGGGTGGCGATCCCATCGCTTGCATTGTCGCCATCGAACTCGCCATGCTGAAGGGGCGTGAGCGACTGGGCGACGTTGCAGTACACACCCTGATGACCGTCTGAACCGGAGCCCGCCAACCACCGCATGAGTTCTAAGAAATCGACCGGCGACCGCACGCCGACCAAAACTGCCAAGAGTTCCGCCAAAGCCAAGCCCATTGGCGGCAGGAAAAAAAAGGCCCCGATCGACCCTAACCTGCCGCCTGAGGAGCAGCCCACGGAGGATGTGTGGGTCCTTTACAAGAAGGCGGTCCAAGCCAGTGATGCTGCCAAGGTGGAGGCTCTGCGTAACGTGCTCATGGAGCGCCACTACCCGCTGGTCAAGTACATCGCAGAGCGTCTGCTCCAGACCCTGCCCAAGTCGATCGAGCTCGACGATCTGGTCAGCGCCGGGCTCTTCGGACTGATGGACGCCATCCGCGGCTTTGATCTGTCGCGAGGCATCAAGTTCAAGACCTACTGCACGACCCGCATTCGCGGATCGATCTTGGACCAGCTGCGGTCCCAGGACTGGGTGCCACGGCTGGTGCGCTTGAAGGCGGGCAAGATCGACAAGGCTCTCCAGAAGCTCACGGGCGAGTACGGCCGAGAGCCCACCCACGCCGAGCTCGCCAATTACCTGGAGATGGACTACGGCGAGCTCTCAAAGGAGATCTCGTCGGCCAAGGCGAAGGCCATGTACTCCTTGTCGGAGAAGTGGGACGACGGGGACGACGACAACTCCATGGAGAAGACGGACGTCCTGGAAGACAAGAAGGCCGTCGACCCGATTGGCGATCTGAATCGCTCGGATGTGATGGGCTACATCACTCGCTCGTTGACCAGCAAGGAGCGCTTCATCATCGAGCAGTACTATCAGCACGGCCTGACCATGCGCGAAATCGGCGAGATGCTGACCCTCACCGAGAGCCGCGTATGCCAGATCCACTCGAACGTGATGGCCCGGCTCAAGAGCCTGCTGGGACAGAAGCAATCCACACTGTTGATGTAGGCCTGCGCCTCGAGGGTTGCCCCACCGGGTGGGCGGAGGGCGCTTGATCCGCAAGGCCCTATGATGTGCCTCATGCCTAACCGGTTGTCCCCGCTCCTGCTCCTCCTCGCGTGTTGCGCGGCGGGATCCGACGATGAACCCCGCACCGGGGCGGCCCCGGATCGACCCAACGTCCTTATCGTGATCAGCGATGACCTGGCGTCAATTGCGACTGGAACCTGGGGACTTGATGGAGAAGGCCTGGTGTCCACACCCGGCATCGATGCCCTGGCCCGTCGCGGGGTGGTGTTTGAGCGGGCCCTGTGTGCGTCGCCATTCTGCACGCCCTCGCGTCAGTCGTTCTTGACCGGACGCTGGCCCCATGCCATTCGCGTCACACAGCTGAAATCCACCCTCCCCAAGGATGCACCGACCCTGGGGACCGTATTCCGGGACGCGGGCTATCGCACTGCGGCCATCGGAAAGATGCATTGGATGCGGACCCGCGTGGGAGAGGTTGAGTTCGGCTTCGATCGCATCGCCGGGAAGATCGAGTGGCAAGCTCAGCTGACCCCGGAAGAGCGCTCGATACTGGATGAGTACAACCGCGGTTGGAGTCGCTCCGAGCGCAGGGGCTGGTCCATGTCCAACCCTGAAGGCGCCCCCTTGCCTTTGGCGGAAGAGAGCCACATGGCTCCGTTCCTCCTCGAGAAAGCCATGGCGTTCATGGATGAGGACGCCACCAGCCCATTCTTGGCGTTCCTCTCGCTCGGAGAACCCCACGCGCCATTCCACTTTCCGCCACGGCTCCTGGAGTCGGTAGATCCCAAAGCCCTATCCCTGCCCCAGGTGGATGAAGCCCTGCAGGCTAAGGAGGTCCTCGGACTGGCGACCATGCTCAGAAGCCGCCGCGCCCTGAAGGGACCCTTGACCGAGGACATTCTGCGCGGGGCACTGGCCGCCTACTTGCGCTCCGTACTCTGGATGGATGAACAGCTCGTGGCTTTGGATCGCTACCTCGAAGCCAGCGGACGCTGGGAAGACACAATCGTGATCTTCTGGAGCGACAACGGCTACCTACTCGGGGAGCGCGGCCACTTGGGCAAGAACTACCCCTACCGGGAGGTGGTGCAGGTGCCTCTCTCCATCGCGGCTCCAGGAGTGCCCCCCGCGCGCACCGGCGAATTGGCTCACGCCATCGACGTCTTCCCCACCCTCTGTGGCCTCTGTGGGATCGACCCCCCCGGATTCCTGCAGGGAGTAAGCCTCGAACCCCTGCTGCGCTCGGGTACCCCAGTCCGCGATCAGGCCTACACCGAGTTCGTGGGCCAGATGGCCACCCTGGAAACAGAGCGTTGGAAGCTGCACCTGGGTGCCCAGGCGAGTGCTGGATGGGACCAGCTCTACGATCTGCAAGCCGACCCGGGCGAGACCGACAACCGCTTCAACGAAGCCGATCTGCAACCTGTCGTGACCGACCTCGTCCGTCGCATGCGGGACTTGCTGGCGTCCACGCCCCCGGATGGTGTGTTGGCTGAGTCCTGGGTGTCTCCCTCCCGTGGGACGAACCCGGATGAGGACGTCCGTGCCATACGGCGCGCTCTGTCCCTGGTGGAATCCTCACGCCCCGCCGTCGCCCCCCGACGCGGGGAGCGCTGAGGGGTCCGGGCTACGCCAGGGCAAGACGATCGGCCGCTCATCTGCCTGACCCTCCGCGCCCTCCTCAACCCTCCACGAGGAGTAGCGCAAACCAGAGCCGTAGACAGGTTCAAGGACCGATCGCCGCAGCACCTCGTTCACGGTACCGTCCGCCACCTTGCGGCCCCCATCCAAGAGCACAATGCGCGAGGCGAATTGGCTGGCAAGATTCAGGTCGTGGGTCACGACAGCTACGGCGCGTTCTTCATGAGCCAGACTCTCGATCAGCTCGAATACGGCGATCTGATGCTCGGGGTCCAGTGCGTTGGTCGGCTCATCGATGAGGAGCAGGTCGGCTTGCTGCGCGAGGGCGCGGGCCACCAGGCAACGCTGGCGTTGGCCGCCGGATAGATCTGGTAGGGCGCGCTCTGCAAGATCCACCAGGTCGGCCTGACTCAGAGCCTGGTCTACAGCCTGGCGATCTTCCGGGGTTGCGCGAGCAAATACACCCTGGTGGGAGTAGCGGCCCTGGGCCACGAAAGTGCGGACAGTAACTTCCGGCAATGTGATCAGAGATTGGGGCACAAAGGCCAGACGACGCGCCCGAAACCTGGGCACCCAACCCGTCATCGATTCGCCGCGCCATGTAACTTCGCCGGCCGTGATGGGGAGCAACCCGGCCAGAGCCTTCAGAAGAGTGCTCTTGCCCGCGCCGTTAGGTCCCAGGATGCAGACCACCTCTCCGGGGGCAATGGAGAGATCCAGGTCAATGAGCGCCTCTACACCACCAGAATATATGTGGCCCAGTCCCCGGCTCTCGATCAGCACTACCACGTGCGCACCTCTGACCGTGAACGCACTAGGAGGAACAGGAAGAACGGCCCTCCCACCAGGGACATCAACACCCCCGGCTTGAACAGCTCGCGCTCCATCAGATACCTCTGCGCAACGTCCGCACCCAGCAGAAAGATCGCGCCCCCCACCAAGGAAAGGGGGAGGAGGGTGCGGTAGGAGCGGAATCCCGCCAGGCGCACGAGGTGCGGCACGACGAGCCCTACGAAGGCAATCTGGCCGGCCACCGCGACCGCGGCCGCAGCCGCCAGGGAAGCGGTCACCAAGGCGAGCAGCTTGGTCCGCGTGGTGTTCACACCGAGGGACTCAGCGTTCTCCTCGCCGGCGGCGAACAGATCCAATTCGCGCGCCACAAATGGCAAGGCCAACGCGGCACAGGCTGCGCCCGTCCACACGATTCCCACCTGGGTCCAGCTCTTGTCCTTGAGGCTGCCAAAACTCCAGTGGTAGACGGCTTCCGCGGTCTGCCAGTCATGCTCCACCAGCCACGCCTGGATGGCTGCCAGGATGCCGGCGATACAGGCATTGATGGCAATCCCCACGAGAAGCAGCGTCGGCACCGAGACGCGGCCCCCGACTCCTCCAACCGCCGCGACCAGGAGAGCTACACTGCAGGCTCCAGCGAAGCCCGTGATCGTCACCAGAAGAGGCGAGTGCTTGGCAGCCTGGTCGAGCAGGTCGATGCCACCCGCAACGTTTGATCCGTAGCCCCCCACCAACATGATTCCCAGCGTTGCGCCCAGCCCTGCGCCGGCAGTGATGCCCAAGATCGAAGGTGAGGCTAGCCCGTTACGGAACACGCCCTGCAACAAGGCACCCGAACAGGCCAGAGATGCGCCAACACCACAGGCCACCAGGGTCTTGCAGGTCACCAACTCGAAGATGAGTTGGTGATGGCCTTCCAGAGGAGTGTCGGTTCCCAAGATGCCCCCCAAGCCTTGCAGGAATTGGTCCGTGCCGAAGGTCATGGTTGTGCCCTTGAGGCAGGAGAGGACCACGAGCCCCAGTAGGCCGACACCCATGACGAGGGCAGCGACCACCCCCGCTCGGGTTCCTGTTCTGGCGACGCTCATGGGGAGCAGGGTAGCAGGTTGGGGCAGACGCTCTAGCCCCACTCGGGCGGTAGCCGAACCTGGGTCGACGCCCTGATCCCCTGCCGCACACGAACCCCGTATCGAGGCCCGCCGGCGACCTGATTTGGGGGGAGGGGCGCTTGGGGTGCGGGGCTGCCCATCGGGGCCGATCACTCCGTCAAGACGGAGGGCCCAGGCGCCTCCATTCCGTGAAGCCCAGACTTGCGTGGAGTCCTCCCGAAGGACGCCGTATTCTTCTCAGGAACCAGAGCTTTCCGACGCGGCACCTACTGCTCAGCGTTTCGCCGCTGGGTCACGAGATTTCACTTGCCTCAAGAGACACTCCTAAAGAAATTTGCTCTCGCGGAGACCTTGGAATAGCGGCACCCCCTAGGCCGCGCTCACCCTTACGAAAACCGTCATGCGATCATCCTCACAACCGTGCACCCGTCTCCTGCTTGCTCTCTTGGTCATCCTGGGAGGATGCGCTGGCTTACCCAAGGGGTCGAAGAGCTCGACAAGCCTGCTGGAGTTGAGGGCCTACCATTGCTCTACCCCAGAAGGGCAACTGGCAACACTTCAGTTCGTGCGGGACGCGTACCAGCCCGCTCTGCACCGTCAGGGCATAGGACCGGTCGGGGTATTCACACCCGTGGAAGATGGAGTGTTGGACGTCTACCTCCTGTGCCCCTACTCGAGCCCGAGCCAGCTACTAGAGCGCAATACTCGTCTGGACGAAGACGTGGAGTTCTTGGCTTTAGCCAAGGAGTTTGCTCCAAGCGGCGCACCCCTGCCCTACACGAGGATCGAGAGTCGGATACTGAGGGCCTTCGATGGACTGCCCCAGGTGATCCCCCCTCCCTCGAAGAGCCAGGAGCGCCTGTTGGAGCTGCGCATTTATGAGAGCCGCAATGAAGAGTTGGCACGGCGTAAGGTTGAGATGTTCAACACGGGCGAGATCCAACTCATGCAAGACGTCGAATTGGGGCCTGTGTTCTTCGGTGAATCGTTCGGGGCTGCAGACATGCCCAACCTCGTCTACATGCTGTCAGCCGAAAGTGAGGAGGCGCACAAGGAGCACTGGCAGCGTTTCCTGAAGCATCCCGACTGGGCCCGCATGCGGGATCTGCCCCGCTATGCCGACACGGTTAGCAAGATCACAAGCACAATGCTGCGACCCGCGGCGGGCTCTGACATCTAGAGGGCTCGGGTGGTGGCTCGGCCGGGACCTGCTACCCTGCCCTCATGCTCCCTTTCCGCCCATCGGCTCCAAGCCTCGGAGCCCGCAAGTCCACGCTGCTTGCCGGATGCATGCTGGGGATCTGCGTTTCGAGCTGCGGTGGCGAGCAGACCTCGCTCCCCGATCCCGGTGCGGTACCGGCAGGCATGCGCTCTGTGACCCTGGGCGACGGCTCGCTACTTCATGTTCCAAATCAGGCTCAGCGCATTCTGCCGGCAACCTCTGCCGCCGTGGATCTGCTCACGGACCTGGAACTTCACGATCGGGTCATCGCCATTCCCCTGGCTGCATTCTCGTGGTCAGTGGCAGCCCGCGAACCCGAGAGATGGAGTGAGCACACGGTTCTGAACGCACTTGAGGGCGAGGCCATCCTCGCCCTCAAGCCGGACCTGATCATCGCAGCTCCCTGGTCCTATCAGGGACCTCTATGGGTGGCGCGTTCGGTGAACATCCCCGTCTTGCCCCTACCCGATGCCAAGAGTTGGATTGAGATCGAGGCTGGCATCTCCTTGGCCGGAAGGGCCTTGGGTGTGCAGGACCGCGCCGAAACCCTCATGGATGATCTGGCCGCGCGCCGGTCCAAGCTCGCCGCTGCGGGCCGGCCTTCACGCCGCATGGTGGCGTACTCGAATTTCGGGGCGGGCGGACACACGTCGGGCACGGGGACGACGCTGGATCTGGCCATCGCACTCGCTGGCATGGAGAACGCGGTGGACGGGAAGGGCCATTGTGAACTCAGCCTGGAGGAGATCCTCAGCATTAGTCCTGAGGTATTCCTGACAAGCACGGGGCGCGACATGGTGTCGCCGGGGGCAGAGTTTCTACGCAACGAACCCGTACTGTCTCATTTGGAGGCCGTTAAAAAAGGCCGGATAATCGTCCTTCCGGCAGAGCTGTTCAGCGCATCCTCCCACCGCATCCTTGATGCTGCGGAAGAAGTTGCACGTCAGGTCGACCTCCTCTTCAATTAGTCCACTGGCTGGGTTTGTGCCGGAGGTCAAAAGGGGGTACCCATTGGGGGGGGCTTTCGCTCTCTTCCATCATGCTTGAAGACCATATCGCCCTCACCGAGTCGCAGAACCTCACCTCAATCCAGTCCTACCTCCTCTCACAGGAGTCGCGGTACCCCGAGGCCAATGGGGATTTCACCTGGGTGCTGTCGGCCATCAGCCTCTCGGCCAAGTTCATCGCGGCCCGTTGCCGGCGTGCACGCATCGAAGCCGTGTTGGGAGATGCCGGAGCCGAGAACGTCCATGCAGAGTCTCAGCAGAAACTGGACGTGATAGCCAACGAGTGCCTGCTGCGCTGCCTGGGCACGCGACCCACGGTGGCCATCGTGGCCTCCGAGGAGAACGAGGAGCCCCTGATTATCCATCGGGAGACGGACGGTGAGCGGCCCTACGTGGTTCTATTCGACCCCCTAGATGGCTCATCAAACTTGGATGTTTGCGGCGGCGTCGGGACCATTTTTAGCGTCCTGCACCACGACCGCCGAGCCCACCCCATTGAGAACTCACCGCTCCAGCCGGGCGTGAACCAGCTGGCAGCAGGCTACGTGTTGTATGGGCCGTCCACGGTTCTGGTCCTGACTACAGGTAATGGAGTCCAGATGTTCGTACTCGACCCACAGATCGGCTCGTTCCTGTTGGTGGAGAAGGACATCCGTATCCCCGAGAAGAGCAAGAACTATTCGCTCAACGAGGCTTACACCTCCAGCTTCCCCAGCGGCTACCAGGAGTATCTGGCTTGGGCCCATGAGAACGGCTACTCACAGCGATACGTCGGCACCATGGTCGCCGACGTACACCGTATCTTGATGAAGGGCGGGGTGTTCATGTATCCGCCCACCGAGAAGGCGCCCAATGGCAAGTTGCGCTTGATGTACGAAGCCAACCCCATGTCCATGCTGATCGAGCAGGCCGGAGGCAAGTCCTTCTCGGGCCTGCAGCGCACGCTGGAGATCCAACCGCGCGAACTCCACGAGCGGACCAGCGTGATCCTGGGATCCACCGGGGAAGTGGAGAAAGTGCAGAAGTTCCTGCGCTAGCTACAAGAGTGCCTACCTGGGGCGCTTCATCAGGACCCGCGAGTTTGGATCAGCCTGAGGCGAGGCTCCCCGCGGAATGATGAGGACGCTCGTGCCCTCTTCCATCGCGACGCGCTGCAACTTGCCTGCGACCAACACCTCCACGGGCATGGGGAAGGCCATGCCGCCGGGAGTCTTCCAACTCAAGGTGCACTGGCGACCGGCAATGGAGACTTCCAACTCGGGAAGATCTGGTTGCCGCAGGTAGATCTCGAAGAACCACCCAAGGTCCATGCCCGAGAGCTCCTCTGCGATAGCCTGCAACTCATCTGTAGAAGCAAAGCGGCAGGCCGAGCCGTCACGGCTCGATTCCATGGTGGGGTCGGGATAAGCCCAGCGGCGCAGAATCTTGAAGAAGACCTCGTCTCCCACGAGCCAGCGCAGGCTGTGGCAGATCCATGAACCCTTCATGTACACGTCGATGTCTGGAGCATCGGGGCGCTTGGATGCGAAGTACATGTCCTTGGTCGTGCGCGCACCACGCGGAGCCACGCTGCCCTTGTTCTCGATGCGTTTGAGATCTGTGGCCATCTTCTTGGCATAGGCCTCTGGCCCGAAGCGCCGCTCCAGGTACACGGCCTGCAGGTATGTACCGATGCCCTCGTGGATCCAGAAGTCCTTCCAATCCCTGGCGGTGACGAGATTGGCCCACCACTCGTGAGAGAGCTCGTGGTGATGCAACCAGTCGTAGTCGTAGCCGGTAACGATGTCCCCGCGATAGCCGTTGCCGTAGGCGATGATGCTCTGGTGCTCCATGCCCAGGTGCGGCGTCTCAGCGACGCCGTACTTGTCGGCGCGGAACGGGTAGGGGCCGCAAACATCCTCAAAGAAGGCCATCTGACGCTGGAACTCCTCGAAGAGTTTCTCGCCCTTGACCCGGTTCTCGGGGAGAACCCAATAGGTGAACTCAAAAGGCTCACCCTCCACGCCCTGGTACTGAGTGGTGATGGTCTCATAGGGCGCGATGTTGAGGGCCACTCCGTAGTTGTTGATGGGAGTGGACACGTGCCAGTGGTGCGTGAGCCTGTCGCCTGAAGCCTCTCGAACTTCCAGAAGCCGGCCATTGCTCGCCACCACCAGGGGCGCGGGAACCGTGACGACAATGTCCATGGAATCGGGCTCATCGGAGGGATGGTCCTTGCAGGGCCACCAGACGTCCGCGCCCTCCCCCTGACACGTCGTCGCAATCCAATGCGACCCATCTGCGGTTCTCGACCAGGTAAACCCTCCATCCCAGGGCGGACGCGGGGCCTCACGCGGAACCCCGCCGTACTTCACGTGCACAACAAAGGTCTCGCCCGTGCTACGGCGGGAGAGGGGGATCTGGATTTCGCCGTCATGGTGACGGAAGGAGACCTTGGACAGTACGAGAGAGTCGGCCCCAGGGGCACTGATCCAAACTCCGTCAACCGTCAGGGCATCATCCAGATCCAGCATGATCGCACCTGTCGATTCCACGAGCTTGGCCGTCATGGTCAAGGTCCCGGCGATGCGCTTCTCGTCGGGGAAGATCTCAAGCTCCAACCGGTAGTGCTTGACGTCGAAGACCTCCTGGGCGCGGCTGAGCTCACCACCAGAAGCCTTGACCGGGCGTGCTTGATCTTCTTGTGCTTCCGCGGTGCTCGTGAGGAGCGGAAAACAGAGCGCCGCGCCGCCCATGGCTCGGGCGAGGTATCGGATTGTCATGACCATGATGGGCGCGAGGATAACTTACCCGCACGGCATAGGCTCATCTGGCTTGGGGCAAGAGCTCTGCGTAGGCTGCTCCAATGCCCTTCCCCTCTAAGCAACTTGGAATTTACCTCCTGGCCCTTTGGGCCGCTCAGGTAGGCGCCCACGCCGGCCCCCAGGAAAAAACGCACGACGCCCGAGGGCGGTACCTAGAGCTGTGCGCCCGCTGCCACGGCCCTGAGGGCGCAGGCGATGGGACAGCTGAACTGCCTCAGCCCGCACGCTCCTTCAAGGACGGCGGCTTCTCCTATGGCAACACGCGCACGGCCATTCTGCGCACTATCACCTTTGGAATTCCCGGCACTCCCATGCCATCTCATGCCGGGGCAATTCCGGAGGTCGAACTCGCTGCTCTCGCCGACTATGTGATCTCCCTTGGGCCCGAGCGCAAGGCCGTCTCCGTGTCCGAGACCATTCTGCAGATAACCGATCGCGCTCAGATCGTACGCGGGTTTCTGCCTCCCATCATTGAAGGGGCGCCCCAGCGAACACGGGGCTTGCTGGTTGGGCTCACCAGCGGCGCGTCCTTTGAGTACCGCGTCGATGACGTGCGGTTCATTGCCGTGCGCCAAGGTGATTTCGTGCAACGCCGGGATTGGACGGAGCGCGGCGGAAAGCCGCTCTTGCCCCTGGGGAAACCAACGCTGATCTGCGCCAAGGGGGACCCGGGGCCGGGCTTCGTTGCGGTACACGAGTCACCGCGCGGGGTGAAGCGTGAGCCTCTACATTCACAACTGAAGCGGACGTGGACCGCAGGGCACCGTGCGGGCCTTGTCTATTGGCTGGAGGGAGAGAACGGAGCCGTCATGGCCAAGGTTCATGAAGAGCCCCGGGTAGCGGACACCTCGGCTGGTGCGGGTTTCGTTCGGGTACTGCGCCTGGAAGCCGGCGCCACACGCTGTGTTCTTGAGTTCAACACGTCCTACCTGACCCAAGGCTGCGGGGATCCCACGGGGATAATGGAGACGCGGGGTGAAGGCAGCCAGGCTCACGCTTCATCTCGGGTCCAGAACGACGGCCTGCAGCGCCTAGTCATCTTGCGCGGGCCAGCCAGCATGCGGGTGCAGCCCCAGAGCTTGCAGTTGACCATGGAGCCCGGGCAGATAGCCGAGCTCGAAGTGCTCATGGTCACCGCCTTGGATTCGGGCGAGGACATATTGCCAAGCCTCTTGGAGCAAACCCGATGAGCCCCTCCCGCCTCATCGTGCTCCTGCTCGTCCTGGCACCCGGGATCCTCGCGGGTGCGCCCCCATCGTTCGAAGATGAGAACGATTACTACACGGTGGAGCAGTTCCCTGTTCCCCCCGGCGAACGGCTTGAGATCGGCGGCATGGGATTCCTGCCCGGCGGCGAGCTGGCCGTCGCGACCCGGCGCGGTCAGGTCTGGATCCTGGAGAACCCGGAAGTGGAGGACGTGGAGGATGCCCGCTGGAGGCTCTTCGCAGAGGGAATGTGGGAGGGCCTGGGACTGAACGTGGTCGATGGAGACATCCACGTGGTTCAGCGCGGCGAGCTCTCGCGCCTGAGAGACTTGGATGGTGATGGCCTCTGCGATCAGATTGACACGCTCTGTGATGATTGGGGACTGTCGGGCAACTATCACGAGTTTGCGTTTGGCCTCCCCCGCGACGACGCGGGAAATTTCTTTGTCACCCTGAACGTGGCGTTCTTCAACCCGCAGTGGTGGCATGGCAAGTCGGCGGTGCCCTACCGCGGCTGGGCACTGCGTATCTCACCCGAAGGGGAGATGACCCCGTGGGCCAAGGGCTTTCGCTCTCCAAGCGGTGTGGGAAAAAACGCGCAAGGTGACATCTTCATCACGGACAACCAGGGGGATTGGTGCGCGTCCAGCCCCATCTACCACCTTGTGCGAGATGGCTTCTACGGTCACCCCGCCTCGCTCGAGTGGACGGCCGAGTACCGCACCTCGGGCACCCTTGCCAGCGACGAGGTGCCTCCCCCGGCGGCGGCTACCCAACGCCGCCCAGCCGCGGTGTGGATCCCCTACGAGTGGTCAAGATCCACGGGAAACATGGTGCACGACAGCACGGGCGGTGCCTTCGGCCCTTTCGCTGACGACCTCTTCGTGGCCGAACTCACGAACGGCATGGTGCTGCGCTGCAACATGGAGAAGGTGCGCGGGGAGTACCAAGGCTGGATTCAACCGTTCCGCCAGGACGTCGGCTCTGTGGCGCGCGTCTTGTTCAGCCCGCAGGGGACCCTGTTCTGTGGAATGACCAACCGCGGCTGGGGCGGCCGAGCTCCGGCGGATGGGCTGGCACGGATACGCTGGACCGGCCGCTCGCCATTGGAGATTCAGGACGTTCATCTCCTGCAGGATGGGTTCGACGTGGCATTCACCAAGCCGCTAGCCGCGGGGACAGCCCTCTCGCTCGACTGCGCGAGCCTGTACCAATACGACTACAACTACTGGTGGGAGTACGGCAGCCCTCCCCAGCACCGCACCAGCGTGGAGGTGACGGGCTGTGTCCTTTCTGAAGACCGGACCCACCTGAGAATCCAAACCACCGGACTCACGCCTGCCATGGTGGCGCGGGTGAAGCTCAACGGTCTATTGGGAGCACAAGGGCAACCCCTCCTGCACCCCGAGTTCGCTTACACCATCAACCAGTTACCTGAAGGGCCGCTCACGAATCAGCATGTGAGCAAGATCGTGCCCCCACCGCCCAGCAAGGAATCCGGCCAGGAAGGTTGGCTGATGCTCTCCTGGGGAGACCCCATGGATCGTTTTAGCTCCGAAGGTTGGGAGTTGGTGAATGCAGAGATCGCCCGTGATGAGGGAACCCACTTCGACATCACCGTAGGTAATGGAGCCTTGGTGAACGCCGGTGATCAACCGAGCCACTACACCACCAAGAACAGCTTTGGTGACTGTGAGTTACACCTGGGCTTCATGCTGCCTGAGGGTGGCCGCTCAGGGATTCTGTTGATGGGGCGCTACGAGGTTGCCTTGATCGACTCCCCCAAGGGGAAAGAAGGTGAGACCGGGCTTTGCTTTAGTATCAACGGCGCAGAGTCATGGGACACCATCGCACCGCGCTTCAATGCCTATCGGCACGCCGGTGAGTGGCACGAAGTGGACCTTCGTTTCCGCGCCCCTCGGTTGGGTAAGGATGGCAAGGTCAGCGATGCGCGCTTTGAGCAGATCTTGGTTGATGGGCGCACCGTACTGGAAGGCGTCAACGTGCCCGGAGTTTCCGCGACCTCGATCTATGAAACTGAGGCGCCAGTCGGCCCTGTGGTGCTTTGGGGCGAAGGCAGCGAGGTGGCATTTAGGGACATCCGGGTGCGGCCCACGGAGCGTGGACACCCCTCTCCCCTGCCCCGCACCGGTAGCCCCAAGTGGTCACCCGTATTCCCCGAAGAACAATTCGACGACTGGATCCTCACTGGCGATGCCGAGTGGGAATTGGACGATGTAACACTCGTAGCCAGCGGGCCCAAGGGAGCATTGATCTCTACCCGCAACGACTACCGCTCGTTTGACCTGCGTGCGCGGGTCAAGATCTCGGATGGAGGCCAGGCGAGCCTGATCTTCCGTGTTCAAGATCCCCTCGAGGTAGTAGAGGGCTACGCCGCGCTGATCAACAGCACCTTCCCCAACATGGAGAAGACCGGCAGCCTTGCAGGCCTTAACTCCATTCGAGCCCAATTGATTCCGTCCGACACCTGGTTCAATTACTTCGTCTCGGTACGGGAGGTGGAGGGCGGTACCCACATCCGCATCTGGGTCAATGGCGTGATGCTCACGGACTACATGGATGTGGAGAGGCGCTTCGGGCCAGGCCATATCGCCATTGAGCACGGTCACGCTGCGTCGACGGTCAGCGTTGAAGCTCTCGAGGTGAGGGTCGTGGACTGACGCTCAGCGCACCCACGGCTGCCCCCAGGCCATCTCTCGATCGCCCTCGGCATAGGGGTTGGGGTGCAGGCGGGAGGAGGTGACAACAGCACGGATGTACAGCTCGTCTCCTTTGGGTTCATAGACTGCGCTCAACCCCGCCTGTTCAGCGAGAACTTCCCCCACCGTAGCCACGGTCCCATCCACGATTCGGGTTCCCACGAAGCGGGTGACGAAGGTCTCCCCTGGTTGGGCCCGAATCGAAACCCGATAGGCGCCGTCGCCCATCTGTACGTCGTCCAGCGTGACACCACTTGAGGCGTAGAATTCTCCCGCCCGCATGGCACGCACAAGCGAGTCACCGTCCAGGCTGGCGCTGCGCACCATGATCCAGCCACGTCCGGACTGTGAGGTCAGGCCACCGTAGTAGTCATGGGCGTCGTCGGTGGCCACGCCGAACAGGGGGCCGAGTCCAAGGGCCGTCAAGCGCAAGGTGAGGGCCTGGTCCCAGATGGACTCCGTAGATGGATGGGTCTCGTCGCCATGACTGCGAACTCCGCGGTGTCCGTTGTAAACCTCGAAGAAACGGTCCGCCCCCATGCGCGCCACGTCTTGCCAGGTCACCCCCCAACCAAAATTGGGGTGGTTGAGGTGAGCCAGGACGGGGCGTCCACTCTCCTCGCCATGAGCGATGATGGCCTCAAGGCTCTCGTTGAGCAGGTCGCTCACCGAATCTCCCCCGCGCGGGGCAATGTAAGCCTCAATGTTCACCGCGTTGATATGCACCGGATAGTTCACCGGCTTCTCGCCGGTCGAACGAAAATGGCTGGTGACTTCCTCACCCTGGATGAACAGGAACTCCCCGGGCACTTCGAAGCGCTGGCGGAGCTCCGGGAGGGTCAGGAGGCGCATCTCTCGGCCCGTCTCGGTCGTGCGCAATTGCACGGCCTCAGCTCCAAATTCGGCAATCAGTCCGTCCAACTCCTTGGGGCTCAAGCGGCTGCTGCCGTCCTCCGAGACCGGGAACCAGCGCTCTCCCGCCTGAATCGTGTTGTGGTCGGAGAGCACAAGGAAGTCATAGCCTCCATCCACGTACTGCTTGGCGACCCACTCGGGCGCCGCACGACCATCACTCCAGAGGGTGTGAGTGTGGGTATTGCCCTTCCACCAACGCGTTTCGGGCGCATCGTCCCCCGCCACCAAGGCAAACCAGAGTAGGGAGCACGACAGAGTGGCAATCAGAGTTCGGATCATTGAATGGGCCTCGACCCAGAGGCTACCCCAGCACTCGCGAGCGGTGTGAAAGCAGTTGCGGTATCCTCATCGCACACGGAGCCCACCATGAACCGCACCCTGATCGTCGCCGCCCTTACCCTTCTCCCCGCCCCGCACCTTCACGCCCACCAGAGCGCGCAGGACAAGATCCCGGTCTTGATCGTCTCGGGGGCCAACAACCACGACTGGCGATGGACCACGCCCTCAATTGAGTCCATGCTGGACGAGAGCGGCTTGTTCGACGTGACGATCACCTATGACCCCGCCACGGACCTTGCGGACGAGAAGGCTCTCGCCAGCTACCAGGCCTTGGTGCTCGACTACAACGGACCCCGTTGGGGCGAAGCTGCCGAGGCCTCATTCCTCAAGGCAATACGAGGAGGGGTAGGCGTAAGCGTCATTCACGCAGCCAACAACGCCTTCCCCGGATGGGTGGAATTCGAACAGCTCGTCGGCCATCTCTGGCGACAGGGCACCGGCCACGGACGCTTTCACCCTTTTGGGCTGGAGGTACTCGACTACGACCATCCGATCACCTCCACCATGCCCAACTTCGTCGATCACCCCGACGAGCTATACCATCGCTTGGTGCGTGTTGAGGGTTTCGAGCGCACGGTGATCGGAGTCTCGCACTCAAGCAAGGAGAGCGGTGGCACCGGTAACGACGAGCCCATGATCATCGTAGGATCCTTCGGTAAAGGCCGATTCTTCCATACGCCGCTTGCCCATGTCTGGAGCGGCCAAGAGCAAACAAAGGTGTCACACTACGATCCGCAGCTGCGCACGTTGATTGTGCGGGGCACGGAGTGGGCTGCCACAGGCGAGGTCACCGATGGCCTCGCGCAACCCAACCACCTTAGCCTGGAAGAAGCCCAGGCCGGCTGGCGCCTTCTTTTTGACGGCCAGTCCACCCGTGGGTGGCATCGCGCCGGCGGCGAGGGCTTTCCGGACAAGGGATGGACCATTCAGAGCGGGTGTCTGCGCAATACTTCCGGTGGCGGAGACCTTCTATCCGACGACACCTACAGGAACTTCGAGCTGGCCTTTGAATGGAAGGTGGCCAGGGGCACAAATAGCGGCGTGAAGTACAGGGTGCGGCGCGAGGGCAACGCCCTGCTCGGACCGGAGTTCCAGATCCTCGACGACGCAGGCACCAATGAGGACGACAACCCCCTCTCAGCGGCGGGCGCTCTCTATGCCCTGACGCCGGCCCAAGACAAGCAACTGCGGCATGCTGGCCAGTTCAACCAATCGCGCATCGTCTGCCGAGGAGGGCAAATCGAACACTGGCTCAACGGTCAGCTGATTCTCAGCGCGGACGTCGACAGCGAGGACTGGGCCGCTCGCCTCGCACGGAGCAAGTTCAAGTCCCTCCCTGAGTTTGCCAGTGAAAGGCCTGGACACATCTTGCTGCAAGATCACGGCGGCGAAGTCTGGTATCGAACCATTCGGATACGCGACCTGGACCTGGAGGACGGCTGGGAGTCGTTGCTGCAAGAAGAGGGGCTTGGTGGTTGGACTGTGGCGGGCAAAGCCCGGTACGTTCGAGACGGTGACACCATTATTGGCGATGTCAACGGGCACCTGGGTCGAAACTCGTTCCTGGTCACCGATGAGATTTTTGAGGACTTCCAGTTTCAGGTGGACGTGCGCATCGGGGAATCAGGCAACTCAGGCATTCAATTTCGCTCGGATTACCGCGAGCGCGACGGTGTGGTCTTTGGCTACCAGGCGGAGATCGACTGCAGCCCGCGTGCATGGTCCGGGGGTATTTTTGAAGAGGGCCGGCGCGCATGGATCGCCAACCTTGAAAACCACCCTGCAGGGCGCGAGGCGTTTCGTCTTGCGGAGTGGAACCATTACTTCATCCAAGCCAAGGGCAACGACCTGCGCATCTGGGTCAACGGCGTCACGACGGCACACCTCGTGGATGATAACCCGTTGCTGACGGGCTTCTTTGGTCTCCAGGTGCACAACGGAAACCGCGGCCAATATCTGTGGCGCAATCCCCAGGTGCGGCGCCTCTAGGTTCAGCGCAGCGTGTCCAGCTCTGCCGCCGTCCAGGCATCCGCCCGAGGGCCGCACTCCTCGAGGATGCGCTCCACCGATTCGGCCGTCACCGGGTCCGCACCATGGCCCCATTCACGCCGGATGTAGGTGAGGATTGAAGCCACCTCTTCGGGGCTGCCGGCAAAAGCAGGCATCTCCATGTCCCACTGTTTGCCGTCTACCCGAATCGGACCCTGCAAACCGTGGGCAAGAATGCGCACCAGACGCTCCTCGCTCCCGAAGACCCACTCCGATCCGCGCAGGGGGGGGGCCATCCCTGCCTGACCTCGACCCGAGGCCTGGTGGCAGGTGGAACAAAGATCGCGGAACACCAGAGCTCCGCGCTCGAATCGTCCTTGCTCCGCTGGAGTCATGGGCCGTATGACCAGATCCTCTGGGAGGCCAGGCTTGCCGGGCCAGCCGATGGCCTCCAGCGTCGCGGGCCCGTCGCCGCCCAGGACGGCCGCCAGGGCCTCCAAACCCTTGGGCTCCGAAGTCACCATCACGGGCCGCAGACCACCCTTGGGCCCCTTGGAGCGACCCGCCAAGAGTCCGGCACAGAGTGCTCGAGCGCGCCATCCTTGCGCCGCGCCTTGCTCGGACGACATGCGCAGAAGAGCCTCGATAGGCCCCGCCGTTCCTTGGCGTACGACGCAGCGGGCCAGCTGTTTCAGCAGGTTGGCTCGGCCCGGTCTCTCCTCTTCCCATTCCGGGTCGGCCAGGAGTGTCGCGACAAGATCGGCTTCGCGGGTGTAGAGGCCACTGATGGACGCCGTTTGAATCTCGGCGGTCGAACAGTCGGTCGTGAGGATGCGAGCTATGGCGCCGTCCCCCACCGAGGTCTGTACGGCCCCCAAGGAGAGAACACATTGGTGGCGTAGGCGCGCATCGCCAGTCCGCAGGGCAAGCGCTTCCACGGCGCCGACGATTTCTTTGCGGCCGGTCGACAGGTACTCCTCTCCCACACGCACGGCCGCCGCTGCCACCCGTGGATCAGGGTCTGCGATGGCCGCCAGAATCAGGTCGCGGTCCACGGACCCGATCCCCGCCAGCGTCCAGAGCGCGTGCAACCGTCCGAGCGCATGGGGTGATTCCTGCGCCAAATCGATGAGCAGGTCCTCTACGAACGGGGCCTCTTCCCACTCCTCCACTAGGATGCGTTGGGCCGTGTCGCGCAGCCAACCGTTCGGAGACGCGAGAGCAGCGACGAGCTCGCTCCAGGTCGACTGGGATAGATCAATGGCCTCGGGGGCCTCGTGGTCCTCACTCACAATGCGCCAGATGCGACCCAAGCCCAGAGGTTTGTCCAAGCCCCGCGCCAGAATCTGCTTGCGCAGGAACGTGGTCACAAAGAGGCGGTGCTGAAGTATCCCCCGGTACAAGTCCACCAGATACAGGCCTCCATCGGGTCCCCCGAAGGCATTCACCGGCCGAAACCGTTCGTCCGTTGAAGCGATGAACTCCCGCCCCTGGTAGGCCAACTTGGCGTCCAGCCCGAGACCATCCTTGATCTCGAAGCGATAGCGCTTGACGAGGTTTCCGCAGGGTTCGGGAACGAAGGCATCGCCGTTGAAGCCCTCTCCCAGACCCGTGCCGCGGTAGACGTGAGGCCCGCAGGTGCCTGTCACGCGATTGAGGGTGAAATCATCGCGCAGGGTTGCCGGGCGATAGCCGCGATTCACGCCCGGAGTAATGCGCACGGGCCAAGTCGAGAAATCGTGGGCGAACCGCCGATTCATGCCGGCCAGATTGCCCAGGCTCGGATTGCGCAGGCTGTAGGCTGAAGGGAACAGATCGCCGCGCAGGGGATCCGAGTTGCCATTGAACATGATGCGACCCAGATCGTCCTTGGTGATTCCCCACTGGCCGCCACCCGTCGTCTGCGCACGCTCCCACTGACCGGCGCGGAGGCGGTACTTGACGCGTCCATTCGCACATCGATACCAATTGTCGAGCGTACGCTCGAAGCCATTGAGAGAGTGCTCCGGGCTGGAGATACCACCGTTGAACGTGTCGATGACCTCGGTGGAGTCTGCGTCACCGTCACCGTCTTCGTCGCGGCAGAACAGCACCTGACCCGGCAATATCACGAGCGCCCCATCCAGGCATGGATGTACCGATCGAGGCAGGACAAGGTCCTTCATGAACTCCACGCGCGCGTCCATCCGTCCATCGCCGTCTTCATCGCTCAGGATGGCGATCTTCCCGATCGGCTCGGCCTCCCCGGTCCCGTCCACGTTGGGCATGTAGCCGAGCATCTCCACAACCCACAGACGCCCGCGCTCGTCAAACTCCGCGGCGATGGGGTCGTTGATAAGGGGGTCGGCAGCGACGAGCTCCACGCGCAGCCCGGGCGCGAGGGTGAAGGTCGTCAGTTCATCTTCGGCGGAGAGCGCCGGCGCGGAAGGAACAACCAAATCCGCGGGAAGGTCGGGTTGCACTTCGCCCTTGGCGTCGCCGTTCTGCGAATATGCCGGGCTTGCCAACGCTATCGCCGCCCAAGCCGCGATCGCTCGTCCCTCCCAGGAGCACGACGAGCCCACTACCCTTCTTGTCCCGCTCCCGCGCCGACCGCCGGAGCCTCGCCCGCTTGCTCGCTCTCGACAAGGGTCAGCCAGCCGTGACGATCGGGCTTGCGACCGTGCAAGATCCCAAAGTACTCGTCCTGCAATTGTTTGGTGATCTTCCCGGGCTTGCCATCGCCAAGAGTGTGGCGATCCACACTGCGCACCGGGGTGATCTCCGCGGCGGTGCCGGTCATGAACATCTCGTCGCAGTTGTACATCATCTCTCTCACGATCCGCGTTTCCTTCACCTCAAGCCCCCGTTCCCTGCACAGATCAATCACGTACCCGCGCGTGATGCCGGGCAGGATCGAATCGCCGAGGGCTGGGGTGAGCAGGGCCCCGTCCTTCACAAAGAACAGGTTCTCGCCGCTGCCTTCGCTGACGTAGCCCGCCGTGTCCAGCACGATGCCCTCCGCATACCCGTGACGCTTGGCCTCCATGACGACCAGCATGGAGTTCACATAGTTGCCCGTGATCTTGGCCATGGCCGGGTGCGTGTCGGGTGCCATACGCCGCCAGCTGGAAACACCCACGTCCACACCGTTCTCCAGACCGTCCGTGCCGTGATATGCGCCCCAAGGGAAGGTGGCTATGGCCAACTCCACCGGGCAGGCGTCCGGCATGACGCCGATTTCCGCGTAGCCGCGAAAGGCCAGGGGCCGGATATAGCAAGATGTGTGGCCGTTGCTCTTGATCGTGTCCCGGATGCCTGCACTCACCTGCTCGGGTGTGAAGGGAAGGTCCATGTAGAGCACACGGCACGAGTCGAAGAGCCTCTGAACGTGTGCGTCAAGCCCCACGATCGCTGCGCGCCCGTCTACCTCGTACGCACGCATACCCTCAAACGCACCGCTGCCGTAGTGCATCGCGTGGCTGAGAACGTGAACGTTCGCGTCCTTCCAGGGGATCAGCGAACCGTTGAACCAGATGGTTTTGGCTTCTTGCATGGGTCTCGGGGGGGGGCAGAGTCGAAGTTGGTTTCGTGGCTCCAACAGGATGCGGCTCATCCTAACGGGCCCACGCCCAAGCCACCACAGAACACTGGCCCCTGGTATCCTCTTGGCCGCGAGTCTGCCCCTACGCCCTCATTTGACATCCATAAACGAGACAGATCCATGAGCGATAATATTGCAAACGCCCCGCATGGCATGAACCTGGTGATTGAACTGGAAGGGGGCGGTGCCATCATCGGGCGCTTCGACGAATCCAACGGCTTCGAAGTCTTGATGCACGATGTAGATGTGTGGGAGGCCGGGCAAGAAGGAGACCGAGAGCATTGGGTGCGCGAGACAGCCACGTATGGGGTCGACGTCAAACAACGTGACTGCACCTTTCCCGCCAGCAACGTCCAGAGCTGGGTGCCGCTTGGCCAGGTCGAGAAGCTGAGCTAGGCCTAGCGCTACTTGCGCGGGGGCTGGCGAACAGACAGGTCGTGCTCCGCCAAGGCTCGAACTGAGATCCACACCAGTTTGTCAGCCACCCAGGTCGGGTAGTAAGCGAAGTTAACTTCCCGCGACCCATACCAATCGATGAACCCCGGGTGGAAGCCCCAGCTCATGTTCGCACCGCCATCGATTCCGTTCTTGCTGTGTACCACGACGGAAGTGACGTCGGGGGACAGCTGGTCCGCCAGATGATCGAGCCCCTGATCAAGGCCCCGATCGGCCAAGGCCTGGCGGATGGAAGGCGCCAGGTAGACCTGCTCTTCTGAACGCTGATGCAAGTCTGCGGCAAGCTCCTGCAGAGCCTGATCGGGCCAGGCCTCCCCTATCGATCCGGCGGAGCTGATCAGCATGGAGCCATTCGTGAGATAGAGAACGCCGAGCAGTAGACCCGCGAGCCAGGCGCGTTTGTCTGCTGGAGACTTCTCGAGAAGCCACACTCCGCCGCGCGCGGCGAGTATCGCCATGAAGGGCAAGAGTACGAGCAGGTTGCGTACGAGGAACACCCGGACGCTGGACATGTAGGCCAGGTGGGCGAGGGGCAGAAAGGTCAGCAGTGCCGCGCTCCAACGGTCCTCCGCCCACAACCTCCAAGCCCCCAGCAACGCGAGTAAGGCGAGCCCCATGGCCAGGAGGGGGTAATGTGACAGCCCCTGGAACCCCAGGTAGCGCAGGTTCAAGATCAGGTGCTCCCAGCCGGCGGCCACCGTGTACGGCCCGTGCCCGCCTTGGGTGTAGTGGGTCCGTTCGAATCTGACGTCTGCCCAGAACTTATCGGAGTCCAGCAGCACGCCGGGAGTCACGATTGTGAAGACCGCGGCAAATACAACCACAACCGCCAGGACCCACAGAGCCCCACGGCGTAGGGCCGGTGCACTGATGCGGCCCCCCGCCAGGCCCGGGTGCAGGGCCGCCAAGGAGGCGGGGATCAACAGAAGCCCGCCCGGGTACTTGGACGCGCACCCCAGCCCCGCCGCCACCGCAGCTGCCAGGATCCAGGACTTGGGTCTCGCACGGCGCATGGCCAAGGTCGCGAAGAGCAGGGTCAACGCCCCGGCCTCCATCAACAGCCCATCCGGTGCGACCCAACGCAGGTGGTAGGCGACCTCGAAAGACAAGCCCAGGATCGACGAGGCCAAGAGCGCCTCCACAGCCGAGCCGCCCCGTGCCAACACTGTCAGATGAACCCAAAGAACCCCCAGGGCACAGGCCAAGAGAAACAGACCGCGCAAGCGCAGGAGAAAGCTCTTGGCCGGCCCTTCCTGTTGGAGGGTGGCCTTGGCCTCCTCACCCGAAGGCAGGAGTGCCAGTGCCTTGGCCCGAAAGGACGAGCCAGAGCCGCTCTCCGCGCCGATGCTCGCCACTGCCTCGGGCGCCAGCGCCGCCATGCTCAGGGCGAAACCGAGGGAGGGATAGTTGTACCTGTGGGGCAGCAAGCCCTCTTCTTCAATCGCCGTGCGAAGAGGTTGGAGGAAGGCCTCGTTCTCATCCCAATGGGTTCCGAAGTCCAGACCCGATAACCCCGTACCCACAAGGAGGCCCAAGGGCAGGAGTACGCAGAGTATCGACCAGGGCTTGCGACCCCAGGCTCGGCGCCCCTCCTCGGCAACTTTGTCGTCGGACTCCAACATGGCTGCCCGAACCCTACCCCAGTGGCCGGGGAATCCCCAAGCACTGGCATGGGTCGCAGCTTAGGTGGCCTCGACGGGCGCGAAGGCGGCTCAGTCGATTTCCCAGCAGTTGCCGGACCAGATCAGTTCTTTGAGGTCTCCGGGGCCTTCATTGGCAACCGCTTCATCGATCTGCTGGTTGACCGCCTTGTCGTAACAGGTGGCCTCGACCTGGCGGAAAATGCCCAGGGGCATCGGCAGGTTCGGATCGTCGTCCATCTGCGACATCAGGAAGGCCGGGGCGGAGGAGTCCGTACCCGGATCCCATACGTCCGCTTCCTCGGCACTGCAGACCTCGACGTCCCAGCCATTCACGCGCAGCCCCTTCTCGCTTTCCGTTCCGAAGATCATCTTCTCTCCGGGAATGAGGTCGATGGTTTTTTCGGCACGCACGTCCTTCGCCACGGTGTCGTTGTAGAAGTCCTTGTTGAAGATCACGCAGTTCTGAAGGATTTCAACGAAAGCCGCGCCCTGATGATTGTGGGCGGCAGAGAACACCTTCGCCATGTGCTTGGAATCTGTATCAAGGGTACGAGCGGCAAAAGTTCCGTTCGCCCCAAGGGCCAGGCTAATGGGATTGAAGGGCCGGTCGATGGCCCCCATGGGTGAGGTCTTCGTTTTCTTGCCTTCGGGCGAGGTGGGGGAATACTGCCCCTTGGTCAATCCGTAGATCTGGTTGTTGAACATCAACACATTCATGTTGAGGTTCCGGCGCAAGGCGTGAATGAAATGGTTGCCGCCGATAGACATCGCGTCACCGTCTCCAGTGACCAGCCACACATCCAATTCTGGGTTGGCCGCCTTGATACCCGTCGCGAAGGCCGGAGCCCTGCCATGGATGGTGTGGAAGCCATAGGTATTCATGTAATACGGGAATCGGCTAGAGCACCCGATACCGCTCACGAAAACGACCTTGGAAGGATCCGCCCCGACCTCGGCCATGTGCTTTTGAATCGCGCTCAGGATGACGTAGTCGCCGCAACCTGGGCACCAGCGCACCTCTTGGTCCGACTGGAAATCCTTCTTCGTTAGCGTTGCTTGGTTAGACATGTCAGTTTTCCAGGATCGTCGCAATTTTCTCAGTGATTTCGGAAACCAGGAACGGTTGGCCCGTGACCTTGCTGTAGGAGATGAAATTATGGTGAGGCATCTCGCTACGTAGTACACGCGCCAACTGCCCCACGTTCATCTCGGGAACAAGTATGGCCTTGAACCCATCGAAAACCTCGTCCAAGTCATTGGGCAGAGGCCAAACGTTGCGCAAATGGACGCGGCTCACCCTTCGACCGGCTTGACGTGAATCGATAGTGGCCTGCGTGATGATCCCCTTACTTGAACCCCAACCCAGCACGAGCAGGTCGCCCTTGGTCTCGCCCACGACTTCCGTGGGGGGGTAGGTGTTAGCCACATTCTGCACCTTCTGGTGGCGCTGGTCGGTCATGGATTGGTGGTTGTCCGGGTCGTAGCTGATGTTCCCATCCGTGTCCTTCTCAAGTCCTCCAATGCGGAACGCCATGTTCGGCGTGCCCGGCTTGACCCAAGGCCGTGAACCCTTCCCATCCCGCTTGTAGGTCTGGTGCCCTTCGGGGTTCGTCGCAAATTCAACGGGGAATTCCTTGAGGGTGTCCAGGTCTGGCAGCAACCAGGGTTCCGACCCGTTCGCAATAAAGTTGTCCGAAAGGAAAATGACCGGGGTCATGAACTCGACCGCAATGCGACAGGCATCGATCGTGACCTCGAGGGCATCTGCAGGTGAACTCGCGGCCAGCACGGGCATGGGTGTGTCACCGTTGCGACCAAACACCGCCTGCAACAGGTCGGATTGCTCCACCTTGGTGGGCATTCCCGTCGAAGGTCCAGCACGCTGAATATCGAGTATCAACAGGGGCAGCTCAGCCGAGACGGCCAGGCCCATGGCCTCTCCCTTGAGGGCCATACCGGGACCAGAAGTCGACGTGACTCCCAGGCAACCAGCAAAGGACGCACCAATCGCAGCGCAGACCGCGGCGATTTCGTCCTCCAGTTGCATCGTGATCACTCCGAATCGTTTGAGCGCGGCCAACTCTTCCAAGATGGTCGAGGCCGGGGTAATCGGATAGGACCCGAGCACGGGCCGCAAGCCCGCCAACTGCGCTCCGGCCACGACACCCAAGGCGACGGCTTGGTTCCCGTTGATGTTGCGGTAAGTCCCCGCCGGCAACGCGTCCGTCTTGGGGACTTCATAGCGTCCCTGGAACAGTTCGTGGATGTCGCCAGCGTTGTACCCCGCTTGCAAAGCCTTCTGGTTCGCGTCCACCAGATCGGGCTTCTTTGCGAACTTTACCGCAAGCCACTCCATGGTTGTCTCAAGGGGGCGGCTGTAGACCCAATACATGAGTCCGAGCGTGTAGAAGTTCTTGCAGCGCGCCTTGTCCTTCTTGCTGAGTTCGCTGTCGGCCAGCGCATCGAGGATGCGCTGGTTGATGTCGACGGGTATGACCCGGAACCCATCTAAGGACCCATCTTCGAGAGGATTGGTCTCGAGCCTGGCCTTGCGCAGGTCCGTTGCCTTGAAAGAGCCCGTGTTGACGACGACGAGCCCGCCCGGCTTGAGGGTGCTCAGATTCACCACGAGGGCCGCCGGATTCATGGCGACGAGAACGTCAGGGGCATCCCCCGGCGTGTGGATATCATTGGCGCTGAACTGCAATTGAAATCCAGATACCCCAGGCCGGGTCCCCACTGGCGCCCGAATCTCCGCAGGGAAGTCTGGTAGGGTCGCTAGGTCGTTGCCCACCAATGCACTGGTCATGGTGAACTGGCTGCCGGTGATCTGCATCCCGTCGCCGGAATCTCCGGCAAAGCGAATGACCACGCTCTCGAGTTGTTGAAGGGGCAGCTCGGATCCGGGCTGTTGGATGGTCGTCATGAAAGAAGGTGAGCGGTATTCGCCTGCGCCGTGCTGAACCGCGCCGCCTTGAGGGGCGCGTACCGGCCTCCGAGGAGAACCGGCTGGGGGGGGGGTGTTGGCGAGCCCCGAAAGGTCCCGCCTAGCGTGTTTTTGCGCAATGAGTATAGGTTTCCCAGAGCAGGGTGAAAGGGCGGCTAGCGACTCTTCAGCCTGAATTTTCACACCCCGGGCGACCTTGCACCCGGCCACCATCCCGGTGGTAGGATTCAGCCATGGACTACCTCCCTCTAGCTGGATTGGCAATCGCCCTCATTGCCCTTGTCTTGGCCTTCAGTGCCCGGAAGCAGTCTCAGGAGGCCATCACCGGGATCGAGGAGGCACGCGCTGATACCCGTCGCCAGGCCCGGAACGTGGCAGAGGCTCTGCGGCGCGAGCTCTTCATTGTCCAGCAGTTCATGATCCGCTCGGTCTCCGGCGAGGATCTAACGGCTGATATGGTCCGCGAGGGACTCCTGTGGCGTGAAGTCGGCGACAAAGAGGCTCAGGAGCTGATGGCTGGCAATTCGAATTTCTTCCTGCTGGACGTGCGGTCTCAAGACGAGACGGCTGAGGGCATTATCCCCGGAGCCCTTTGCATCCCGGTGGACGAGATCGCCGAGCGCAAGGAGGAGATCCCCAAGACGGGTCAGCCAGTTCTGGTCTACTGTGCGGGCGGCGGACGCTCCCTGGGGGTTTGCGAAGAGCTCTCCCACTCGGGTTTTGAGCGTCTGCACAACCTGAGTGGCGGCTTCATGGGTTGGACCGGCCAGGTGGTCAAACCGGGCTGATTGGCTCCGGTGCGGGGATCACGGCTCTCCTCTCACGATTGCTGGCACGCCCCCGGGGTGACTTGCGGTAGATTGGCTGCCGTTGAAGGCCGCCACCGCGCAATTCCCGCGTTCCCATGGATACGCACTGTTTGCCCTCGCCCTGGTCCTGAGGCTGGGGCACGCGCTGGCGATGCACTCCGCTGGCGACTCCACTCTGTACCTGGACGCCGAGGTCATGGCGCGCACGGCTGAGGGTGTGTGGTCCGCCTTGCCACCCGGGGACCAGCCCTATCTGCTCTCGCCGCTCTACCCCTACCTGATGGCCCCTTTTCTGGGGCTGGATCAGGTGCTCAGTGCGAGCAGCCCCCTGCTCAGTCTACGCCTCGTGCAGGCCGCGATGGGCGCGCTGACAGCTCTCCTGGTGGCTCGCCTCGCCACCGGCCTGACGGGCCGACGGGCCGGGTGGATCGCGGGCCTCCTTACGGCTCTGCACGGACCGAGCATCTACTACGGGGGCGAGATCCTGGTGGCCGGCCCCCAGGCCCTGCTGCTGGTCAGCGCCTTCTATCTGGCCCAGGGTGCCCAGACCTCCACTCTCCCAAGCCGTCACTGGTTCGCATCCGGTCTGACCTTGGGCCTGGCCAGCGCTCTGCGCCCCATCGCCCTGCCCTTGGCTCTCGTACTCCTCGTGCAGAGCTGGCGCGAGGCGGGGGCGGCAAGCGTCAAGCGCGTCTTGGCCGGTCTCGCCATCGCCATCCTGCCCTTCAGCGCCAGCAACCTCTTCACCTCGGGCGAGCCCGTCCTGCTGACTGCCAGCGGAGGATTCAACTTCTGGGTCGGCAACCACGAGGGAGCGAGCGGTCTGTTCGAGGCCCCGCCAGGCTATGACCTGACCACCGATCCCGTGGCCAGACGCATTGCCATGGATGAGAGCGGGGAGGACCTCGACTTCTCCGCCGCTTCAGCCTGGTGGCGCGGCCGGGCACTGGGGGATATGGCCAATGACCCGGTTGAAGCCCTGGCGCGGCTCGGCCGCAAGGCCCTCTTCTTCCTGCACCCCGTGGAGATTCCACAGTTGGGGCCGGGCTTCGCTTTGGCGCGCGACACGTCCCCATGGATTCGCTGGCCCCTGGACTCCCGGTGGCTGCTACTGATCGCCTTGTGCGCACCCCTGCTTTCGCGGCGCAGCTTGCCCCTGTGGGCAGGCTTGTGCACCTACGGTGTGCTGTTGATGCTCTTCTTTGTGGTGGGCCGGTACCGCGCACCCATCCTGCCAATAGCCGCAATCTTGGCCGGAATAACTCTGGATGGCATCTGGTCGTCGCTGGCCGCAGGCCGATTCAGAGGCCGCGCCGTCGCCGGTCTGTTGATCGCGGTTGGCGCCCTGAGCCTGCTCATCCAAGAGGGGGGAATGAAACTGAACGAGCGCGGGGGTACCGACCTGCAGGCTCGGCGCGCGGGTTTGGAGCTCTTGGAAGCTGGCCGCGGGAGTGAGGCCGTTCCACTCCTGAGCGAGGCTCTCACCCGAGACGACTCGCCCGGAACGCGCGAGGTCCTGGGCATGGCCTTGGCGGCGACGGGCCAGGCCACACAGGCCGCGCAGGAGTTTCGCACGGTCCTCGCCGGAGACAGCACCCGACCCGCGGCGGCATTCCATCTGGCAGGTCTGCTCTTGGGCCCCTTGGCTGGAAGCAACGACGCCCAGCGCCTGGCGACCACCCGGGAGGCGGAGGCCTTGTACCGTTCCGCCCTCGCCGCGCGGCCCGAGTGGGCCGAGGCCCACTTCCACCTGGGGGTCAGCCTCTTGAGGCAGGGCCGCTTTGATGAGGTGCCCGTCACTGTGAAGCGTGCCCTTGACCTCGCACCTCTCGACGCCCCCTGGCGGTCTGAGGCCATGCGGGTCCTGGAGATCGCCCGTGACCGGCCGCCTGCTGGCGAAAAGCAGTGATCTTGTGAATCTCATGGGTTGTGCAATCGCGGGCGGTGTGTCGAAATCTTGACCATGAGCCAAGCTATCAGCCCCGAAGAAATTGAACGTGATCTCACCTTTGCACGCGCGGCCGCGGCGGCCGCCGGAGAGATAGCCATGTCTCTACGCGCCATGGAACGCTGGGAGGGCAAGACCCTCGCCGACGTGGGTGACCAGGCCTGTGACGGCTACCTCCAGGGGCTGATCCTGGGCCGCTACCCCGAGGACGGAATCCTCTCCGAGGAGACCGCCGACTCACCTGAGCGCCTCGGCAAGGATCGCGCTTGGATCGTGGACCCTCTGGACGGGACACGGGAGTACAGCCAGTTGCGCCCGGACTGGGCCGTGCACGTGGCTCTGACGGTGGGAGGCGAGTGCGCCCTCGCAGCCGTGGCCTTGCCCGCACAGGGCAAGGTCCTTTGGGGCGTCACCGTGGAAGGCCAGGAGAGTCACGGAGTCGATGGCGAGGGCAAGCTCTCCTCCGGCGACTCCACCCAGCCCGACAAGCCCCGGGTAGCCGTCTCTCGCAGCCACACCCCGCCCTGGGTGGAGAATTTCATCGACTCGATCGGTGGCGAGGCCGCGCCGGCGGGTTCGGTCGGCAACAAGGTCTGCATGCTGCTGTCAGAAGAGGCCGACGTGTACGTGCACAAGATCGGGCTGAAGGAGTGGGACACCTGCGCACCGGAGACCGTGGCCCGAGCCCTCGGCTGGCACGTCTGCAAACTGCGTGGCGACGAGCACCGCTACAACCTGCAAGACCCCCACAACCACGAACTGGTGGTCTGCCGTCCGGCCTTCAAGGACCGTGTAATTGAGGTCCTCGCCAGCTGTGGCGCTCTGGAAGACGAGCGCTAGACCGCCTCGGCCTCAAGCGCCTCGAGGGTCTGCAGCAAAGCCCCACCCAGTGGAGCCGGGAGTCTCAGCGCGAGTGCTTCGACCAGTATGCGGGACATGCGTAGGGTTTCCTGCGCGCCGCGGGTGAAGGGCCGCCAGACCTCTTCGGGGTTGTTGGCCGCCTGCAAGTCAGCCAGGAGCGAGGACAGGTTGTGCAGCTTGTCCGCCCCCTTCACCAAGAGAGCTTCCGGGGAGAGGTGCGGCACATGATCGATAGCCGCCTGCTTGCGCTCCTCCCAACTGAGGGTCTTGTCCTCGGTGACTTCGGCGACGATGGAGCGCACGCGGGGTCCAAATTCTGACTCCATGCGGTCCAGATCCCAGCCGTCACAGTCTTCCACCACGTCGTGCAGGAGAGTCGCGACGATCACGTCCTCGGCCGCGTCGCACTTGGACAGAATCAGCGCCGCGTGGATGGGGTGCAGCACGTAGGGAACGTCGCTGCCCTTGCGGAGCTGGCCCGAGTGGGCCTCGTGGGCCACTCTCAGAGCGCGTTCGATTGTTGCCTGGTACACGCAGGTCCCCGTGCTCTAGATCTGTACGCCGAGAGGCTTGAGAGCCGCGATCCCAAAGGCCATGGAGGCCACGAGGAACACCAGGATCACTCCCATGGGTCCCGATCCGGGCAACCAACCCAGGTCGCTCTCGGGATAGACGAAGGACACGCGCGCGATGCCGGAGTCCTCGGGGAAGGTGTCTTCAGCCGGCCACAGCACGGCCGACAGGAAACTGGAGACTCGCTCGGGTTGCAGCGCACGGGGCGCCACGTCACCGGCAGCCAGCTGCTTGATGGATTCGATGCCGCCCAGCACGAACTTCAGGTCGAACTCACCCGAGCGGGTCGCCACGATCTCCTGGAAGACGTAGCCCTCAGCGGGAACGGCCACGAGCGGCGAGGTGGCCTCGATGCCCTCGGGCAGGATCAGCTCAAGATCCGGAGCCTGGCGCTCGTACCCCTCGGCCAATTCCACCTTCACGGTCAGGCCCTGGCCCGCCATGAGCCCGGTGAAGTCCTCCTGCACAGGAATCGGGACGAACCCATAACGCACAACCATCTGTGCGATCACAAAGGCGAAGGGGATGGAGAGTGGAATGAAGGGCCCGAAGTTCAACCCCACGTACTGCAGGTTGCGCATGAGCACCTTGCCGATCGCCCGCGAGACCAGCACCAGATCATTCTGGTAGATCCGGATCTCGATCATGTGGCCCTTGATCTTGTCCTTGGCGGCCTTGATCCCCTTCTGTGAGGAGATCTTCTTGAAGATGATCAGCGCCAGGACGCCGAAGATGCCGCTCACCATGATCAACGCGAACTCCTCCCCCAGCGCCTCGAGGGGCGTGAGGACGAGATCGAACAGAGCGTTGGAGGCGTGGTTGAGTGCGTTCATGGGCGCAGACGTGGAATCGAGCGGGAAGGGGTCGGTCTTGCGCTAGCTGATGTAGCCCAGGCCGCGCAGCTTCTCGGTGATGTCGTCGTCCGAAGAGTCGTCTTCGAACTGGGAGAGCTCGCGCTCAAGCACGTGGTGGATGAACTCCTCGTGAGAGGCGTAGCCCGCCACTTCGGAGATCTTCTTGATGCGCTCGAGAAGGTCGGGATCGATCTTGATCTTGTTGCCGGAGCCAAACATGGGTCTGTCCTTGGGTTGCAGTCGGATGAGAAGTCAGGAAATCAGTCGAGGACCGGACGTCCCTTCATGGACTCGTCCGGTTGAACGTTGTAGAAGCCCAGGATCTCCACGGTGAGATCTTCGAGGCGCGGGTCGTCAAGGCGCACGGGGCGGTTGGTGAGCAGCGTACCGCGGACGACGCTGGGGTCCATGAGGTGGCTGCCGTTGAAGGTGCCGCCCACATTGTCAGAGAGAACGGAGGCCGTCACGCGGCCCAGGGAGGCCTCGTCGCTGTTGCCATAGCCGCGGTTGTAGCCCACGAGAATGTCCGGGGCCTCGTCCAGGCGCTCGCCCGCATAGATCTCAGTGGCGAGACTTGCGGAGAGGACCACTGCCGTGCCGTCGTCCTGAAGGGCTTCCAGCTTGGACTTGATCTCGGCCAGCAGGGCCGAGGCTTGACCATCGTCAACGATGCCCTGGGCCTCACGCCCGACCCGGTTGAGGTACAGGCCATTGAAGCCCATCCCGTAGGCCTGGGTCTTAGTCCAGTCCACGTCCACGAAGATGTTGACCGCCTTGTGATCCTTGTGATCGCTGGGAAGTTCGCGCTCCACGCCTTCGTTCAACACCAGATAGCCGTTGTCCAGTAGCCAAGTGTTCAGGCTGAACTTGCGGCGATAGGCGGCAAAGCCGTGGTCGCTCATGACCATGATGGGTGTGTCTTCCCCCACGCGCTCACGAATGCGACCGAGGATGGGGTCCATCTTCATGTATAGGTCGGCCACCACGTCCTTCCAGGTGCTGCCCTCGCGCGAGGACCACTGGCTCGAATCCTGGCTCGCGATGACCTCGTCGTAGAAGGGGTGCTCGGGGTCAGAGTGACGCCACATCATGTGACAGCACAGGTCGACGGTGGAGTAGTAGAAGAAAAGGAAACCCCCGTCTTCCTTGGCCATGTACTTGTCGAGTGCGAAATCCAGCATGCGCCCACGCTCCTCGTAGACGAGCTGCGCCTGCTGCATGAACTCCGCATCCGTGAGCATCAGCTTCTTGAGGGCGTTCACGTCCTCGGCCATGCCCTGCGTGTAATACAGGCCAATCCCTTCGGCCAATTCGGTGGCGGCCTCTTCCGGCAAGGAGACCGGGTTGATGGGATCGGTCGGGTCCACGTTGACCGGCGAGGCATAGAGTTCGAGTTCCGGGCTGATCGAACGCAGGTAGAAACGCACGATCCCGTTCATGTCCATCAGGCCCATGGGAAGCATGGAGAAGCTGACCGGTACGAACTCGCTCCACTCACCGGGCTCCAGGACCATCGACACTCCAGCGACGTCGACAACGGCCGCGCCGGCATCCTCGTCCACGTAGATGTTCAGTGGAGTGCGCGTACGCGGGTCGCCATCTTCAAAGCTGTTGTTCGGTCCCAGCAGATGCGTCCGCACCACGCCATTGCGCACGGTGATTTGAATCACCTTCTCGTCACCAAGACGGTCGATGGGCGGGTCGGTGCTGTAGAGGCTGGGCTCCCCGTAGGCTGAGTCCACGGCGGGCGTCATCATGCCGGGGAAGGACACCCCGCGCGCAGAGGGTTCGACGGGGAAGTTGATCGGCATGCGCCAGACATCCGCAGGGACTCCAGCCTCGCCCAGCATGGTCCAAAAGGCCTTGCCCGACCGGTTCGAGTCGCCGCCTTCCTGGGTCGGGAACTTCCAGCGGCCGGGCAGTGAGATTGCGCCGGCGTGACCGGCGGTCACGGTTCCCGGTAGGGGCGTGTAGGAGGTGACGTCGCGGTGAATGAAGTCGTAGATGCCATGTCCACCCGGATTGCGACCCGTGATGAAGTTCGACCAGGCCACGGGGCTCTGGGGCGGATTGGAGGTGCCCAACTCCAACACACCATCGGCCTCGGCGATCAGCCGCGCAAAATGGGGCATGCGGTCAGGATAGGCGGCCACGACCTCGCGCAGGATGTCGGGATCCATGCCGTCGATGCCCAGCACGACCATGCGCGGGTGGGAAGGTCCCGCGTTGCTCGTCAAGTCGGCGACTGGCGTACTCCGACGGGGAACGCCCAAACCGATGAGTGTGGCAATGCCGGCCAGGGCCAAGTAGGCCGTCCAACGGGGAAGGAACATCAGACCTCCTCCTTGGATGTCTCAACCTGCCTGCCCGGGAGCTTGTCCGTGACCTTGCGGGTCACCTTGCGCTCACCGAACAGCGGCGCGCCCTGCATGTAGCCGGGAATGTCCACGCCGAACAACTCCAGGGTTGTGGGTGCGATGTCTCCCAGAGAAGGCTCGTCCGTGTTGATCTTGCGGTTGCACCAGAAGACACCGGGTACCAGCCGCGGATCCACGCAATGGTCCCCCGACCAGGACTTGGTGTTGTCGGTGAAGATCTCCTCTGAAACCGCGCCGGTGGCGCAATCCCAGGAGTGGCGGAAGCCGCGCTTGTAGCCGATCAGGAGTTCCGGAGCGAGATCCGCATAGGGACCGTCATGGTGGTTCTTGGTGAGGAACACCTCGTTGATGACCTCTTCTCCGGAAGCGGGGTCCACCAACTTCTCGAGCTTGCCTTTGATCTCGGCACTCAAGGCGTCCACGTCACCGGCGGCGACGATGCCATCACGCTCGCGGCCCTGGCGATTGAGGAAGATGCCCGTCAGGCCCAGGGTGAATGCGCGGGTCTTCTCCCAGTCCACGTTGGCGAACCAATCGGGGGAGGTCGTCTCGCCTTCCTTCAGGACCAGGTAGCCCTCGTCCCGCAGCCAGGTGTTCAGATTCACGCCGCGCCGGAAGTTACAGAAACCGTGGTCAGAGATGACCATCAATACCGTGTCCTCATCGTCCCCGAGCTTCTCGCGCACCTCCACGAGGAACTCATCCATCTTGGCGTACAAGTCACGGATGACGTGCTTGTAGATCTCGGTGTCCTTGCCCTTGTTGGCCGGGTGGGTCGGATCGAGGTAGCGGTAGAACATGTGGCTGATGCGGTCGGTCGTATCGAAGACGCAGGTCACGAAACCGCGCGGGGTCTTATCGAGCACCTCCCACAGCTGCTTCTTGCGTTCCTCGAAGATCAACCAGGCCTGATCGAGGAAGGCCTTCTCGTCGATCACACGCTCGTTCAGGGCCCAGGTGTCCTCGGCCAGACCCAGGGTCGCGTACTTGCCGAGCATCTTGGCCAGGTAGATCGAGTACACCAACGGGTGACTGATCGGCATGGCAGGGTCTTCGGGGTCGATGTTGATCGGCGTGACGTAGATCTCGAGATCCGTGTCGTCCCAGGTCTGCAGATAGATGCGGGCGATACCCTTGACGCCCTCGAAGGGCACCTCCATCCAGGGCGTGTACTCCTGGGGGCCGACCTCCACGGTCTCCTCGCCGATGGTGATCTTGGCGCGACGCGATTCGTTGTCGAGTTCCACCTTGAAGTCGCACTTCATGTGGTGGCCGTCCTTACCGGGGGGGCCCTTCAGCTTGGACTCGACTGTGTTCCCGCGACACGTGATTCGGAACTGCTGGCCGCCGATGTGTTCGCCCGAGCGCTCCTTGGTGGAGTAGAACGAGAACGAGCCTTGGGTGCCCTGCAGGTCCGGCACACACATGCCGGAGAGCAAGGTGCCGTTCTTGAATTTCTGGGCGGGGAACGTGATCGGGACGCGGATGATCGACGACCAGATGTGGTTGGCTCCCAGGAGCTTCCAGAAGGGCTGGCTCTTCTGCAGGATCTTGTAGATCGCCCGCTGACCGAAAGGCACCTTCGCGAAGCCCAGGTTCAGGTTGCGCGGCACCGTGCGCGTGTCCGTGGAGGAGAGCACGGGCATGTAGGAGCACGGGTCACGGGTCAGGAAGTCGTAGATGTTGTGCCGTGAGGCGTCCACGCCGGTTGCGTAGGTGGACCAGGCCACCGGCGAGATGGAAGGCATGGCCGTGGCAAGGCGGCTGAAGCAGCCCTGGTCGGCGAGCTTCTTGAAGTTGGGCATCAGGCCCTCCTCCGCAAACTGCTCCGCCAGGCCCGGGTCAAACCCATCCAGTCCCACAACCACGACGCGCTTGACCTTGGCCTTGGTCTTGCCGCGTAAGGTGAACACCTTGACGACCGCCTTGATGGGCCAGATCAGGATGATCCCGAAGGCCAGCGCGAAGGTGCCCAGGAGCACCAATAGCGACCCTGCCGCAGCAAACCCTGCACCCGGTCCGATGTAGGCCAGAGCGGGGGATGTGCAGGTGACGAGCATCAGGCTCCCCGCAATCAGGCGGCGGAGGAAGCGGTCTCGATACGGGTCGGCCATGGGTCCGGGTGGGGCGTCGGGCAGGGGGAGGGCCAACTCGGCCTCCCCTGTGGGCGACGGAAGGCGGATGGATGTGGGTAGAACTGCGAGGAATCTATCGTCCGGGCACGCTCTGTACCTGAGTGGGGACCCCATAATCGGGGGTCAGGGGTGCAGAGGCGGGCCAGTATAGGTCCTTGGTCCCACGATTGAGATACGCCTCAGGGACTCCGCCGTTGGCGTTTCAGGGCGAGGATTTGCCCGTGATCTCGACCTTTGCGAGCACCCCGGCCGGGGGAAGGCGCTCAGATGCTCGCGAGGCCCATGATTATCACTCCCAGGAGACCCAACGGGAAACCGCCCACGCCTCCGGCCGTCCAACTTCCCGGGTGTCTGGAACTAGGGTGGCACAGTGCGGGGAGTACCTGCGGCGGGATCCGCAGAGCGGGGCCCTGTATCAGATCCTCTTCGAACACCTGGAGACCTTCCTAGCGAGGAGTTCCGAGGATCCCGCTCGCGCAAGCCTCCCTCCCTACGTGCAACGGGAGTTGCGCGGCTACCTGACCTGTGGGGTCTTGGCCCACGGTTTCTGCCGCTTCCACTGCTTCGCCTGCGACAGTGACCTCTTGGTGCCGTTCTCGTGCAAGGGGCGCGGGTTCTGCCCTTCGTGCGGGGGAAGGAGGATGGCCGAGGCTTCGGCACACCTGGTCGATCACGTCTTCCCCAAGGTTCCCGTGCGCCAGTGGGTCATCTCCTTTCCCTGGAGGCTGCGTTATCTCCTGGCCCTCGATCCCAGCCTCTGCCGCGACGTGCGCAAGATCTTCCTGCGCGCGGTCTTTTCCTTTTACGCACGCAAGGCCAGCACCATCGGGATCGAGGGCGGCCGCACGGGAGCCGTCAACCAGATCCAGCGTTTCGGCTCCGCCCTCAACAGCAACCTGCACTTCCATGCCCTCGTGTTGGATGGGGTCTACACCGCCCCCGACTCCTTCACCGCCCCGCGTTTTCATCGGGCGGGTCACATCACCAACGCAGAGGTGGCCAAGTTACTGTTCACCGTGCGGTCCAGAATCCTGCGCCTGTGTCGCCGCCGGGGCCTGATGGAAGAAGACACGCAGATCGACGTATCCGCGCCGGGCCAAGAGCAGGCTCTACTACCCTTGCTGGTGGCCGCATCCCTCCAGGCCCGAGTCGCATTGGGCCCCGACGCGGGCGCCCCCGTCTCACGCCTGGGACAGCCCCCCACACACGACCGGCGCAAGGCTCCGAAGTTCAAGGAACTGTGTGCCCAGCTCGACGGCTTCAGTCTGCACGCCGCCGTCCAGATCGAGGCTGGGGACAGTTCGCGTCTGGAGCATCTCTGTCGCT
>DUDB01000057.1 GCA_012959525.1 Planctomycetota bacterium
GCCAGGTAAGGTTCTTCGCGTTGCTTCGAATTAAACCACATGCTCCACCGCTTGTGTGATCCCCCGTCAATTCCTTTGAGTTTTACCCTTGCGAGCGTACTCCCCAGGCGGGGCACTTAACACATTTGCTACGGCAATGAACTCCATAGGGAAACCCATTGCCTAGTGCCCATCGTTTACGGCTAGGACTACCGGGGTATCTAATCCCGTTCGCTACCCTAGCTTTCGCACCTCAGCGTCAGAGACAGGCCAGTGAGCCGCTTTCGCCACCGGTGTTCCTCCAGATATCTACACATTTCACCGTTCCACCTGGAGTTCCACTCACCCCTCCTGTCCTCTAGCTCAATAGTATCGAATGCAGTTCCCCGGTTGAGCCGAGGGCTTTCACATCCGACTGATTGAACAGCCTACGTGCTCTTTATGCCCAGTGATTCCGAACAACGCTTGCGCCCTCCGTATTACCGCGGCTGCTGGCACGGAGTTAGCCGGCACTTCCTCTCGCTTTGGTCAGCGGAGCAGCTATTAACTACTCCGGGTTCCTATAGCGTGACAGCGGTTTACAACCCTAGGGCCTTCATCCCGCACGCAGCGTCGCTCCATCAGACTTTCGTCCATTGTGGAAGATTCTCGACTGCAGCCTCCCGTAGGAGTCTGGGCAGTGTCTCAGTCCCAGTGTGACGGATCATCCTCTCAGACCCGCTACTCGTCATAGCCTTGGTGGGCCGTTACCCCACCAACAAGCTGATAAGCCGCAACCCGCTCCCTCAACAACAGCCGAAGCCGCCGTTTACCTCTGAAGTGATGCCACTTCGAGGACCATCCGGTATTACCCACCGTTTCCAGTGGTTATCCCGATCTGAGGGGCACGTTGGTTACGTGTTACTCACCCTTACGCCGCTCTACTCGTCCGAAGACTTTCTCGCGCGACTTGCATGCCTAATCCACGCTGCTAGCGTTCGTTCTGAGCCAGGATCAAACCCTTCAATTGAAGTTTTGATACTAACTTTATCTTTGTCTTGAATACTTGATGTCCCCCCGAAGGGGTCCACCTCGCTCTCAAGGCATTCGAGAGTCACCCTGATTTTCAAAGAACCGAGCCCAGAGGCGTTGGGCACACGACAGGAAAGAAGGCCATCCGACACCCCATTGCTGGGCTGCTGATGACCTCTGCGCTGCGGTGCCTCGCGCTTGGGACGGGAGATCATAGGGACTGCCTTCGGCGGGTCAACGCTGGGGATGCCAAAACCTCACCCCCCTCACTCGTGGTCACCTAAGACATGAAGGTCAAGCAACTTACGGCTGTCAACATTTGGCAATCAGAGGGAAAGACGGATCCACCACCATCCCCTGGCGGCTTCCGAAGTAGCCCACCGCCCCCCCCCATCCCCCCTCGCAGGCCATGGGAGCAGGCTGGCGAGGTCCCGGCCGGCCACCGGGAGGGCTTCCAACGGGTCGATTGAGGGCTGCTGCGGAGCTTGGGCGTCCATCCAGCCAGGCGGGGCTGCACGGATACGCGGACGGCACCGTTCAGAGGTTTCGTGAGCTCCGCTGGCACGGCTCTGGATCGGGTCTTTTGTGGGGCGAGGTCTCCTGCCACGAGCCACCCACCGATATGCTCGGTGGCTTGCTCCTGTGACCCATCCGCCAGGACGCCCTAGCACGACCATGCTCGTCACCCTCACCCTCCTCACCCTGCTTGGCGGCCCCCAGGTCCCGCCCCAGGACGATGGGACCCTCGAAGGTCTATCCCAGGCCTTCTCGGCCTACTTCGAGGCCCGTGAAGGGGGCGACGGGGTCGAAAATGCCCACCAATCCCTGCAGGCCTCACTGCACAAGACCTTTCCGGGGGGCTCCCCCTTGCGAAACGTGGACGCTATCGAGCGCGCGCTGCAGCTCTCTCGGGCACACAGCCTGGGGAAGGTGCGCAAGGGCAAGATCACCGACGACGTGTATGTGGGCGGGGCCTTTCAGGGGGCGGGGCTGTCCTATGCCTATCGCGTCCCCAAGGACTACAAGCAAGAGGAGGAGCTCTATCCCCTCATCCTCGCCATCCCAGACCAGGGCGAATCGCCCGCCCACCACCTGCGCGATTCCTGGTCCTCCCGAGAGGTGCGAGAGCGGGCGATCGTCCTCGCCATCGAGATGCCCACCGATCCCGGGGAGTGGGACAAGGTCATGGTGGACGGACTACCAGGCGGGTTGTGTCACGTCCTCACGGGCGCGCGCATCGCCGCCGAGCGCTTCGCAGCCAACCCCAATCGGGTCTTCGTCGCAGGCCACGGCAAGGGCGTCCTCGCCGCCATGGCCGCTGGCAACACGCAACCCCAGAGGTTCGCAGGGATTGTCGGCCGGTCGGGAGACGCAGCCGAACTTGACCCGGACAACTTCGGCACGCTGCCCGTATTCCTGGCCGGCGGCGGCGCGCGAGCGACCGCGTTCGTCAAGGCCGCAGTGGCCAAGGGTCTGGAGCATTGCACACTCTCCGCCGACACCAGCGAACTCAAGGCCTGGACTTGGATGGCCGAGCAACGCCGGGACGTCGCTCCCGGTCGGATCGTACTCGCCGTGGGCGAGCCCTTCCCCGTCCGTTCGGGCTGGCTCCGCGCGATGCCCTCAGAAGTCCGGCCGCAGCTAACGGCAAGCCTGGACGCTAGGACCAACACCGTGCGCCTGGAGGCCCGCGGCGCATCGCGGGTAGTTTTCTACCTGAACGATCGGATGCTCGACCTAGACCGGCCACTCAAGATCATCGCGGGGCCCAAGAAGGGTACGGCACGGGTGCGGCGCAATCTGGCTCTTGCTCTCGACCGCCTCTTGGACGGCACCAGCGATACGGGCTGTCTCTACACCGCCGAACTGGTAATTGATCTCGGCCAGGGCCCCCTATGGCCCGAGACCACGCGCGCCCCCAAGGACAAGTCCTTTGAAGCACGCCTCACTGCGGCGAAGGGCTCGGTCGATGCCTTGTGGAAACTCCATGAGTGGTGTCATGGAAACAGCCGAGTGCCCGAGTCTGTGATCACCCTGAAGAGCCTGCTGCGTCTGGAGCCGGACCACCGGGAAGCGCGCTCTGCCCTCGGTCACCGCTGGTCCCCGGTGCAGTGGTTCACCAGTCAGGCCGCCCTGGACACGTTCAATGGCACCCAAGATGCGCAGTGGGCAGCCGAGTCCGGCTGGGTCAATTACCAAACTTCCTGGATGCATACTGACGAACGATCACGCCTAAGCAAGGGCATGCAAAAGGACTATGAGACCGGCGAGTGGGTCTCGGGCGCCGAGCGCAAGCTCCTCGATCAGGGCTGGGAGCGCCAGGACCTCCAGTGGATTGAGCCGCAAGAGGCACCCCAACTCGATGAGGGGCTGTGGCGAGTCGACGGTGAGTGGGTAGACCTCGCGGCCGCCGACCGCCGACGAGCTGTGATCGGTTCCATGTGGTGCATCCCAGGAGCACAAGTCCGGCTGCACACGACCTGCGACCGTGAGGTGGCCCTGCTCGCACGCGCGCACATGGAACGCGCCATCGGCGACATGCGCAAGGTCTTCGGCGCGGTCCCCCCTCTGCCTTTGGACGTGACGTTGCTTCGCATCGAAGAGCAGTTCGACCGATTTGCCTTCGGGGAGACCGACGGACGCCGCCCCCCATCGCACGTCGGTCGCTTACACCTGATCCATAATGGCTACTTCGCGGAGAGCTGGTTTCCCGCCGAGGGCGGCTCTCCCTCCTACCGTGGGATGGGTGTCGGCCTATGGGACACGGACTATCCCAACGGCGACGCCTACGGCGTGCATTCCGCACGCGTAGCTCTGGGGCTCTCCTACATGGACGCCTTGGACCCCAGCCCCAAAGCACACCGGACCTATCCCGATGTCGACTACTACGCCGAATTCGAGGCCGAGAAGAGGCTGCCGCAATGGCTACGCTGGGGCGGCCCCGTCTATGCCGAGCGGTTCTTCGAGGATACAGCCGTCCCTCCTGGAGGAAATCCCTGGTGGGCCCGGAGCTGGTCGATCGAGAACCTCGAACGCCTGGGGGGTCTGCGTCCGGTCGCCGAGGTGATGGCTTTCGAGATCGACCCGGACCAGCGAGAAGACGCCCAGCGGTTCCTGATCGAAGCCGGGCTTCTGGTGGCGTTCATGGTCGACGGAGACCATGAGCCCGTGGCGCTTGCTCACGCCGAGTTCAAGCGCGCCCTGGCCGCCGGTCGGCTGCGCCGCAGCCACCTCGAGCGACTGGCCGAAGCGCTGACGCAAGGCGAAACGGCGCTTGCCGCGTTCGCGAGCCTCGACGGTAGGTGACCGGGAGACGTCACGAATCCCGGTCAAGCAGGTTCAGGGGTGCACACGGATTCGGGCGCCACGGGGCAAGAGCTCAAAGAGCTCCTCCACCTCCACGTTGCGCATGCGCACGCAGCCCTGGCTGACGCGGTCACCAACCCCTTCGGGCTCCCGGGTTCCGTGGATGCCGAAGCTGGATTTCTCACCGCCCCGGTGCCAGCCCAACCAACGAGTCCCCAGGGGGTTGTCCGGATGACCGTGGGGCAAGAGCTCGCCATTGCCGGGAAAGGACGGGTCGGACTCCTTGTCCCCGATCTCGAACTCCCCAAGTGGCGTGTCGTGCCCCACCTTGCCGATGCCTATGTCCCAGGCGCGCACAATCTCTGATCCATGGCGGTAGACGAGGAGGCGCGCGTCTAGATAAACGTCCACACTGGGCACGTCCGTGGGAATGCGCAGGGTCTGGCCCGGGTGCAGGTACTCACCCGTGGCGTTCACCCAGCGAAGCATCCCCACACAGAGACGGAGCTCCGGGTGCCGGTTCACGAACTTCTTGCGGATGCCGACAAGGTTGTCCCCCGACTCCACCATGTAGGGCAGAGAGGACCAGACCCCATCGGGGTGCAATCGGTGCCCTTCCTGTGCCTCGTTCAAGGTCCCTGACCAATCGAGCAGGGTCTCTCGGTGGGGAGACCACGTTGCTCCCAGTTCAAGGTCCATCAACTCTGAAGCGATCTGGGACGTACGGCCGGACTGCCCTTCCTGATCGGCGCGGCCCATGGCCTCCATGAGCAGGATCATGCGCATGGCGTGCGCCATGGGATCGCCGGTCGTCTGCACGACGGGCACCTGACCCCCGGCCTGAACGTGGGGCACACTTGCCAGCAGAACCTCCCGCGGCCCCTCTGCGTCTCCGTTCGTGAGGTCGCGCAGGGGCGCCGAAGCGGCTTGCACCAGAGTCTCCCAGAACTGCACGGTGAGCGAGTGGAGCTCGGGGGGGATAGCTTGCTGCTCATCGTTGAGCAGCGCCTGCAATGAAGTCGGGTCGCCCCTCAACCAGGACTCCAACAAGACTCGGGCCAGCGTCTCAACCATGGCACTGGGAGTCGTTAGAGCCACAAGCTCGTCTGACGAATTCAAGGTACGCACAGGTATGACCTGTGGAAGCACTACTCCCAAGGCGGCGGGTTGAGCGGCGGGTTCAGCGGCGGGCTCGGGCTCCTCCACCGGAACCACGGGCGCCTCGGGCAAAGGCGGGTCCGGCTCGGGCTCCTGAATGGCCTTCTCCTCTGGCGCGGGGTCGAGATCAGGTCCGGACTGCTCCCCTCGCAGCACAAGCGCAGCGCCCCCTGCAGACGGCGCTCCGTCCGAATCGCCGGCGTAGATCGGCCCCCTGGCCCCATCCTGCCGACCGCCCAGACTCACGCCGAACCAGATCAACGCGCCCCCCAGGGCCAGCAACAATATTCCCCGCATGGTATTCCTTCTTTGGACAGCTCCCCATCGTGGCGCGAACCGGCTCGCGCGGGCGGGGGAACTTGACCCGCAGAATAGCCCAGCGGGGGGGGGCAATTCCAAAGGTTCGTGCAGCTTGCCTGAGGGCAAGATCGTGCCCGAGGCAAACAGGGTGAGAAGACAGGGGTCCCCCGACGTCGCCGTGCCCTCAGGTTCCCGGAACCACTAAGGTCCAGGTGGGTCGGACAGAGCACGGTGTTGCCGCACTCTCGTGTTCAACCCGAAAGGTTGTCATTCGGCCCCGGAGAGTCGTGAGCGTCACCTGCGTCGGCAGGGGAACCCCACTTGGACACTAGCACCCGCCCCCCACTCCCACAATGCAGCGCCTCAGGCGTCCGCAACAGGCACCCGGCCCAGGCTCACCCACAGAGGGCACCCGTCCAGGTCGTGCTCACTGCCCCCTTCGGCCTCCGCATCCCAGTTCGGGATCTCGCCCAGGATCAGGGTCTGGCCCGCGATCAGCTCCCAGTGGATCTCAATTGCACCGCGAAGATCCTCATCGGCGGTCTGCAAGCAGACTTCGATGCGATCGTCGAGGGCCAGGTCGGCGGCCTTGCGCTGGTTCTGGATGCGGTTGATCACCTCGCGCGCCAATCCCTCGGCGCGCAGCTCGGGAGTGATCGAGAGGTCCAGGGCCACGGTCAGCCCCTCGCTGGTCTCGGTCACCGTCCCCTCCCGCGAGACGCGATCCACGAGCACGGTCTCTAGGTCGTAGACCAGCCCTTCCACTCCTGCGCTGGGCACCTCTCCCCCGGCCAGGATCTCCGCCAGGGTTTCGCTCGTCAGGCTCGCCACCTCGGTGCGAACGTCCCCGAGCTGCTTCCCGAAGCGCGGCCCCAGGACCTTGAGGTTGGGCCGGGCGCTGTAGGTCACTAGCCCTCCCTCGTCCGCGCTGACACACACGGACTTCACGTTCAACTCCTCGGCGATGATCCCAACGCAGGCTTCCAGAGCCTGGCGGTCTTCCTGTGACGTAGTGGCCACAGTCAGCTCGGGTAGAGGCTGGCGTGTTCGAACGTTCTCGCGCACCCGCAGGCCACGGGCCAAGCCCACCGTACGCCGAGCCAGGGCCATGCGATGCTCGAGATCAACGTCGACCCATTCAGCACAGACCACGGGGTAGCGCTCTAGGTGCACGCTATCTAACCCCGCCTCACCTGAGAGGTTGGAGTAGATCTCCTCGGTCACGAAGGGCAGAAAGGGCGCCAGCACACGGGTCAGCGTAAGCTCAACGTGGTGCAGGGTGCGATAGGCGTTGAGACCATCGGCGCTCTCGATGGAGGCACCGTCCTCATTCCAGAATCGACGGCGGCTGCGCCGGATGTACCAATTGGTCAACTCTTCGATGAAGCCCAGGAGAGAGGGCACCACGCGGTGCAACTCGTAGGCCGCCATGTGATTCTCCGTGCTGGCGATCAGTGTCTGCAGACGGGAGAGCACCCACCCGTCGAGTTCGTTCACGCCCGGATCGGGATCCACGCCATCGGGCTCCCAGCCGTGGATGTCGGCGTAGCGCGTCAGAAACGAGTAGGCGTTCCACAGGGGCAGCATCACAGAGCGGATGTGCTCGGCCACGCCGGCCTCCTCAAAGCGCAGGTCCTTGGCGTTCACCACGGGCGAGTTCATCAGGTAGATGCGCAGGGCATCGGCCCCGTACTTCTCCAGCACCAGGTTCGGATCGGGGAAGTTCTGCTTGCTCTTGGACATCTTCTCGCCGTCCTCGGCCAGCACGATGCCGTTGACGATCACGTTCTTGAACGCCGGGCGATCAAAGAGCGCGGTGGACAGGACCGTCAGGGTGTAGAACCAGCCGCGGGTCTGATCGAGCCCCTCGGCAATGAAGTCCGCGGGCAGCCCGGACTCGACGAGCTCCTTGTTCTCGAAGGGGTAGTGGTTCTGGGCATAGGGCATGGAGCCCGACTCAAACCAGCAGTCGAAGACTTCACTCACCCGATGCATGACCCCGCCCGGGGTCTTCTCCGAGGGGAAGGTGATGTCATCCACGTGATCTCGGTGAAGGTCCGTGATGGAGCCGGACTCCAGCCCGGCGAGGCGCTCGAGCTCAGCGACCGACCCGATGGAGACGATCTCTTCCGGATCCAGATCACAGCGCCACAGGGGCAGGGGGGTGCCCCAGAACCGATTGCGCGACAGGTTCCAGTCGCGGGCGCCTGCCAGCCAATTGCCGAAGCGTCCGGTTCCGACGGACTCGGGCACCCAGTGCACCTGGTCGTTGCTCTTGAGCAACCCGTCCACCATGCCCTCGACCTTCATGAACCACGTGGAGAGGGCCATGTAGATCAGGGGCGCACCACTGCGATAACAGTGTGGGTACGCATGCACGATGGTGTCCTGCACCACGAGACTTCTATCGGCCTTCAAGCGGGCGATAATGGGCTTGTCGGCATCCTTGACGAACATCCCCTCGAAGTCCGAAACACTCGAGTCGAAGCGTCCGCTGCGATCCACGGGACAGACCAGTGGCAGGCCCTCGCGCTGACCGATTTGAAAGTCCTCCTCGCCGAAGGCCGGAGCCTGATGCACGATGCCCGTTCCGGCATCGGTACCCACGTAGTCGGCGCCGACGACCTTGAACGCCACGCGCTCACCATCTGAGTCCTCGCGCTCGTGTTCGAAGTAGGGCAGCAGGGGCTTGTAGGGGCGGCCCACCAAGCGCTCACCAAGAACGCGTTCAAGCTCCTCGGTCTCCCCTACCTGTCCACGCTCCTGATAAACCGCCAGGCGACTCGGCTCCAGGTAGACCACCTCGCCCCCCTCCAGCACGCGCACCTTGACGTACTCCACGGCCGGGTTGACGGCCAGGGCCAGGTTGGAGGGCAGGGTCCAGGGGGTCGTCGTCCACGCCCACAGCGACGCCTCCTCGTCCTCCAGCTGGAACCGAACGGTCACGCTGGGATCCTGCACCCGCTTGTGCCCGTCCTTCTTGGTCTCCGGGTCCCGCTCCTGCGGGCCAAGCGCCACCTCAAAGTTCGACAGGGGGGTACCCAGAACGGGAGAGAGAGGCTGCACCCGGTAGCCCTCATAGATCAGGCCCTTCTTCATGAGCTGATCGAAGACCCACCAGACCGACTCCATGTACGAGGCGTCCATGGTGCGATAGCCGTTTTCGAAATCGACCCATCGCCCGAGCCGGCGGATCGTGGTCTGCCACTCTTCGATGTAGCGACCCACAAGCCCACGGCAGGCATCGTTGAATGCCTCGATCCCCAGAGCCTCTACGGCACGTGTATCCTCAAGCCCCAGCTCCTTTTGAGCCTCGTTCTCCACGGGCAGGCCGTGACAATCCCAGCCCCAGCGGCGCACGACGCGCTTGCCGTGCATGGCCCAATAGCGGGGAACCACGTCCTTGAGGATGCTACCCACCAGGTGGCCGTAGTGGGGCTTCCCCGTGGCGAAGGGCGGACCGTCAAAGAAGGTGTAGGACCCCGCATCCTCCGAACTGCGCTCGACGCTGCTGCGCTCAAAAGCGCGCGTCTTCTCCCAGTGCTCGAGGGTGCGCACCTCCAGCTCGGTGAAGGAGACTTCGGGATCAACGGGGCGGAGGGGCATGCGGGCGATCTCGCGGGGAGGGGGAATGAACGGCTGTCAGGTCGAGCTGCACTCCAGGATGCGCTCCACCCCCAGGCGGGTGAACTCCTCGCGCAGGCTCTCCCTGTAGCGCCCCTTGTAACCAATCTCGGTGCGACTCATCGAGTTTACGAGCTCGAGAACATGCTCGCCCATGGTCGATTCCGCGCGCATCTCCTCCAGCACGGGCCGCCGCGGTTGCCCGGAGCGGAAGATGCGTCGAAACGCGGCCCTCAGGGAATCGGACTCCTCGGTGCTGACACCGGCACGCTCCAGACCAATCACATTCACTCCGCGCACTCGGCTGTCGTGGCCCTCGACGATCATGTAGGGGGGCACATCTCGGGACATGCGGGTCATGGCACCCACGTAGGAGTGCGCGCCCACTGTCACGAAGGCCACGGCGCCAGCCATGCCGCTCAGGTTGGCGTGGTGCTCCACCAGCACGTGACCCGCCAGGAGAACGCCGTTGCCGAGGATGACGTGATCCTCGATCTCGCAGTCGTGGGCCACGTGGCTACAGGCCATGAGCAGGTTGTGGCTGCCGATGCGGGTCTGGCCGCCGCCCTTGATGGTGCCGCGGTTGATGGTGACAAACTCACGGATGGTGTTCCCGTCCCCGATGATCAGCTGGGTGGGTTCGCCGCGATAGGAGAAATCCTGGGGCGCACCGCCGAGGCTGGTCTGGCCAACGATGCGGTTGTCCTCACCGATGTGGGTCACGCCGTCAATGACCACCTGGGCTCCGATTTCGGTGCGATCCCCCACTCGCACGTCTGCGCCAACCACCGAATAGGGGCCGACCTTGACGTCCTGGCCCAGCTGGGCACCTGGGGAGATAACTGCTGTGGGATGAATGGAAGTGGACACGAGAATCAGGCCTCAATCATGGTGAACATTAATATGGCTTCGCAGACGGGGCGCCCGGCGACGGTGCCCTTGCCGCGCACCTGGACGGTCTCGCCCTTGATGCGCATGGTCTCGACACTCAGACGTAGCTGGTCGCCAGGGGTGACGCCGCCGCGCAGCTTTACCTTGTCCATGGACCACAAGACGGCAAGCTTGCCGGAGTACTCCAAACGGCGCAGCAGCAGCATGCCCGCCAGCTGCGCCATGGCCTCCAATTGCAGGACGCCAGGCATCAGGGGGCGATCGGGAAAGTGGCCCTGAAAGTAGGGCTCATTGATGCTCACGTTCTTGATCGCTACGGCGCGCTTGTAGCCGTCAACCTCCACCACCCGGTCGATGAGGAGGAAGGGATAGCGGTGTGGGAGCTGGCGCAGGATCTCGCGGATGTCCATGCCGGACTCGCGCTGGATGAGGCCACCCGTCTCCTGGGCCTGCATGAGGTCCACCAGCCTGCGCACCAGATCCGCGTTGGTCTTGTGACCCGAGCGGGTGGCGATGATGCGCGCCTGCAGCCCGGCACCCAGCAGGTGCAGGTCCCCGATCAGGTCAAGCAACTTGTGACGCACGGGCTCGTGGGGCATCCGCTGTTCGGAATCGGGGTCGCCCAAGACGACCGTGTTTTCGCGGGTAGCCCCTTTGCCCATGCCTGCGGCCTGAAGGACCTCCACCTCGGAGGCCAGGCAGAAGGTACGCGCACCCGCCAGTTCCTCTTCGAACTTCTCGGGAGTCAACTCGATTTCGAAGGTGCCACTCTCCACTCCAGGCTCCTCGAATGAGGACACGTACTGCAGAGTCAGCCCGGGAGTCTCCGAGGGCAAGGCCACCAGGGTCGCGCCGCCATCATGGACAAAGACGGGCTCCTCCAGCACGAAGACACGCGCCTCCTCTTTCTGCTCCACGAGGCCGGCCTTCCGGACTTTTTCCACGAGGGGCATGGCCGAGCCATCCAGACCCGGAAACTCGGCGCCCGAGATTTCCACTCGGACGTTATCCAACTGCATTCCGGTACACACCGCCAGGAAGTGCTCCACGGTCTCCACTTCAGTGCCCTCGCGCATCAGTCGCGTTCGGCGATCCTTGGGCGAGTGGTAGGCGATCTCGGCCAACACGGGCACGGAATCCTCCAAGTCTGTGCGAATGAACTCTATGCCGCTGTTGGGCTCCGCGGGCAGAAGCCGAACATCGACCTCCTCCCCCGAGTGCAGGCCGATGCCGGAGAACTCGATTGAATTGCGCAGGGTTTGCTGTCGGCGGGTCATGAGCGATCTTCCTCCAAGGCACGCAGGCGCTGCCGCAAGTCCGTGAGTTCTTCACGCAGGCGCCCCACGCGCTGCAGCGATTTCTGATCCCGCAGGGATTGTGTCTTCGGCCTTGCTGGCGACCCCCACCACTCCTCACCTGCGGGAATGTCCGCGAAGACGGCGGACTTGGCTCCGATTCGGGCCCCGTCGCCGATGGTGAGATGACCGGCGATTCCAGTCTGCCCGGCTACGATCACGCCGCTTCCCACTTGAGTCGATCCGGCCACGGCACTCTGAGCCAGAAACATGCTTGAGGTTCCGATCTGTACGTTGTGGGCCACGTGCACCAGATTGTCAATCTTGACGTTGCTGGCGATGTGTGTGCTCCCGAAGCGCGCGCAGTCAATCGTCACGTTTGCGCCGATTTCCACGTCGTCTCCGATCAGGACGGTTCCAACCTGGGGCGTCTTGACCCAACCCGACTCAGTGGGCTCGAAGCCAAACCCATCCGAGCCGATGACCGCACCGGCGTGAACGATACAGGAGGCCCCTATGGATACGTGCGGGTAGAACACCACACCCGGATGCAAAACCGTGTCGGCCCCGACGCTTGCGGCTGCTCCCAAAACGACGCGCGCATGCAGAACCGCGCCCGCCGCGATGCGCACGCCGGGACCCACCACACACAAGGGGCCGATGCTGGCGCTGCCCTCAACCTCCGCAGTGCTGTGCACCACGGCGCTGGGGTGCGCCCCAGGCTCTGGGCTCGGAACATCCGGAGCGAATAGCCCCACAATCTTGTTGAACGCAGCTTGGGGATCGCCGCAGCGCAGGAGGGCCAAGTCCTTGCGCTCGACGCTCACACCCTCGCCCAGGATCACGGCACAGGCCCGGGTCGTCTCAAGGTCCTCCGCGTGTCGCGCATCGGCCAGAAAGCTCACCTGCTCATGGTCCGCCCCTGTCAGCGATGCCGGTCCGCTGATGGTGCGCTCCCCCACCCCCGGCGTCACATCCTCGAGATGTGCTCCGATCCGTTCGGCAAGTTCCAACAGGGTCAAGGCGGGCATGGCACGGACCTGTCGGGCCTTCGGTCCGACGGAATCAGGGGTAGGCGGCGTCCTACAGAGCGAACGCCTAGGGATTGAAAGGGCTCCGGTTGGAGCCCCAGCAGGTGCATGGTGTACCGGAGCGCTCGATGCCTGTCAATTGGCCAGGCCCCAGGGGGCAGGCTATTGCCTACGGCGCAACCCCGAGTCGTGTTTCCCAGGGCCCCGCAGGCCGCCCCCCTGGAATCAGCGGAACATGTCGAGGCTGAAGGAGAAGGTCTCCCGCCGGTCCCCCTCTTGATCGAGGAAGGGAAAGCCGAAGTTGAAGGTCAGGGGCAGCGGTGTGACCAATCCAAATCCGAACCCGACTGATGCACGCACGTCGTCCGTATCCATGCTCCACGCATCCAGGCCCAAGATGCCCGCGTCCACGAAGGTCAGGAAACGGAACATCTCCTGGCGGCGCGAGGTACCCGCGATGGGCGTGGAGTAGATCGGGTGACGATACTCGATGGTGGCACGGGCCATGCTCTCTCCTCCCAGGGAGTAGCTGCCCTCCATCGGCCCGACCCCCCTGTAGTCGAACCCCCGCAGGGACGTGCCCCCCAAGAAGAAGCGTTCAGAGTAGTGCACCTGGTTGGTATCGCCGAAGGTCTGGCTGATCCCAGCCGCGGCACCCAGATAGAACCCAGGCCGCACGTCTTCGGTGTCATCTCCCAACTGAAAGTAGTGGTCATACTCAAGCTCGGTCTTCAAGAAGTCCTGATCACCACCCAGCGCACCACCGTAGAAAGTGTTTCCCCAGCGGTAGTGAGAACCCTCGCGCGGCCTGTGTCGGTTGTCCAACTGGCTGTAGCGCATGTCCAAACTCATTCCCCGCAAGTCCGTGGTGCCTACCGATGCCACCAAGGTGCTTGGAGAGGCAGATGGGTCGGTTAATGCGCCGACGGAAATCGAACTCCAGCGCGGCCCCATTCGCAGCGAGAAATCGCCAGCACCGAACAAGCGCGCAACGGTCAAGCTGGCCTGGTCCTTCGCTTCATCGTGAGATCTGTGGCGCCGATCTCGGCCGAGAGCCTCGGTACGCACCATGTAACGGTCGTGGTGAGTTCCAAGCACATCCGGGAAGGCGTACATCACGCGCCAGAAGCTGACCTCAGATCCCGGAGAGAGATCCAACGCGAACTGCTCGCCGTTGCCATGGAACGCCTCCTTGCGGTAGATCTCGCCAGGCGCCGAGAAGAGGCCGCTGGGGGTATTGGCAATGGCGAAGTTACGCATGGAGAGGGTGATCAGACCCACAATCCCGCTGTCACTGGCCACACCGCCAGAGATGTTGAAATCCACCACGCGGCCTTCGCTCAGCCGATACTCAACGTCAATCGTGTCAGGATCCTGCTCATTCCCCTGGAAGACCACGATGGGCGGGATGTGGGTGGGGTCGTAGGGATCTTCGAAGAAGCCCGTCCCCCGTACCCGCGCCAGACCCCGCTCGATCTGCTGAATGTTGGCCACCTCGCCGGGCAAAAAATCCAGCTCCCGCCGGATGATCTTGTCGGCCGTGTAGGTGTTGCCGTTTACCTTTACCTCTCCGATAAACCGTTTCCGCCCCTGCACCAAGCGGTAGGTCACGTGCACCTCATGGGATTGCCAGTCGTAGGTCACGTCCGGTTCAAGGAACCGCGCGCCGCCCGCCCGCTCATCCTCGAAGTAGCGCTGCTCCAGGTAGCCGCGCTCCCCATAGAAGCGCATCAGAACTGTATTGTCGTGGACGATCCGCGCCCTCTCGAAGGGTACTCCGGGCTGGAGCTCGGTCAACGCCAGCAGCTCGGACCGCTCGAAGTAGAGCTCCTGTTCGGCTGCTAAATCCTCGGGGTCCAGCCCCTCGATCGAGAGGGAGTTCACCCGCCACAGGGGGCCTTCGTCCACGATCAGGTGAACCACAACGCTCTCGCGATCCCTGCTGAATTCCAGTCGGTCGATTACCACCGTGACGTCGAGCCAGCCTCGGTCCCGATAGACCTGACGCATCGCCACCACGTCGGCCTCCAACACCTCGCGATCGAAAGTCCCGCCCCACCAACTGAAGAGGCCACGGCCCTTGGTGGAGAGGTCGGCCAGATTGAATAGCCCTCCCGACCACAGGCCCCAGCCGGTGTTGGGCAAGCTCGTGTTGCCGCTTACCTCAATGCCCGTGCAGTGCACCTTGGGTCCCTCACGGATCTCAAAAATGAGCTCCCCGGCCACGCCCTCCCCAAGACCCCCAATCACGTTGTCGATCTCGACGAAGTGGTAGCCCGCCTGGTGGTAGCCAGCAATGAGCCTCGCACGAATCCGATCCGCCTCGTGCAGATAGACCTGCTCGCGATCAAAGAGCAGCGCCCATTCCTTCAGCTTGTCCAGATCCACCCCACTGGCACCCACAAACCGCGGCTCTAGGTCAAGGGGCAGCTCCGTCACGGGCAGCGTCACGCGCAGGCCTCCCTCCACGCGGGTCAGGGCCGGTTCTCCCACGACGATTTTGTAGGTGTCCCAGACCTTGAGCAGACCGGGCCGCATCGAGGACGGGTAGGGCTCTCCGATGCGCAGCCCCAGGGTGGATAGGACGCCCTCGTGGCTGTAGGTCGTGAGCCCCTCGAAGACGACCTCCGCCACCGGGAGTTCCTGTGCAACCTCCACCAGGGGCGGCCCACCAGCGGAATCTTGTGCCACGCAGGGAAACGCAACGGCAGCGGTAAGGAGCAGAGTGCAGATCACGGGAAGGTGTTGCGGCCGGGAAGAGTGGCCGCGGGGGCACTATAGGCTGATCGGCTCGGCGATGGACGGAGCCGGATTCTGAAAGCGCAGGATATTGCCCGTGAACTGCAGCTTGACCTTACCCGTGGGCCCGTTGCGGTGCTTGGCGCAGATGACCTCGGCCTGCCCCTTGTTCTCCTCGGTTGGGTTGTAGTACTCAGCCCGATAGAGCATCAAGACCACGTCGGCATCCTGCTCGATGGACCCGGATTCCCGCAGGTCGGAGAGCATAGGCCGCTTGTCCTCGCGAGACTCCACACTCCGAGAGAGCTGGGAGAGGGCCAGGATCGGCACCTCCAACTCACGGGCGAGGTCTTTCAAGGAACGCGAGATGAGGCTGATCTCCTGCTGGCGGTTCTCGGCCTTCGCATTCATCAGCTGCAAGTAGTCGAGGACAATCATGTCTAGCCCGGACTGGTGCTTGAGGCGACGGGCTCGACTACGCACCGACATGATGGTCAGACCCGGCGTATCGTCCAAGAACAGCCGCGTCTTCTGCAGATCCCCAGCCGCGTGGGTCAGGTCCGCGAAGGCGGCCGGATCGACCCTGCCCGTACGCATCTTGTGAGAATCCACCCGCGCGCGCGAACTGAGCATGCGTTGCACGATGGACAACCGGCCCATTTCTAGGCTGAAGAACAGGATGGCAGGGTCATGATCAAAGTGCGCCGGACGGTGGGTGGCAGCATGCTCGATGAGGTTGAGTGCGAAGGCGGTCTTCCCCATGGCAGGGCGGGCGGCGATCACCGTCAGCTCCCCCGGGTTGAAGCCTCCGAGCATTTCGTCGAGATCCAGGAACCCGCTCGGTAGGCCGGTCAGGTCACCTCGAGTGCGCTGGGCTTCCAAGAGCTTGAAGGCGTCCGCCAGCAAGCCCCCGACCTCGACGGCTCCGCCCGAGTCCTTGGAGGAGTTGATCTTGAAGATGCGGTTCTCAGCCTCGTCGAGCAGCTGGGTGACGGACTCTTCATCAGGGTGTGTGCCGTAGGATCGGCTGATGATGTCCGTGCAGGAATCAATCAAGGTGCGCAGCAGGCTGGTGTGGTTCACCAGGCGAGCGTGGTGCATCAGGTGCGCGGCGTTGGGCACAACGCTGATCAAGTCCACCAGATAGCCGTCGCCGCCGCTCGCGGCCAGGGCTTCGTTGGACTTGAGGGCCGTGCCAACGGTAATGGCGTCCACGGGCTGGTTGCGCTCAGCCAGATCCACCATCTGTTCGTAGATCAACCGATGCCGACGATCGTAGAAATCGTCCGTCTTGAGCAGCTCCACGACGTCCGCCAGGTGGAGGGGGTTGATAAGCAACGCACCAAGCACGCTGCGCTCAGCGGCCAAGTCGTGGGGTGCAATTTTCCCGTACGGGGTCAGTTCCTTAGATTCCAATCGTTTCCCTCCAAGCGGTCGTCCCCGAGGTCTGGTCAGGGCAAATGCAACCGACGTTCAGGATAGCGTCCCTGCACCCAACGCGCTCGTACGGACCGAGGCTTTTCAACAAGGACCGGGCCCGTAGGGGTAAACCCACGGGCCCGGTATCTTGGATTCGAGGTCGAACCTCAACGAGGCAACCAGCTCCTAGAGGCTTCAGCCCTCGCCGTCTTCGGGGGCCGCTCCGGCCTCCTCTTCAGCAGGAGCATCCTCCTCGCCAGCCGCAGCGGGCTGGACGTAGGATTCAGCAACAGGCTCGGGCTCCACGAGGGACTCCATGGGAGCACCCTCGGCCTGGACCATGACGGTAATCTCCGCGTAGGACTCACCGTGCACATGGACCGAGATCTTGTGCTCGCCCACGGACTTGATGGGCGCGCTCAGATGAACGCGCTTGACGTCGATTTCCGTACCCGCTGCCGTGCACATGTCGGCGATGGCGGCCGCGGTAACAGAGCCGTAAAGGCGGCCGTTCTCATCCGCCCGCTCGTGGGCGGTCACGGTGAGTTCCGCGAGGGCGGCCACAGCTGCGGCCACTTCCTCGGCTTTCTCGGCCTCTTCCAGAGCAAGCCTCGCGGCCCGCCGAGCGATCTGTCGCTTGTTGTCTTCGGTGGCTGCCGCGGCTAGGCCGCGCGGCAGGAGAAAGTTGCGGGCGTAGCCAGGGGCTACACGCACGACGTCTCCACAGCGCCCGAGGTGTCTGACGTGCTCCCGTAGGAGGACTTCCATAGCTTTCATTGTCGGTTCCTCCTTAGCCCACGAAGGGCAGAAGCGCCAGGTGACGAGCGCGTTTGACAGCCTTCTTGAGTTGGCGTTGGCACTGGGTGCAAAAGCCACTTCGACGGCGGGATACGATCTGACCCTGGGGGGTCAGGAACTTGGACAGGTATTCAGTGTCCTTGTGGTCAAGGACGGGGTCGTCACAGTTGCGACCTGCGATAACCTTGGGGATCTTGCGAACCATGGCTCAGGCCTCCTGTTTTTCGGGGGTTTCGTCGGACTCGTCGGAGGCAGAAGACTCAGAAGCCTCGGAAGACTCAGAAGCCTCGGAAGACTCAGAAGCCTCGGAAGCCTCAGAAGCCTCGGAAGCCTCGGAAGCCTCGGAAGCCTCGGAAGACTCAGAAGACTCAGAAGACTCAGAAGACTCAGAAGCCTCAGAAGCCTCGGGAGCCTCGGGGCTTGCGTCTTTGGTGGCTTCCTCGCTTGCAGGCGCGGGAGCCTCCTCGGAGGCCTGCTCGGCTCCATCGGTCGCGGCCTCGCTGCTCGTCCCCTCCTCACCCTCTTCGGGCTCCGGCTCGGGATCGGGGGCATCATCGTCCGGAGGCTCAGGAACGGTGAAGGCGGCATCGCCTTCGGCTTGAGCCAACTCCACTTCTCCCTCCGGCACGGCATCCACCGAGGTGAACAGGTACCGCAATACCTTCTCGGACAGGTCGAACTCCCGGCGCAGGCCGGGCATCTCGCCCCCATCGATCTGGTAGTAGGCGATCAGGAACGTGGCGCGACGGCGACCACTGATGGGATAGGCCAAACGGCGCTCATCCCAGCGGCGAGCGCTGAGCAGCGTGGCTCCATGCTTGTCCAGGGCGCTGGTCACGAGAGCTTTGGCGCCCTCGTACCCTTCTCGCACGACATCATTGTCGAGGAGGAACATACCTTCATAAATCTGACTCAAAACGAATCTCCTTTGTGTGTCGGCGATACCCGGGTCCTTGGCGATCCAAGGGGCTCAGGAGTCCTGGTTCCAGCGGCTGTGGAACCGCGTCATGCACCCCTCGAGGTCGCCTGTGGCCAGCCAGTCGAGGAGAGCCTCGGCTGCCTGGGCGTAGGCCACTTCGATCTCCTCGCGCTGTGAAGCGGAGAAGGGTTGAAGCACGTAACGCGCCGCGTCGGTCCCCTCTCGTCCGATCCCCACCTTCAGGCGGGGAAACAAGTCGGTCGAGAGGTGTTCAGTGATGGAGCGCACGCCGTTGTGCCCACCCGTCCCCCCGTGGGGGCGAATGCGCAACTGCGCCGGTGGCAGGTCGAGATCGTCATAGACGATCATCAGATCCGGAAACCTAGCAGCTGGAGCCTCGGAGTCCGCGTCGGTATCCACCGGCGAGAACTGACTAGGCCACAACCACCGGGCCAGGGAGGCCACGGCCCGACCAGAGTGGTTCATGAAGGTCTGGGGCTGGACGAGTAGTGCGTCCAGGTCCTCCAGATGGGTCCACAAGAAGGCGCCGGCGGGTGAGGCAGGCGCTCCACTGGGAAGGCCCGGTGAAGGGCCCGCCCGGTCGGCGAGTTGACGTGCACTGCGAAAGAGCTCCACCCCCCGTTCCCGGGCCAGATAGTCGAGGACTTCGAACCCGGCGTTGTGCCGGGTGCCAGCGTAATCCTGGCCGGGATTGCCGAGTCCGACGATGAGCCGGGTCATGGGAGAGGGCCTCGCGGGATCCGCGAGGGCGAGACAGTCTAGCCCTGGCCCCTGCCAGCGCAAGGGCACCCGGGCCTGGATTGGGGTGGAATGGCTGGGCCCTCCACGCAAGGTGTTCAGGCACCCGAGGGGCTCCCCCCCCGGGTGCCCCCGGATTCCACACCCTGGGCGGTATCAGTCCCCGGAGGACTCGCCTTCGTCGGGGCCATCCCCGGAGGAGTCGCCACCAGCAGCCTCGCCACCTTCGGAGGCTTGGCCGCCTTCGATCTCCACTGCGTCGGGATCGACATCGACTGCCAGTTCCTCTTCCACCACGACCTTGAGTTGTCCGACGACGGCGATCTCAAACTCGGGATCCACAGCCAGAGTGATGCCCTCGGGCAGGATGATGTCCGAGGCGTGCAGGTGAACTCCCACTTCCAAGCCATCGACTTCCACTTCCAGGTTGTCCGGGATCAGGGACGGGATGCAGGAGATGGTGATCTCCGTCACGTTCTGGCTCAGGACCGCATCCTTCACCTGCCCGTGGAACACGAGGCTCACCTGGGACTCGATAGCCACACCACGCTGGACGGGGCGGAATTCGATGTGGTTGAGGTAGTCGCCCATGACATCCCATTGCATCTCGCGCACCACGGCCGTGTGGACGTCGCCGTCCACATCTAGATCGTAGAGGTGGACGTGGTGCCGCCGGGACGAATGGAATGCATCCGCCGCTAGGTGGATGTTCAGGTGGACGCTCTTGCCCTCAGCTTGGATACTGGCGGGAATGCGCCCTTGTGACCGTAGCTTGCGGGCGTCGCGGCTGCCGACCTTGTCGCGCAGACCACACTTAAGGACTTCACTGGAACTCATGACGGGGGCCCTGGTTGGTTCGTCGTCCGGGTACCGGACGCACAGGGGTTTGAACGAGAGATTCTCGCTACTCGAATAGGGAACTCACCGATGTCTCGGCGTGGATGTTTCGGATGGCCGTGGCGACCAGGCCGGCGACACTGATGGTCACCAGCTTACGCGGCGCAGGATCGGCGGTGGGGATCGTGTCGGTCACCAGGATGCGGTCCACAGGAGCCTCATCCAAGCGCTGGACGGCCGGACCGCAGAAGACCGCGTGGGAGACCGCGATCACGATTTCCTTGGCCCCCGACTTGCGCAGGACACTGGCGGCCTGGGTGATGGAGCCTCCGGTGGAGATCATGTCATCCACGATCACGCAGTTGCGCCCCTCCACGTCACCGATCACGTGCTCGATCTTGGTCTCAGAGCCGGAGATACGGCGCTTGTCCACGATGGCCAGGTCCGCCTCCAGGCGCTTGGCATAGGCACGCGCCATCTTGGTGCCACCCACGTCCGGAGTAACGACCACGGGCGCCTCCAGGCCCAGTTCCTGGACGGCCTTCAGCAGAACGGGCCGCGAGTACAGGTGATCCACGGGGAGGTCAAAGAAACCCTGGATCTGGGCAGCGTGCATGTCGAGGGTCACCAGACGGTCGGTCCCCGAGACGCTCAGGGTGTTGGCCAGGACCTTGGCGCTGATGGGCACGCGCCCCTCGTCCTTGCGATCCTTGCGGGCGTATCCGTAGTAAGGCATGACCGCCGTGATGCGTCCGGCGCTGGCTCGGCGCAGGGTGTCGATCAGGAGCAGTAGCTCGACCCAGTTTTCGTTGACCGGCGGACAGGTGGGTTGCAGAACGAAACAGTCGCGACCCCGGATGTCCTGGTTGATCTTGATGTCCACCTCCCCATCGGGAAAGCGCCCCACGTGGGCCTCCGCGAGGGGCATATCCAATTCCCGGGCTATTTTCTGCGCCAATTCGGGGTGGGCGTTCCCCGCAATCAGGGTCATCTTGCCGTGCAGTGACATGGTGGCTTCAGTGAAGGTGGGAATACGGAGAGGAGAAGTCGGACCACAAGAACTCAGGCGGACCGAATCTGGCGGGTCAAGATAGCGTCAATTCGCTCCCGTGCCATCGCTTGGACGCATCTTCCTTGCGGGCACCCCCACCCAGACCTCGCCGGGTCCCATGCCACTCTCACGGGTCAGGACGGCCCCCGCACCGGTCGTGGCCCCATCGGGAACCTCATTGGGGGCGACGATAGTGGTCCCACTGCCCACGAACGCACCATCTCCCACACGGGTCATGTGCTTGGCCTTGCCGTCGTAGTTGGCGAAAATCGTGCCTGCGCCGATGTTCGTCCCCGCGCCCACCTCGGCATCCCCGAGGTAGGACAGGTGCTTGGCCTTGGTCCCCGCGCCCAGGCTCGCATTCTTGCACTCGGTGAAGTTGCCCACCTCGGCGCCCGCTGCAAGCCGGGTTCCTACTCGCAGGTGGCTGAAGGGGCCCACCTCGCAATCCGTACCGATAGTGACACCCGAGCGGATGACCGTGCAGGGCAGAATGCGGGTTCCAGCGCCAATGCTCACCCCGGCGTCGATATAGGTGCTGGCCGGATCCTCGATCACAACCCCAGCATCCATGTGGGCTTCGAGGAGGCGCATCTGCATCGCCCAACGCACCTCGGCCAGTTGGGAGAGGGTGTTGACGCCCAGAGACTCTCCGAGATCCAGATCCACCGTGACGACTGGCCGACCCGCTTCAACCGCCATGCCGGGCAGGTCGGTGATGTAGTACTCGCCCTGGGCATTGTCGCTGGATAGACGCGGCAGATCGGCGCGTAGGGCCGCTCCATCGAAGCAGTAGACGCCCGTGTTGACCTCGTCCACGAGTCGCTGCCCGTCCGTGCAGTCGCGCTCTTCCACAATGGCGGAGAACTCGCCCTCGGCTCCGCGCAGCACCCGGCCATAGCCCGTGGGGTCGGGCGAGCAGGCGGTCATCATGGCGATGGACCCCGGCCCGGCCCGGGCCTGCTCCTCCACGAGCTCCTGCAGACTCTCCGACCTGAGGAGCGCCATGTCGCCGTAGAGAACGACAACACGCTCGCTGCCCTCCAACTCTCCGGCCGCCATTTGTACGGCATGCCCGGTTCCCAACTGCGGCTCCTGCACCACGAAGCGTAGGTCGCGATCGGGCAGAAGGGCGCGAGCCTCGGCCTCCACGGCTTCCCCCCCGTGCCCAATGACAAGCACGACCCTATCGGGGTCCAGAGACTCGGCCTGACCGAGAACCCAGCCGAGCAGAGACTTCCCGCACAGCGGACTCAACACCTTGGGCCGCGTGGACTTCATGCGTGTGCCCTTGCCTGCGGCCAATATGACGACGGTGGTTGGAATACCCATGGGATGGCGTGATGGAGGGGCCAAGTTGCGGAGATCGCTGGCAGCGTACCCCGAGAGCCCGGGTGGGGCTACCGCCACGCCCCCCTCCCACCGTAGGCTCATGCCCATGTCCACTCCCCTGCGCCGGGCCATGTCCCTGACGGTCGGCTGGCTGGCCGACCGGCGCGTCCCACAGTTCCTGCGTAGGCCCCTCTACAGGGGCTTCGCCCGCTTCACCGGCGCCGACCTCAGCGAGGTGCGCGGCCCTTTGGGGGAGTTTCCCAGCCTGGGCGCCTTCTTCGTACGCCGACTGGAGCCCGGAGCGCGCCCCGTTGACCCAGACCCCAAGGCTCTGGTCTCACCCGTAGACGCCCGGGTTCAGACCCTATGCCGGATCGAGAAAGACACGATCCTCCAGGCGAAGGGCCACGCCTACAGCGTGCGCGACCTGCTGGCCGGAGTGGGAGCGGACGTCGAACTGGAAGGGGGTCACGCCTGGACGCTCTACCTGGGTCCCAAGGATTACCACCGCATCCACGCTCCGGAGAACGCACACCTTCAAGAGGTGCGCTGGGTGCCGGGCTGCCGCTATTCCGTGGCCGCCAGGGTCCTCGACCGGCGGCGGGTCCTCGACGTCAATGAACGCTGTGTGCTGCGCATGAAGACCGAACGCGGGCCCCTCCTGTTGGTCCTGGTGGGTGCCTTGAACGTCGGGCGAATCCGGGTGCAAGGAGTGGCTGCGACCGACTCGGGCGTCCTGCCCGAAGAGCGCAAGGTACAACGGGGTGAGGAGCTCGCTCGCTTCGAGCTGGGCTCGACGATCGTCCTCCTGACCCCGCCGGGAATGGCGTGCCCCTTGCCGGAGCTGGTGGCCGATGCTCCCGTGCGCCTGGGGCAGGCCATCGGACGCTACTCATGAGCGCCCAGGACTCACCCGTGGACCCCAAGACCGGTCGCCTTCTGGACCTGACGGCCGCGGCGGTCCTCGGGGATTGGAAGTGGCTGGCTGAGCTTCGCAAGCAGGCACCCGCCGGCGAGCCCGACCGCGCCTGGCGTGAGGCTCTACTGCAATGCCACCTGTTCGCCGGCTTCCCCCGTGTGGTGGAGGCTTTCGAAACCCTGAGCCGCCACGGGGGAATGGGTGCGGTCCCCGCCGAGGAATTGGAAATCGAGGGCGACCTGGCACGCGGCCGCAAACTCTTCGAGTCCATCTACGCCGACCTCGCACCCGAAGTAGAACAGCGCCTGGGTGAATTCCACCCGGACCTTTCCCGCTGGATCAGCGAGCACGCCTATGGCCGGGTCCTCTCGCGACCGGGTTTGGAGCCACACGTGAGGGAGCTGTGCGCCGTGGCGGCCCTAACGGTCACGGGTCAGGCGCGTCAGTTGGCCTCCCACGTGCGTGGAGCCGTCCGACTGGGCTCCAACACGGAAGCGCTACGGGCCGTCTTGCGTCGAGTCGAAGACCACACCCCCCCTGAGGCGATAGAGAGGGCTCGAGCCTCCGTGGAGCAATTCGGGAGGTAGGGTCGGCCGCTAGCGCCGGCCCCCCAGCCGCTCAGCCTCCAAGGTGACCCGCAGTAAGTCGAGGGGCTGCCGCGATCGCAAACTGAGGAGGGGGCTGCCTGGCAAGGGACCGCGCGGGAGTGAGCGTAGGCGTAGAGGCTTGCCATTCACCCAGACCTTCAGGTCCCCGCGTTTGGGGTGCACCTCGATCGTCAGTTCGAGCGGATCCTCGCTGGAGTCCGGGAACCCTGAGAAGCCACTGAAGCCCGCAACGGGCCCCGTCCTCACCTGCTCTAGAAGCTCGGCAGGGGCGCCGCGACCAGCAGCAAAAGAGGGCCGGTTTTCGTCATCCTCAAAGACCAGGTTCAGGCCAGCCAACTCGAGCGCCATTTCATTGCGCTGGCCGGGAGCGGGGAGCGACGAATGCAAGACCAGCCGCACGGTGAAGGGGCGGCCGAGGTCCAAGGGCTCCCCGAGGTTTAAGCGCAGGGCATGATCGGGGTCCCAGAAATCGGCGTCGGTGGTTCGAGGCGTTGGAACCCGCAAGCCCCCCGAGAACAGGATCCAGTCCCCCACTCCCCAGGCCCCGGTCTCGCGTGAAGTGAAGTCCCACTTCAGGCGCACCGCCTGCCGCTCGAGATACTCCAGGCTACTGGGCTCGAAGACCTCCTGGAGGGTGGGTTCAACCAAGGCCCTGGCCCTCAGCTCTGAGCGGATGCGACTGAGCTCAGCGGATTCAGTGTCACTCAACAAGCCGTGGAATTCGGCCTCGATCTTCGCGATGTCCTGCAGGATTGTGTCGGCATCGGTCCCCAATCCGAAGCTGGTGCGCAGGGCGACCATCTGCCGATCCTTCCCTTCCAGGTCGACCGGTGGGGCACTAGCGCGGATGCGCTCCGCCAGATGGGCCAGAACGTCCGGGTATTCCAGGACGCCTACGGGGAGGCTCGTGCGCGCCCCTGCGAGGTCCCCTTCGTGGAACAAGAAGAGGCTTCGCAGGAGCTGGTCGTCCGCGCTCCCCCCCAGCGCCTGGGTTCTCAACTCCGCCAGATCCAGGAGATCGGGTGCTTCCAGCAAGTGGTCGCTGCGCGGGATGCTGGCGCTGCGGACCAGGTGCACTCGGAAAGGGGAGAGGTTGGGGGCTCGCACCTCGAAGCCCCGCTTGAGTACGTCGGCGGTGGTAGCGATCACCGTGCCCGGATAGGAGATACGCCCAAAGGTGGGGTCAAAGGTGGAGCCGCGGCGTGCTTGCAGTTTTTCACGAGTGCGCTCGATAAGGCTATTGAGCAGAGCGCACTCCACGCGCAGCAGGTCCATCTCCCCATGCACGCCATTGCGCCACGGTTCGGCCAAACGCCGCTCCAGGATCCGCCTCGCCTCCCCGTATTTTCGATCCGCGCACAGGGCCTGGACGTATTTACCGTCCTCGATGAAGGCGGCCCTGGCCGTGCGATCCAGTTGGACCTTCGCCTCCAGGTCCAGGTCCTGCGAAGCTCGCTCAAGTACTCCCCGGGAGCCGACTGCACGGCCGCGAGACTCCAGCCAATCCGGAGGAATCTCCTCGGGGACGATGCCCAGCCGAAGGGCTTCAGCCTCGAAAGCACGCCCCAGGTCCCTGGCGGGCCGGGGCAGGTCTCCTGTGGGAATGCCCAGACGCAGCCGCTCAGCTTCATCGCGCACAAACGCGGCCAGACTTCCATCCAGGCGCAGGTACCGGTTGCGCGCACTTGAGCGCCGGGCCTCTAGGTCGGGGCGCACGCCCTCCAGCAATAGGTGGCGATCGATCTCAGAAAACCCCCGGGTGTCCGCGCCCGATGAATCCAACAGGAGTGTGCCGCTCTCCAAGAGCGCCAAGGCCGACTCCCAGCGGTTCTCGTCAAGGGCCTCGTCGAATGCGGGCACGACCACGGCGCGTAAGTGGTTGCGTAAGGCCGACCGTGCCAACGTCAAGGCCATGCCGTGTTCGCTGTCCAGACTCACCGTCTGGCGTTCCATCCACTGGGTGAAGCCTCGACGCAGGTGGCCCGCCGGCAGATCCCGAATCGTCGTGCATCCGGTGCTGGCGCTCAGCGCCACGGCCACGCTATCGTCCAAGTACGATCGCGCCTGCTCGTACTCATGGCCATCGAGCCAAGCGCTCACCTGCTGCTCGCCGGATTGCTCCAAACGCTCGAGCCGCTGCTCCAGATCGGCGAGCACCAACTGTTCCAAGTCACCCTTGGACGCATGCCAGCCGCCGGGGGCTTCCTCCAGGAGGACCAATTCCGCCAGGGCCTCACCGGGACGCAGCTTGCCCACGTTCCAGGCATTCTCCAAGCGTGTGAAAGCCGGCCACGGGCGTACGGCGACGACCGTAGGACCCAGATCCGGGGTCGTAGACGCCTGCCAGGGACGCCAAACGGCCAGCAGAGCTAGGACAATGGCGGACGCGGTCAGGGTCATAGGCCGGCGCCAGGGCGAGTCCTGCTCCGCGACGGGGTCCAGGTTTGCGGGGCGTACGGCGGGTGCTCGCCGCTCGCGCAGTCGTTCCAGGTCCGCCAGCAGTTCAGCCGGCGTGTTGTAGCGCTGCAAGGGCTCGCGGGCCAGGCACTTGCGCAACACCATGGAGATGCCCTTCGACAGGTGCGGCGCGAGCCGGCGTGGTTCGGTGACGCGGTGGTAGAGAACACCCGAGAGGATCTCCCCCACGCTATCCCCCGCGAAGGGGGGCCTGGAACACAGGGCGTGATAGAGGGTCGCACCAAGGGACCAGATGTCACTGCGTTGGTCGGCCGTCGTGGGATCACGCGCCTGCTCGGGGCTCATGTAGTGGGGAGTTCCCAGGGTGCCGCCGGAGCGTGTCATGGAGGGGTCGTCCTCGGAGAAGGCGAGCCCTAGGTCCACCAGCCGCGCCCGGCCGCGCTCATTGATCAGGATGTTCGCGGGCTTGATGTCTCGGTGCACGACGCCGCCCTCGTAGAGGTGCTGCAGCGCATCGCACAGGGGACAGAAGAGGCGCAGGGCTTCGCGCTCCGTGAGCGAGCCGCGCTCTGCCAATCGCTCGGCCAGGGAAATGCCCTCCACCAGCTCCATGGCGTACCACCAGCGCCCGTCCTGCTCGCCCATGTCGATGGCCGAGATGATGCCCGGGTGAGCCAGGCGCGCCGCGGTGCGCGCCTCCCGCTGTAGGCGGCGCGCCGCCCGGCCGGTGCCCACCAGATTCGCATGCAGGATCTTGATGGCGACGGGCCTGTCGACGGCCAACTGCACCGCCGAGTAGACGGTGCCGGTCGCCCCGCGCCCGAGGACACCTTCGATCCGGTAGCCGCTGATATCTGGACGACCAACCGGCGCGAAAGATGACGCTGAAGATTCGGACGAGCCTTCACCTGGCTGACGCGCGTCTCCAGGTTGGGTGTCCCGCGACCCCCAGCCTCCACCGTTGCCTACTGCCCGGTCGCCAGGAACCATGTCCGCCACTCCTTGTCGGCTGCACGCCAACCCATGCCTACGGCATCTTGGAAAGCCGCGTCGTAGCGCGCCTGACGCGTCCCGGTGTCAACTTGCACACGCTGGGGTGCGCGCGGCGCACTGCTCCTGAGGGACTCCTGAAACCGGCGCAGACTGCCCTCGCCGCGCTGCTCGATCCAGGCCACGATGGCCATGGACATGGCTATGTCCGCAGGCCCCAGCTCACCGAAGCGCTTTTGCGCAAGGCGATCAAAATTCACCAGGGCCTTGTCCTCGGCTAAGAGGCCCGAGTGCAAGTTCCCCCGCCACGCCCCGGCCCGGAATTCCCTCTGATTGAAGACATACACCCGCTTGCTTCGAGCGTTGGTGCGTGACTCGGTGCCCACCGTGGTCAGGCCAGCAACGCACATCACCTGGTTGCACTGATGCACCCGAAACTCGAACAGGCAGGCGAATCCCTCGTCGAACCAGGGCGGGAGGAGGCGGCCGTCGTAGAGGTGCTGATTGATGAGAATGTGGCCGCGGTGGTGAAAGCTGTGGCCAGCGAGGTGGGCCTGGGGCCGGCCCATGCAGCGCGCGGCTGAGATGGCACGGGGTTCGGAGAAGTAGAAGCCGTGGGTTTTCTTGACCGCTTCGCCCCAACCCGGGGGGACCGTGTCGGTCAGCCCTACCAGGGGATCGACCGCTCGCAGGTAGGGCTCGGAGTCCTGGCCGAACACGTAGAACTCGTGCAGGGCGCTCACGCGGGCCGCGTGCGCCGGAGCCGGGAGCTTGCCCTTCTCTGGTCGCAGCAACTCAGCCACCCATTGGCCTCCCCGCTCGAGGCCGTCGACGATCCCCTGCAGAAAAGCCTGATCAAAGGGGCCCGCCACCAAGACGTTCGTTCCCACTGCAACTTCCCCGCCAACACCACCGGCTTCCAGTACGGCACGGGCGTTCTGAACAGAGGCTGCTCGACCCGCAACGACCCACTCGCCATCCAACTCTTCGAGACCTTGTGCGCGCTCCAGATCTCCCGGCTTGAGCCAACGCCCTTCGAAGTAGACCTCGCCCACGTCCAGGTGTTTCTTCGCGGCCAGGGTGACCCACTCGCCATCGTGCAACACCAGACCCCGCTGGCGCATGTCTTCGGAGTGGTCTTTCGCCTTGAGTCGCTCACGCTCCGCGGGCTTGACCCACCGCCCGTTATAGGGAACCAGCCCAAGAGCCTTGTTCGCCCCGGCGTGATCCGGCTCAGAGCGGACGACCTCCTGCATCGCGCGCCGCATTTCCGCTCGGAGGCGCTTCCCTGCAGCCCACTGGCCCAAGACGAAGTAGTCGTTCGCACTCTCGCATTGTTTCCAGCGTTGATCGAACTCCTGAGAGGGCGTCAATCCCCGCTCCAGAAGGGAAACCTCTGAGCGCGCAAATCTGAGTTCTCCCAGCCGGGTCTCGAAGACCACCTCGCTGGCCGTCTCCTTGAGGATCGTCCCCTCAAACCTCCGACCGTCCTTAAGCAGGATTAGGTCGGCGCTCGCGCTGGCAACGGCCAGCGCCAGGGTGGCAACCAGCCATATTGGGGTCAGGAGGGTGCGCGGCATGGGTACAGAGGGGTGAGTTCCCCACTCCCTATACGATCAGACCCTGCAGTCGACTACGCAACGAATGGGTTCGAGAATGAGACTCTGCCCAAGCTGAAGGCCCCGCATGAGCCCCCGTGGCAGCCTCGCTCCCGTTTGGAGAGCCTGGGATGGGACGCTCCCTAGTGAGGGTCGGCGTCGAGACCGTACTTCTGGATCTTGCGCTGCAGGGAATAGCGGCTGATCCCTAGGAGCTCAGCGGCAGGTGACTTCATGCCATTGGAGGCGCGCAAGGCGCGCCGGATCGTGCGCATTTCCACCTCGGCCACGGCGCTGACGAGGTGTGGCACCTCGCCGCCCGCCAAGGCCTCCTCCCCTCCCTGCTGTACGGCGGGTGAGAGATCCTCCAGCTGCACCTCCTCACGCACGAGAACTACAAGCCGCCGCATCTCGTTTTCCAGCTCGCGCACGTTGCCCGGCCAGAGATGGTTGACGATACATGCAAGGGCCTCGGTCGACAGGGTGGGCGCGGCCCGTCCCGCCTCACGAGCCGCGCGTGCTAGCAGGTGCTCAGCCAGCAAGGGCACGTCACCTCCGCGCTTGCGCAGCGGTGGGAGTTCGACGGTCAGAACGGCAATGCGATAGAAGAGGTCCTTGCGGAAAGTGCCCAGCTCGACCATCTCCTTCAGGTCACGGTTGGAGGCCGCCAAGATTCGTACGTCAACCGTCACAGTTCGCGTCGAACCAAGCACGCGAAACTCCCCGTCCTGCAGCACCCGCAAGAGCTTCTTCTGCAGGTCCGGACTCATGTCGCCGATCTCATCCAGAAACAGGGTGCCCCCGTTGGCCTGCTCGAGGATCCCGCGCTTGGCCTGGAACGCACCCGTGAACGCCCCGCGCGCGTGGCCGAAGAGCTCGGACTCCAGGAGAGTGTCCGGCAAGGCGGCACAGTTCTCGGTGACCAGGGCATTCTTCTGCCGCGGTCCGTTGTGGTGGATGGCGTGGGCAATGAGCTCCTTGCCCGTTCCGCTCTCGCCCTGAATCAGCACAGGCAGGTCCGATTCCACGATTCGATCAACATGCTTGAAAACGGCCGCCATGGCATCGGAGGCCCCCACGATGCTCTTGTAGTCATGGCGGCCCCGGGCGCGCCCCAGCTCAGCACGCACGACGGCCAGCTCTCCCTCCCGATCTCGCACCTTGCGCCCGAGCTGCTCGTTCAGCCCCTCTATCTGCTGGCGGGAGAGATCTAGGTGGTGGTTGCGACTGCGCAGGGTCTCAAGCAGACGCGCATTGCGGATGGCGATGGAGGCCTGGGCGGCCAGCATCTCCAGGAGATCCAGGTCCTCCTGGTCGAAGGCCCCGGACTGCAGACGATTGTCCACGTACAGGATGCCCTCCACTTCCTCGCCTCCCGTGCCCTCGGTCAGGATCGGCAAACAGACAACCGAGCGCAGGCGCAGGTTTTCGACGCTGGCCATGTCGGCAAACCGCTGGTCATCCGAGGCATCCACGCTGAGGACGGGCTTACCCTCACGCACGACCCGATCGGCGATGCCCATCGACAGCCGTGTTCGTGGAACGGCCACGTTAGTGTGATCGAAGCTGCGCGCCACGCTGACACTCATGCTGCGCGCGGCATCGGGAGCGCTGGACCCCGAGGCGCGGTCCTCGCGCAAGAGAATGAAACCCCGCTCCCCGCCCACGAGCGACACGGCCGAGTCCACGATCAGGTCCAACAGGGGTTGCAGCTCCGTGCGCGCTGCCAACTCGCGGGTAATGCGTGCGAAGACTCGAAGGTTCTCGCGTTCCCGATAAGCTTCGCCTGTGAGCGTGCGCATGCCCACTTCTTCCTCGGTGTCCTGCTGCTCCCCACCCGGCACATCATCCCCGAGAACGAGCCGCACTCCGAGCCCCAGGCTGACCTCGTCCCCGGAGCGCAACATGCATCGGTCCACGGATTTCCCGTTGACCTCGATCCCGTTCGCGCTGCCCAGATCCAGGATCCAAGGGGCGCCGTCTTGGCTCTCGATGCGCGCGTGATAACGCGAGACACGGGTGCTGCTGAGCCGTACGACATTGTCCTTGGCCCGGCCTATGGTGATCACGGCCAGATCCAGGTCCAGGTCCGACTGGACGCCATCATCGAATACGGTCAGTTTCATGGGCAGCATGGGACGGCGCTGAAGGCACCCCCGAGAGAATGTGCGATCCTGCACATCCATATTGAGGATAGCCCATCATGGGTGTCCAGTAACCGCACAGAGGGCAATGAGTGCCCATAACCTTGACCCTAACTGGCTTATTTACATAGAGTTACGGCGATGAGCACCAAAGGAGAAGGCCAGCGTCCCGATTCGGCACCCTGGTACGCAGACGGTCTGCGCTTCGGCTGCACGGCCAGCGGCCGCTGCTGCAGCAACCACGGGGAACACGCCTACGTGTACCTGATGGAGGCCGAGGTCCGGGCCCTTGCGGGTGCCCTGGAGATGGAAGAAGGCGAATTCCGAGAGGCTCACACCCGCGAAGAGGAGGGTTGGACCCTCCTAGAGCCCCAGGGCTCAAGCTGCGTATTCCTCGGCGGAACAGGGCAGTGCGGGGTCTACGAGGCCCGCCCCGTCCAGTGCCGGACCTGGCCCTTCTGGCGCGAGAACCTGACGAGCCCGGAGGCCTTCGAGGCCTTGGTGGAGAGCATCTGCGCTGGGGCAGGTTGTGGCCGGCTGTACAGCGCGGAACAGGTGCTGAACATCGCCGACAGTACCGAGGCGTGGTACGCGGGAGAGCTGGATGAGTTTCCGGCCTCGGCGCAAGTGGGAACCGCACCCGAGGCGTTCCCGCCCCGAATGGCTCCCAAAGGGGGGTAGGCTCTGCAGGATGCCCGGAGGAGCCCCACACACCTGGGGCATCGGAAGAAAGTACCCAAAATGGCGCAATCGTGAACCGATGGTAAACTGGTTGGATGGCACGCACCGGTTGGATCACCACAGCCCTGACTTGGACGGCATTGTGCTCTGGAGGGAAGGCGCACGGCTCGGATCTCGCCGAGGTCGATCTTGCACCGGATTCCGTCGGAGAGAAGGCCGAGCCCTTCGCCACCTTGCCCATCACGATCATCCTGATGGATGACCTGGGATACGAGCTGCTCGACCTGGCCTCCACACCCAACTTCGATGCGCTCGTCGCGGGTGGCCTCAACTTCACGCGCGCCTGGGTCTGCCCCTCCTGCTCTCCCACGCGGGCGGCCATCCTCACCGGTCTGTATCCCACACGCACGGGAATCGGCGCGGTCATGCAGTGGGGAGCCTTCAGCGACCACTCCCTTTCCCTAAGCCACACGACTTTTGCAGAGCTGCTTCCCGAGCCCGTGCACGCCTTTGGGAAGTGGCACGTGAGCTACCGCCACAGCGACCCGAACACGCAGGGCTTTGATCACTACGCCGGATGCATGTTCAACCTGACCGGCACGGGCACGGGCTACTACGACTGGCTCCAGACCGTCGATGGGGTCACGAGCAACCAGACCACGTACTGCACAACGGCCACGACTGATTTCGCCATCAACTCGGCGGCCGGCGTGCGCTTCGTCGCCTACCACGCCGTCCACACGCCCTACGACAGCCCGCCGGGGGGGACGGCCAACAAGCCCCTGGGCAAGGCGCTCGAAATGGTGGAGTTCCTCGACCAGGACATCGGTCGTCTCCTCCAGAACTACAACGGCTACGTCTTCATCCTGTCAGACAACGGCACCGCGAACCGCTTCGGAGGTGGCAAGGGCTCACTGATGGAGTCGGGCATCCGGGTCCCCTTCATCGTCAATGGCCCGGGCATCACTCCCGGCACGACCGACGAGCTGATCAACGGCGTGGACATCTTCGCGACCCTGGCAGAGATGCGGGGGGTCCCGCACAACTCCCCCGACAGCCTCAGCTTCCTCCCGGTGATGAGGGGTGGCACGGGCCTGCGAAGCTACAACTACAGCGAGTCGTTCAAGCCCAACCCCGATACGACCAACAGGAAGTGGGCTATCTGCGACAAGAACTACAAGCTCACCAACGACTACGAGTTCTCCTCCAAGAACTCGCCGATCTCGCTCTTCGCCATGCCGTCGGAGACCTACATTCCCCTGATCAACTACACCAAGCAGGACCGCGCCGCGCGCGCCGACCTGCTGGCCAACCTGCCTTTCTGAGGAACCGTCCCCGGAGAAAGGGGGCTGCGGAGGGAGCGGCGGATTGGAGGCTCAAGGGCGTCGGTCATGGGGTACCCTCGGGCCGTGAAACGACTTCTCGGTAGCTTCCAGGGTGTCACCGCCCTCCTGACATGGGGCCTCCTCCCCCAGTTCGGCCCCGACGATCTCTCCGCCTGGGACTGGGACGGCGCGCATGCCGTCGGCGGTATCAGCGATCACCTGAGCGCCGTGCACCTGACGGAAGACGGCACCCTGATCGGTCTCGACGATGATGGCTGGGTGATCCGGGTGTCCTCTCTCGTAGAGGCCGCTCCCTCCGGGGGATGGCCGCGCTCCCGCCTGGAAGGAGGCGGCGACCTGGAGGGGCTGTGTGCCGCCCGGGATTCCGACCTGCTCGTGCTCCTCGAAGATCGCTGTGAGCTCGTGCGCCTGGACGGCCGAGGCAGGCGGGTCGGCTGCCACACCTTGAGTGGTGAAATTCCCCGAGGCGGCCAAGGCCTTGAAGGCCTCGCCCGTGTGCCCGCGGCCGACGGCACGGCCACCCTGTGGCTGGGGCACCAGGGCGCCAGCAAGGTGTACGTGGTGCGAGCACCCCGAGGCCGAGAGGACTCGGGACCCCTTGAGCTCCTGCGCACACTGGACCTGGGCGACGAGGCGCGCGGCATGGTCTTCGATCCACGTCTGAATGGGGTGCTGATGGTCGTGGACGAGGCGCGCGAGATCTGGCTCGTCGATCCGGACGGCACGATCCGCGACCGGCGGCCCTGGCCCAAGGGAACCCGCGACATGGAGGGCATCACCCACGGCCCCTTCGGCGCCCTGTTGCTGGCCCTGGACGGTGGCGGCGTGTGGTCGATACCGCCGCGTCAGTCCCGGGCACCGGGGGCGTGGCGGTTCACCTCCTCCGCGGCGGCGCACGGGGCAGAGCACGGGCAAGAGCCGCTGCCTCCGGTGCCTCTCTCCCTGGAAGCCGATGGTCTTGCGGGACGGATCGAGGGCGCCCAGCTCCATCTGCAGGTGACAGAGGGGGAAGTGGAACGACGGCTGGAATCCCCCTTGGCCCTCACCCCCGGCGCCAGGGTGCTGGGCGCCGCCTTATGCGCCAGACGACCCGGGCTTTCGCCTGCCCGCCCCACCTGGATCCTGGCCCTGATCGAAGAGGGCCCCGCCGGTCACGCCCTTTCCATGCACGAGCTGATCCTCCAAGGCGCCCCGAACATGATCCGCATGCGGCGCAGCGGTCTGGTGTTGCTGAGCCCCTGGGCTCGGAGTGGGGCGAGCGAGAGAGCCAGCGCGCGCGCTCCGCTTCTGCTGTGGGCAACCGCCGAGCAGGGTGTCCTTTGCGCAGCGGCTCCTCCCGGCGGCCACGGAGTCGTGCTGGTGAGAGCGCCCCTTGATGCCCAGCCCGAAGTGATCGGCGCGGTCGCTCTGGACTTTGAATGCAATGGCCTGGAACGCCCGGCCGGCCCGCCCCTCGTTCTGCTGGCCCGGGGCTCCGAGCAGCGCCTACTTCTGGAGATCAGCGCCCCGGCCAGGGAGGAGTCCGGCTCAGAGCACGAAGGTGATCGCTAGGGCGCTGGAAGCGTTGGAGCCCGTGCCACAAGGACCCTTGGGGTCCCGATACCAGCACTGAAAGCTCCAGGTGTCGCCGGCGAGGATGTGCCCCGCACTGCCCAGGTTGTTCCAGGTCCAGCCCACGATCCCGGGCCCCTCGGTCAGCACTCCGGAGCCGTCCGACAGACGCGCCCCGAACCTGAACAGTGAGCCACCCACACAGCGCATGCCATCCGCCATGGGTAGGGCAGGAATCGTCGCGTCGCCCATGAAGATCAGGCCGAACTTGGAGGGGGGCAGACCGCTCACAGAGAGCATCAGGTCGTCAGCGGTAATCGAAGCGCTTCCACTGGGGAAGATCGCACCCCCCGTGCCCGCGGAGTTGGCGCATCCCGCGGCCCCCGTGCCCGCGTTTCCGCAGGGGCAGGTCCCGTCCGCATAGCAGAATCCCACGCCCAAGGAATCCCGCTTCAATTCCAGCGCCCAGGCCGCACCTCGCCCATCACCGGCGCCGTCATCCCCGGGCGCGCCCGCCACGAGCTCGCTCATGCCATCGCCATCGGTGTCCCCCACGGCCGCGAGCCCAAAGCCCAGTCCATCCCCAGCCGCCAAGGGGCCGGAGAATCCCCCGTTGGCTCCGTCGATCAGGTGGGATTCGCTCACGCTGCCGTCCCCGGCCAGGGCCAGGACCCGGATGGCTCCAGCGGAGGAGTCTCCGCCGGTCGGTGACCCGACCAGGACCCCGGGCCGTCCCCCGGTCCAATCCCCGGCCGCCTGGGCCAAGGCCGCCCCCAAGGCCTCACCGGCCTGGGCTCCGATATCGACTCCGCGCAACTCCGCTTGTCCCATCACCACACCCGTCGCATCCAGAAAGCAGGTCCAAAGCGACCCGGTCTGGCCGCCACCCGAGTCCGAGTAGGGCGTTCCGACAACCAGATCGGAATTCCCGTCCCCATCCACGTCCCCCGCGCTGGTCAGGCTGGCGCCGAACCCGTCGCCGTCGTTGAGGGTGCCCCCAAAGCCGCCGCTCGTCGCGCTGATCTTGGTCCAGGCACTCACCTGTCCCGAACCCGTCAGGGACAACAGGTACACGGCTCCCCTCTGGGAGAACGGGGATGAAGAGGAGTCGTCGTCATGGGCCGCCCCCACGGCCAATTCTTGCAGCCCATCCCCATCGCGGTCTCCCAGGCTGGCCAGGGCCGAGCCGAAGAAGTCACCGGCGTCGAGGCTGGCCCCGAACCCCCCACTCCCCGAGGCGATCCAAGTCTCCGACGCCACCGATCCGTCCGGAGCCAAGAAGAGCACGTCCACACCGCCCCTGCCCCATAGCTGTCGGGAACCATCACAGGGTGCCGGGTAGGTCGCATAGGTGTTGAGGTCCCCGTTGTCCTCGGCCACCACGAACGTGGCCATGGGACCCGGGCACCCCGGAATTAGGGCCACGCCTTCCTGGGAGGATCCCGGTAGGAAGTACGCCCGGAGAGCCGAGCCGGAGGGCGTCAGTTCGAGTACCAGATCGTCGGGATCGTAGATGGCGTACAGGATGTCGGTGCTCGCTTCGTAGTGCAGACCGGACAGCTCGTCCCGGCCTCCCGGGGGAGGAATGATGCCCATGAACTGCACCAGGGATCCCGGCTGGAGATCGAAGACGAAGATCTCTCCCGACTCCTGCAGTCCGGCGTACACGAGCCCCTGAACGACTGTCAGGCTCTCGAGGCCGCGGGAGTTCGCACCCTGCATCCACGGTGTCAGATCCCAACTCTCCCCGGTGGGCAGACCCGTGTTCAGATTCAGCTCGATCACGGTGTCCGGATGCTCCACCCCCAGGTAGGCCACGGGCAGGGTCTCGTCGGGGACAGCCACCGCCTCGAGGTCGCCGCCCACGAGGAAGGTCTGCTGCACGCTGCCGTCGGTCTCGACGAGCACCACGCGCCCATCGTCACTGACCACGACGAGCTGTTGCAGCCCGGCATGCCAGACACAGCCGGATGGCTCGAAGAGGGCCGGGAGTGAGGCACCCAGGGAGGTGGCCGACCCGCCAGGCCAGGCCGTCCCGCCAAAGGAGGTACCGATCACACTGACGCACAGCTCTCGCCGCCCATCACCATTGAGGTCCGGTAGGCTCGCCAGGGCGTGGCCGAAGCGATCTCCATCGGCCAGGGTCAGACCCAGACCGCCGAGCCCGTCCCCGATGGAACGTGCAGAGTCCACCGTGCCGTCAGCTCGCATGAACAGGATCCAGATCGCCCCGCGGTCCTGCCCGTTGCCATCGGTCAGAGGCGCCCCAACGGCCCAGTCGTCCACCCCGTCACCGTTCAGGTCTCCGAGCGAGGCCAGGCTCGCCCCGAATCCATCCCCATCGGCAAGAGAGCCGCTGAACCCGGCCACGCCCTCGGAGAGACGCAACTCCTCCACCACGCTGAGGGATTGGGCGGCGGCGTGGCTCGCCCCGAGAAGAGCCAGCGGGAGCGCGGCCATACGCAGACGGTAAGGCGTGCGATGGACTCGAAAGTGGAACATTGGAAGGTGTGGAGACAACACCCCACCTTGTCAGTGTACGCCCCCCTTCGGCAGGACGGGGGCTAAGTCTCCCATCGGGACAGGGCCCCTCGCGGCCCAACGCTCAGCGTCCTTGAAAGCGCGGCTTGCGTTTCTCGGCGAATGCGGCCAAGGCCTCGAGGCGATCCTCGGTGGGGAGCACCTTCTCGTAGCAGTCGGCCTCGAACGAGAGGCCCTCTTCCAATGGGCACTCACAGCCCTTGTCGATGGCAGCCTTGGCGGCGCGCACAGCCACCGGGCCATTGGCCGCGATGGCCTCTGCGAGCTCAAGCGCCGTGGCCTCCAGTTGGCCCTCGGGCGCAAGGCGGTTGACCAGGCCCATGGCTTCCGCCTCGGCAGCCGTGATGCGTCGGCCGGTGAGGATCAGGTCTTTGGCGCGGCTCTTGCCAACCAGACGAGGGAGGCGTTGAGTCCCTCCCGCACCGGGGATGATGGCCAGACTTGTCTCGGTCAAACCGATCTGGGCGTGGGGTGCGGCCACGCGCAGGTCACAAGCGAGCAGAAGTTCAGTTCCCCCACCAAACGCGAAGCCCCCTACAACGGCAATAGTGGGCTGGGGCAGCGCCTCAACGTCGTCCATCAGGGCGCGGATATTGCGCACGAACTCAGGCACACGTTCGGTGGGCATGGTGCGCCGCTCCTTCAGGTCCGCTCCGGCGCAGAAGGCCTTCTCCCCGCGGCCGGTGATAAGCACACAGCGCACACTGAGGTCTGAGGCCAGCTCCTCCAACATGGTGCGAAAGCGGCGCAGAGTCGGGAAGGACAGGCAGTTCATGACCTCGGGCCGCTCCAGGGTCACCCAGACCAGATCGCCATCCCTGCGCATGGAGACGAGCTCTGGCTGGTCGGGAACGTCAGCGGGAAAGTCCTGGGCGACGGAAGACATGGTCATGGTGTCATCGTACCCATCCGGAGAGGTCGACTCGACGCCCGTGAGTGCGAAGTCCTCCGGCGGCCAGATCATCGCGAACAGACCCGGCTCGGATTGCCCCCGAAATAGCCTTGGCGGCCATTGGAAGCGCGCCGCCGTCAGTCGGACCCCGCCCCACATCCCCGCCCTTAGCGAGTTCTCGGACTTCGGTGTCCGAAAAAGGCTGGGGATGTCATGTGAGGGTGTGAACTGCTTCCGGGCCGAAGTTGCAAGGAACATCCCCTACCTGCGTTCGTTCCCCGCTTGAATCCCGCTGAGGGCACTAACCCCCAACCTGCCCAATGATCCAACCATCAGCCCCTCCCCCCTCAACCCCCACTCGCTTCTGCAATCTCTGGAACGGCTCCAGACTCTCATTCAAGAGCGTCCTCTTTCTGCGCGCCGACACGCATCCCGAGAAGATCCGCCGGTTGCCCCGCAGCGCCACTCTGCTGCTTGACCTCGAGGACAGTATCGCTCCGGAACTCAAGGCAGAGCAACGAAGGCGAATCACCGAACTGCTGGAATCGGGAGTTCTTAAGGGACGCAAGACCATCCTGAGGATCAACGGCCCGGACAATCCCGACGAAATGCGTGCCGACCTCGCGCAGTGCATCCACCCCGATCTGCTCGGCCTCATGTTACCCATGGTCCGCTCTGCAATGGAGGTCAAGGAGATCGCGGAGATGGTCAGCATCGAGGAGAAAAAGCGCGACCTCGCACCAGGCCATACCTGCTTCGTCCCGCTGATCGAGCGCCCAGCCGCAGTCCTCGAAGTCTCCGCCATTGCCCTCGCCTCGCGCCGCAACGTGGCCCTGGCCTTTGGGCACGCCGATTTTTGCCGGGAAATGGGCGCCGAGATGGACGACGCGGCCGTGCAGGTACCCCGCTCCATGGTCCTGATGGCCGCCAAGGCCCATGGACTGGGGGCCATCTCTTCGGTCTATCTGCACCTAGATGACCTGGCCGGCTTCAAGGCCGAGAATCAACGCATGAAGCGGCTCGGCTTCGACGGCTGCTTCGCCCTGAACATCAGGCAAATGCATACCGCCCTCGACGTTTTTGGCCGCTCAGAGGAGGAGATCCAGCGCGCCAAGAGGGTCGTCGCAGCTATCGTGGAACAAGGGGCCATCGCCCGGCTGGACGGGCGAATGATCGGCCCACCCATGCTCAAGCGTGCCCGGGTCATTCTTGCCGATGTGAAATATCCCTCCAAGGGGGTAGCGTGAGGGTCATGCAAGGCAGATTCCCCACCTACGGCCTGGACCTGCGAACCGCCCGCCCTGGCGACATCCTCGCAAGCCCTCACGAGGTCACGGTTGATTCCAACTGGCGCATCATGTGGCAGTCGGCCTTCCCTGCGTCGAGCCGGATCTCGACCAGCACCGAGTACGCCAGGAGTTGTGGGCTCGAGGACGTCGCCATGCCCGCAGCCATGCTGCTCAACATGACGCTCTGCTTCTCCGTGGAGCCCTTCTCACAGACCTGCCGTTATCACCTCGGACTAGAGAATGCGCGCCAGGAGGCCGTCGTCCGCGACGGGGACACCTTCCGCAGCTTCACCCGGCTCGAGCGGATGGGGAACACCTCCCGCGGGGACGCCAGCGTCCTCCACACCACGCATATCCTGGTCAATCAGCGGGATGAGCGCGTCTTCTCCCTCTCCAAGCGCTCCTACTACGATCCGATTCCCGAACCCGCCGAGCGCGAGGCAAGGCCGGATCAGGGTGAACACTCCAAGTACTTCAGCGGAGTCGGGGAGTCGCGGATCGATCGATTCCACGCGCTGGAGTCGTTCCCCAAGGCCCCTCTGGAGCCCCTTGCCGTCGACGATCTGATCCTACACCCCGCGGTGCGCCCCATCGGCTGGACCGAGAATCTGGCCCTCTCGACCCTCTACCGCAACACACACCCCATCCACTGGGATGCGCAGCGCTATGGCCGCGAGGGTATCGTCGTCTGCGGCGGATTCGTGCAGTCTCTGGTCTTCGCCATCTGCGACCGCGAGCTGCGCCAGGTAATTGACGAGGTCCTCGAGCGATCCTCACACGTCAACACCATCGCTCCCGAAGATCGAATCGGAGCCATCAGCCGCGTGCTGTCCATCGAAGACGTGAGCGATGAGCTGGAGATGGTCCGCGTGAAGACCCTGGGCCTCAAGAACGTCGATGTCGAGAAGGAGCTAATCGGTGTGGACATCCCGCCGACCTTGCTCGACGAACGAGAGCGCAAGCCTTCGGAGATCGAGTCCGTCTGCCAGGCCCAGTGCCCTGTGCTCTCGGGCAGGATCGCCCTGCAGGCGGTTCGCACCATCCTCCGACCCCGCTCGTAACGCTTGGGGCCGGTGCCCCGGGGGCTGCGGGCCCAACGGGCCATTGTGCTCTGAATGGGCCAGAACAGGTCCTGAGGGCCCGATTCTGGGTGCGACTCCTTGTGCCGAAGGGCACGCCCCCATGGGCGGAGCATATTTCGAAGACAGGTGTCCACTGCGCCACCCCGGGCTCACACAGGGGTGACAACGCGGTCGAGGATTTCCCCGACGCATCAAGAAACCCCTACTCGGAGAAACCTGCCATGTCCCTTTCCCTGAAGAACGTCCTGCTCCCCATCCTCGGCACCCTGGCCTTGGCCATGCCGTCCTCGGCCCAATGCCCCCAACCCGACTCTCTTGACGGCGCCCCCTGCTGCGCCCGCGCCAAGATCACCCTCCCCAAGTTCCCCGGCTTCAAGCAGACCTCATTGAGCCTCTGCTGGCGGGAGTGTGATTTGGAGAAGCAGGCCAAAGTCACGGTGAGGTGGAGCCCCCCCACCACGGGCAGCACGATGCCCTCCAATGACTACTCGTCGATCCTGCGCATGCGGGACTCAGCTGGAAACATGATTTGGCGCGGCAAGATGCACCTAACCTACTCCCGCACCTGGGAGGAAAGAGAGCCGGTCAATCAGGGCAAGTACCAGGTTTGGCGCTTCCTCGTCAACGGCGACCTCCGCCACACCAACGCCGCTGGCGCGCCCCCCTGCCCGGTCCCCTCATGCGCCAGCGCCCACCATCGTCGGGTCCGCCATTCGGGATACGTGGACTGGGCTTTCGACTGCAACACCCAGAAGTGGAGCAACTCCTGGATGCTGACCCACGCCTGTGACAATTTCGAGCACATCGGTGGATTCCCCCGGGGTGGTGGATTCCACCCCGACCGCTCCTTCAGCTTCGTGGGACCCGCAGCCGGTTTCGCCCCCAGCGCCCTGACCCCCATCGAGAAAGGCGTAGAGACGATAGAGGCCGTGCGTCGCCTGGTGCGCCCCTTCTCGTCGCTCTTTGGCTCCACTACGGTGAGTCAGTTCGAAGAAATCGTGACCTTCCAGATCGCCCCGCAGCAGCAGCCCCAGTGTGCATGTAGCCCTGCCGGCAAGACCGGCCAGTTCGCCATCGCCGACCTCCTCATCAATGGAATCTGCGGAACGAACGTGACGTCTGGTGGGCAGTGGTTGCCCGGCTTCGTCTCCATGGGAATCGGCGTCTGGACTGACCCGAACGTCTACCCCGGCACCGAAATCGTGCGCTGGAACATGGGCGAGTACAGCTACTACGAGCCGTGCACGCAGACAACCCGCACGGAGATCTTCCACGGGGCGACGACGTTCCGGGGCTACGAGGCTCACTCCCTGCTCACATCGGGCCCCTCTATCCCTCTGCCCCTGACGTTCATCGACCAATCCAACGCCCTGCGGGCAGGAGCCACGAGCAACAATATCCCGTTCATCAGTGATCACGTTCTGAACCTGAACCACTGGTAGACGCAGGGCACTCATCTGACTGCCTGCCACACGGGCCGGACCCCTCACCCGGGGTTCGGCCCGCTTTCTGTGTGTCCCGCCTGCTCGCGATGCGCGTGCAGAGCTGGTGGAATCCGGCGCGATAGGCCCGGGCCGGTAGCGTTCGCGAGGTTAGCGCCCCTGTCAGGGATGGGGCAGATACCGAAAAAAGTGTCCGCTGGAGCTGTCTGGCCTCATGTAAGGGTAGCCCGGCGTGATCGGCACCGGGCAACTCACACCCCTAGCCTACGAGGAGCCACCATGCTCAATTCCTTCAAGAACACCTTCCTTCTCGCTCTCGGCGCCCTGGCCCTGACTGCCCCCTCGGTCGGCCAGATCCCGCTGCAGCCCGACAATCTCTGGTCGGGTGGTTTCTATTCCAACCCCCTGTGCTCCAATGCCCCGCTCAGCTTGCCCACCTTCCCGGGCTTCAAACAGGTCTCCATGGAGATCGGGTGGCAGGACTGCCAGTTGGGGTCGCAGAAGGCGGTCGATGCGCAGTGGAGCGCCCCCGTGAGCCCCACCGGAGCATCCACCCAGGAGATGACCTCGACACTGCGCCTGACGGAGACGCTCGTCGGGAACCTGATTGCTGAGGGGAAGATGACCCTGACCTACTCGCGAACCTGGTACGAAGTCCAGGATTTCGCCACTCAGGAAGACCTCCAGGTCTGGCGCTTTCTGGTCAACGGCGATTTGCGCTACACCCTGGGCACCAAGGGTAGCCTGCGGCCCAGCTGTGCATTCTCGAAAGCCAGTCAGAAGAACCGCGTACGGTACAGCGGGTACGTCGACTGGGCTCTCGATCTCCAGAGCGGCACTTGGAGCAGCGCTTGGATGCTGACCCACGCCACGGACACTTTTGAACACGCTGCAGGTCACCCCCGAGCGGGCAGTTTCCACTGCAAGGACTCCTACAGCTTTGTCGGGCCAGCGAATGGTTTCCAACCCAACCCAGTTTTGCCCGCTGAAAACGGCTGCCAAAACCCCTTTCTTGACCGCAGTGTCGTACGCCGTGTGCGTCGGCCCAGACTTGGTCCTCCCCCTTTCCCACCGGTCCTCAGCGCCCCCTACCCCGCCAGCAAGTTCGAGGAGGACGTCTTCTTCTGTGTCGGTAACCAGTATGAGCACTGCCCCTGTGCAACCTCCACCTCGGGGTCCTCTCAGTTCGCCATTGCTCACATGACCATCACCGGGAACTTCGGATCAGCCGCCCAGAGCAACAACCAGATGGTGAGTGAATTGGTGTCCATGGCCATCGGGAGCTGGACCAACCAAAGTGTCTATCCCGGAGTCGAAGACCTGCGCTGGACCATCGCCGAGTACGACTACTATGATCCCTGCGCCAACGAGACCCGCAAGGAGATCTTCCATGGGGTAACCACCCGGGGTGGCTACGAGGCCTGGGGAATCAACTACGACCCGAACTACGTGCCCAATCTGGAAATCTGGGAAGACTGGAACGGATCCTGGAACCCTCCCTTCTTCAACTTCGAGATGGTGAGACTGGGTTCGGTCCTCATTGATCAGTCCAATGCGCTCCGCAAGGGCAGGACCTCCATGAACCTCCCTTTCAAGAGCGACCACATCCTGAATCTGAACTACTGATCGGCACCCCACCCTCCTGTGACTGCCTGCCACACGGGCCGGACCCCTCACCCGGGGTTCGGCCCGCTTTCTGTGTGGTCTTCCAACTGGCGATGCGCGTGCAGAGCTGGAGGAATCCGGCGCGATAGGCCCGGGCCGGTGGCGTTCGGGTGGGGAATGCCCCTGTCAGGGATGGGGCAGATACCAAAAAAGTGTCCGCTGGAGATGTCTGGCCGCATGTGAGGGTAGCCCGGCGTGATCGGCACTGGGCAACTCACACCCCTGCCTACGGGGAGCCACCATGCTCAATGCCCTCAAGAACACCTTCCTTCTCTCTCTCGGCGCCCTGGCCCTGACTGTCCCCTCGTCCGGCCAGATCCCGCTGCAGCCCGACAATCTCCGCTCGGGTGGGTTCTACTCCGACGCACAGTTCTCCAACGCCCCGCCCAGCTTGCCCACCTTCCCAGGCTCCAAGCAGGGCTCCCTGGAGACCGGAGAGTCTGCCGTGCTGGAGATGATGGAGGACTATCCGATTACCGTCATCATCCTCGACGATATCGGACACGAGTTCCTTGCCGTCGCCTACACGCCTGTCATCGACAAGCTTGCAAGTGATGGCGTGTGGTTCCGCCAAGCCTGGGCCTACCCGATGTGCTCTCCTTCGCGGGCAGCCCTAATGACCGGACGCCATGGCTTTCGGACCGGGATCGGTTCCAACATCAAGCCTGAGCAGGAGATCAACGGTCTGGGATTGAGTGAGATCACGATTGCTGAGCTCCTGCCGGAGCCCGTTGAATTGTTCGGGAAGTGGCATCTCGGACTGCGCCCGAACAGCCCCAACGTGCAGGGATTTGCCCACTACTCGGGCTGTCGCCTCAACCTCGACTACGGTGGAGGCATGGGATACTACCGGTTCCTCAAGACGGTCAATGGCGGCGAGGGGTGGAGGGAGGCCTACGCGACGACGGACACGACCGACGATGCCCTCCTCTCCACCGCTGGCATAAGGATCGTGTCCTATCACGGAGCTCACACCCCGATCCAGAACCCGCCCGGCTTCACTGGAGGGACCAGCCAGCAGATCGCGATCAGGATTGCCGAGCACATGGACCGGGAGATCGGCCGACTCCTGGCAGACTACGAGGGCTACGTCATTCTGTTCGGAGACAATGGCTCGGTGGCCTCCATGGGCGGCCAGAAGTACTCACTCATGGAGAAAGGGATCCGGGTACCCTTCCTCGTGCACGGTCCCGGCATCAACCCTGCCGTCAGCAAGGACCTCGTTAGCGTTGTGGACATCTTTGCCACACTGGCAGAAATGCGCGGCGTCACCAGCCATGCGGAGGACTCCGTGAGTTTCGTGCCGGTCCTGCTGGGATTGCCTGGCGAGCGTGAAACAATCTACAGCGAGAAATTCAAACCGAACCATACGCTCCAAAACCACCACCGCGTGATTCGCGATCAAAACCTGAAAGTGTACGTCTACCCGCCCGGGAATATTCTGGGCGTCTGGAACATGCACGATGGTAAGTACATCTTCCCACCCTATGACGAACTCGTGGCCGCCAATATCCGGAAGCTCATCAGGCAGTTGCCTCGGTAGGAATACGGACCAGCATCGGATCCAGTCTCTCCGCCAACGACCTCTTGCTCGAGGTGGAATGCGCGGTGCCGAACAATTTCGGGTTGTTTTTCTGCGGAATAGCCCAGACCCAACTGCCCTTCGGTGACGGCACTCTATGTGTTGGAGGCTCGACCTTCACACTGCACAGCATCACTGCTCTTGTCGGGCCCCCTCGGTCCTCCTGCCCCGGACGTTTATCGATCAATCCAACGCCCTGCGCGCCGGAGCGACGACCCACAACGTCCCGTTCATCAGTGATCACATTCTGAACCTGAACCACGGGTAGACGCAGGGCACTCCCTGGCCACCAGCCTCGCGGGCCGGCCCCCTCACCCGCCCGCGAGGCGGTCGACGGCAATGAGGCTCCCCCGTGACTTGGATCAAGAGCCCACCACAAGCGAGTCCGTCTCGCTACTCTGGTGGGGAGAGTCCGCCGTCCATGCCCAACCCGACAATCCTCACCCCCATGACCCACCCCCACTTCGCGAGCCTCGCGCTGCCCCTCACCGCAATCGGATTGGCCTTCGCCCTTGGAATGCAGGACAAGGTCACCTACGACGACACGCCCCTCTTGCCCGATAGCGAATACCGCGTACACGGTGAACGGCCCTGGCCAGAGGTGGTGCAACCAGGCGGCCCGACGGCCGCGCCCTCCGATGCCACGGTGCTCTTCGATGGAGCCAACCTGGACGCCTGGCAAGGCAATGGCAAAGACGCGGGCTGGAAGGTGGAGAATGGCTACGCACAGGTAAACGGCAAAGGCGACATCCGCACCCGGGCAGAGTTCGGAGACATCCAGCTTCACCTGGAGTTCCAGACCCCGAGCGAGGTCAAGGGATCGTCCCAGGGCAGGGGCAACTCAGGCATCTACTTCATGGGGCGCTACGAGGTACAGATACTCGATTCCTTTGAGAACCCCAGCTATCCGGACGGCCAATGCTCGGCCCTTTATGGTCAGACACCTCCCCTCGTCAATGCCTGCCGCGCACCCGGACAGTGGCAGACCTACGACATCCTCTTCAGGGCGCCGCGCTTTGAAGGCAAGGACCTGCTGCAGCCCGCTCGGGTGACCGTCCTCCACAACGGGGTCGTCACGCAGTGGGACCAGGCCTACATCGGAGCCTCCACGCATCGCCAAGTCGGTAAGTACTCGCCACACCCGCCGAAGGGGCCCGTGAAGATCCAAGACCACGGCAACCCCATCCGCTTCCGCAACATCTGGGTGCGGGAACTCTAGGACGCCGGGTTGGCGGAGCTCACGTGCCGCGGGGCATGGGAGGCGATGCGCGCTCGGCGCTGCTCCGCCGCTCGCGCCCACCCACGTCTGGTCCGGGCTCCCCGGATGCCGCACAGATCGAGGTAGCGGGCCAGGAAGCGCAGGCGCGTGCCGACAGGAATGCGATCGGGCAGGGAGTGCAACAGGGCGCCGAGGTCCTTGGCCAGCCAGCGGGACCGAGGCGAGGCCTGCCGCCGGGCCCGGCCCAGGTCCAACAGGCACAGGCTGCCGTCCGGGCGAACGATCACGTGCTCCAGGTAGAGGTCCCGGTGGTACCAGCCGGCTCGGTGCAAGCGCGCGACGAGCTGGGCGAGGTCCTCCAACTGCCCGGGGTCCACGGCCTCCTCACCCTGCTCGAGAAGCTGGCGCAAGGTCTGGCTGTGCTCCACACGCTCCATCAGCACGACTGACAGGGCCCCCATTTTGCCCCAACCCAGAGGGCGGGGAACGGGAATGCCCACCCGGGCAAGATCGCGGAGGTTCTCGAATTCGCGCTGGCCGGGGCTCCGGGGGCTCCCGCGAAAGTAGTCGTGCCAGCGATCCCGGAACTGATCACCCCGGGTTCGTTTGACGATGGCCGTCGGGGCCTCTGAGGGCCATGGGAAGGTCTGGCGGGTGGGAAGGGAGCGCAGCAGGGCTTCGGGATGGGCGTGGAGCAACTCCTTCAGCCCTTGGGCAAGACTCACCCCTCGGAGCCAGTCCGAGTCGAGCCAGCCGTGGATCTTTCCCGCCGCTTGTCCCATGTGAATCGTCGTTTCCAACTCGATGTCTCGAATCGAGGCTAGCGAGACCTCGCGCAAAAAAAACGAGGCCAGAGTCCCCTATCCCGGTGTAGTGGGTTCGAATGGTACAGGCTGTGAGTTATACCCCATCCTTGAGATAGCGACTTCCCTGCCCAACACGCCCTCCACCGAACCCGACTCCCCGACGGCATCCGCCGCACCGGTCCAGATGACCACCCAACCCGCCATCGCAGCCAGCTCGATCAACCCGGACGAGTTCAACCCCTTCCTCTCCATGGCCGAGGAGTTCGATCGGGCCGCGGATCATCTGGGGCTGGAGGAGGGCCTGCGCGAGGTCCTGCGTATGCCCAACCGGGAGTTGAAGGTCTCCCTGCCGGTCATGATGGATGACGGGCGCATCAAGGTCTTCACGGGCTACCGCGTGCAGCACAACTACCTGCGCGGCCCTTGCAAGGGAGGCATCCGATTCGCGCCCGAGGTCAACCTGGACGAGGTCCGGGCGCTGGCGGCGTGGATGACCTGGAAATGCTCGGTGGTGAACATTCCCTTCGGTGGTGGAAAAGGCGGAGTCATCTGCGACCCGCGCAGCATGTCCAACAAGGAGCTCGAGCAGCTCACCCGGCGCTACACGGCCGCCATCATGGACATCCTCGGACCCGACCGGGACGTGCCCGCGCCCGACATGAACACCGGGGAACAGACCATGGCTTGGATCATGGATACGTACTCCATGCACGTACGCAGCACGACCACGGCCATCGTGACCGGCAAGCCCTTGTCCATCGGCGGCAGCCGCGGGCGGCGCGAGGCGACGGGTCGCGGGGTGATGATCTCCGCCAACGAAGCGCTCAAGATGAAGGGCCTGCGCCCGGAAGACACGCGCGTGGTGGTGCAGGGTTCGGGCAACGTTGGCGGTATCGGGGCCATGCTCATGCATCGCCAGGGCTACCGCATCGTCAGCCTCAGCGACATGTACGGGTCGATCTACAACGACTCGGGCCTCGACGTGAACGCCGTCCTCAGCTACCTGGAAGACAACGGGCGGCTCGAGGGCTTCCCCGAAGCCGAGAGCCTGCAGAACTCCGAACAACTCGAGCTGGATTGCGAGATGATTGTTCCCGCCGCCACCGAGAACCAGATCACTTCCGAGAACGCCGACAGGATCAAGGCTCAGTTGATCGTCGAAGGAGCCAACGGCCCGACCACCTCCGTGGCCGCCCGCATGCTGGACGATCGGGGGGTGACCATCGTGCCGGACATTCTGGCCAACGCTGGAGGCGTGACGGTGTCCTACTTCGAGTGGGTCCAGGATCGCATGGGCTACTTCTGGACGGAGGAGATCGTCAATTCTCGGCTTGAGCAGATCATGGTCAACTCGTTCAAGGAGGTCGCTGAGGCCGCCACGAAGAACTCCATCTCTCTGCGAGCGGCTGCCTACATCGTTGCCATCGACCGGGTGGCTACCGTCTACCGAATGCGCGGCATGTTCGCCTGAGTGCCTCCCATGATCGAGAGCGTCCCCAATCAAGAAGCGTCTCCCTCGGCGGATCTGCCCAAGACGCCGCTGCTGGACGACGAGACTCCCTTCGCCACCATGATGGCGAGCTTCGATGACGCGGCTCAGCACCTAGGCCTCGACGAAGCCGAGTACCGCGTCCTGCGACAGTCGGACCGCGAGGTGGCTGTCTCCATTCCGGTTCACCTCGACGACGGCAACGTGGCGGTCTTTGACGGTTACCGCATCCAACATAGCCAGGGCCTGGGCCCCTTCATCGGTCCGCTCCGCATCCATCCGGACCTGCGTATCGATGAGTTGCGCGCACTCGCCGCTTGGATGACATGGAAGTGCGCCGTGCTTGGGGTGCCCTTCGGGGGCTCGGCCGGCGGCATCCGCATGGACCAGCACACCCATAGCGCGGGTGAACTCGAGCGTGCCGTGCGCCGCTATACCGCAAACCTCCTGGGTGACATCGGACCCGAGCGCGACATTTTTTCGCCAGACGTCTACGCCGACCAGCAGGTCATGGCCTGGATCCTCGACACCATCTCCATTCACGAGCGCCACACCGCCAACCCTGCGGTGACGGGCAAACCGCCGGAGATGGGGGGGACCGCCGCAAGCGAAGATGCCGTGGCCCGCGGCCTGTTCTCGATCCTGCGTCTGGCCATGGCCCACTACCAGATGGGGGGCAGCAGCCAGGAGATCATGATCCAGGGGGCGGGAATCGTGGGCGGGAATCTGGCGCGCTTGCTGCACAACGCAGGCCGCCCGGTTATCGGCCTATCCGACGTGCACGGCGGACTCATCAATCGCAAGGGACTCGACATCCCCGCTCTGCTCTCGCACCGCGAGCGCCACGGCTCCCTCAAGGATGCGACAGGGGATTTTGAACGCATGACGGGCAAGGAGTTCATCGCCCAGCCCTGCGACGTACTCGTGCCTTGCGCGGTCGCCAATGCACTCCATTCAAACAATGCTGAGCTCGTGGAGGCCAAGCTGATTGTGGAGGGCGCCCACGGGCCTACGTCGGTCCGAGCGGACAGAATTCTGGAAGGGCGCGGGATCCCGGTCGTGCCCGACATCCTCGCCAATGGCGGAGGGGTGGTGGTGTCCTACTTCGAGTGGGTCCAGAACCGCCAGGGCCTGGCTTGGCTCGAAGCGGTCATTGAGGGGCGGCTCAAGCGCTTCATGGCAGAAGCGTGGCATGCCACGCGCGCCCTGCAAGAGCGTGAAAAAGTCGAGCTACGCGCCGCCGCCCACCTCCTTGCGGTGGAACGCGTGGCCGAAGCGGACAAGCAGCGCGGCCTCTACGCCTAAGCGCCTCTCGCACGCCAGCAGTCGAGGCCGAACCGTAGACTGGCACAGAGCAGGATGACCCCGAGGCCGGTGCGACCCAGTTCCGTTGCACCATCCAGGTGCACGGCTTGCACGCCCAACACGGAGCCCCCCGCAGCCCCGAGCCCGAACCAGCCACCCACTCGCCAATTCACCATGCCGCTCTTGCGGTACAAGAGGAGGCTGCGGCTCGAACCCACGATCGCCGTGGCCAGACTCGCTGCGCGGGCACCCAGGAAACCCAGACCGGGCAAGGCCATGTCCAGGGCTGGCACCATTACCAAGCCGCCACCGATGCCCAGCACGGGCACCAGAATCCCCGCCGCGACTCCGATAACGACAACCACCCAGGCATCAGAGAGGGCCAGCTCAAACCCGCGCGCAATGGCCTCCGTGCCAGCGGGGTTCTCACCCAGCGCCAGGCGCAGCCCCATGGCAGCAAAGAGCAGACAGAAGATGAACTTCAGTCGGAGCACGGGGAGACGCTTGGCGAGCTCGAAGCCCAGGCGGGTACCTACCATTACGCCGGCGGCCAGAGCAGCGACCACCCTCAGATTAAGAGCATTCCCAGGATGCAGCGCCTCGCTAGCCGTTGAGGACATCGCCACGCACCAGACCAGACAGAGGACCGTCGCCACCGCGCGCTTGAGGGGCATCCCATAGATGTAGTGAAGGATGGGCACGGCGAAGACCCCCCCGCCAATTCCACACATGGAGCACAGCGAGGCGACCAACAATCCCATTCCCACCAGTACTGCCCTGGACGGGGTTTGACCCACGTCCGGTTGGGGGACCGAATTCAATCCGAACCGCTCCCCGCGGGGCCGGAGGCTCCCGCCGGAGGAGAATCGCCACCTACGGGCTGGGACGCATTGCGTAGCACCGACTCGATCACAGCCGAAGTGGAGCGGCCCTCCAGAAGGGGAGCGAGAATCACCTGCCCACCGTGGGACTCCACCCACTCGCGGCCCACGACGCCTTTTTGGGCCCAATCCTCACCCTTGACGAGCACGTCGGGCGTGACCTGCTTGATCAGGTCGAGGGGGGTGTCTTCGTCAAAAGCAACCACGCCATCCACCATTTCCAGAGCAGCCAGCACACTCATGCGATCCCCCAGCGAGTGCAGCGGGCGGCCCTCCCCTTTGAGCCTCTTGATGCTTGCATCGGAGTTGACACCCACCAGCAGGACGTCCCCCTGGGAGCGTGCAAACCCCAGGTACTGCACGTGCCCCGCGTGCAACACGTCAAAGCAGCCATTGGTGAAGACTACGCGACGGTCCGCCTTCTTCCAGATGGCGACCTGCTCCTCGAGGTTGGATGGATCGAGACGCTTGGGATGTGCCGCCTCGGGGACCTGAACCGGGACGTCCGCCCCGCGTGGCTGACGCAGACTGTCGAGTAGTTCGGTGCGCTCCACCGAGTGGGCACCCAGCTTGGCCACCACGATGCCTGCCGCGTGGTTGGCAAGATCGACGGCAGGCTCGAGGTCCCAGCCCTCCGCCATGCACATGGCCAACACCGCAACAACCGTGTCCCCTGCCCCGGTCACATCATAGACGGCGCGCGCCACGGTCGGGATCCGACCCTCAGGGCCGCGCTGGCCGTCTCGATCCGCATCGCGGAAGTAGATCCCCCGGGGTCCGAGGGTGATCACGACCTTGTCGACTTCGACCAACTCCTTCAGACGGTTCCCGGCTTCGACGATGGCCTCATCCGAATCCAGAACATTCCCCACGGCCACCTCGGCCTCCCGCAGATTGGGAGTGAGTAGGGTCGCGCCCTTGTAGCGTGAGTAGTCCGCACCCTTAGGATCTATGAGCACAGATACTCCTTGGGCTCTGGCGGCAGCCAGGATGACGGCGAGCAGCTCCGGCGGCAGCGTACCCTTGCCGTAATCCGAGAGCACAACAACGTCGGTCTCAACAAGTCGTTTTTCCACGTGGGCGCGCACAGCCTGAAGTACTTCACCTTCGATCGCTGTCGGGTCTTCCCAATCGACACGAAGCATCTGGTGAACTCCGCTGAGCATGCGCGACTTCTGGATGGTGACCTTGGACTCGTCGGCCACCAGATCTGCACCGATGCCATGCTGAGCAAGTATCTGCTCGACCATGCCGCCCGGCCGATCGGCGCCGACGACTCCGACCACGTGTACCCGAGCCTCCATGCTCGCCAGATTCACGGCCACGTTGCCCGCTCCACCGAGCCGGTGCTCGCTGGACTCAGCGGCCAGCACGGGAATCGGAGCCTCGGGAGAGATGCGCCGCACCTCACCGGACACGTAGCGATCCAGAATCAAATCCCCCACCACCAACACACGCGGTTGGCCAAGACTCTTGAGTTGATCTTCTAGGCGCAGGGGGGACATGGGGGGAGGTTCTTATAGGTCGCGCGGGAGACCCTTGTAGCGATCGTGCAACCAGAAATACTGCTCTGGGCAGGCCAGGATCAAGCGTTCGGTCTCTTGATTCACGAGCCCCATCACCTGAGAGGCGTCCAGGCCATCGAGATCCTCCGGGAGAACCACGCGGCTGAACACGAGGCGGTAGGGCCGCGGACCCTCTTGACGGTAACACGCGGCGAACACCAATGGGGCCTTCACCCGGCGCACAAGCACCCCCGCGCTCCGATCACATGCGGCCGGCCGGCCGAAAAAGGGCACCACAACAGGTTTCTGGCGAGCGCGATGGTCGAGGAGCATCAGGACGGCTCCCCCTGCGCGCACGACCTTCGGCACAGCCTGCATGGCCCCCTTGCGCGGGATCATGAGAGCGCCCGAGTCCTGGCGCTGGCGATGCATATGGGCGGCGAGAAACGAGTTGCTCGGGGGTTTGGCGACTGCGTGGAAGGGGGAGAATCCGATGGCCCCGAGCGGCAGGGAGAGAGCCTCCCAGATGCCCACGTGGGCCGTGATGACCATGGCCCCGTTGTCGGCTGCGAGTACCTCGTCCAGACCGTCGCAGCTCTCAACCTCGAAGAAGTCTCCCAGACGATGCCCCACCATTCGGCTCAGCCCGGCGCTCTCGATGGCGACCCTGGGTAGATGCCGCCATGCCCCGCGTACCAACTCTTCGACCCGCTTGGACGAGGCCTCAGGGAGAGCACTTTGAATGAACTCGCGTGCAGCCAGGGAGTGCCGACGGTCCAACCTGCGTCCCAGCGCCGCGAGGGCTCCGATCCAAACGTCACGTAACGCCCCCGGCAGCAGAACGCCCATGCCTATGGATGCTCGGGCAACGACTGATTCCAGCCAGGCACCTGCTCCTCCTCGGCTACGCTGAGCGGCTGGGCTGTACACCTCGACCTGCTCGCCCTTGGGCAGCGCCAGAATTCGATCTGAAAAGGACTCAGCCATGGAGCCCCGCGTGCATGGCGTCCCGCTCAGAGCGGCGCGCGGGAACAGGAAGGGAATCAAGCAGTGCCTGCACCAGAGGCTCGCCTTCTACTAGTGTGAACTCCACGTCCAGCGCGTGAATGGGTAATTGTGTGTCCCTCAACTTCACCGCGTCCTTGGCAGTGACAAGCACCGGACGCTGGCCAAGGCCCTTGAGGTCGGCAGGTTTATAGGCGTGGTGATCGGGAAAGCTGCGGACGTGGGTGATGTGTGCGCCCAGATCACGCGCCGTGCGCTCAAATGCCTCTGGATTGCCAATGGCAGAGACCAGATCCACCTCAAGTCCATCCAGGAACGACGGTTCACGCTCCACCCATTGGCCGCCCTCCAGTGTGCGCACGCCCACGGGGCGATGACTGGCGAGGGCCTGACCCACGCCCGGAGCCCAACGACGCAGCTCTTCCCGCAGGGCGGAGAGCCTCTCCGGATTCACGGAGTCGCAGCGAGTGAGCACCAACAGATCTGCCCGGGCCAGGGAGGACGGGGGCTCACGCAGTAGGCCGCGCGGCAGGAGCGCACACACGGGTGAGCCTCCCGAGGGAGGCTCGGGCAAGCCCCAAGGGCGACTCGCGTCTACGAGCACCACGTCCAACTGTCGCGCCAGACGACGGTGCTGGAAGCCATCGTCCAAGACGATCCAATCCATACCTTGACGCTCCAACTCCTTCCCCCCTGCGACGCGGTCGGGATTCTGGACATGCGAGACGTCCGGCAGGAGCGTAGCCAAGAGTTGCCCCTCGTCGTTCACGCTCGCAGACCCGCGCTTGTAACCGCGGGACAGGATTCCGGGCCGCAGTCCGCGCCCGATCGCCTCGCGCGCAAGCCACACCGTCATGGGCGTCTTGCCCGTGCCACCTGCAGACAGGTTCCCCACGCTGATCACGGGTGTGTCCAACATCAACCGCGAGAGGAGGCGACGGTCGTAGAGCCAGCCGCGCAATCGGGCCGCAGCGCCAAACAGCGCGGCGGGCGCCCGCAAGCACTCCACAAATCCTCCCCGGTGGGCGAGAGCCCGATCCAAGCGGAGGGGAGCTTCAGACCCCATTGACATACCAGCCACGCCCAAGGGCGAGGGGTCTACTCCTCGTCAGAGGATTCGCCCGGCTGGGGTTCGGCTCCAACCTCGCCCAGGCCTTCCTCATCGGGAATGAGCTCGATCAGGCCACGCTCCATTTCAAGGAATGCGATGCGGATCGGATTCGTCTCGCGGGTATCGATCAGAGGAGAGGCACCACGGATCAGCTCACGCACACGCTTTTGGAGGAGCGCTGTCTTGTGAAACGATCCCTGTACGGATTGCTGCAAACGCTGGGGAAGGGTCAGATCCATAGGTGGAGGAGGAGCTCGAGCGGATCGGCCTCGCCAGGCCAATCGTGTCAAAAGGGAATCAGAGGAGAACTCGAATCGGCCAGTCTACGTCGAGGGCCGCTTCAGAGACAACCCCAACAGGGCGCTCCAGGAGAACTTTAACCCTCCTCCAAGGGCCGCAAGGGATTGTGTCCCACCAGGGTCCGCTGGGCCAACTCTCCCGGTCGGTGAGCCGCATTCCACTGGCGCTGCCAGGGCAGAAGAACCTCCGTGGCGAGCTCCAGCGCGACTGGAGAGTGGCGGGCGTCACGACCCTGGACGCGCTCGAGACTGATGGCGTTCGGCACCTCAAGATAGAGGTGAGCGTGACACAAGTCCCGCAGGCGAGGATCCAGGAGCATGGGACCCTCCAGAATGCGCACGGGCGTGGATGCGGGCTGGGCGAGCCGGTCCTGGAGCGCCTCCAGGTCATAGGCCTCATCCAGCGGGTCGACGCCCGCACGGTTGGGCTGCCGGCGCACGGATTCCAGTTCGATGCACTCCACGTCTCCCTGTCCCAGACGAACCAGATCGCGAGCCAGGAGGGTCTTGCCCGAGGCAAGGTCGCCGCTGATACCAAGGGTGATGGGCTCCCCGCCGGGCTCCGGAACGAGCTCGCCCAGGAGAGTGCAGAGGTCCTTGGCGCGCCCGCCGAGCAAATCGGCCATCCCCTCCATTGAATCCAGTGTGGCCTGGGCAGCCACGTCTTCCCCGACCATGGCGTAGCCGTCAACCAGGTGCACGTGTGGCAAGGCGTTGGCCCAGGCCGCATCGCGATCCCCCGCCCGGTCCCCCACCATCACGGCGCTGCGCGTATCGAAGACGGCCAGGAGATCTTCGATCATGTCGGCTTTGTTACGCACGCGCGGGGAGTCCAGGCAGCGCGCCTCCTCGATCCAGCGGCCCAGGTTCAGGTCGGCCATGAGCTGATCGAGGTAGCGGGCCGAGCAATTGCTGGCGATCCCCAGGCGCACCCCGGCAGCGTGCAACTGAGTCAGGGTGGACTCCACCCCGGGCAGAAACCCGGCTCTGCCCTGGGCCAGATAGGCGTGCTCGGCCTCGATGCAGCGGCGCAGGACGTGTGCGCGCGCCGCCTCGTCCAGCTCCGGCAGGAGACGCGCCACCCCGCTACTCAGCTCGCCCCCCACGAGGGACATCCACTGGGCTTGGGTGGGCACCGGAGCCTCGATACCGAGCTCCTCGAATGCACGGGTGGCCCCCTCCTGCGCAGCCTGGGGCCAGTAACGATCCGTGGCGACCAGGGTGCCATCCATGTCGAAGAGCACAGCGTCGAAGGCGAACCTGTGTGTGGGGGCCGAATCCGAGGCGGTCATGTTCGCACCCTACGACCTGATCGGCACCAATCCAATCGAGCAGGCCGCCGCGAGAAGACTGACCCTCCCCTCGGATCCGAACGCGGGCCCCCGTAGGATGCGCGCCCCCCATGTCCTTGCTCTTGCATTTCTTCAAGCGCTTCCTGCGCTACCGGGGAGCCCTCCTAACGGGACTGGCCTGCATTCCCGCTGCCCAGCTGGCGGACGTGGCCATCACGCTGCTGATAGGCGAGGCCCTGGACAAGGTGGCGCAGTCCGGGGACACCGACTACATGCCGCGCATCCTTGTGCTGCTCGTGGGCGCGGCCCTCCTGCACTCGGTGTTCCGCTTCTTCCAGCGCTGGTGCATCGTCGTGGTCTCGCGCAGGGTCGAGGTCAACCTCAAGCAGGATCTCTTCGACCGTCTCACCTCCCTGGACTTCGCCTTCCACGACCGCAGCCGCTCGGGAGACGTGGTGAGTCGCCTCACGAGCGACGTCGAGAACCTGCGCATGTTCCTGGGCCCGGGGCTCATGTACAGCGCGGGCGCCCTCGTCATCGTGCCGATCAGCATCGGGATCCTGCTCACCCTCAACCAGACCCTGGCTCTCACCATGGTCTTCCCCATGGTGAGCGTAGCCCTGGTCATGAAGCTCCTCACCCCCCGCTTGCATCGGCACTCCATGACGGTGCAGGAGAGCCTGGGGGAGATCAGCCACCGAGCCCAGGAGAACTTCAGCGGCATCCGTGTGGTCAAGGGGTACGACCGCGAAGACCAGCAGGCCGGGCTCTTCTCCGGCACCAGCCGCGGAAACCGCGACAACCAGGTTCGCCTGGGCGAGGCACGCGGTCTGACCCACGCCTACATCCACACGGCGTTCGACACGACGTTCGCCGTGATCCTCGTCATCGGGGGCCTGGCCGCCATCGATCGTACGCTGCCCCTGGGGGACCTGTTCAAGTTCATCGACCTGACGCTGAAGATCTTCTGGCCCCTGATCGCCATGGGCTGGATCGCGGGCATGTACCCGCGGGCCGTGGCCAGTGCGGAGCGGGTACGGGACCTGCTCAACCGCTCCTCCGACATCGACAGCGGTACGACGCGCGTATCCAAGGACGACGTCAAGGGCGGACTGTCCTTCGAGCAGCTGGGGTTCACGTACCCCGAGTCGACGACCTGCGCCCTTCAGGGCGTCGACTTGCAGGTGCCCGCCGGCTCCACCCTGGGCGTGGTCGGACCCACCGGCGCGGGCAAGACAACCCTCCTGGAGATGGTTGGCCGCTTGCACGACGCCGGGTCCGGACGGCTCTGTCTGGACGGAACGGACGTTCGGGAGCTTAACCTGGAAGACCTGCGCCGATCCTTGGGGTACGTCCCCCAGGACTCCTTCCTGTTTTCAGAGCCCTTTGATGAGAACATCCGGTTCGGAGCGGACGACGAGCTCGGTGATGAGCGGATCGAGGAGCTCATCCTGCGGTCCGCCCTCAAAGATGAAGTCGCCGTCTTCCCCGAGGGCGCAAAGACCCTCGTAGGCGAGCGGGGCGTCACGCTCTCCGGGGGTCAACGACAGAGGGCGTGCATTGCGCGCGCCTTGGCGCGATCCCCTCGGGTGCTCATCCTCGATGACTGCCTCTCCGCCGTGGACAGCGAGACGGAGAAGACGCTCATCGATCACCTGCGCCAGGAGGGCCGCGGGCGAACGGTGCTCATCGCGGCCCACCGCCTCTCCACGGTGGCGCAGGCCGATCAGATTCTGGTCTTGACCGGAGAGGGCGCGGTGGAGGCCGTGGGCACCCACGCCGAACTCCTCGCCCGAACCGGCTGGTACCGGGACACCTGGAACCAGCAGCAGTTCCTTCAGGATCTGGAGGAGCAGGCGTGAGCCACGACCACGAAGAAGTCATCGCCACGAAGGCCTGGGATCACTCGCTGTTCAAGCGCCTCCTGCAGTTCGCGCGACCCCACCACGTGCTCTTCGCGAAGAGCTTCGCTGTCCTCATGAGCCTGTTCCTCCTGGAACTCTGCGGGACCTGGATCTGGCGTGGCGCCATAGATGGGCCCGTGGCTCAGGCCATTCCGGAGGGATTGAGCGCCCCGGAGGCACGCGCCGCTCTCGTGCGCTCCCTGTACGGCTGGGTGGGAGTCTACGTCGCCCTCATCGCCATCATGGGCGTGCTTCGTTACTTCGAGGTGGCCACTCTCACGCGCACGGGTCAGGCGGTCATCCACGACATGCGCTGCCGGGTCTTCCGACACATGCAGCACTTGGACCTGGCCTACTTCGACAAGCAACCCACGGGTGCGCTTGTCACACGGGTGACCACCGACATCGAGAACCTGAGCGAGCTGTTCACCTCCGGAGTGGTGGTGCTGTTCTTTGACGTGATCAAGGTCGTTGGAGTCCTGGGGCTGTTGTTCGCCATCGACTCGCATCTCGCCCTCGTCGTGACTCTCATGACGCCGATCCTCATCGGTCTCTCCATCGCCTTCCGCGGCGGTGCGCGACGGGCACACCGGCTGGTCCGGGCACGCCTGGCTCGGCTCAACGGGTACCTGCAGGAGGTCCTCTCGGGCATACGGGTGGTCCAGGTCTTTGGTCGTGAGAAGCGCGTCTCGAGGCGCTTCGCGGAGCACCTGAGTCGGTACTTCGACGCCAACCGCCGCACGATCTTTCTCTTTGCCCTGTTCTACCCCTCCATGTCCCTGGCGGTGTTCCTGATCCAGGGCGCGGCGCTCTGGGTGGGAATCGAGGCCATGGCCAAAGGCAGCCTGAGCTACGGCCAGTTCGTGCAGTTCTGGTTCCTGCTCAGCATGCTCGTGCGACCCATCCGCGAGCTGGGCGAGCGCTACAACATTCTCCAGTCCGCCTTCGCCTCGGCTGAGCGCATTTTCGCAGTGCTCGACAAGTCACCGACCCTGACCGTCCCGATCGACCCGACCCCCCTTCCGGCCAGCCACGGCATGCCCCCGGAGGTGCGATTTGAGGGCGTGAGCTTTGCCTACCTGGAAGGCACGCCGGTCCTCCAGGACGTGAGCTTCGAGATACCGGCGGGCAAGACCGTGGCCGTCGTGGGCGCCACGGGTGCCGGCAAGTCTACCTTGGTCAATCTACTCCTTCGCTTCTACGACCCCAGCGGGGGCCAGGTGCGCCTGGGGGGAGTGCCCCTGGACGAGCTTCAAGCCGGGAACCTGCGGCAGTCCTTCGGGCTCGTGCTGCAAGAGGACTTCCTGTTCAGCGGAAGTGTGCGAGACAACCTGGTCATGGGGCGGGAGGACATCGGTGAAGACGAGCTGGCCGAGGCATTGGTCGCCAGCGGAGCCGGGCCCTTCGTCGAAGGGCTGGAAGGTGGACTGGAAGCGCCAGTCGCCGAACGGGGTGCTACGTTCTCAACGGGCGAGCGCCAGCTTCTCGCCATCGCCCGCGCTCTCGCGGGACGACCCGACGTCATCATCCTGGACGAGGCCACGGCGAGCGTAGACTCGGCCACCGAGAGACGCATCGAACGGGCCACCCGGTCGTTGCTATCCGAACGCAGCGCGCTGGTGATAGCCCACCGCCTCTCCACCATCCGGGAAGCGGACGAAATCCTGGTCATGGAGCGCGGCCGGATTGTGGAGCGCGGGACCCATGAGAGCCTCTTACGGACCGGTGGACCCTACGGACGCCTCTACCACCTGCAGTTTGAGGGCCAAGAAGGGGGGGGAGCCCATCCCGGCTAGGTCCCGGGAGTAGGTTTGTTAGGCTGAAACCCCTAGTTTCGTTTTGCCTATATCTGTCAGCATGGTCCCATCCCAACCCTGTCCCCGGCGATGCCGCACGTCCCTCCCCTGGGCCCTGCTGACCCTGGTGGTGGCTTGTGGAACCGGCCCCGGCCGGGCCTCGCGGCAGGCCAGCCATACGCCAGGTACCGTGGTGGAGCTGCCAGGAGGCGGGTTCTTCATCTCCGACCCCAACCTGGCCGGCAACGGGTCTGAACTGCGCCTCAGCCGCGTCGCTCATGGGCGCTTGGTGGAGGCATTCGGTCTGGATGCCACGGGCACGCGCATGCCCATGGCGGGCGAGTTCATGATCGGCCCCTTCCTCGTGAGTGACGGCCAGAACTACGTCCTGGAGACGAATGCAGTCACGTCCCAGCAGTCGCTGATCATCCTGCGCGACGTGACCGACACCGCCGCCGGAGGTGGACGAGCCCAGTTCTACTCCCTGCTCAAGCTGGCAGAGGGCGATGTGATCCCCATCCAACCCCTGGCGGCGGGCGGAGCGGGGGGCTACTCCATGCTGCCTCGCAACGGAACGTTGCTGTTCCAGTTCGACGACCTGGTTGACGCGACCAGCGTCACACCCGCCACCTTGCGCGTACTTACGGGCGCCCCACCCAGCCTGCCATTCGAAGCTCGCATCACTATGGATGGTTACCACGGGGGTCTATCCAACGGCAGCTTCTACTCGTCGCGCGTGTTCGTAGACATGACCGTGAGCGAGCTGGAGTCGTTCAAGACGTCGCCGCCCCTTCCCATCAACACCTCGGGACTGCCGCCAGCAGTGGACGTCAACCTGGCCAACATGGAGGTGCGCATCCCCACCGTGGTGAACTACAACACGGGACAGACCACCCTGCTCGCCAACGTCTCCGGGCATCCGCTGGCAACGGTGGGGAACGGCCCGGTGGACTTCAACTCCCCCACCTTGGATGTCGTGCGCGCCGCACGTTCCGGAGGCAAGGAGGAATACACGGGGGATGCTTACAACGGTTTCCTTCCCGACCAGCAAGCGCCCCGCATCGTGGGCACCCAAGCGGTCGAGATTCCTTTCGCCCCAGTACATCAAGCGGGCACCTTCTTCCTGGTGCCACAGATCCGGTTCGACGCCAAATTCTGCGCGCAAACGCCTGATCCAGGCGACCTATTGGTACAGCCCGGCATCTACGCCGAGGTCACGCGCACACCGACATTGGTACAGGATGGCCTGCTCAAGAACGTCGAGGTGCGCCTGATCGTCTACCCCATCAGTTGGGATTCGGGCGACGGGCCGGCGGAGTGGGTCAACACCAGCGTCGGGGCAGCCGAGTTCAGCGCACCCTTTGATCTGCTGGCGGACTCGGGCACAGAGGCCTGCTACACACGCATCCTGCCCCAGCCGAGTGGCTATCCAAGCCAGCCCGGAGCAGGACTGCACACCTCCTCCAGCATTGAGCTGCGCTTCAGTGAGGCCATGGACCCCCAATCCGTCACGGCCTTCGACTCCATGACCCTCACCCGATCCCCGGCTCCCACCACCGGGGCCCCTCCCCTGGGCACGGATCAGTACGTGGTGGGATCCGTTTCTCAATCCGCGGACCTGACACGGTTCACTTACGTGCCGGATCTGCCCCTGGCCCACGCAGTCGGCGTGGCCGAGAACTACTTCCTGAATCTGGCGTCTGGCACTTGGAGCCCCACCGACCTGTCGGGCAACCCTCTGGATTTCAGCCTGCCTGAGGTGCTCTTGAGCCTTGACCCCACGGCTGGCCCCCAGAGCAACGGTGGGCGCGTCAGCCGCTTCAGCGCCCTGGACGAGGAGGCGCCTTTTGGGGACGAGACCAAGGCGCTGCCGGAGTGGTCCGGGCAGCACCTCTACGACTTTGGCCTGGAGTTGATCCGCCCGCGCCCGGTGATTCGCTTCTTGGGCCCGGCGGACAGATCGAACCCTGTACCGGCTCTGATGGCCTACTTCGTGTCGGGAGTCCAGACGCCCCTCTCGAACTACGGCAGTCGCTGTCAGACCATCTGGCGTTACTGCGAGTTTGGGCTGGGGCTCACTGACGCCTCCAAGTTCAACATGGACCTGGAGGGCTTGTATTGGAGTCCTGCGCTGGGATCCGTGAACTTCGATACGTTCCAGCAATTCGAAATCAAGCTCGCCCACTCGGCATGGGTGCCGGACGAGTACGTCAACGCCTCCACCAATCTCCCCCAGTTTGGGGGATCTGGTCTGACGAACTTCTACAGCAAGAACATTCTGGACTCGGTGGAGGATCCTCTCGCCGTCGTCCATCCGCGCTACCTGGGATATCAGATCAACCCCGGTGACCTGACGGCAACGCCCCAGGGTATGGACATCATGCCCTACCCCTGGAACCGAACCGTGGCTCCAGAAGACTGGACCACGTACACCTGGCGTGACACTTCTCTTCGCAAGCGCGCAGCCAAGGGCGGAGGTGGCTTGGATCTGTGGCAGGTCTACTACGCCACGGGCAAGACGCGCCCCAGTAATCCCTACTTCATGGCCAACCAGGCCCGCTCATCGGGACTGAGCCTCCTGATGGACTTCAGTTGCTTTCCAGATGAAGGAGCCGTGGGCCAGAACGCGATGGGCATCGCGCTGGCTTCGGCTTCGGCCCCCCAGCCCTACTTCAGGGCCTTCACGTCGGGAGGAGTCAAGAAGAACGGCAAGATCAAGCTGATCAACCCGGACAAGGAAACGCGGGCCAATGGCGGATTCAACCCGCTCTCAAGCCCGCCCGGCGCACCAACCCCCGGGAATGACCCCGTGGTGTATATGGGAGCCGCTGATTTTGTCGTGCGCACGTCCCGCAGCCACTCGGTCTGGTTCCCGGCCACCGATCCCCTTGGTGGGGGCACGTTCGCGGCCCCTCTGTTCAGCTCACCGATTACCGAACCAAGAGCCGAGGATCAGACAGCAGGCACCTCGGTGGTATTGAATTTCAGGGGTGTCACCGACTTTGACCCGCCTGCGGATGCATGTACGGGTGTTCCGGTAATGGGGCCCATGGAGGATGCGACGACGATGGACCTGTACGGAGATCATTACAACGATGCGTGCATCCCCAACCCCACCGGCCAGCCCAACCACAGTACGAAGAACGAAAACCTCGGGCTGACGTTCCTCAATTCAGATAACGATTGGAAGGCGACCATCCAGGAGGTGGACGGCGCGCCTTACTACCAAATCCGCCTGACGTTCCAATCGGACATATTCTCGGGTCTGAGTCCTGAACTCTCCGCCGTGGCCGTGAGTTGGCGGCAATAGTCCGAGTGGCGATGCGGGGGCGCCCTCAGCCCTTCACGCACATGCGGCCCGTGTAGTCCAACCGGCCCAGTAGCACGCGCTCGCCCGCCTGCTCCATGTACTCGTCCACTGCCTGCCGTGCCCCGGCGAAGTGACCGTAGTCGTCCACGATAAGGACGCCACCGCTCGTGAGCAGCGGCCAGAGCTCACGCATCTCATGCAGGGTCGAGGCATACCAGTCCGTATCCAAGCGCAGCAATGCCACCTGGCTGGGCACCGTTCCAGGAATCGTGTCCTCGACCTTGCCCGGAACGAAGTGCACCCGCTCTGGTGGATACCCGGTCCCCAGCACCGCCTCTCGCACCCGCTCCAGAGAACACGCCAACCAGTCGCCCGCCGACCGCTCAAAGTGTTCCGATGCGGGCGTACCGTGCAGGTCGACGTCCTCCGCCGTCGGCTCGGGCATGCCCTCGAAGGTGTCATACAGATACAGGTCCCTGTCCGTAATGCCGAGCTCCATCAGGGTCAACGCGACCGCCATCATGGATCCGCCCTTGTAGACGCCGCATTCCACGAAAGCGCCCGGCAGGTCATGTCGAACGACGTAGCGCACACCCTCTATCAGCCCGAACAACCGCTCAGGTGAGGTCATCGTATGCGCACGTACAGCTCCTATCACACGCCGGTGCCCCTCGTCGAAATCCTCCGGCAGGCCATCTCCGGAGTGGGACACCAGATCAAACCCGAACTTGCGGGTCACCCAGCGCAGCGCGCCCTTCAGCCCTCCTCGCACAGTGATCATCTACTTTGCCCCCATGCTGCGTTCTAAGAGCCAGCCACAGAAGAACATCACGCCGCCCACAAGCAGACTCCAGGACTCAAACTTCATGGACGACAGTCCATCGTCTTGCATGCCCAGGCTTATGCTCATCATCAGACCAATACCTACAACCAGGAGCCCCACACCTTCCAGTCCTTTGGCCAGCTTCCACATTCAGGTGTTCTTCATTCTTTCAGGAGTTCCAGGACCGCCGAGCACAGACGCTCGGGGGTGATCGATGAGTTGTCGGCGTCGGGGCGATAGGAACAGTAATCGCTTGAGGTACTCCGAATCGAGCGTCCGTGTCCGAAGAGATCCACCTCGGCCCCGGAAGTCGGGGCAAAGAAGGCCACCACGGGCCGTTCCAGGGCCACCCCCATGTGTAGCGCCAGGGAATCGCTACTGACCAACACGTCACAGCAAGCAACCTGTGCGGCGAACTCCAGGAGGCCATTGTCGGTCCCCCCATCCAACACCACCAGACCATCCTCGGCACTCAACAACTCAAACATGCGCCGATTGCGCTCCGCTTCCAGCTCGCCTCCCAGGACCACGAACCTCACACCCGATCCCAGCGCAGTATGCAGGTGCCCGGCCAACTCCACACTGCTCTCCACGCTCAACCCCTTGGACGACCAGCGTCCACCGGCCCCGGTGTTCAATCCGATCAGAACGCCTTTTCCGCCGAGTCTCTCCCGCGCTTCCTCAACCAGGGCCTCCGACAGGACCAGGCTCGGTTTGGAGTCCTCGATCCCGAGCATCGCCGCGAAGATCCGCCCGTGGGTGAGTTCGTTCTCACGCTTGCGCTTGTCCGCTTCGGGCTTGCCCCAGCGAGACAGGAGTCCCATGCCGAACCAGGCCTCCACATCGTCGGTATAAGCCAGCTCCCCGCTCTCGTGCTCGTAGGCACCTGAGAGGCGCGAGCCACTATAGACCTGCAGTCGAGCCGCCAGCCGACAGGGACCCAGCTCATCATCCAAGGACAGGATCCACACGCTGCCCCGCGAGCCCAGGTTGGCCACGTACGCATCCACTCCCTCAGGGTCGCCGTCCCAGACACGCACCTCATCCACCAGAGGATGGTCGCGTACCAAGGGCTCCGCCTCGGGCGAGGTTACCCACACGATCGATCCGGCGCCCTCAAGCGCCTTCAGGCCGGGCAGGATGGAGGTCGTGCGCAGGACGTCCCCAAGGGCGCCGGTCTTGATCAGCAGGATGCGATCGTACATGGGGACAGAGAATCGGCGCGGCCGCGCTTGGATGCCAGCCTCAACCCCCGGAAACCACGAGGATCAGGTCCAGTTCATCCCCGTCACGGACCAGATCGTCCGGGCCCAGCTGCCGGCCTCCGGAATGCACACTGGGGAGAACAGCCTCCCCGCGTCTGAGGAGCGGGGCTGCCTCGGGCCAGCGGCGCGCGGCCTGCGCGACCACCGCCCGCACCCGGGTGGGCAGGTTCAGCTCTAGGCTGGGCTCGGTCCCCAATGCCTCGGCCAGCGCACCCGAAGCTCGCAGCCGTACCCGCCCCCTGGCTGTGAGCCCGCCAAAGCTCGACTCATCCACCAAGGCCTCCTCCCCACCAGGGGTACCGAGCTGACCCAACGCGCGCTCCAGGATGTGGTCTCCCAGAGGGTCTTCCGGGGTCAGCCCCACGCCCCGCAGGGCGTGGTATTCGTCCCACATGCCGGGGGCCGCCAGGGCTCCCGACGGCCCCTCGCTGACCCTCTGGCCATCCTCTCCCCCGAGGCGTCGCCACAGCTCCGCTAGGACGGCTCCACGGCCCAGCCACCGCTCGCCTGGCGATTCTCCTTCTGCCCCTTCCAGCTCGCGCGCGAGCCCATCCAGGTCCACGACCCGATCGGCGAGCATTCCGGCGGCGGCGAAAGAGCAAAAACCAGAGAGGTCGAGCGCGAGGACCAAGTTCTCGTGCCACCACACCAGACGCCCCTTGCCCACCGGTAGCGCGGGATTCTCCGCACCCAAGGGCAGCGGCAATGGAGCCACAAGGGCTTCCAGTCCGGCGCGCCCGAATCCCGCCCCCACCAGGAAGGGAAAGGTGCGCATGGGCTCGCGCCCGCGCACGCCCACGCAAGCGCCAAGGTGCACAGCCAGATTCGATTCGGATCCCATGCCCTGGCCCCGTGAATGCAGCCCGTCATCCGCCAGACCCAAGCTCCGCCCCAAGGCATCCGCTCCCTGGCCCAACTGAGCCGCCGGCTCCTCGCCACGCACCATTTGTTCCAGTAGCTCTTCCAGTGCCAACGACTCCCCCCACAGGTGCGGTTTGTCCCGGGCCCAAAGCGCCAGACACCCACCTGCTTCTTTGGCGTCCAGCCCCAGGCGATTGCAGCAGGACAAGAGCTCCCCCGCCCCTTCGACGCCGTCTATTCCCAGGTTCTGCCCCAGTGGATGCAACGCATTGAAGCGCGCATTAACTCCTTCCCCCTCGGCCCCCGGATCGTCCATGACCCAGCCGCACGGGGTCGGACAACCCCTGCATCCATGTCGCCGCTCGACCCGCTCGCGGGCCTGTTCGCCAAAAGCTCGCGCCTCTTCCACGGACACGCGCTCTGATCCGCCCCGAGCCCCCAGAGCAGAACGGGCCGCCAGAGATTCAAACAACTCCAAGCTGGCCCCCTCAGCTCGCGCCGCAAGGCGAGGGGAGTCCTTCTGGAGAGCGGCCCATCGATCGTCCCGCACGGGCTCCACCTCCTGCGCCGTCACCGCCAGGGCCTTGAGCCCACGGGCTGCGAAGGATGCGCCCAGCCCCCCGCGGCCCACGTAGCTGGGGGGATCGCTGCCGGCGGCCAGATTGGCCAGGGGCAGACCGGCCTCTCCGGCGGGTCCGACCCTGAGGCTTGCACAGGGGCCGAGGTGTTTGACGAGGGCGCGCTGGGTGGCCTCGGGATCAAGGCCTTCCAGGTCGGGGAGATTCTCCAGTCGGGCACCCTGCTCACCCAACACCAAGACGGCACCCGATCCGGGAGCCACACCCTCGATGAGCAATAAGTCGGTCACCCGCGCCAGACGCCGGGCCAGATCGGATCCCACCTGACCCTCCCGCACGCAACCCGCCAGGGGTGCGTGAGCCATGACCACGGCCCGTGCCGCGGTGGGGACGCCGCGGGCCACGGCCGGGCCCACCGCCAGGGCGAATGAGGTCTCCCGGTGGCCGGGATCCTGGAACCAGACCAAGGCCGCGGCGGGACCGCCCCAGCAGCCCACCCGGTCAGCGAGCGGGTCCGTGGCATGCCATTCGCCCACCTCGACCGCACTGGCTTGCCCCGCTCCCAGTGCGCCCAGGTCCACGCGCATGACGCGCGGGCGCTTGGGGTCGAGGGAGGTGGAGAGGCGAGAAGGACTCATGGCGGCCAGTGTACGCCGCCCCAACACGCCCCGACGGGTTCTTTGCAACGGCCGCCCTCGCTTTCCCAATTCTGGCGTATAGGGTCCCCCTTCAGGGCCAGCGCCCAGCACCCTCCAAGAACCGTGAACGAGTCCTTCTCCATCGGCCGCCCCTTCGGCATCGAAGTGCGCGTCCACATCCTGTTCCTCTACATGGCGGGCTTCCTCATGCTCATCGGGGACAATCCCCTGGGCACGGCCGCCATCCTCGTGACCCTCTTCGGCCTGGTGCTGTTGCACGAGCTGGGCCACAGCCTCGTCGCCCGGCACCATGGCATCCACGTGATCGACATCGTTCTGTGGCCCCTGGGCGGCATGGCGCGCATGAGCGAGATCCCCGAGTCCCCGCGGGTGGAGGGCCAGGTCGCCATCGCCGGCCCCCTGGTCAATCTGGCGTTGGCTGCGGCGGGTCTGCTGCTCTTGGGGCTGGTGGGAGGATGGGAGGGGGGAATGGGCCCGTCCATCGCACACATCCTGGAGAGCCCCACGGCTTTTCTGACGGTCTTCATCGCCATGAACCTGATGCTGGGGATCTTCAATCTGGTGCCCGCCTTCCCCATGGACGGCGGCCGCATCCTGCGCGCCTTCCTGGCACGCAAGCGCAGCTATCTGGAGGCCACCGAGATCGCCGTACGCGTGGGGCGCTACATCGCCCTGGCGATGATCTTCTCCTTCCTCATTCCACCCATGAACTGTTCCCTGCCCATCATCGGTGTTTACATCATGTGGACGGGCATGCGCGAATTGTGGAGCGTGCGCCTGCGTCACGCAGGAGGCGGGGCGAGCCCCTTCGGGCCCGGTGCGGGTCCCATGGGCGGCGGGCCAGGCGGCTTCCGGGTCGACCTGTCCGAACACCTGCGCGCCTTCGGGCGTCGAGGCGAACAGGGAGCCGCTCCCCCCGAATCAGGTAGGGGTGACTCCTCGGGCCGAAGTGCCGGAGGCTTCAGCGACGAAGACCTCCGCCGACTCGAGGACGAGCCGGGGCCTCTGCGCCGCCCACCCCCGGACTGACAGCCCCTACTCTTCCAGTCCGAGCTCCCGCAGGAAGGCATCCGCGTTGGGTTCGCGACCGAGGAAGTCGCGCACCAGATCCAGGGCTTCCACGGTGCCTCCGCGAGCCAGCACAAGTCGCCGATACTCCCGCGCCGTGTCCTTGTTCATGATGCCCTCCTTCTCGAAACGGCTGAACATGTCCTGGGCGTAGACCAGGGACCACAGGTAGCCGTAGTAGCTGGCGTGGTAGCCCACCAGGTGCCCGAAGCTGCCCTGGCTCGTCAGGCCTTCGATGACGGGGAAGATACGGGTGTCCCGGTAGACCTCTGCTCGAACGGCGGTGGTATCCACTTCACCATCGGCGTCCGTGTGGAAGGCCATGTCCATCATGCCCAGGAACACCTGCGCCTCAGCGCTTATCCCCGAGCCCATGTTCTTGGCGGCCAGCATGCCCTTCAGGGTCTCCTCGGGCAGGGACTCGCCGGTCTCGTGGTGGCTGGACAGACGCGCCAGAACGCCCGCGTCCCAGATCCAGTTCTCCAGCATCTGTGAAGGGGCCTCGACGAAGTCGCGTGCCACGGCCGATCCCGCGAACTCTGCATACTCGGCGGTGGTCAGGATCGAGTGCAGACAGTGACCGAACTCGTGGAAGTAGGTCTCCACCTCCCTGTGGCGAAGCAGAGCCGGCTGGTCAGCAGTAGGCTTGGTGAAGTTACACACCAAAGCCACCAGGGGCTTGGCAATGGTGCCGTCCGGCAGACGCTTGCGCGAGCGCAAGGGGAACTGCGCGGCGTGGGTGTACTTGCCAGGGCGCGGGTGCAGGTCGGTGTAGAACTCGCCCAAGAGGTCACCGCTCTCGGCATCGTGAACCTGATAGAGGTGCACGTCCGGGTGCCACATGGGCCGTCCCTGCTCGCGCGCCTGATCACTGATCTCCGTGAATCGTATGCCGAAGAGATCCTGGGTCACGGCGAAGATTCCCTCGGTGACGCGCTCGATGGGGAAGTAACCCCGTACGGCCTCGTTGTCCACGGCGTACTTGGAGCGCATCAGACGGTTGCGGTAGAAGCTGTTGTCCCAGGCGTGGAACTCGGCCTCGGGATCGCCGAGGTGCTCGCGCTTGGCCGCCCGGACCTCGGCCAGATCCTGCTCGGCCTTGCGCCGCAGCTTGGGCTTCAGATCGGCGTAGAACTCTGCCACCCGCTGCGGACTCCCGGCCATGCGGGTCTCCGTCTGATAGTGGGCGATGGTCGGGTAGCCGAGCAGCTGGGCCTTCTTTGAACGCAGCAGCAGGAGCTCCTCCAGGACGGCCACGTTGCGGGTACCGCCGCGCTTGGAGTAGGCGATGGAGAGCTTGCAGCGGGTCTCTTCCACCTCACAGTAGGCGAAGAAGTCCGAGACGGCCGAGCCTACCAGGGGCACCGAATACAGAGGGCCCTTGCGCGGCACCCGGGTCAGGGCGCTCTCGGAAACACCACGACACTCTTCGGCGGTCAGCAGGACGGAGGTCTCGTCATCATCGATGTTCGAGCGAAATTCGATTCCCAACTCCTGCAGTTGGTTCTCGATCTCCAGGAGTTCGGCACGCTGCGCCGCATTGAGGTCCACACCCTTGCGCTTGAAGTCTCGGAGCAAGACGTCCCGATAGCGCGCATCCTCTCCCTGCAGATCCGGCTGCCCCTCGCAGAAAGCCTGGACCGTGTGGTACAGGTCGACGTTCTGATAGAGCTTGTCGAACCAGGCCGAGGTCTCGACCTGGATGCGTCGCCCACGCTCACGCACCGCCGCATCCGTGGAGACTGCGGCCAGGAAGCCCTCCATGCGCACGCTCTGAATGAAGTCCCACTGCACGTCGTCCACGGCGGTCAATGTGTTGGCGATGGTCCGCTGGTCGTCGGGCAATTCGACGATGGCCTGGATGGTCGCATTGGCCCGGGCCACTTCACCCGCGATCAGACCCCCGGATTCGGGACGAACCGCAGGCAGAGGCTCGGGATCATGCTGGACGTGGGGCTCGATCGCGGCCCCCGTCACATCGACGTTGAAAATGCAGGCTGGCAGCAGGAGGCCGACAAGAACGAGGGACACGAGCAAGGGCTTGGGGGTGATCATGGCCAACAGAATAGCGACCAAATCCCGGGAGGGGATCCCGACCAGGCAATACTACGCAGTCCCTACAGGTTCCCGAGGCTGATGGCGTTCGTTGGACAGTTGCGCACGCAGGCGTGGTCGCGGGTGCACTCGTAGTTGGCACTCTTGCGCACAGTGGCCACCCCGGCCTCGGCCCAGAATCCGTCCGTCTCGCAAACCATCTGGCACATACCACAACCCACGCAGAGGCTGGGGTCGAGGTGCAGGCTGACGTGATCCTTGGGCATCACCGGACACGTCAACCCGTCCTTGATCTCATCGGAGACCAGACCACGGGTGGAGGTGTGCGCAGTCAGCACATTCAGAGCTTCTTCCTCTCCCGCCTGGATCACCTCGCCCACCTTACTGAAGTCGAAGCGGTGGAGATGTCCCACCTTCGGCTGAATGAGGGCCACGCGGTGGTCCACGTGCATGTGCAGGGATTGCTCTACCAGCACCTCCTCCACGATCTCGAACATGCGGAACAACGTCGGCAGCACGCGCCGCTGGTAGTCCGGCGTCTTGAAGGTGCTCTTGACGGTCAGATCCACGGCGATGATCAGGTCTGCGTCAAGGGTCTTGGCGAAGCGCAGAGGAACTGAGTCCACGATTCCTCCATCAACGTAGTTATTGCCTTCCCACTCGAGAGGCTCAAAGACCCCTGGCAAGGAACACGAGGAGTAGACCGCGTCCACCAACGAGATCTCCGTGAAACCGGGCGTTCCCCAGTACACGGCTCCGCCCGACTCCAAGCGGACGGCGTTGCAATAGAACGGGATCTTCATCTCGGTCAACTCGATCTCGGGCAACATTTTTTTCAGGCTCTCGCGGAAGACCTTGCCCTGGTACATGCTCGGCGCACGCGTGCCCTTCAGCAGCAGCTTGACCGTGTTGAGACGGAAGTAGTCCTGCTTTTGAACCTCGATCAGAGTGCTCTCGATCTCCTCCAGTGAATTGCCCCCGCAGACCATGGCCCCCACGAACGCTCCGATGCTCGTTCCCACGACCGCGTCGTAGCGAATGCCCAGAGTCTGCAGCGCCTTGAGCACGCCGATGTGGGCCATGCCCCGCATGCCGCCTCCACCGAGCACGAGCACGGTGCGAGGCCTGGGACCGCTGCGACCAGGCAAGCGGAGGGGCAGAACGTCGGTGGGATCAATGAGGTCGCTCATGGGAGATGACTCTGGAAAACTGGGGATTTCTTTGCGAGAGACCAGCGCGAAGTTCTTGAGCGGCTGGCCAGCCCGGTGCAGGGTAGACCCCTGGTAGCCCACAATGAAACCTCGAAGATCCTGGCAAGCCCTGGCCCAAGTCCCGACCCGCACCCTGCGGCGCCGGCAGGACAAAGCACTAGCGCGCTATCTGCGTGAGGAGCTCTACGCGCTCTCCCCCCACTACCACCGGGTGCTGGACGAGGCAGGTGTGGACGTTCGGCGTGTCCGTGGGGTGCCCGACCTGGCCGGGCTACCCCTCACCGAGCACGCTGACCTCGAGGAAAACCCCCAAGAGTTCATGCTGCGCCCCACGCCCCACGCCATGCGGGAGAACTGGGGCTTCACCCGCAAGCTGGCCCTGGCCCTCGGCGGCGAGCGCGCCGGCCAGGCCCTCCGCCGTGGGTATGAGCTGGCCTCCGAGCTCCCCGTGGACGCCCGCCTGCGTCAAACCGCGTGCACGCGCCACGACCTGGACCTCCTCGCCGAGGTGGGATTACGCGCGGCACTCCAACTGAATCTGGCGGCGGGCTCGCACTTGGTGAGCACCCTGCAACCAGAAGGCACCACCCCCTCGACCCTGGCGGGGGCCCTGCTCGCGGGAGCCCAGGACCCCCAAGCGTCAGGCGGCGATCCCCTGCGCGTCACCTGCCCAGGCGGGTCCCGTGCCCGAGGCCTGCACGGATCCAGGCGCGACACACCTAACGTCGATGAGGTCCTGGCCGCGTTGGAGGGGCCCGGTTCCTCGGCCCTGATCGCACGGCCGCAGGTCCTCTCTCAAGTTGCGCAGGCGGCCCTCGACGGCTCGCGCTCCTATCCACACCTCAAGTGGCTGATCGTCGTGGGCAGCGCGGCCCCTGACCCGCAGGAGGCCGCGGCGTGGGTCGCTCTGGCCCCCGCAGCTCGGGTCGCCCGCATTCACGGGCACTCAGAGTGCCCCATGGCCTTCGTAGAGAGCGCGCGCCCAGTGGCCACAATGGCCGAGGCACCGGAGGCGGGAACAGGCTTCACTGTGCATCCCGATCTTTGCATTCTGGAGATCATCGATCCCGACACGCTCCAACCTGTCCCGGAAGGCCACCCTGGAGAGGTGGTCTACACATCCCTGGCCGCCCACGGCCGTGCCCTTCTTCGGTACCGTACGGGGGAGTGGGCGGAGCAGGGGTTGGTCTGGACCCCTGACTCAAACGGCTTCCTCCCGCGCCTCTCTTCCCGATTGCGACCGCTGAATCCCAACCCCTCCGGCATCCACTGATCCCTGCACATGCCCGCTCTCTGCCCCTCAACAGACATCGTACTGGCTGCTGGCCTGCGCACTCCCTTCGTGCGCGCCGGGGGAGTGTTCAAGCGTGAGGACGCCGGCCACCTCGGGGCGCGGGTGGCTCGGGAAGTCCTGGCGCAGAACGCCCTCGAGCCGGATGCCTTTGACGAGTTGATCTGCGGCTGCGTGGGTCAGCCCTTCGACCAGGCGAACGTGGGACGTGTCATTGCCCTGCGCGCGGGACTCGACGAGTCCACTCCGGCGCGCACCGTGGCGCGCAACTGCGCCAGCGGAATCGAGATGGTGACCGAAGCGGCGACCGCCATCGAGGCGGGCTATGGTGAGACCTACCTCTGCGTGGGAGTGGAAGTCATGAGCTCCTACCCCCTGGTCTTCGGACGCAAGATGACGGACATGTTCGCGCGTCTCGCCGGGGCCCGGTCGGGGATGGCCAAGCTGAAAGCCCTGTCCTCTTTCCGCCCGTCGTTCCTGGCACCACGCATCGCTCTGCTCGAAGGCCTGACCGACCCCACCTGCGGCATGCTCATGGGCAGCACCGCTGAGCTCTTGGCTCGCGATTTCGGCATCAGCCGCGAGGAGGCCGACGCTTACGCCCTGCAGAGTCACCGGCGCGCCAAGGCGGCCCGCGAGGAGGGCCTCTTGAGCGAAGAGATCCTGCCCCACATGGGAGCCGAGGCCCGCCCCGGAGCGGCATCGGTGGAGCACGATGACGGTATCCGCGACGACCAGACCCTCGAGGCCCTGGCCAAGCTGCGACCCTACTTCGAGAAGCCCGATGGGATCGTCACCGTGGGCAACGCCTGCGGCATCAGCGACGGAGCGGTGGCCATGATCGTCACTACCGGCCGCCGCGCCCAGGAGCTGAACCTGGAGGTCTTGGCCCACCTGCGCAGCTTTGCCTGGGCGGGACTCGACCCCAAACGTATGGGCCTGGGCCCCGTGTTCGCTTCCGCTCAGGCCCTTGAGGCCGCCGAGTGCGAGCTGTCCGACATGCACTGCGTCGAGCTGAACGAGGCCTTCGCGGCTCAGGTCCTCGCCTGCGTCAAGGCCTTCGAGTCCGATGACTACGCAGCCAAGCACCTGGGACGCAAGAAGGCCCTGGGCGAGCTGGATCCCAAGCGGCTCAACATCCACGGAGGAGCCATCGCCCAAGGCCATCCGGTGGGTGCGACGGGGGGGCGGCTCTTGTTGACCGCCGCCCGCGAGCTGCAGCGCTCGGATGGGGAGCTGGCTCTGGCCACCCTGTGCATCGGCGGAGGCCAAGGGGGCGCGGTCGTCCTCGAACGGGGGGACGACTAGCATGAACACTCTGCCCAACTGGGACGGGCTGCCCGTTCCCGACGACATGCCACCCGAGGGATCCTGCGTGCGCATCAAGCGTCCGGAGGCAGGCCTCGTGGTCCTGACCCTCGACCCGCCCCACCGGACCGCCACGGTCCTCGACCTGCCGCTCTGGCGGGACCTGGCACTGGCCTTGGCCACGGTGCAGCCGAGCGGGGGCGATCGCGCCCTCGTCATTCGCGGCCGCGAGCCGCTGCACTTCGCCTTCGGTGCCGACATCGGCGCCATCGAGACCCTCAGGGATCCCGAGCTCGTGCGGCGTATGACCATCGAGGTACACGGCATCCTCGAGAACCTGGAGAACCTCTCCCGCTCCATGTGCACCGTGGCCGCGGTGGGCGGACCCGTTCCCGGCGGAGCCCTCGAGCTATCGCTGGCCTGCCGCTACGTCCTGGCTGCTGACTCACCGAAGACGCGCCTGGGGCTGCCCGAGACCAAGCTGGGCATCCTGCCTGGCTGGGGCGGGACCCACCGCCTGCCCAAGAAGATCGGAGTGCCCGCTGCCATGGAGGCGATCCTCACGGGCCGTCTCTACGACACACGCAAGGCCGCCAAGCTCGGAATCGTCGACCGCGTGACCAAGCCCGAGTACCTCTTCCGAATCGCGGCCGACCTGGCCCTGGGTCGCACCAAGGCGCGCCCCAAGAAACGCGGACTGGCCCGCTGGCTCGTGGACAAGAACCCACTCGCCACGGCCATCATCGAGAACACCGCTCAAAAGCAGGCTGCCGCCAAGACCCGCGGTAAGTACCCGGCCGTGGAGTTGGTGGTTCCCATGGTCGCGAGTGCGGCCCGGGTGAACGCACGCGAGGCGGCCACACGCGAGGCCGAGGCCATCTCCGTCCTGGCGACGGGATCCGTCTGCAAGAGCCTGGTCTCCATCTTCCAAGCCTCTGAAGCCGCCAAGAAGCTGAGCCGGGGCCCGGACGGCGAGCGTGCTCCCAGGCTGGAGCGTGCCACCGTCGTGGGTGCCGGAGTCATGGGCGGAGCGATCGCGAGCCTGCTGGCGGAGCGGGGCGTCTCCACCCGCCTTGCGGACCTCTCACGCGAAGCGCTGGACAAGGCCCTGGTAGAGCACGAGCGCGAGATAACCAAGAAACTCAAGCGACGGCGACTGGATGGCAGCCGTGCACGGGCGGCACTTGACCACCTCGATGCGAGCCAGGGCATCAGCGGTGTGGGCCGAACACAGATCGCCATCGAGGCCGTGGCCGAGACCCTGCCCATCAAGTGCGCGGTCCTCCGCGAGTTGGCAGAGAAGATGCCCGATGGGGCCATCCTGGCGACGAACACCTCCTCCCTCTCGGTGACCGAGATCGCCGCCGACGTCCCCGACCCCGGCCGGGTGGTGGGCTTGCACTTCTTCAACCCCGTGCGACAGATGCCTCTGGTCGAGATCGTGCCAGGGGAACAGACCCGTCCCGAGGTGGTGCGCGCCGCCGCCGGCCTGGCCCTGGCCATGGGCAAGACGCCGGTCATCGTCAAGGACGTGGCGGGCTTCCTGGTCAACCGACTCCTCGGCCCGTTCCTCGATGAAGCCCTGCGGCTCTTCGAGTGCGGCGTCGCCCCTCAGCGCTTGGAGGATCTGCTGCTGGACTTCGGCATGCCCATGGGTCCCCTGCGGCTACTGGACGAGGTGGGGTTCGACATTGCAGGTCACGCCGCTCGCTCCCTGCACGAGGCTTACGGCGCGCGCATGCGACCGACCGAGGGTCTCCTGCCCTGGATCGAAGCCGGACGCGTGGGACGCAAGAGCGGCAAGGGGTTCTTCGATTGGTCCAACCCCAAGAAGCCCACCTTGGCCGGGGATGTCGCGAGCCTGCAGACCAGCCAGTCCCTCGCGGAACTCTCCGACGAGGACATCGTCAACCGCTGCGTGCTCTCGCTCGTCAACGAAGCCGCGCGCTGCCTGGAAGAAGGTGTGGTGACGGGGCCGCAGGAGCTGGATCTGGCCACCGTGTTCGGCATGGGCTTCGCCCCCTTCCACGGCGGGGTCCTGCACTATGCAGACAGTGTCGGAGCAGCGGCCCTGCGTGAGCAGCTTGACGCACTGGCGGCGGCCCCCGACATCACCACCCGTGATGGTGGTCGGGTCAAGTTCCAGGCGGCCAACCTGATCGTCGAGCTGGCTCAGGAGGGCGGCCGCTTCATGGACTACGTCCCTGATTCTTCGGATTCCGCCTGACGCCGTCTCAGCGCACGGCGTCTTCCAGGGCGGTCGCCGCATCGGTGCTCGCGTCCCGGTACTTGACGATCAGGGCGCAGGCGGCGGACAAACCCTTGCTGGTGGCGTACTCACCCTCGAGCGCACGCGTGCCCGGGATGACGACTGCGTTCTCGGGAATCTCCAGGGGCTGCGCCGGGCTGCCACCCAATTCGCAGCCATGCACCAGATCGTGCACCACACTCCCCCCTGTCAGGACCACACCAGCAGCCAGCACGGCGCCGCGCCCCACCAGTACGCCACCGTAGACACCGCAGTTGCCACCGATGAACGCACCGTCCTCGATGATGACCGGACGCCCGCCCACGGGCTCCATCACGCCGCCCAGCTGAGCGGCGGCGGAAACGTGCACGCGCTCCCCCACCTGTGCGCAGGTACCGACGAGTGCGTGGCTGTCGATCATGCTGCCCGCTCCCACGAACGCACCCACGTTGATGTACATGGGCGGCATGCAGACAACGCCCGGGCCGATGTAGGTGCCACGGCGGATGGCTGAGCCTCCCGGGACCAGGCGTACATCGTCCTTGTCTGTAAAGCGCCGCACCAGGAACGGCTCCTTGTCACGAAAGGCCAGGCCGGACTCACCTGGCTCCCCAGACAGCTCCAGTCCATGGGGAACGACCTCGCTGGTGCGAAAGATGTCGAGGATGCCCTCCTTGACCCAGGTGTTGACCATCCAGCCCTCGGGGCCAGGCTCTGCGGCACGCACCTCTCCCGACTCCAGGGCCTCCAACAGCTCCACTCCACCGGGACGGGATTGCATGCAGACACGCTACACCCCAAGTCCCGCCGCGCCAAAGTCTGCCTGCCCCTTTCTCGTATGCCGTCGACACGCTCACAACCCACGCATGACTCGGGCTTCAATCCGCGCGGCCATCCCCGGAGTTCCTCGCCTACGGGACCGCCGTCAAGCTCGTCTAGCGCTCGTCGACGAAGTCCTCATAGGGCTTCCTCGTGATGTCTGGGACCTTGCAGCCGTCGGCAGGATAGCCGACCGGAATGAGGAGATAGGCGCGCTCGTTCTCCGACCGTTCGAGGATCCCTTCAAGGAACCCCATCGGGCTGGGAGTGTGGGTCAGGGTCGCGAGCCCAGCCTTGTGAAGCGCGGCGAGCAGAAAGCCTGTCGCGATACCAACGGACTCCATGACGTAATAGTGCTTTCGCTTCTCCTCGTCGTCCAAACCATAGGCCTGACGAAAGACAACGATGAGCACGGGCGCGTCCTCTAAGAAGGGCTTGTTCTCATCAGTACCAAACGCCTCCAGGTCTCTGAGCCACGCCTCCCCCATGCGCCACTCGTAGTTCTCACGCTCTTCCACCTCTGCCGCCTCTCTGATTCTTCGCTTCAGGGAGGGCTCGCTAACGACAACGAAGCTCCACGGCTGCAAGTTAGCGCCAGAGGGTGCGCTGCCGGCAGCGCGCAGGCACTCTTCTATGACGCCCTCCGGGATGGGGTCCGTCGAGAAGCTACGTACGCTGCGGCGAGCCTCGAGCTCTTGGCGGAAAGCACTCGCAGCAGCTAGCATCTCCTCACCGTCTCTACGCTCGAATCTCAAAGGCACAAGAATAGGGTCGGTCATGGGGACAGAGTAAAGAGTCTGAAACCCCATGCCAGAGCCCGAGAGACCCGTGGGTAGAATCGGCGCTATGAACGCACCCTGGAACGTTGGAATCCTCATTTTCGACGGGGTCGAGGTGCTCGACTTCGCGGGGCCCTTCGAGGTGTTCTCCCGCACACGGCTCATCGCAGGCCTGGACTCACGGCGCTCAGATGACGATGCCCCACTGCGCGTGTTCACAGTCGCCCAGTCCGGGGCCGAGATCGTCGCCACCGGTGGCCTGCGGGTCGTTCCCCACCATGGCTTCGACAGTGCTCCATCCATCGATCTGCTGGTGGTGCCCGGTGGATTTGGAACACGCCCCCTCCTGGACAACCAGGACGTCATCGCCTGGATCACCCGAACAGCCCGTTCCGCCCAGCGCATCACGTCGGTCTGCACGGGCGCCCTACTACTCGCCAAAGCCGGTCTCCTGTCCGGCAAGCGGGCGACCACCCACTGGGGCGCTTATGACGCCCTCGCCGAGGTGGACGACACGATTGAGGTCGACCGTGGAGCGCGCTTCGTCGAGGACGGGGTCATCACATCAGCGGGCGTCGCCGCAGGCATCGACATGGCGTTTGCCGTTGTCGAATCGCTCTTCGGCCAGGAGGTCGCAGACGAGACCGCTCGCTACATCGAATACCCGCGTTCTGGGTCAGGCTCCTGAAGAGTCCGCAGCCGGAGCCGACCCATCCTCGTCGGCATCCAATGCGACTCCCCAACCCGCGTCGTCGAGAGCCTTCCGCGCACGAGCCAACGCACTGTGCGGAACGAGCAGACTCGTGCCGCGCAGCATGGAGTGGGTCGCGGTGCCAAGCTCCGCTACGTCAAAGTCCGGCCCATGCTGCATGGTTGGAATGCCAACATCCTCCAAGAGGCTCGCGACCATACCGGCCTGCATGCCGTTGATGCCCTCTAGCAACACGGCGAACTCTTCATCGTAGCGTTCCATGGTGGATTCCCACTGCGGGGCCCCATTCTACATGGACGCACCCCGATTGGCTTCAGTCGCTGACCAATACCCCGCTTGGGCTCCCCGTTGCCCTGGTATCTGGTTCACATGGTCCACCGCTGACGTTTGCTCATAAAATACAAGGGAAGTCGCGGGACACACGGGGTGTCACGGGGTTGCATGCATCTCAGATCCGTCTACCTCAACCGCCCTCCCTGCACCCGGCTCCAGTCCCATGAATAGAATCACCACAGGCCTACTGCTGCCCCTCTTCGCGGGCATCCATGCGGCCGGCCCCAACCCCGCCCAGGCCCAGGGACCACTCGCATCCAAGGCATCTGCACAACGTTATTCCATTGCGGACATCGGATCTCTGAGTCCGGATCCCAGCCATGGGGTTCGGGCCATTGAGATCAACAACCGCGGGCACGTGCACGGAGAGAACGACCTCCCCGCGCCTCCTGGACAAGGCAAGATCAACGCCTACTGGTGGAACGGCCACACCCAAGAGAAGATCTACCCCCTCGCGCCGGCCCTCTCCTTTGGAGGATCCATGAACGACACGGGCCAGTGCGTGGGCTACTCAACGACGGCTTCGGGGGACCTGCACGCCTACTCCTGGGAGTCTGGCACGACCCAGGACATACACGTGGGGCCGCTCACCTTCTCCAAGGCCACCGACATCAACGTGGACGCTCTGCTCTGCGGGACCAACTCGGCGTTCATCCCCGGCTACACCATCTCCCAGTTCCGCCCCTATGTAAGCGACACCCAGGGCAACTGGCTGGACATCGGGACCTTTGGGGGTGGCGGCGGATTCGCCTATGGGCTCAATGACCACATGCACGTGATCGGCATTGCAAAAGATGCGGTCGAGTCCATGCGTCCGTTCCTGTGGAGCCCTTCAACGGGGATGCAGGATCTGGGCGGCCTGGGGGAATTCACGACCCCGCGCGACCTCGACAACTTCGATCGTGTCGTGGGCGTGAGTGCCAATCCGGCGGGCGACTACCGCGCCTTCATCTGGCAGGCGGGTGTACTCACTGAGCTTCCGACCCTGGGGGGCAGCGCAGGCGACGCCAAAGCCATCAACGACCACGGAGTCGTTGTGGGCCAGTCCACCGACAGCGGGGAAGTCCAGTACGCGACGCTCTGGCCGGGGGGTACGGCGGGCCCGGTCAAGCTGCAGGATGCCATTCGCCCCACAACCTCCTGGGTGCTCACCGGCGCCAGCGGAATCAACGAGCTGGGAGAGATCTGCGGCACAGGCAAGCTGAACGGCGTTCAGCGGGCCTACCGCTTGACCCCCCTGGTGCGCGGCAGCCGCTTGAGCGGCGCTCAGCCTGGCATCAGCGGGCAGCTGAACACCCTGTACGGGCTGGGGTTTGAACCCGGAGCCAGCATCAGCGTGGCCTATGGCTTCGCGCCGGGTCGTACGGCGGCCACCGGCTGCCCGGGCCAGTTCTATAGCATCCAAAACGCCCAGGTCCTGCTAAACGCGGTGGCCGATGTGGATGGACGACTCGCCGTGACCTTCAACCTGCCCAGCAGCTTCGCGGGGACCCAGATATGGGTTCAGGCCCTGGACATGGGACGCTGCACCATGGGCGAGGTACGCCTCCAACTGCTGCAATAAGCGCCGCGTGGGCCGCCGCAGGTGCTCTCGCACCGCCCGTTCTTGCCGCGGGCTTGAGGAGAACCCCGCCCCGTCATACGCCTCGCCACAGCCAGAGTCCGACTATCGGACGCGCTCGGACCGTGGATCATAGAGTGCGCCCAGGTGCACCTGGCAGGGGACGCGCTGGTTCGCCACGTCGAGTTCATAGCTGCCGCTCAGGATGAAGTCCTTGTCCAAGCCATCTGGATGGCGGATGTAACCCATGCCGATGGCCGCATCGATCGTGTAGCCGTGGCCTCCACTGGTCAGCCAGCCGACCTTCTCTCCGTCACGGTAGAGAGTCTCGCGCCCAAGCAGATGGGTGTCTTGGCCCGGCACCGTGAAGGTAGCCAGGCGCTTCTTGAGCTTGCCCGCCGCACGCTGTGCCAGCAGTGCCTCGCGACCCAGGAACTCGGTGTCCGTTCCCAGCTTGACCGCCCATCCCAGTCCCGCCTCCAGAGGAGTGTCTTCGGGGGTGAGCTCCCGGCTCCAGATCCGATAGCCCTTCTCCAGACGCAGGGACTCGATGGCTCGATATCCCGCGTTGGAGATTCCATGGGACGCACCCGCCTCCATCAATGCGTCGTAGACCTCTGCCGCCCGGGCGATGGGCACGTGCAGCTCCCACCCCAGCTCCCCTACGAAGGTCACGCGCAGGGCCAGCACGGGAACACCGACGATCGAGAGCTCCTGACAGGTCATGAAGCCGAAGGCCGCGTCGCTGACATCACTGTTGATCAGCGCTTCGAGGACATCACGGGAGCGCGGGCCCATCAAACCCAGGACGGCCCGGGATTCGGTCTCGTCCTCAATGGCCAGGCCTGAACCCCGCGGCAGATTCCGCTCGATCCAACCCTTGTCGTGGGTGGCGTAGCCCGTGCCGGTCACGAAGTAGTAGTCATCCTCAGCCAGCTGCGAGACCGTCAGGTCGCACTCGATCCCGCCGCGCTCGTTGAGGAGTTGGGTGTAGGTCACCTGACCCGGTCCCTTGGTCACATCTCCTGCGCAGATCCAGGAGAGAGCCGCGCCGGCGCCAGAACCGCGCAAGCGATACTTGGCGAAGGAGGTCTCATCGAAGAGCCCCACGGCCTCGCGCACGCATTGATGCTCACGTCCTACGTGCTCAAACCAATTGGGTTGTCCAAATGTGTACTCGTCCACAGGCTCCACGCCCTCGGGCGCGAACCAGTTCGGCCGCTCCCAACCCATCTTCTGGCCAAAGCAGGCGCCGGCAGCCTTGAGGTGGTCATACAGGGGGGACTTGCGCCAGCCGCGCCCAGCCTGCGCCTCCTCGTGGGGCCAGGCCATGGTGTAGTGCCGACTGCAGGCCTCCAGAGTTCGCTCGCGAACCCAACCATCATCGGCATGCATGGGGCCGAAGCGCCGGATGTCCACGGGCCACAGATCCATGCTGGGTACGCCCTCCACGATCCACTCGGCAAGAGCCTTGCCGGCTCCCCCGCCGGCCGCGATGCCAAAGGCGTTGAAGCCAGCCCCCACAAAGTACCCCGGTAATTCGGGCGCCTCGCCGAGGATGAAGTTGCCGTCGGGGGTGAAGGCCTCGGGCCCGTGTACGAGTTGGCGCACAGGTGCGTCCGCCAGTGCCGGCACGCGTTCCATGGCTTGGGTACTGAGGCTCTCGAACTGTTCCCAGTCGGGATCGATCAGCTTGAAGGTCCAGTCCTTTGGAATCCCCTCAAGAGCCCAGGGCTTGGGATCCAACTCGTAGCCGCCCATCACGAGGCCGCCCACCTCCTCTTTCATGTACACCAGCCGATCGGGGTCGCGCAGGGTCGGCAGTCCGCGCTCGATCCCCTCGATGGGCTCGGTCAGCATGAACTGATGCTTGACGGCTTGAACGGGAACGCAGACTCCAGCCAGGGCGCCGAACTCCCGCGCCCACAGGCCCGCGCAGTTGACCAGTACCTCGCAGCGCAAGGTTCCTTCCGGGGTCCGAACCCCGGCGACCCGGCCATCCTCGACCAGGACCTCCTCCACGGGGCAGTGCTCCAGAATCTGCACGCCCTGGGAGCGGGCACCCTTGGCCAGAGCCTGGGTGATGTCCGAGGGGCCAGCCTGCCCATCGCTGGGCATGAAGGCTGCACCCACGATGTCGGAGGCATCCATCAGGGGCCACAGGTCCTGAGCTTCCCGCGGCGTCAGGAGATCCACCTCCAGCCCGAAGCTGCGGGCGGTGGTGGCCTGACGACGGACCTCCGTCCAACGCTCCTGATTGCAGGCCAGCCGCAGCCCCCCACAAGCTTCCCAGCCTGTGGCTTGGCCGGTCTCCGCTTCCAACCTGCCGTACAACTCCACGCTGTACTTGAGCAGCTGGGTGATGCTGGCGGAGGAGCGCAGCTGCCCCACAAGGCCCGCCGCGTGGAAGGTTGAGCCCGAGGTCAGCTGAGCCCTCTCGAGGACGACGATCTCCTGCCAGCCGAGTCTGGCCAGGTGGTAGGCCGTGGAGCATCCGATAATGCCCCCTCCGACAATCACGGCCCGAGCGTGTGAAGGCTGCCCCATGGATGCAGTCTAGCCGAGAAGTTCGCGTACGGTCTGCTCGTGGCGCAGGCTGCAAGCGATGAGCTCTTGCTTGCCAACCTTCTCATTGTCCGTATGGGCGTCGCGGATGGAGCCCGCCCCGAACAGCAGCGGCGTACCCCAGTTGGGCATGTGAGGTGCGTCGGTTCCGAAGGCGACGGCCACGGACTCCTCGCCATCGGGTACGTGGAACTCGACCGGGGAATAGCCGAACGCGCCCTCAAGCGCGACGTGCTCACTCAAGCATCCGCGAATGCGCGCCTCAACCGTGGCGGGGTCTTCTACCGTTCGTATCAGGATCTGCGCCTTGGCACTGTCCGCTACGACGTTGGGGGCGATTCCACCGTGGAAGTGACCCACGTTCACGGTGCCCTGGCCCAGGGACTCGTGCTCGCCCCAGTCCGCGTCGAGGAGCTTGCCCGTGCTGGCCACCAGCTCATGGATGGCACTCGGGCCCATCTCTTGGGAAGAGTGCCCGGCCTGGCCGTGCCCGACCAGGCAGCCCCCGAAGATGCCCTTGTGCCCGCGCACGAAGAGGCCATCGGTGGGCTCTCCGATGATCACGTGCCGTGGACGCCAGGGGTCGGCAAGGTGCGCGTTGGCGAAGGCCGCCCCCGCGCTATCCGTCTCTTCGCCCACGGTGAACAGAAACCCGATCCTGTCCTCGCCCGAATCCAGCAGGCGCTGAGCCGCCGACAACATGGCCACGGCTTGCCCCTTGGCATCGCAAGATCCGCGGCCATAGACGAAGTCAGAGTCTTCGCGCGAACCAAAGAAAGGTGGCACGGTGTCCAAGTGTGTGCAGAAAACGACTTCCGGCATCCCTGCTCGGGCCAGGATATTGAAGCGGCCCGGCTCAACCTCTTGGCGCTCAACGGATAGGCCCTTGCCCTCCAGGGCACGGCCAAGGGCATCGCCGTAGTCAGCTTCCGAGCCGGTGATGGACTCGATCTCGATCCAGTCCACAAGTGTCTTGGCCAGTTGTTCCACGCGGATCAGTCTAGCAATCTCGGGGCAGGATGCCCTCAGAGCGTGATGTTGAAACCCACGCCGTTGGTCACCTCGGGCGTCGATCCCGCCAGCCAGACACAGAAGTCGAAGCGTCG